>NZ_CAJNBL010000034.1 GCF_905221025.1 Candidatus Nitrotoga fabula
CAGATGAGGACCTCGTCAGCGAATTCCATCAGGGCCAGCAGGCTGTCCGTCTGCACAAACAGGCCGGATATAAGACTGCGACCATACCCGAAACCAACATGTAAAATCACTTGATCTCCGGGAGGCGTCCATATAAGAATTTCCCTATGCCAGGCAGCCTCGGGTGTCGGGATCAGCGGGGCCCAGCTGTTTGCCTGCTGCAAGTCCACGAACGGCAGGATGACGTCCAGCGAATAGGCCAGCGGGCTGAATCCGGAATATTCCTCAGGCAGTTTTCCGCATATATACCAGTTGCCGCCGGGCGGCTGGCAGTCCGCATAGGCCGGATTCTGGAACACCAGCGGGCTGGATGGCCCGAATACGCCTTCCAGCGCTGCGCACCAGAAAAAAAGAGCACAGACCAGCCACATTCCCAACATCCAGGCCAAAAGCCGCAATGGGCGGTAGCCGTAGCCGGTGAGCAACCCGAACAGGTAGTGTCCTGCCCGGCAGATTTTCTGGTAGATTCCGGTGCGTAGCGTGTCCCAGGATGCAGGAGCCTTGCCGATCCATCCGGCTTGGCGCAGACGGTGCTCGAAGGCGATGGACACCTGTCGCGCATCTTCTGCATGGCCCATTTCGCGCAGCACTTTGGCCAGCTGCTTCCATGGTTGGGGCTTGAAGTCGGCGCCCTCCCCACTGCGCCCGGCATGCTCCGGTGACTGCTTGTTTAGCCAGGCAAGGCGGGTGGTTGCGTCCGTGGGTGCATCGCCGGTTATGCCGCCATAGGTCAATCCGTCCAGGATAATGCAATTAGCCCAGCTGTTGGCATCGTCCAGCAACCTGCCAACATGCACCCCGGCGAGCGAGATTCTGCCGGAACTCGATGTATTTCTGAAAAAAAATGCATTGTTTATGGTCATTCCATCTGCCAACAGGGCATTGCCCACCTTGTAGTCGAATGTCGTGTCAATACATGCGAGGTCACCCAAGATCTTGGCACCCGGTAGACGCACTGTTCAGGTGGCACGGGTATTTTTCAGGAATACGGTTCCCTTGATTATCGCGCGATCCGCAGCCAAGGCTATGCCCTTTTTGCCGTAGAAAGTCGCGCCAGTGCAAACTAGGTTACCGCTCACAGTCATTCCCATCCCTGTAAAGCTCGGAAATCGGGAGCCGGTGAAGTCGAGTGTCCCGGCGATGTCTGTGCCGGTAAAAAGAGGCGTTTCGCTGAACTGGCAATGTACCATGCTCAAACCGGAAGGAACGCTCGCGGAGGTCAGGTCCAGCGTTCCTTTGATCCATGCGCCCTGAAGCTGTACGCCCCGTTCATGCACCGGAGCCTGTTCGTCCCCGCCCAGCGCCAGAAAGCGTAGGAAGGCGGCGCGCACGGTGTTATTCTCATGCGCCGCTTCGGGGCGGGAATCGGCAAAGCACGCAGTTGCCCCCTTCCAGCAGGCATCCAGCAGCAATTTTTCTGCGGGCTGGAGCTGTTCGAATTCGGCGAGGGTGCGGCCTTTGGGTTTTCGGGCTGGGGTCATGGCAGGGGAGAAGGTCAGGGCGGGTTGCAGGATTTTCGCTGTCCGGGTCGAATGGTGAATGGATTGGAAATATAATACCGGAATCCGGCTTTTTGCCGCAGGCTGTTTGATTCCGATCGCGGCGACGTGTCCGGCATCGTTATTTTGTGATTATTCTAGCGGGAGATCCCTGATGCGAATTCTTCATACCATGCTCCGGGTTGGCAACCTGGAGCGTTCGATTGCGTTCTATACCGAGGTGCTGGGGATGAAGTTGCTGCGTCGGACGGATTATCCGGACGGGAAGTTTACCCTGGCGTTCGTCGGCTACCAGGACGAGCAGGACGGGGCGGTGATCGAGCTGACCCACAACTGGGGCGTGGAGCAATACGACCTGGGAACCGGTTTTGGCCATATCGCGGTGGAAGTGGATCACGCTGCCGAAGCCTGCGAGTTAGTGAGGCAGAAGGGCGGCAGCGTGATCCGCGAGGCCGGGCCGATGAAGCACGGCACCACGGTGATCGCCTTCGTGTCCGACCCGGATGGGTACAAGATCGAGTTTATTCAAAAGAAGCATTGAACCGCCGCTTTTCAGCCAGGACCGCGCACGTTGCGCGCGCCGCCATGGCTCTCATTCATTACGGTACATTGACTTATGCTTCCTTCCATTGAACAACGGCTTGCGACCGAGATTGCCGCCAGGCCTGCACAGATCGCCGCCGCCATCCGCCTGCTGGATGAGGGGGCCACGGTTCCCTTTATTTCCCGTTACCGCAAGGAGGCGACCGGCGGGCTGGATGATGCCCAGTTGCGCCTGCTGGAAGAGCGCCTGCGCTACCTGCGCGAACTGGAAGAACGTCGCGGCACGATCATCGCTTCGATCACCGAACAGGGCAGGATGACGCCGGAACTGCTGGAAACCATTACCCATGCCGCAGACAAGACGCATCTGGAAGATTTGTATTTGCCCTATAAACCCAAACGGCGCACCAGGGCACAAATTGCGATCGAGGCCGGGCTGGGCGAGCTGGCCGATGCGCTGCTGGCTGCCCCGACGCGGCATCCGGAGCAGGAGGCTGCCCGGTATCTGAAGGCTCCTTTTACCGGCACGCAAGGCGAAAACCCAGGCGTACCGGACGCGAAGGCGGCTCTGGACGGGGCAAGGCAGATCCTGATGGAACGCTTTGCCGAAGATGCCGCCCTGCTGCAATCGCTGCGCGACTATGTGCAGGAACACGGCATGCTGGAATCCAGGGTGGTTGAAGGCAAAGAGGAGCTGGCGGCAAAATATGCCGATTATTTCGATTACAGCGAGTCTGTGCGCAGCATTCCCTCGCATCGCACGCTGGCCATACTGCGTGGCAGCCGCGAGGAAATGCTGCAAGTGCGGCTGCGGCTGGACAGCGAGCCGGACCGCCCGGCCTGGAGCGCGCCGCATAATCCCTGTGAGATGCGCATCGCCACCCGGTTCGGCATTTCGCAGCAGAGCCGGCCCGCCGACGGCTGGTTGCTGGATACCGTGCGCTGGACCTGGCGCGTGAAATGCTTCCTGCACCTGGAAACGGAGATGCTGAGCATGTTGCGGATGCGTGCGGAACAACAGGCCATCGGAGTGTTCGCGCGCAACCTGAAGGATCTGCTGCTGGCAGCTCCGGCCGGCCCGCGCGCGACAATGGGGCTGGACCCGGGAATCCGCACCGGGGTGAAGGTGGCGGTCGTGGACGAGACCGGAAAAGTGGTCGATACCGCCGTGATCTATCCGCATGCGCCCCGGAATGACTGGGAAGGCTCCCTGCATGTGCTGGCCAAGCTGGCAGAAAAGCATCGCGTGGCGATGATTGCGATTGGCAATGGCACGGCCTCGCGCGAGACCGACCGGCTGGCCGGCGAGCTGGTGCAGCGCCACCCTGAGCTGAAGCTGACCCGTGTCGTGGTTTCCGAAGCGGGGGCATCGGTCTATTCGGCTTCCGAAATTGCCTCGCGCGAACTGCCGGGGCTGGATGTTTCCCTGCGCGGTGCGGTGTCGATCGCACGGCGTCTGCAGGACCCGCTGGCGGAGCTGGTGAAAATCGATCCGAAGTCGATCGGAGTGGGGCAATACCAGCACGATGTCGGGCAGATCCGGCTGGCGCGCTCGCTCGACGCGGTGGTGGAGGATTGCGTCAATGCCGTGGGCGTGGATGTGAACACCGCGTCGGTTCCGCTGCTGGCGCGGGTATCCGGGCTGAGTGGCGGCGTGGCCCAGGGCATCGTGAGTTACCGCGAGCAGAAGGGGAAATTCGCGTCCCGGGCGCAGTTGCGCGAGGTTCCGCGTCTCGGTGAAAAAACCTTCGAGCAGGCTGCGGGTTTCCTGCGCATCATGGATGGCGAGAACCCGCTGGATGCCTCCGCCGTCCATCCGGAATCCTATCCGCTGGTGCAGCGCATCCTGGCCGGGGTCGGGCAGGACATCCGCTCGGTCATCGGCAATGGCACGCTCCTGCAGTCGATCCAGCCAGGCCGTTTCGCTGACGAGAAATTCGGGCTGCCGACGATACGCGACATCCTGAAAGAACTGGAGAAACCGGGCCGGGATCCGCGTCCCGAGTTCAGCACCGCCAGTTTTCGGGAAGGCATCGAGCAGTTGTCCGACCTGAAGCCGGGGATGATACTGGAAGGGGTGGTGACCAATGTCGCAGCGTTTGGCGCCTTCGTGGATATCGGGGTTCACCAGGACGGGCTGGTGCATGTTTCGGCGCTCTCCGACCAGTTTGTGAAAGATCCGCATGCGGTTGTCCGGGCCGGACAGGTGGTCAGGGTAAAAGTACTGGGCGTGGATGAGAAGCGCAGGCGCATCGCGCTTACCCTGCGCCTGGAAGATTCCGTCCTGCCGGCAGGCGGCGATTTACGGGAACGGGATCCGGCGGGGCAGCAGAAGGGTCTGCGCCGTCCCGGAAACGCCGGCAGGCCGCGCGAGCCTGCGCCGACAGCATCCGGCGCGATGGCAGCCGCGTTTTCAAAAATCCGAACCTGACCGCCCGGGAGCGGGTTTCCGGCGGAGGTTGTGCCAGTTCTGTGCAGTGAAAAAATGACCCTGCCTGACCAGAGCAACAGAGAGGAAGGATTTACTGGAATTCGGACGGTTTGCACCGGTGTTGCATTTTTGTTGAAAAAACCAATTGCGGAAGATTGCCGACGGCCAGCTCCGGCTCCTGTCCAAACCGGCAGGGTGTTCTTTTATCGGCTTTTTCCATGGCAGGCACGATGGCATCCACCGCGGCGCCTGTGGAACAGGTCGTTGTCAGCAGGGTGCACTGGCGGTACAGTTCGTCACGTGCAGTCTTGAAGGGACTTTCATGCAGGCCGGTCACCCCGTTTCCGGAGAGGGCCGGGCAGCCGGGGATATCCCGGGGAAAGGGAAAGGACGGTAATGCTGATAGTGACTTTACTGGGGATGCTGGCGTGCATGGTTCTGCTGGCGCTCTTCCGGTCTTCCATATGGGGATGGCTGCTGGCGATAGGGGTGTTTGTTTTCATCCTGGCCATCCAGAGCAAGCTTTCTGCCGATCTGTTCCAGGTGCTGGCTGTTTTTCTGGCCGCTGTGGTTGCGGTGACCGGCATCCCTTTCCTGCGGCGCCGCCTGCTGAGCCGCCCCATCCTGAATGCCTTCCGCAAGGTGCTGCCCCATGTTTCGGAAACGGAGCAGGTGGCGCTGGATGCCGGCACGGTCTGGTGGGATGGCGAGCTTTTCAGCGGGCACCCGGACTGGAAGAAGCTGCTGCATTACCCCAGGCCGGCGCTGAACGCCGAAGAGCAATCTTTCCTCGATCACGAAACAGAGACCCTGTGCGCGATGCTCGATGACTGGGAGATTACCCATGTCCGCCAGGATTTACCCCCGCAGGCTTGGCAGTTTATCCGCGACAAGGGGTTTTTCGGCATGATCATTCCGAAGGAATACGGCGGGCTGGGATTTTCCGCTCTGGCACATTCCGCTGTGGTGGCCAAGCTTGCTTCGCGCAGCATTACTGCCGCAGTCAGCGTGATGGTTCCCAATTCGCTGGGGCCGGCAGAATTATTGATTCGCTACGGCACCGCGGAACAAAAGGAGCAATACCTGCGCAGGCTGGCGCAGGGCAAGGAAGTCCCCTGCTTTGCACTGACCGGCCCATCCGCCGGATCGGACGCCAGTTCGATTCCGGACCGCGGCATCGTCTGCTACGGCGAGCATGACGGGCAGAGTGGAGTGCTGGGGATACGGGTTACCTGGGAGAAGAGGTACATCACCCTGGCGCCGGTCGCGACGCTGATCGGGCTTGCGTTCAAGCTGTACGATCCGGACCGGCTGCTTGGGGAACCGGCCAGGTCTGGGATTACGATTGCGCTGATTCCTGCCGCGACTCCCGGCGTGCAGCTGGGGCGCCGCCATTTCCCGCTGAATTCCGCGTTCCAGAATGGCCCGACTTCGGGCCAGGATGTGTTCATCCCGATGGAGTATGTGATAGGCGGGAAGGATTATGTCGGCCAGGGCTGGCGCATGCTGATGGAGTGTCTGGCAGCGGGGCGGGCGATTTCCCTGCCAGCCTGTGCTACCGGCGGGATCAAGCTGGCGGTGCGAACCTGTGGCGCCTACTGCCGGGTGCGCAAACAGTTCAACCTGCCCGTGGGGAAATTTGAAGGCGTGGAAGAAGCGCTGGCAAGGATCGGCGGGAATGCCTATCTGGTCGACGCGGCACGCGTGCTGACCGCAGCAGCGGTGGACATGGGAGAAAAACCTTCGGTGATTTCCGCCATCGTCAAATATCATTGCACCGAGCGCTCGCGCATGGTGGTGAACGACGCGATGGATCTGCACGGTGGCAAGGGAATCTGCCTCGGGCCGAGCAATTATCTGGGGCGCGCCCATCAGCAGAATCCGATAGCCATTACCGTGGAAGGTGCGAATATCCTGACGCGCAGCCTGCTGATCTTCGGGCAGGGGGCGATCCGTTCACATCCTTACGTGCTCAGGGAAATCCGGGCTGCGCAGGAAAGTGACGCCAAAAAGGCGATTCATGATTTTGATGCAGCCCTGTGCGGTCACTTCAGCCTGGCGCTGAGCAATGCCGTGCGTTCCTTCCTGTTCGGCCTGACAGGCGGGCGTGGCATTCCGGTCCCCGGATGCAGCAAGACCCGGCGCTATTACCAGCAATTGACGCGCTATTCCTCAGCATTTGCGCTGGCAACGGATGTGTCCATGCTGGTTCTGGGCGGCAATCTGAAGCGGTCCGAGAGAATTTCGGCGCGGCTGGGTGATGTCCTGAGCCAGCTGTACCTGTGCTCGGCCACGCTCAAGCGCTTCGAGGACGATGGCCGGCCTTCCGGAGACGGGTCATTGCTGGACTGGGCGATACAGGATGCCCTGTACCGGATGCAGGAGGCTCTGGACGGGTTGTTGCATAATTTTCCCAGCCGCCCTGCAGCCTTGCTGATGCGCTGGCTGATCTTTCCGAAGGGGAAGCACATGGCTCCTCCTTCGGATGCGCTGGGCCATCAGGTTGCCGCGCTGCTGATGAAACCTGGCGCTGTACGTGACCGCCTGACGGCAGGCATGTATCTGCCCGGTGACGAGAAGGATGCGGTGGGCGCGCTGGATGCTGCGCTGCTCAGCATGCTCCAGTGCGAGCCGCTGCAGGCGAAAGTGGATGTGGCGCGCAGGGACGGCTGGGTCACCGCCACGGGGGAGCAGGCTTCCCTGATGGAGGCCTGCCAGAAGGGATTCATTGACGCCGGGGAGGCACAGTTGCTGGAGAAGGATCATGCGCTTCGGCGCAGGGTGATCATGGTGGATGATTTTGCACCGGAACAGCTGGCGCAGGCCAGTAGCCATAATGAAAAAGATGGGGAACCAACATGCCGGACCGCCATGACCACCTGATCCGGCAGGATCAGGCGGTAACGCTGCACGGATTGTTTATCGAGCGCGTGAAGCGCACACCGGAGGCAACAGCCTACCGCTATTTTGATGCGGATGCGAATGCCTGGCTTTCGATGAGCTGGGCGCAGGCGCGCGACCAGGTGGCGCGCTGGCAGGCAGCGCTGATGCGTGAAGGGCTGGCTGCGGGAGACCGCGTCGGCATCATGTTGCGCAATTGTCCGCAGTGGGTGTTGTTCGACCAGGCGGCACTGTCACTCGGCCTGGTCGTGGTTCCGCTGTATGCGGAGGACCGGCAGGATAATCTTGCCTATGTCATTCTGGATGCAGGCATCAAGGTATTGCTGTTCGAGAATGCGCAGCAGTGGGCCGGGTTGCGTGGCGTGTGCCTACAGCTTGTCTGTGTGCAGCGCATGATCAGTCTTGACCGGATAGCAGGGCAGGCGGAAAACCGGCTGCTGAGCGTGGATGACTGGCTTCCCGCAGCGGGAGAGCTGGCTGGGGAGGGAGTGCGCGATTCCGGTGCGCTGGCCACGATCATGTATACCTCGGGTACGCGCGGCCGCCCCAAGGGGGTCATGCTGTCCCACCGCAACATTCTGTTTGATGCCGATGCAGCCCTGCAGACCTGTCCGGTGTTCGGGACGGACACCATGCTGTCATTCCTGCCCCTGTCCCATGCTTTTGAGCGCACGGTGGGATATTACGTCAGCATGATGGCCGGAAGCGCAGTCGCTTTTGCGCGCTCCGTGCCCCAGTTGTCGGAGGACTTGCAGGCCATTCGTCCGACCATCCTGGTTTCGGTGCCGCGCATTTACGAGCGCATATACGCAGCGATCGGCTCCAGGCTGGAAGAGGCGCCCCCGTTGCGTCGCAGGCTGTTTGCGCTGGCTGTGAATGCTGGCTGGCGCCGTTTCGAACATGCGCAGGGCCGTGCCGGCTGGCATCCGGCTATATTGCTGTGGCCGCTGCTCCGGCGTCTGGTGGCCGACAAGGTCATGGCGCGTCTCGGCGGCCGGCTGCGCATGACGATATGCGGCGGGGCGCCCTTGCAGCCAAGAATATCGCGGCTGTTTGTCGCACTGGGTCTGCCGATCCTTCAGGGGTATGGCCTGACCGAGACCAGTCCGATCGTTTGCGCCAATCGTCTGGACAATAATTTTCCGGCCAGCGTCGGACTCCCCCTGCCGGGGGTGCAGGTACGCATCAGCAAGGAGGGCGTGCTGCAGGTGAAAGGGCAGAATGTGATGCTGGGGTACTGGAATAATGAAGGGGCGACCCGCGCCATGATCGACGCGGATGGCTGGCTGGATACCGGTGATCTGGCCATGATCGATCCGACAGGGCATATCACGATAACCGGGCACCAGAAGGAAATTATCGTGCTGTCCAATGGCGAAAAGGTTCCCCCGGCAGATATGGAGCAGGCGATCCTGCGCGATAATCTGTTTGACATGGCGATGGTGCATGGTGAAGGACGGCCCTATCTGGTGGCGCTGGTAGTCATGAATCCTGGTGGCTGGGAAAATCTTGCCCGGGAGGCAGGGGTGCAGCCGGACGCACCGGAGTCGTTGCTGGACCCGCGCATCCAGCGCCAGGTATTGCAGCGCATTGCAGAGCAGACCAGGGAGTTTCCGGGTTATGCGCGGGTGCGCCGGGTATTGCCGCTGCTCGAGCCATGGAGTTTTGCGAACGGGCTGCTGACTTCCACCCTGAAGGTCAGGCGCGGACCGGTGGTGGAACGCTTTGCCGTGGAAATCGGGCGGTTGTACCAGGGACACTGAAGGATGGACAAAAGCAAGGTTTCTTGCCGTCACGTTGAGCTTGCGGGGAGAGCGAGGGATTTTTCTGTCGGCTCGCGGAGAGAGAATATGTCAAAAAATTTTATGATACGCAAGGTTGCGGTGCTGGGGGCAGGGGTAATGGGCGCCCGGATTGCCGCGCATATGGTAAATGCCAGTGTGGAAACTCTGCTGTTCGATCTGCCCGACGGAGAAGGAGATCCGAATGGAAAAGTTGTCCGCGCGCTGGAGGGGTTGAAGAAGGCCGAACCCGGCCCGCTCTCTTCCCCTGGCAGGCTGGGGAGCATCCAGCCTGCCAACTATGGGCAGCATCTTGAGCGGCTGCGGGAATGCGACCTTGTGATCGAGGCGATTGCCGAGCGCATGGATTGGAAAACGGATCTGTACCGTACAGTTATCCCCTGGCTGGGCGAAGAATGTATCTTTGCCAGCAATACTTCCGGCCTTTCCATTAATGGGCTGGCGCAGACATTTCCAGAAAACCTGCGCCAGCGTTTTTGCGGGATTCATTTTTTCAATCCCCCGCGCTACATGCATCTGGTTGAACTGATTCCCTGCACCGAAACCTTGCCGGAACGGATGGATCATCTGGAAGAGTTTCTTGTTTCGACGTTGGGCAAGGGTGTGGTGCGGGCCAGGGATACGCCTGGCTTCATCGCGAACCGCATCGGGATGTTTTCTCTGCTATCCACGCTGCACCATGCGCAGCGCATGGCACTGGATTTTGATACGGTGGACGCACTGACCGGGAGTGATCTGGGGCGTCCAAAGAGCGCCACTTTCCGTACCCTGGATGTGGTTGGGCTGGATGTGTTTGCCAGTGTGGCGGATACCATGCGTATGCATTTGCCGGACGATCCCTGGCATTCCTGTTTCGACGTGCCGGACTGGTTGGGCAGGCTGGTTAAGGAAGGTGCGCTCGGGCAGAAAACCGGGCGTGGCGTATACCAGAAACTGGGAAACCAGATCCATGTCTTTGATCCCGGGTTGCAAAATTATCGCCTGTCGGAAGGCAAGGTCGATGCGGCGCTGAAAGAGACCCTGCGCCAACGTGACTGGGCGAAGAAAATGGAAGCGCTGCGATCAGACCAGGGTACGCAGGCGCAATTTCTATGGGCAGTGTTCCGGGATTTGTTCCATTATTGTGCAGTGCACATGGAAGAGATTGCGGATAGCGCCCGCGACCTTGATTTTGCCATGCGCTGGGGTTTTGGCTGGAGCCACGGTCCGCTGGAAATCTGGCAGGCTGCTGGCTGGCAAAAGATAGCCGGCTGGCTGAACGAGGATATTTCTGCGGGAAAAACCTTGTCCCCCGCACCTCTTCCGGGCTGGGTGACGGATCCAGCACGCAGAGGTGTCCACGAAGTGCAAGGCTCGTATTCGGCCGGCAGTAACCGGTACCAGCCCCGTTCCACGTTGTCGGTGTATCGCCGACAGCTGTTTCCGGACCGGTTGCTGGGCGAGGCAGAGGAATACGGTGAAACGATTTTCGATACCAGTGCGGCACGCATGTGGCATAACGGCCAGGATATTGCTGTCCTGAGCTTTAAAACCAAAATGCATACGATCAGCAGCGAACTGCTGGACGATATGCTGCGCGCGCTGGATGAAGCCGAGGAAAACTGGCGTGCGCTCATTATCTGGCAGGCTGACCGTCCATTTTCTGCCGGTGCCGATTTGCTGCAACTGATGCAGGGTGTGCAGACAGCAGGCGACCAGCCGGCAGAAGGTTTTGCAGGCAGATTCAAGGGGGCATTGCAGCGCGTAAAGTATACCGTGGCAGGGGGGGGCGGACTGGGCGAGATCGTGAATGCGGCGGTAGGCAATGTGTTGCGCGTTGAGGACGTAATTGCCAGGTTCCAGCAGGTTTCGCAGCGCCTGAAATATGCGCAGATTCCTACAGTCGCGGCGATCGATGGCCTTGTTCTGGGGGGCGGCTGCGAACTTTCGATCCATTGCACGCGAATAGTGGCCACGATGGAAAGTTATATCGGGCTGGTGGAGACCGGGGTGGGCCTGCTGCCATCAGGGGGGGGGTGCAAGGAAATGGCGCAACGCGCCGCAGCAGAAGCAAGGGGAGGGGATATATTTCCTCATCTGCGCCGGTATTTTCAGAATATTGCCATGGGTGAAGTTTCCAGGAGTGCTGAGCTAGCTCGAGAGATGGGATATTTGCGTGCATCAGACCGGATCGTGATGAACCGCTTTGAGTTGCTGCATGTGGCGATACAGGAGGCGATGGCGCTTGCGGCCACGGCTTATCGCCCGCCGCTGGTACCCCGTCAGATTCCTGTGGCAGGCCGCGGGGGGATTGCCTCCCTGAAGGCGGCCATGGTGAATATGCTGCAGGGAGGATTCATTTCGGAGCATGACTATGCGGTGGGATGCCGTGTGGCCGAGGTGATGTGTGGCGGGGACGTTGATACCGGAAGCCAGGTCGACGAGCAGTGGCTTCTTGACCTGGAACGGCGCAATTTTCTTGATCTCCTTGCGATGAGCAAGACGCAGGAGCGTATCGAATACATGCTGAGAAACAGCAAGCCGTTAAGGAACTGATAATTTCTGCCTGGATCCGCTGGCTTACGGATTGCGGGCGGATCATGGGAAAAAACAGGGCAGTTAGAAAGGAGCCGTAGATGTCCAGACGTATCCAGGAAGCATATATCGTTGCCGCCAGCCGCACCCCGGTGGGCAAGGCTCCGCGCGGCATGTTCCGTAACACTCGCCCTGATGATCTGCTGGCGCATGTGCTGAAACAGGTAATGGGGCAGTGCCCTTCGCTTGATCCGGCTGCAGTGGGCGATGTCATTGCCGGTTGCGCCATGCCGGAGGCCGAGCAGGGCATGAACGTGGCGCGCATTGCCCTGCTGCTGGCAGGCCTGCCGGATACCGTGCCAGGCATGACCGTGAACCGGTTTTGCTCTTCCGGACTGCAGGCGGTGGCTATTGCGGCGGACCGGATTCGCCTGGGCGAAGCGGACGTGATGATTGCATCGGGTACCGAGAGCATGAGCAAGGTTCCGATGACGGGGAATAAAATTGCATTCAACCCGGAGATATTTGCACGTGACGAAAATATTGCGATCGCGTATGGAATGGGGCTGACTGCAGAAAAAGTGGCGGAACGCTGGCAGATAAGCCGGGAAGTCCAGGACACCTTTGCCTGTGAAAGCCATCGCCGCGCACTGGTTGCCTTGGCGAATGGTGAATTCATGGAAGAAATTGCTCCGTATTCTGTTGAGAACCGCGAGCCGGATCTGATCACCCGGAAAACCGAGGTTCGTGCCCGTATGGCGATGCAGGATGAAGGCCCACGTGCCGATACGTCGATGGAAGCGCTGGCCAGGCTTAAGGCTGTGTTTGCACGGAATGGAACCGTTACCGCGGGTAACAGCTCGCAGATGTCCGATGGAGCGGGCGCAGTACTGCTGGCCAGCGAGACTGCGCTCAAGCGTTACAACCTTACGCCCTTGGGAAAGTTTCTCGGGTATGCGGTGGCCGGGGTGCCGCCCGAAATCATGGGCATCGGCCCGAAGGAGGCCATTCCGCGTGCATTGCGCCAGGCCGGTTTGCAGCTGGAAGACATCGGCTGGATTGAACTCAACGAGGCATTTGCTGCGCAAACGCTGGCAGTCATGCAGGAACTGGACATGAATCCTGCCAGAGTCAACCCGCTGGGTGGAGCCATCGCCCTGGGACACCCTCTGGGGGCCACCGGTGCGATTCGCACAGCGACCTTGCTGCACGGGATGCGCAGGCATAAGAAGAAATTCGGCATGGTAACCATGTGCATCGGTACCGGCATGGGCGCAGCCGGGATTTTTGAGGCCTGCTAGCCCTGAAGCGGGTAATTCCGCTTTTTTTCCAGGAAGAAAGCGTGCCATCGGGTAGAATTTCCTGCAACTTTCGTGTCCTTTATGGACACCATTGCTGGGGAAAAGGAACAGGATTTCATGAATTTTGAAGCTGTCAATATATTGAACCATGATTGGCGCTGCGGGGCCGTGGACCGCGGTGCGCTGGAACGGATTCTGCATGAGCAGGGGGAAGCCTGGCAGCGACTGGTTCATGAACGTTGCCCGCATTTGTTTGCTGCTGCCTCTTTGTTTGTTTCTGGTACGGAAATGGAACAGATGCAGGAAATTATCCGTGCGGTGCAGCAGGTTGTGGAGCGGCCTGCATGGGGCGAGGCAGCGCTAGAATATGCCCCAGCTTCCGCCCGTTATGTGCCGCGTGCCAGAGGGGTATTTTTCGGCTACGATTTTCATCTGAATTCTGAAGGCGTTCACCTCATTGAGATCAATACCAACTCCGGCGGCGCGCTGTTGAATGCACTGGAGCTTGGCAGCCAGCGTGAGGTGGCAGCGCCGGGCAGGCCTGCTGCTGTAGATTGCCTGGAGCCGGCTTTTCTGAGCATGTTTCGCAATGAATGGCGTCTGGAAAGAGGGGATGCGCCGCTTGGGACGATTGCCATCGTGGATGACCGGCCTCTCGAGCAATATTTTTATCCTGAATTTGTTCTGGTGCAGCAATTATTTGAGCGCGCTGGTATTGTCGCCTTGATCCTGGATCCGGCCGAGCTGGATGTGCGTGATGGTGGCGTGTATGCGGAAGGGCGCAGGGTTGACCTGATCTACAACCGCATGACGGATTTTTCCCTGCAAAATGTTCCGGCGATACGCAATGCCTATCTGGATAACCAGGTTGTGCTGACCCCGCATCCGCATGCACATGCACGGTATGCGGACAAACGCAATCTAGTGCCGCTCACCTCGCCTCATATCCTGCGCGCGATGGGGGTGGAGGAAACGACCATAGCCACGTTACTCGCCGGCATACCCGAGACCAGGCTGGTTGGTATTCAAGAGCAGGAGTTCTGGCGCCAGCAGCGCAAGCAGTGGTTTTTTAAACCGGCCACCGGGTTCGGCGGCAGGGGCACTTACCGTGGCGCCAATATGACCAGCCGTGTGTTTGCCCAGGTCATGGAAGGAGGATATATTGCCCAGCGCATGGCCATCCCCGGTGAAAGGTCAGTCTGTCTGGATGGCGTGGAGCCCGTCATGATGAAATCGGATGTGCGTTGTTATGTGTATGGGGAAGAAATACAGCTTGTCGCTGCGCGACTGTACCAGGGGCAAACTACCAATTTCCGCACGCCCGGCGGAGGGTTTGCTCCTGTTCGCGTAGTCGGCTAGGAAGCAGATATGACATTCTATCCTTTGATCGCAATCGGTCTGGGCGCGGTGATCGGCTCCTGGCTGCGCTGGGGGTTAAGCTTGTGGTTGAACTCCGCGCTGCCGGAAGTGCCCATGGGTACGCTTGTTGCCAATCTGGTAGGAGGTTATCTCATTGGCCTCGCAGTCGCTTTTTTTACGCAGTACCCAGGCCTGGCACCGGAATGGCGTCTGTTCATCATTACCGGTTTCCTTGGAGGGCTCACGACCTTTTCCACTTTTTCTGCGGAAACGGTCACGCTGCTGGCACGCGGGCAGTATGCATGGGCTGGAGCCATTGTTACCGCGCATCTCGGTGGCTCATTGTTGATGACCCTACTGGGCATGCTGACTTTCAGGTGGCTGCATTCGCAATAGGCCCGCCATTTCTGACGATGCCTGGAGTGCTAACGGGAAGCGGGGAAAGAACCGGACGGCCTGTAGTGTCGGCCGCTGAAAATCCGGCCTGCCCGGTTATAAAGCCTGCTGTCAGCAGGGTTTTCCTGCGGCCAGAAAATCATTTCACCGGTTGCATTTCGGGTCAAACTCTGATGAAATCCGAAGTCCCGCTTTTCTCTTTTTTCAAGTTTTCATGCCAGCATCAGAACAGGAAATGTCATGCGGACGAGGCCCGCATGAAGATTTAATCCGTAGCCTGAAGCAAATGCTTCCGCCAGAATCCTTGCTCACCGATGCGGAAGATATGCGTCCTTTCGAGTGTGACGGGCTGTCGGTTTACCGTCGTCTTCCCATGGTGGTAGTCTTGCCGGATACCGTTGACCAAATACAGTCCATCCTGCGCCTTTGCCATACCTTACAGGTACCGGTTGTGGCTCGCGGTGCGGGCACCGGTCTGTCCGGTGGCGCCTTGCCGCTGTCCAACGGCGTGCTGCTGAGCCTGGCAAAATTTAAACGTATCCTGAATATTGATCCTGAAAATGCCATGGCTACCTTACAGCCGGGGGTGCGGAATCTGGCTATTTCCGATGCGGTCGCCAAATATGGACTTTATTATGCCCCGGATCCTTCTTCGCAGATTGCCTGTACGATCGGGGGCAATGTTGCAGAAAATTCCGGCGGAGTGCACTGCTTGAAATATGGCCTGACGGTTCACAATATTCTGATGCTGAAAGTGGTGACGATGGAAGGCGAGTTGCTGACGATCGGTGCGGAAACGCTAGATGCTCCCGGATATGATCTGCTGGCGTTGATGTCTGGATCGGAGGGAATGCTGGCGGTGATAGTTGAGGTGACGGTGAAGCTGCTGCCCAGGCCGGAGCGCGCGCAGGTTTTGTTGGCAGCCTTTGACGATGTCTATAAAGCCGGGGAAGGAGTGGGTGCCGTGATTGCCGCCGGTATTATCCCTGCTGGTCTTGAGATGATGGACAAGCTGGCTATCCAGGCTGCGGAAGACTTTGCTCATGCAGGATATCCACGGGATGCGGAAGCCATTTTGTTGTGCGAGCTGGATGGAACCAATGCCGAGGTATCCGAGCATATTCTGGCGGTGCGTAAAATATTGCAGCAAAGCGGCGCGACCGAGGTGCGTACCGCCGCCAGCGAAGCGGAGCGGCAGCTATTCTGGAAGGGACGTAAATCGGCCTTTCCGGCAGTCGGGCGTATTTCACCGGACTATTATTGCATGGACGGGACCATTCCCCGTCGCCAGTTGCCGCGCGTATTGCGTCAAATCAGTCTCTGGGCGGAAGAATATGGCCTGCCGGTGGCAAATGTTTTCCATGCCGGGGATGGGAATCTGCACCCTCTGATTCTGTTTGATGCGAACAGGGACGGCGAGCTGGCTCGCACCGAGGAATTTGGCCAGCGTATTCTGGAACTGTGCGTTGAGGTGGGCGGTTCGATCACTGGGGAGCATGGAGTCGGTGTGGAAAAAATTAACCAGATGTGCACCCAGTTCAAGGCAGACGAGCTGGAACAGTTTCATTCGGTGAAATCGGCGTTTGATCCCGACTGGCTGCTTAATCCGGGTAAAGCGGTTCCCACTTTGCAGCGTTGCGCGGAATTCGGGGCCATGCACGTTCATCATGGACAATTGCCTCATCCTGAATTGGAACGATTCTGATGCTGCATTGCGATATCAGTGCCACTCTGCAACAGCAGGTGCGCCGTGCGATAGAGTGCGGGGTGCCGCTCCGAATCGAAGGAGGGAATAGTAAATCCTTTCTGGGAAGGGAAACCCACGGTGAAATCCTGGATGTCAGTGCTCACCGCGGAATTGTGGAATATGACCCACGGGAACTTGTGCTGACTGCACGCAGCGGTACACCGCTCAGGGAGGTTGAAACCGCGCTGGCGGAAGCCGGGCAAATGCTGGCTTTCGAACCGCCGCATTTCGGGGATCATGCTACGCTGGGTGGTACGATTGCCTGCGGCCTGTCCGGGCCGCGCCGTCCGTTTTGCGGTTCGGCACGTGATTTTGTACTGGGCTGCAAGCTGATCAATGGCAAGGGAGAGATATTGCGTTTTGGCGGCCAGGTGATCAAGAATGTGGCGGGCTACGATGTTTCCCGCCTGATGGTTGGGGCATACGGCACGCTGGGCGTGTTGCTGGAAATCAGCTTGAAAGTGCTGCCACGGCCAGCGGCGAGCCTGACCATAGTGCAGGAATGCGCCACGGCGGAAGCCATTGGGAAAATGAGCAGACTGTTGTCACAGTCGATGCCTGTGGATGGAGCCTGCTATCATGCGGGACATTTTTACCTGCGCCTGTCCGGGAGTGAACAGGCGGTCCAGCATAGCTATGCACACTGGGGCGGAGAGGTAATGGCAAACCCAGAATCTTTCTGGCATGACCTGCGTGAGCATCTGCTGCCATTCTTTGGTTCGGGAAAGCCATTGTATCGCGTATCCGTTAAACCAGCGATCCCCCCTCTGGAAATCAGCGGAGAATGGCTTCTGGACTGGGGGGGTGCCCAGCGCTGGTTGTTGAGTGATGAACCCGTTGCCTCAATCCGCGAGCGTGTAGAAGGCTCAGGCGGCCATGTTACCCAGTTCCGGGGTGGAGATCGGGATAACGACAGGTTTCAGCAGCTTGCCGCGCCCCTTCTGGTGTTGCATCAACGCCTGAAATCGAGTTTTGATCCTTGCCGGATTTTTAATCCGGGGCGAATATACGAAAGCCTGTAGGGTATATATATGCAGACCACTATTTCTTCCGAGTTCCACCATCACGCAGAAATCGCCGAGGCTGAAGCTATCCTGCGTTCCTGTGTGCACTGTGGATTCTGCAATGCGACCTGCCCGACTTATCAACTGGCCGGGAACGAGCTGGATGGCCCCCGTGGGCGTATTTATTTAATCAAGGAAATGCTGGAAGGCAATTCTCCCACTGACAAAACCCAGTCGCACCTGGACCGGTGTCTGACATGCCGTGCCTGCGAAACCACCTGTCCATCCGGAGTGCAGTATGGGCGTCTGGTTGATATCGGGCGTCAGGAAATTGAAAAGCGCGTGCCGCGCCCCGTGTGGCAAAAAATCGTGCGGCGCGGTCTTCTGGCCGTGCTGCCATACCCCAGGCGTTTTGCGTTTGTTCTTGGTCTGGGACGCATGGTTCGGCCATTATTGCCGTTATCGCTGCAGCGTAAAATACCGGCTCGGCAAATACGGTATCCGGCCAATTCTCCTTCGTGCCATCCGCGCAAAATGCTGGTACTGGACGGGTGCGTGCAACCCTTGACTGCGCCGAACATCAACCGGGCTGCGGCAGAGGTGCTGGACAGGCTGGGCATTACTCTGATCACAGCCCCTAGAGCCGGTTGCTGTGGAGCGCTGAATCAGCATCTGGCCGACCCGGGTGGGGCGCATGACATGATGCGACGCAACATTGATGCCTGGTGGCCATATATTGAGCAGGGGGTGGAGGCGATTGTGATGACAGCCAGCGGATGCGGAGTGATGGTCAAGGAATATGGGACAATCCTTAAACACGACCCGGAGTATGCCGCGAAGGCGGCACGCATCAGTGGGCTTTGCCGCGATCTGGGAGAAATCCTGCGCCACGAAGATCTGGGTGTCTTTTCCGGAATCGGGGAAGGTATCCGTGTAGCCTATCAATCATCCTGCACCTCCCAGCATGGACAAAAGCTGTCTGGAGTGGTTGAAGCCATTCTGAAGAATTGTGGTTATACCTTGACCCGGGTTGCGGACACGCATTTGTGCTGCGGAGCGGCGGGTACCTATACCCTGTTGCAGCCCGAGTGGTCGCAGAAACTGCTGGATAATAAACTGGATGCGCTGCAACAGGATGCAGCCGAATTCATCGCAACCGCCAACATTGGCTGCAAGCTCCACCTGGAAAGTGCGGCACGTTTGCCAGTGAAGCACTGGATTGAACTATTGCACCCTTCTCCCTAACAAGGGGCGACTGGAAGTGGTGAAAAAAGTTAAAATGTCGTTATTATTTAATCGCAACCCGCAAGGAGTATAGCCATGGCAATAAAATCGTTCCATCCCCCGCAACGTATTCTGATGGGTCCCGGACCTTCAGATGTAAGCCCACGTGTACTGGAGGCAATGTCCCGCCCTACTCTTGGCCATCTTGATCCAGTCTTTGTGAGCATGATGGACGAAATGAAAGAGCTGCTGAAATATGCGTTCCAGACCAAAAATGAGCTGACTATGCCTGTTTCCGCTCCAGGCTCGGCTGGAATGGAAACGTGTTTTGTCAACCTGGTGGAGCCGGGTGACAAGGTCATTGTTTGCCAGAACGGCGTGTTTGGTGGCCGCATGAAAGAAAATGTGGAACGCTGCGGCGGGATTGCAGTCATGGTACAGGATGATTGGGGACGTGCAGTGGATCTGCAAAAGGTGGAAGACGCCCTCAAGGCTAATCCTGATACCAAAGTGGTGGCATTCGTGCACGCCGAAACTTCGACCGGTGCGCAGTCCGACGCAAAAAATCTGGTGGCGCTTGCACACAAACATGGCTGTCTGACTATTGTGGATGCCGTTACTTCATTGGCTGGATCGCCACTCAAGGTGGACGAATGGGCAATTGATGCCATATATTCCGGGACGCAAAAGTGTCTGTCCTGCACCCCGGGGCTTTCGCCGGTCAGTTTCGGTGAGCGCGCACTGGAAAAAATCAAAAATCGCAAGAATAAAGTACAAAGCTGGTTCCTGGATCTGAATCTGGTCATGAGCTACTGGGGCGGTTCAACCAAGCGCGCCTATCATCACACTGCACCCATCAACTCGTTGTATGGCCTGCATGAGGCACTGGTTATCCTGCAGGAAGAAGGACTGGAAAACTCATGGGCCCGTCATCAAAAAAATCACCTTGCCCTGCGCGCCGGACTGGAAGCCATGGGGTTAAATTTTGTGGTTCCGGAATCGGAACGCCTGCCTCAGCTGAATGCTCTGACCATTCCGGAGGGAGTGGATGATGCTCTGGTGCGAGCCACTCTTCTGAATGATTACCAGTTGGAAATTGGAGCAGGCCTGGGAGTAATGGCCGGAAAGGTGTGGCGTATAGGGTTGATGGGCCATGCCAGCAACAAGCGTAATATTCTGGTGTGTCTCGGTGCGCTGGATGATGTGCTGGGCAGGGTGAAAGCACCTGTTCAGCTTGGCGTGGCTGTGGCTGCAGCGCAGAAAGTGCTGGAAAACTGATAGTTGTTTTGTATCGGCAGGAAGGGTGCATGGGCCGGTCATAGTACCGAATGGGCATCATGGATCAGACAGCGCAGCCATCTGTAAAATGGTTGCGCTGTTTTTTTGGAGCGGAAGCCAGAATGATAAGCTGCACCCCATCCCGGAATGGGGGTAACTGTCAGATAGTGTTTTTTTGTGCATGAATAAATCCCGCTTCACACAGACAATGCAGGCTGGATGATTTTCAGCCCTGGGATGTCAATATTTGTCGCAGCTATTCAGAACGGTCGAATTAGCGTCCGTCTTTTTGGTGTGGTTGTAGTACACGGCTTGATGGTATGCATTCCTTTGCCGGCTATGGATTTACAAACCTGACTGGAAGACTGGGGTTACTGTAATGAGAAACAATTAGCTAAAGGAGAATTGCTGCCGCAACCTTGCGATCTTCGCTCATCAGGATGTTGTAAGTACGGCAGGCTGCCGGGGTGTCCATGCTCTCCACACCGATTCCGGCCGCTGTCAATTGATGGTACAGACGGGGGTGCGGGAATCGTTGTCTGGGGCCGGTTCCAAGCAGTATGATTTCTGGCCGGATTGTCAGAAGATAGGCAAAATGGATTTCAGTCAATGCATCGAAGTCTTGCGGGTTCCAGTCATTGAATACCTGCTCTGGTGTAACCACTATGGACTGATTGAAACATTGTCCGTTGACCGTGACATAACCAGCACCGCAGGCGGTAAAAATATTCTGGTTTATGCTGGTATTGAGATGAAGCTTCACGCGGGTTCTCCGTTTGCTGGATTTGCTGACCGGGGTGTGCTCGGTTAGAATCACGCCCTTTGCAATCAGTAATTTCAAGGGTGGCGAGTGCATACATGGCGCTTTTTGAAATTCTACCATCAGGCCGGATCATAGTCACAGTTCAGGTGCAACAGATTGAGAGAACGAATTGATACAAATTGAAAATGCAGGCATGGAAACGGTGCTTCCTGTCCTGAAATCCAATAAACTGGCCAGTGTTTGTTATGACATCCGCGGTCCTGTCATGGCGCGTGCCAAGCAAATGGAAGAAGATGGCCACCGGATCATGAAGCTGAATATCGGCAATCTGGCATCGTTTGGTTTTGAAGCACCGGAAGAAATTCAGCAAGACGTAATACACAACCTGCCCAACGCTTCGGGCTATTCTGATTCAAAAGGGCTTTTTGCCGCACGCAAAGCCATCATGCACTACGCACAGCAAAAAAATATCGCCGGTGTGGGGATGGAGGATATTTTCATTGGTAATGGTGCGTCCGAATTGATCGTGATGTCCATGCAGGGGTTGCTGAATACTGGCGATGAGGTGCTGGTGCCGGCTCCAGATTATCCGTTGTGGACGGCAGCGGTTACCCTGGCGGGCGGCAAGCCGCGCCATTATTTGTGCGATGAACAAAGTGACTGGCTGCCAGACCTGGCGGATATCAGAAAAAAAATTACTCCCAACACGCGCGCCATTGTGTTGATCAACCCGAATAATCCGACGGGTGCGATTTATTCAGATTCGTTGCTGCAGGAGATTATTGAGATTGCGCGAAATAGCAATCTGATCATTTTTTCCGATGAGATTTATGACAAGGTCCTTTATGACGGCCTGAGTCATACATCCATTGCTTCCATGGCAGATGATGTGCTGTTTGTCACGTTTAATGGCCTGTCGAAAAATTACAGGGCTTGTGGGTATCGTGCCGGCTGGATGATTGTTTCCGGGAAGAAGAAGCATGCGCAGGATTATATCGATGGATTGGGTATTCTTGCTTCGATGCGGTTGTGTTCAAACGTACCCGGACAGTTTGCCATTCAGACCGCACTTGGGGGATATCAGAGTATTAATGATCTGGTTGCTCCTTCCGGACGGTTATGCAAACAGCGGGACCTCGCATATCAGTTGCTGACGGATATTCCCGGTGTTACCTGCGTCAAGCCGAAAGCTGCGCTGTACCTTTTTCCGCGTCTGGATCCCAGTCTGTATCCGATCAAGGATGATCAGAAATTTATTCTGGAATTGCTGGAAACAGAGAAAGTCCTCGTCGTTCAGGGAACGGGATTTAACTGGCCGGATCCCGATCATTTCAGGGTAGTGTTTTTGCCGAATGCGGATGATCTGGTTGAGGCGATTGGTCGGATTGCCCGCTTTCTCGAGTATTACCGAAGAAGATATGGGAAAAAATAACTAGCACTCGTGTGGTTTTGTGCCGGTGGAATTTCAGGATGATTAATTATTAAGAATCATGTTTGGAAGGATTTTGGAAGGATTCTGGGCGGCCCAGGTATCCTGGATACTGCTTGCCAGTGGATCCTTCTGTCGCCAGAAGAGATATGGCGGGATGAAAAAATGAATTGTACTTTGGAGCGATAGAATATGAAACCAATGAATATTGGCCTGTTGGGTCTGGGTACCGTAGGTGCAGGCACATATACTGTATTGTCGCGAAATGCAGAAGAAATAACCCGTCGTGCGGGTCGCCCCATCCGGATTGTGGTGGTGGCGGAAAAGAATTTGGTACGCGCGAATGAAATTGTAAAGGGAACCTGCCGTGTGGTGGACGATGCATTTGCCGTAGTGAATGACCCGGAAGTGGATGTGGTAATTGAGTTGATTGGTGGCTATGGCGTGGCCAGGGAACTGGTGCTGAAGGCAATCGCCAATGGCAAGCACGTGGTGACTGCCAATAAGGCATTGTTGGCCATGCATGGCAATGAAATATTCGCTGAAGCCCAGAAAAAAGGGGTGATGGTTGCTTTTGAAGCGGCAGTGGCAGGCGGAATCCCAATTATCAAGGCGGTACGGGAGGGATTGAGCGCTAATCGCATTGAGTGGATTGCCGGGATTATTAACGGAACAACCAATTTCATTTTGAGCGAAATGCGCGAAAAAGGACTGAGTTTTGATTCCGTACTGAAAGAAGCCCAGCGCCTGGGTTATGCAGAGGCCGATCCGACCTTTGATATTGAAGGGGTGGATGCCGGCCATAAAATCACTATTCTTTCTTCGATCGCCTTTGGCATCCCGATGCAATTCGACAAAGCATATGTTGAGGGCATTTCGAAACTGGATGGCAAGGATATAAGATATGCTGAGGAGATGGGTTATCGCATCAAGCTTCTCGGCATTACCAAACGGAGCAATGCAGGTGTTGAGTTGCGCGTGCATCCAACCCTGATTCCTGCAAAACGCCTGATTGCCAATGTGGAAGGCGCGATGAATGCGGTAGTGGTTCAGGGAGACGCAGTTGGGCCGACATTGTATTACGGCAAGGGAGCTGGCGCTGAACCGACGGCTAGTGCGGTGATAGCTGATTTGGTTGATGTGACGCGGTTACATACTGCCGACCCGGAACATCGTGTTCCACATTTGGCATTCCAGCCGGATCAAATGGTTGACCTGCCCATTCTTCCGATTGCAGAGGTGCAAAGTTGCTATTATCTTCGTCTGCGTGTACAGGATGAGCCCGGCGTACTTGCCGATATTACCCGCGTGCTGGCAGATGAGAAAATTTCAATTGATGCCGTAATCCAGAAGGAACCGGGTGAAGGAGAAAAGGAGGCGGACTTGATTCTGCTTACCCACTTGATCTCTGAAAAATGGATGAACGGAGCGATCTCGAAACTGGAAAAATTGCCGGTGGTTGTGGGTAAGGTGACGCGTATTCGTATGGAGGAGCTGGGCAAATAGATATCCCGGCTTCAGCGGGGCAGGATGGCTGGGAAAGGTTTTTTCTTGACTCTACATTTCAAGTAACAGGCGTGCAGCGAAGCGAACAAAAACATGAAATATATCTCCACGCGGGGGGAAGCACCCGCAAAAAAATTCACTGAAATCCTTCTGGGAGGACTTGCACCGGATGGTGGTCTTTATCTGCCGGAAAAATATCCGCAGGTTACCCGGGCAGAGCTGGATGACTGGCGTAACCTGTCTTATGCGGATCTTGCATTTGCAGTGCTGTCCAAGTTTATGACGGATATTCCAGCCGCCGACCTGAAGCAGATTGTTCACAGGACATATGCTTCCGGGAATTACCGGAACGGTCGTGCCGATTCTGACATCCAGCAGATTGTTCCACTGCGCACGCTTGAGCCTGGGTTGCACATTCTAGAGTTATCCAATGGTCCAACTTTGTCCTTTAAGGACATGGCGATGCAACTGTTGGGGAATTTGTTTGAGTATGTTCTGGAAAAACAGGGAGAAGAGCTTAATATTCTTGGCGCAACTTCCGGGGATACCGGATCTGCAGCTGAATACGCCATGCGTGGCAAACGTGGCATCCGCGTGTTCATGTTGTCCCCTTATGGCAAGATGTCGGCTTTTCAGCGTGCACAGATGTATTCGCTGCAGGATCCGAATATTTTCAATATTGCCATTCGTGGCGTGTTTGATGATGCACAGGATTTGGTCAAAGGCGTATCAAATGATCATGAGTTCAAGGCCAGATATAAGATAGGCACGGTAAACTCGATCAACTGGGCGCGCGTGTCCGCGCAGATTGTCTATTATTTCAAGGGCTACTTTGCCGCAACGCAGTCGAGCGATGAAAGTGTTGCCTTTTCGGTTCCTTCCGGAAATTTTGGTAATATTTGTGCAGGGCATATTGCGCGCATGATGGGCTTGCCCATCGGACAGCTCATTCTGGCCACGAACGAAAATGATGTTTTGGATGAGTTTTTCAGGACAGGCGTGTATGTTCCACGCGCAGCGAACCGTACCTATCATACCAGCAGTCCGTCGATGGATATCTCAAAAGCATCCAACTTTGAGCGTTTCATATTTGACCTGGTTGGGCGCGATGCAACCACGGTGTGCGAATTATGGACTAAGGTGGATGCAGGAGGGGCATTTGATATCAAGGGGATGCCTTGCTGGCATGATCTGCCAGGGTTCTGTTTTGCATCAGGGAAAAGCAGTCACCTTGACCGTATGAAGATCATCCGCGAAATATGGCAGAATTTCGGGGTGATGGTTGATACGCATACTGCGGATGGAATTAAAGTCGGCCTTGAGCAGCGTCGCCCTAATTTACCGCTGATCTGCCTGGAAACAGCCCTTCCAGCCAAATTTGAAGAATCCATCATTGAAGCACTGGGGCGCAATCCAGAACGTCCGGCAGGGCTGGAGTGTATTGAAAAATTGCCGCAACGGGTGGAGTTGATGGATGCAAATCTGGAAATGCTCAAGGCATATATCAGCGCCCATGCCATGACTTATTGAATTGGATTCATGTCCTGATTGGGTTTTTGTCCGCAATTTTCTTAATCCTGTTGCACCCGGAAAATGAATTGACTCTCTGAACGCTCCATTGAATTGGCGAGCCACATTTTAATATAAATCAATTGCCCAGGTTTCGTTTCATGGCCTGGTGCTGATGCATCCTTTGCGCATCTGTTGTTCGGTTTGCTATCCATCGGGTGTAGAATGACCATTATTGGTTGATTATCTATCCTGCCCTGTGTGTGCTGATGAATAGAAAACGTCCCATACATCTTGATTTGTTCCGGATCAGACTACCTTTGCCGGGTCTGGTTTCTATACTTCATCGCATTAGTGGGCTGTTGCTGTTTCTGGCATTGCCGTTGTTGCTGTTGTTGCTGCAATATAGCCTGCTTTCCATTGAAACTTATACCCAACTAGTAGCAGTACTGCAACTCCCTGTTGTCAAAGTGTCATTGATTATCCTGGTGTGGGCATTGTTACACCATTTTTTTGCAGGGATACGCTTTCTCGTGATTGATATGCATATTGGCGTAGGGTTACCTCAGGCACGAGCAAGCAGTAAATATGTTTTGTTCCTGAGCGTGGGCTTGACCTTGCTGGCAGGAGTGTGGCTTTGGTAGATCGAATTGTCACCGGGGCGCATTACGGGTTGCGGGGCTGGCTGGTGCAGCGCATCAGCGCAGTCATCATGGCGGTTTATGTTTTTTTTGTTGCTGGCTATATTGTGCTGAATTCGCACTTCGGGGATCATTTGGGGCGCGGCGGGCTGGATTATTATAAATGGGTGATGTTATTTTCAAATCCCCTAATGCGTTCCTTTACCCTGCTGTTTCTGATTGCTCTGTTTTATCATGCATGGATCGGGTTGCGGGATATAGTGATGGATTATGTCCGGTCTGCAAAGGTACGCCTGCTGATTTATGTATTGCTGACAGTATTACTTTTACTGTATTCGATTTGGGCGGTACAAATTTTGTGGGGAATCTGATGGCGGTTGCGAAACGTACATTTGACGTGGTAATCGTAGGGGCAGGTGGCTCCGGGATGCGTGCAGCCTTGGCATTGTCCGAGGCAGGTTTGAAAGTGGCGGTGCTGTCCAAGGTTTTTCCCACGCGTTCGCATACGGTAGCAGCTCAGGGAGGCATAGCTGCATCGCTGGGGAATATCAGCGAAGACAATTGGCATTGGCATATGTATGACACCGTGAAAGGATCGGATTATCTGGGTGATCAGGATGCCATTGAGTTTATGTGTCGTGCCGCGCCGGAAGTAGTGTATGAACTGGAGCATTTTGGCATGCCGTTTGATCGGCTGGACAACGGTAAAATTTATCAGCGTCCATTTGGCGGACACATGCAGGATTATGGCAAGACTCCGGTGCAGCGTGCGTGTGCTGCGGCGGACCGTACCGGTCATGCATTGCTGCATACGTTATATCAAAAAAACATGCAGGCCAATACAATTTTCTTCGTGGAATGGATGGCCCTGGATTTAATTCGCGATGAAGATGGCGATGTGCTCGGGGTCGTAGCGATGGAAATAGAAACGAGCGATCTGATGATTTTTCAGGCGCGTGCTACGTTATTTGCAACTGGCGGTGCAGCGAGGATTTTTCAGGCAAGCACCAATGCATATATTAATACGGGTGACGGCTTGGGGATGGCGGCGCGTGCAGGGATTCCGCTGGAGGATATGGAGTTTTTCCAGTTCCATCCGACGGGTGTATATGGTGCGGGAGTTCTGATTTCCGAAGGGGTGCGTGGGGAGGGAGGCTACCTGATCAATAAGGAAGGGGAGCGTTTCATGTCTCGCTACGCTGTCAATGCGAAAGATCTGGCCAGTCGAGATGTGGTTTCCCGCGCCATTGCCACCGAGATCAGGGAGGGACGGGGATGCGGGAAACATGGGGACCATGTTTTATTGAAGGTAGACCATATCGGCGATGCCGTTATTCGCCAACGTTTGCCGGGTATTCGCGATATTTCCATGAGATTTGCCCATGTTGATCCTGCGCGGGAACCTATACCAGTGGTTCCCACCGCGCACTATATGATGGGCGGGATTCCAACCAATTATCATGGCCAGGTTGTGGCGCCATACAGGACAGGGCCGGAAGAGATCGTGCAAGGATTTTATGCGGTAGGCGAGTGCGCATGTGTTTCGGTCCATGGCGCTAACCGGCTGGGTTGCAATTCATTGCTGGATTTGCTGGTATTTGGGCGTGAAGTGGCGAGGCAGATTATTGAGGACCTGCAGCGCAGTCCGCACCCCAAATCCTTGCCTAAAGGGGCTACCGAGCTCCCGCTTGCCCGTCTTGCAAGGTTAAAATCACAGAAAGATGGCGAGAGCGTTGCGGAAGTCGGCGCGGAAATGCGGAGCGTGATGCAAAAACATTGTGGCGTGTTCCGTTTCCCGGATCTTTTGTCTGCAGGCATGCAGAAGATTCGTAAAGTGGCAGAACGGGCTGGCAATACCATGATTCATGATCAGAGTAGAGTTTTTAATATTGCATGCATTGAAGCACTGGAACTGGATAATCTGATTGAGGTAGCCCAGGCGACCATGTATTCAGCCGCCGCACGGAAAGAAAGCCGTGGTGGCCATGCAAGGGATGATTTTCCAGAACGCGATGATGACCACTGGCTGAAACATACGCTGTATTTCAGTGATGGCAAAAAACTGGACTACAAGCCTGTCCGTTTAAAACCGCTGACCGTGGAATCCTTTCCGCTCAGGGCGCGGATATACTGAACAGCGAAAATGTAAAATAAAATCCGGCGAATAGGCTGGGTCAGTTGCGGACCGCAATGGTGATGCGGTTTTTGCAGGTTGTGCGGGTGGGGCATGGTTTATGGTCAGTCCGGTATGGGATTATGGAAATCAGCAATAACAAGACTGTTCCCGGGATTGGGCTATCAAGGAACACGGGTCTTATCCTGGACAATGAGTCCTATGGATTATTTTGCTGTGCAATGTTACTGCGGATAAACGGATCAGGAAGTGCGACAGCGGACATCCCGGCAGCACCACTGTCAGCGCCGGTCGACTGACTATGATACGGATGTGAGTAAGACAGCTGTTCTGAAATGACTGGCAGAGGGATGAATCTTGAAATTTAAAATTTACCGCTATAACCCTGAAACCGATGAGCAGCCGTATATGCGCAATTATGAGCTGGATATGGAAGCGGGCGACATGATGCTGCTGGATGCGCTACTTCTTATCCGGGAGCAGGATGATAGCCTGAGTCTGCGTAAATCCTGCCGTGAAGGGGTTTGTGGCTCGGATGCCATGAATATTAATGGTCGCAATGGGTTGGCTTGCATTACCAAGCTGTCGACTTTAAAGCAGCCGATTGAATTACGCCCACTGCCGGGCTTGCCCGTGATCCGCGATTTGATCGTGGATATGACGCAATTCTTCAAACAATATCATTCAATTAAGCCTTATCTGGTGAATAATGACCCTCCTCCAGAAACGGAACGCTTGCAATCACCATTGCAGCGCGCGGAGCTGGATGGTCTTTATGAATGTATTCTCTGTGCCTGCTGCACTACGGCTTGTCCGTCTTTCTGGTGGAATCCGGATAAGTTTGTAGGGCCTGCCGGTTTGTTGCAGGCTTACCGGTTCATCGTTGATAGCCGGGATCAGGCAACGAGCGAGCGGCTGGATAACCTGGAAGATCCATACCGTTTATTTCGGTGTCACAGCATTATGAATTGTGTAGATGTTTGTCCAAAGGGTCTGAACCCTACTGCTGCCATAGGAAAAATAAAAACCCTGATGGTGAAGCGCACAGTATGAAAGAGCTTGAGCGTTTAAGCTGGCGGTGTCGAAGAGGGATGCTGGAACTGGATATTGTGCTGGGCAGATTTGTGCAGTTGCATTATGCAGATCTGGATGACATTCAGAAAACGGCATTTGATGTTTTGCTGGACATGCCCGACCAGATGCTCTGGGATAGGATTGCCAGATCAGGTCCTTCTCTGCAGAAGGGCGAACAGTGTGCGGTGTTGGAGTTGCTTCGGACAGTTTAATGTTTGGCAGCCGAAAATTTTCGGGATAGCGAAGATGCAAATAAATTGGGAGGCATGATGAGGGAAGAAAAACGTGTTGCAACATTGACTCTGGGGGATGGCAGGAGTATTGAATTGCCAATACTCTCTGGCACACTGGGGCCAGATGTAATCGACATTCGCGGGCTGGGAAAACTTAATATGTTTACCTATGATCCGGCTTTCGTCTCCACTGCAAGCTGTTCGTCCAGTATAACTTTTATTGATGGGGAAGCAGGGTTGCTTTATTACCGTGGCTATCCTATTGAACAGCTTGCGGAAAATTCTGATTTTCTCGAGGTGTGCTATTTGCTGCTGCATGGTGAGCTGCCAAACGCGGAGCGAAAACATGATTTTAATAAGAAGGTGATGCAGCACACCATGGTGCACGATCAGCTTGCGCGTTTTTTTAATGGTTTCCGACGTGATGCGCACCCAATGGCGGTAATGGTAGGAGTGGTGGGAGCGCTTTCAGCTTTTTATCATGATTCGCTTGACATCAACAATCCGGAACATCGCGAAATTTCTGCATTGCGTTTGTTAGCTAAGGTGCCGACCATTGCTGCCATGACTTATAAGTATTTCACCGGTTTCCCGTTCATGTACCCGAGGAACGAGTTCAATTTCGTCGAAAATTTCATGTATATGATGTTTGCGACCCCGGCTGAAACTTATATACCCAACCAGAAGCTGGTACGGGCGATGGAACGGATTTTGATTCTGCACGCAGACCATGAGCAAAACGCATCGACTTCGACAGTGCGGCTGGCAGGATCCAGCGGGGCCAATCCATTTGCCTGCGTATCATCAGGCATTGCAGCGCTATGGGGGCCTGCGCACGGTGGCGCGAATGAAGCTGTGCTTAAGATGCTGGAGGAGATTGGAGATGTGTCGCGTGTCGCGGATTTCATGAAGGGTGTGAAGGAAAAAAAATATCGTCTGATGGGCTTTGGGCACCGGGTTTACAAGAACATGGATCCGCGCGCGGAAGTGATGCGGGCTACGTGTTATGAGGTACTCAAAGAGCTGAAGCTGGAAAATGACCCGTTGTTCTTAATGGCCCTGGAGTTGGAACAGATTGCGCTAAAGGACGAATACTTTATAGAGAGAAAGCTGTATCCCAATGTGGATTTTTATTCCGGGATTGTGTTGCGTGCTCTGGGGATTCCTCCCAACATGTTCACAGTAATTTTTGCTGTGGCCCGTACCATAGGCTGGGTGTCACAGTGGAATGAAATGATTTCTGACAGCGAACGCAAGATCGGCCGTCCACGGCAGTTGTACCAAGGGGCAAGGCAACGTGATTTTGTGCCGATTTCCGCCCGTTAGTGCGAAGCACTGGGGAAGCTGACGTTGCGGAATAGTTGTGCGTCCCTTTATTTGATTGCTTCGCAATCCATCCGGGTTCGGCTTGCCATGAGCATATCCTGAGTCAGGTGGCGGAATGGAAGGACATGACAGCATCGTAAAAAATGGATCATCACTTATGACGGCAGACATGCATGCCATGCTGGGCAACTCGATGCTGTATGGTGCCAATATGGCTTATATTGAAAATCTGTATGAGACATATCTGGCTGCGCCAGGATCTGTTTCTGACCAATGGCGTGTTTATTTCGATACCTTGCAGGGCGGGTCGCTTGCGCAGCCACGGGATATGGCGCATGGCCCGGTAATCCGGGCGTTTGCTGAATTGCCTTTTGCTTCTTGCGAGCATGGGGAACATCAGGGGATGGATCTGGCCCGCAAGCAGGTGGCAGTATTGCAACTGATCAATGCGTATCGTTTTCTTGGGGTGCGTCAAGCCAGCCTTGATCCGCTGGGTCGGCATCCCAAGCCTGAAGCTCCTGAGCTGGATCCGGTTTTTCATGGGCTTGCTGAAGTAGATATGGATGTAACATTCAATACCGGTTCGCTGGCGGGTCCACCACGCTTAACATTGCGCGAAATTTTGCAGTTGTTACGCCAGACCTATTGCGGCAGTATAGGTGTGGAATATATGTTCATCAGTGATGTGGCACAAAAACGCTGGATTCAGAATCGCCTGGAAAATGTTCGCAGCATGCCAAGCTACAGTGCTGATATAAAGCGGCGTATTCTTGAGCGATTAACGGCGGCCGAAACCCTGGAGCGATACCTGCATACCAAATATGTCGGACAGAAAAGATTTTCCCTGGAAGGCGGTGAATCGCTGATTCCGATGCTGGATCATGTCTTGCAACACGCAGGTGCACAGGGTGTGCGCGAAACGGTTATCGGGATGGCACACCGTGGACGATTGAATGTGGCTGTGAATACCCTAGGCAAACTGCCCCGGGATTTATTCGCGGAATTTGAAGGCAAGCACAGTGAAAATCTGACTTCCGGTGACGTGAAATATCATCAAGGATTTTCGTCGGACATTTCCACTCCGGGTGGGGCGATGCATTTGGCGCTGGCGTTTAACCCTTCTCATCTTGAAATCGTCAATCCGGTGGTAGAAGGTTCGGTGCGCGCCCGTCAGGACCGGCGCGGTGACAGGGAAGGACGGGAGGTCATGCCGCTTTTGTTGCACGGTGATGCGGCTTTCGCCGGACAGGGCGTGATCATGGAAACGTTCAGTTTGTCACAGACGCGCGGCTATCGCACGGGAGGAACCGTGCATATCATCATAAACAATCAGATCGGATTTACTACTTCGGATACCCGTGATACCCGTTCTTCCTTGTATTGTTCTGATGTGGCGAAGATGATCGAAGCGCCGGTTTTTCATGTGAATGGAGACGACCCAGAAGCGTTGTTGCTGGTAGCTGAAATTGCGCTTGATTATCGCATGACCTTTAAAAGGGATGTGGTGATTGATATGGTGTGCTTCCGCAAGCTTGGCCATAACGAGCAGGATGAGCCGATGGTCACGCAGCCTTTCATGTACAGTTACATCAATAAGCATCCAGGAACGCGTGAACTGTATGCCAGGCGCCTTGTAGAACAGAATGTGATAGACGAAAAAGACGCAGGGGCGATGATTGCTGCTTACCGTCGGGCGATGGATGAAGGCATTAATCCGGTTCAACTTATAATCAGTAACTTCAATAAAGAATATGCAGTAAATTGGTCTAAATACAAAAGCGATGTGTGCTGGGATGTTGCGGTGGATACAACCGTGCCGCTGGAAAAATTGAAGAAATTTTCCCAACGGCTGACAGAGGTTCCGGAAAAGTTCAAGCTGCAGTCGCGTGTGGAAAAAATCATTGCAGATCGCCGCGCAATGGGCAAAGGTGAGCAACCACTTGATTGGGGGATGGCAGAGAACCTTGCTTATGCTAGCCTGGTGGCGGAGGGGATCCCGGTGCGCTTGTCCGGGGAGGACAGTGCACGCGGTACTTTTTTCCATCGCCATGCCGTCTTGCATGATCAGAATCGCGTAGAGTGGGACAAGGGGTATCATGTTCCCCTGCGAAATATCGCACCTGATCAGGCTGATTTTACCGTAATTGATTCCATTCTTTCAGAAGAGGCCGTGCTGGCGTTTGAGTATGGTTATGCGAGCGCAGAGCCCAATACTCTGGTGATATGGGAAGCACAGTTTGGAGACTTTGCAAATGGCGCCCAAGTGGTAATCGATCAATTTATTTCATCGGGAGAAGCCAAGTGGGGGCGCATGTGCGGGCTGGTTATGTTCCTGCCCCATGGCTATGAAGGGCAGGGACCTGAGCATTCTTCCGGTCGTATGGAGCGGTATTTGCAGTTATGTGCTGACTACAATATTCAAGTGTGTGTTCCCTCAACTTCAGCCCAAATATTTCATTTGTTGCGTCGCCAGATGTTGCGTCCAATACGTAAACCCCTTGTCGTATTTACGCCTAAAAGCATGTTACGCAGCAGGGATGCTTTTTCACCCTTGGATGAATTAGCTCAAGGTTCATTTCAGCCAGTGATTGGGGAAAAGGGAGTGTTGCGTGCAGAAAGGGTGCGCCGCATTATCGTGTGCAGTGGAAAGATATACCATGAACTGATGTCTGCCCGGAACAAAAGAGGTTTTGAAGCGGTAGAGGCGGGTGCTTTGTCTTCGGAAGAGGTAGCGATTATCCGGCTGGAGCAACTTTATCCATTTCCGCATGATGCTTTCAAGGCCCAGATTGCCAGTTTTCCCAACGCTACAGAATTGCTTTGGTGTCAGGAGGAGCCGAGAAATCAGGGGGCATGGCATCGCATCCAGCATTATCTGATGCGTCACCTGCGTGACAACATGCGACTTGTCTCTGCGGCGCGGCCTTCCGCAGCATCACCTGCGGCTGGATATCTTGCGGTGCATAATGAGCAACAGAAGGCAGTGATTCATGCCGCATTTGGTTGTAATCTGGATCAATAAATCGGGAGCAAGACATCATGCAGATCGAAGTGAAAGTGCCGCAGCTTTCGGAATCGGTTCCGGAAGCCACATTGGTATCCTGGTATAAGCAGGAGGGCGAAGCTGTGGCTGAGGGGGAAAATCTGATCGATATTGAAACCGATAAGGTGGTATTGGAGTTGCCGGCGATCAAGGCGGGGGTACTGGCCAGAATTCTCAAACAAAATGGTGAAAAAGTTACCAGTAATGAGGTAATTGCACTTCTTGATACAGAAGCTAGTCCTGTTGAAAAAAGTACGATCGAATCAGACCATGCGGTCAATGAACAGGCTTTCGTAATGCCTGCAGCAAAGAAAATTGCTGCTGAAAATCAGATCGATACCAGCGCAATCAGCGGAAGCGGTCGCGGTGGCCGGGTTACCAAGGAAGATGTGCTTATTGCTGTGCAGGAAAAAACTGCAGCTCCGGTGGGTGCTGTTCTGCAACCCCCGGCGGGTGGGCGGAAGGAACAGCGCGTGACTATGACCCGGATTCGCCAGCGCATTGCAGAGCGCCTCCTTCAGTCGCAAAGGAATGCTGCAATTCTTACAACATTTAATGAAGTAAATATGTTGCCTGTAGTTGAATTGCGTAATCGGTATAAGGACGATTTTGAAAAGAAACATGGTGTCAAGCTTGGCTTCATGTCATTTTTCATTAAGGCAGCATTGCTTGCGTTGCACAAATTTCCAGTGGTGAATGCGTCTGTGGATGGCACAGATATTGTTTACCACGGTTATTATGATATTGGGGTGGCAATTGGCAGTGAGCGCGGTCTGGTGGTGCCTGTTATCCGTGATGCGGACAAATTGTCGTTGGCCGATATTGAAAGGCTAATTATTGACTTCGGTGCGCGAGCCAGGGACGGCAGAATTACCCTTGAAGAATTGACTGGGGGAACATTTTCCATTTCGAATGGCGGGGTGTTTGGCTCCATGCTATCCACTCCCATCATTAATCCACCACAAAGCGCAATTCTTGGTATCCATGCTACAAAAGACAGGCCGGTGGCTGAAAATGGTCAAGTCGTGATCCGTCCGATGAACTATCTCGCACTTTCCTATGACCATAGAATTATTGATGGACGGGATGCGGTATTATTTCTTGCGACCATAAAAGAAGCATTGGAATTCCCTGGGCGGGTGTTACTGGACTTGTAGTAATTATATTGCCGTGGGGTTGTTACGGTACTCGCATTTGTGACCCTGGTGAGACGGGAAGAACAGAGCGGCCTTAAAGAGCCAAGAGTAAACGGGTGAAAATATTTTTAGTGGCTGGGTGATAGGTAATGATGTCAAACTTATTCGATGTTGTGGTAATTGGGGCCGGGCCAGGAGGATATGTGGCGGCGATTCGTTGTTCCCAGCTTGGACTGCATACTGCTTGTATTGATGATTTAAAAGGCGAGAATGGCAAGCCGAGTCTCGGTGGAACCTGTCTAAATTTTGGCTGTATTCCATCCAAGGCATTGCTGGAGTCTTCTGAGAATTTTGAGCGGCTCAAGCATGATTTTGGTTCTCATGGCATCGGTGCAGAAAATGTGAGCATGGATGTGCAGAAAATGCTGCTGCGCAAGGGCAAGATTGTTTCTGACTTTACCATGGGTATTGCTCAGCTATTCAAGAAAAACAAGGTCGTATCCATTCATGGTTCCGCCAGCTTGCTAGGTCGGGATGGTGATCTTTGGCGTATTGGTATTTCGGGTAGTGAGGAAATCTGTTCCAAAAATGTAATCATTGCCACTGGTTCGAAGTCACGTAACCTCCAGCAGGTCCAAACTGATGGTGTGCAGGTCGTGGATAATGTAGGCGCGCTGAATTTTAGCGATGTGCCCAGGCGGCTGGTTATTGTTGGTGCGGGAGTGATCGGGTTGGAGCTTGGCAGTGTGTGGAGGAGACTTGGGTCTGAAGTGACGGTTCTGGAAAGTTCTCCGTTGTTTTTGTCTGCAGCAGATGAGCAGGTTGCCAAAGAAGCATTGCGGGTGTTTACTAAACAAAAATTGTCCATTCATTTCGGGGCACAGATCGGTACAGTTACGCAGACCCCTGAGGAAGTAACCATCAGCTGGCGGAACAGCCAGGGCGAAGATCAGGAACTGAATACTGAAAAATTGATTGTAGCAATCGGGCGAATTCCCAATACGCAGGGTCTGGGTGCTGATTCAGTCGGGCTTAAACTCGATAGTGCTGGCCGTATTGAGGTGGATGAATATTGCCGAACTAATTTGCCATGTATGTTTGCCGTAGGCGATGTGGTTCGTGGCCCGATGCTGGCGCATAAGGCATCGGAAGAAGGGGTGATGGTGGCGGAATTGATCGCCGGTCAGGTGGGATGTGGCGACCTGAGTTTTGTGCCGAATGTGATATACACTGCCCCTGAAATCGCCTGGGTAGGCAAAACTGAACAGCAGGTCAGGACAGATGGTATAGCCTATAAGACTGGGAAATTTCCTTTTCTGGCGAATGGGCGTGCTCGAGCCATGGGGGATACGGGAGGATTTGTAAAAATCGTTGCCGATGCGGAAACGGATCGTATTCTTGGAGTGCACATAATAGGCCCGATGGCATCCGAGCTGATCCAGCTTGGTGTGCAAGCGATGGCGTTTGCTGCGAGCAGTGAAGATTTGGCGCGCATGGTATATGCGCATCCTTCACTTGCGGAGGTGATGCATGAAGCCGCACTGGCGGTTGACAGTCGTACAATTCATATATGACGTGGATGGTCCACGCCATGTGAATGGTTAGTCAGTGCATTGGCAATGTTCATTTTTATGCAATATATTTATGGATAGGGCAAGTTATAAAAGCGTTGGCGCACCCAAATATGTTCGGTCAGCATCGGTCCAGTCGGGTTGTATGCCGGATCAGACCCTGGAGAAATGAAATTGAGATGCGGAATGAGACCGCCGCACCTTGTAGCGGTATTGCATGTTCTGAACCGGATTGGTGGAGGTGTATTTATTAAATCGTTTGATGCTTGTGGGTTATATTAATGTGAGCTGGAAACGGGAATATTCTTGAAGAATCGTTTGGGGGAACGGGGTACAGACAGTGCAGCCAAAATAGCTGTAATTTCCGTTTATTCCTGCATTCTTTCCTATGCTACAATTATTAATTGATCTGAACCGGCGAAAGTGGCGGAATTGGTAGACGCACTGGATTTAGGTTCCAGCGCCGCAAGGCGTGAGAGTTCGAGTCTCTCCTTTCGCACCAACTAAAAATTCACTTATTAACCTAAGGAAAGTTAGCATGTCGAGTATAGAAATCGTGAGCGGGTTGGAGCGCCGTCTGAAGGCAGCCATCCCTGTGCAACTGGTTAGCAGTGAGATGGAAGCACGCCTGAAGAAAATTGCACGTACCGCAGAGGTGCCTGGGTTCAGGCCGGGAAAAGTTCCGTTCAAGATTTTGGAAAAAAAACACGGTCCTAGAGTGCAGCAGGAAGTGATTCAGGATGCCTTGAGGCAATCCTTTGCCAAAGAGGCGCAGGAAGGTAATTTAAAAATTGTGGGGTATCCGGAATTCGAGGTAAAAGAGATTGAACCGGATGCATTGTGGATTGAATATAGCGCGATCTTTGAGGTTTATCCCGAAGTCGTTCTGGGTGATATCGCTTCTGAAAATGTGGAAAAGGCAGTTTATACATTAAACGATGCCGATGTGGATACAACGCTGACCACTCTCCGTAAGCAGCATGCTACGTACGAACCAGTGGATCGTGCAGCGCAAAATGAAGATAGAGTGATTATTGATTTTAGTGGTCTGATGGATGGAAGAATATTTGAAGGGGGCGAAGCCAGGGATTTGCCGGTATTGCTGGGTGTCGGGCAATTGCTGCCGGACTTTGAGAATGCCATCATCGGCATGAAGGCAGGGGAAGAAAAATCCTTTGACATGAATTTCCCGGTCGACTATCACGCCAAGCAAGTGGCTGGCAGACCGGCGACGTTCACTCTTACCCTGAAAAAGGTAGAAGAGGCTCGTTTGCCTGAGTTAGATGAAAAATTTGCCAGATTGTTGGGTGTGGAAGACGGGAATTTGGATCGGCTGAGGGTGGAAGTCCGGGAAAATCTTGATCGGGAAATAAGGCGTCGCCTGATGTTGCGCAACAAAGACAGTGCGATGTCTGCTTTGTTGCGCGTTACTGAAATGGAGTTGCCCAAATCACTGGTTGAGGCTGAAGCCAAGAGCCTGATGCAGCAAACCATGAACGATATGAAAAAACGTAATATGGCGCTGCCGAAAGGCCAGGATACTTTGCCACTTGAAATGTTCAACGAGCGTGCAGAAAGGCGGGTCAAGCTAAGCCTGATCATTACGGATCTGGTGGAGAAGCATGGGTTACATGCCAAGCCTGAACAGGTTAAATCTCTCGTTGAAGAGTATGCGCAAAGTTATGACAATCCTGAAGAGGTGGTCCAGTGGCACTACAATGATCCTACCCGGTTGCAAGAAGCAGAAAATCTGGTTCTGGAAGATAATGTAGTAACCTGGGTAATGGATACTGCCAAGGTGACGGAGAAGGTGGTGGAATTTAATGAGTTGATGGGGAATCCTGCGTGATGACTTGTGAAAAGCCACAAAACGGTTACGATCCCCAAAGCATCGGCATGATACCGATGGTGATTGAAACCAGCGGGCGCGGAGAGCGTGCGTTTGACATCTATTCCAGATTGCTCAAGGAGCGCGTAATATTTCTGGTGGGTAACGTCAACGATATGACCGCAAATCTTGTGGTGGCCCAGTTATTATTTCTGGAGTCTGAAAATCCAGATAAGGATATTCATCTTTATATCAACTCGCCGGGTGGTTCCATTTCTGCAGGAATGGCTATTTATGACACCATGCAGTTTATCAAACCTGAAGTGTCCACTTTATGTATCGGTATGGCAGCGTCCATGGGGGCTTTTTTGTTGCAGGCCGGTGCAAAGGGAAAGCGGTTTGTCCTGCCAAACTCTTCGGTGATGATTCACCAGCCTTTGGGTGGGTTTCAAGGGCAGGCATCTGACATTGAAATTCATGCCAGATATATTCTAAGCCTGCGGGAACGGCTCTATGCTTTGATGGCACAGCATACTGGTCGGAATATTGAGGAAATCGCACGCGACAGTGAACGCGATAAATTCCTGACTGCGACTGAAGCGGTTGAATATGGTCTGGTGGATCAGGTTTTGGACAAGCGGGTTTGAACACAGTTATCGGCCTGATTGAATGAAATGAATACAGGCAATAGATAAAACAGGGGGTAGGAATGGCGCTGGATAAAAGCACGGGCGACAAATTATTGTACTGTTCGTTTTGCGGAAAAAGCCAGCATGAGGTTCGCAAGCTGATTGCAGGGCCTTCTGTGTTTGTATGCGACGAATGTGTTGAGCTGTGTAACGATATCATCCGCGAGGAAAACAATCATTCAGTGTCCGGGAAGCCGGATACGGACAAGCTTCCGGTGCCGCATGAGATTCGTGCGCGGCTTGATGAGTATGTGATCGGTCAAGAACCTGCCAAGAAGATTTTATCGGTCGCTGTTTATAATCATTACAAGCGTTTGAAAAGCAACATTAATGACGGCGTGGAGCTGTCTAAAAGCAATATTTTGCTAATTGGCCCGACCGGTTCCGGAAAAACCCTGCTGGCACAAACTCTGGCGCGGTTGCTTAATGTACCTTTTGTAATGGCTGATGCGACTACCCTGACTGAAGCTGGTTATGTTGGGGAGGATGTCGAAAATATCATTCAGAAGTTATTACAGGTTTGCGATTACGATGTGGAGCGTGCCCAGCGTGGAATTATCTATATCGATGAAATTGATAAGATTTCGCGCAAATCGGACAACCCTTCCATTACTCGTGATGTTTCCGGAGAAGGAGTGCAGCAGGCATTGCTCAAGCTGATCGAGGGGACCAAAGCTTCCGTTCCTCCGCAGGGCGGCCGCAAACATCCGAATACCGAATTTTTGCATGTCGATACCACCAATATTCTGTTTATATGTGGCGGCGCGTTTGATGGCATGGAAAAGGTCATACTAAACAGAACACAAAAAGCAGGAATAGGTTTTGGTGCAAGCTTGCCTGATTCCGCCGGCGCAAAAAATGCAGGATCCGTTCTGCGTAATGTAGAGCCGGAGGACTTGATCAAGTTCGGACTGATTCCGGAATTTGTCGGGCGTTTGCCAGTGGTTGCATCTCTGGAAGAACTGGACGAGGCTGCGCTGATCCAGATTTTAACCGAGCCTAAAAATGCTCTGACCAAACAATATCATAAGCTTTTTGCCATGGAAGGCGTAGAGATAGAATTTCAGGAAGGAGTGTTGCAGGCAATTGCAAAAAAAGCGCTGGAACGTAAGACTGGGGCGCGTGGTTTGCGCTCTATTTTGGAGCATGCCCTGTTGGATATTATGTATGACTTGCCTTCGATGGAAAATGTCAGCAAAGTGGTGTTGGAAGCAAATAGTACGGATGGGGAAATCAAACCGATCGTGGTTTACGCAGATGCATCCAGGGCAGCTTAGGCAATTCCTGGCTTCCTGAATTTAGCCGGAGTGTTGTAATTCGTATTTTTACTTGAATTATTTCACTTCGCCCCCATCTAACAGCCAAGTTAATCCAAATAGGAGTTCCTGCCATGTCAGAGCAAGATACCAATATACCCGTTTCCAGTTTTTTTCCATTGCTCCCCTTGAGGGACGTGGTGGTTTTTCCTCACATGGTAATTCCACTATTCGTCGGGCGTGCAAAGTCGATTAAGGCGTTAGAGTCTGCCATGGAGTCAGGCAAAAGCATTGTCTTAGTGGCACAAAAAGCTGCTGCCAAAGATGAGCCCGTAGCTGAAGACCTGTATCGCGTAGGTAGTATTGCCAATATTTTGCAAATGCTCAAATTGCCTGATGGTACTGTGAAAGTACTTGTTGAGGGCACGCAGCGCGCAAAAATATTGCAAGTTCTGGACGAGAAAAGCCACTTTGATGCAGATATTGATCCAGTTCCTGTTGATCAAAATCTGGGGAATGAAGCAGAGGCAATGCGCCGTGCGTTAATTGATCAGTTCGATCAATATGTCAAGATTAATAAAAGAATCCCGCCAGAAACGTTAACGTCCTTGGCTGGCCTGGACGATTCCGGACGTCTTGCCGATACAATTGCTGCCCATCTACCGCTTAAACTGGAGCAGAAGCAGGCGATTCTGGAGATTTTCGATGTGCGGAAGCGCCTGGAGCACCTGTTGGGTCTTCTGGAATCAGAGCTGGATATTCTGCAAGTGGAAAAGCGAATTCGCGGACGCGTAAAAAGGCAGATGGAAAAGAGCCAGCGTGAGTACTATCTGAACGAGCAGGTGAAGGCAATACAGAAAGAGTTGGGTGAAGGGGAGGATGGCGCAGATTTTGAGGAGTTGGCAAAGAAAATCAAGGCAGCCCATTTGCCGAAGGAAGCCCGTGCCAAGGCAGAAGCCGAATTGAAAAAATTGCGCCTGATGTCGCCCATGTCCGCCGAAGCAACGGTTGTGCGGAACTATATGGATGTTCTGACTGGTTTGCCATGGAAAAAGAAAACTAAGATCAATACGAATCTGAAGGCTGCTGAGGATGTATTGGAAGCCGATCATTATGGGTTGGAAAAAGTTAAGGAACGCATCGTAGAATACCTTGCGGTGCAGCAACGTGTTGACAAAATGAAAGCGCCTATTTTATGCCTGGTCGGTCCTCCTGGTGTAGGCAAGACTTCGCTTGGACAGTCTATTGCGCGTGCTACGGGACGCAAATTTGTACGTATGGCACTGGGTGGAGTGCGCGATGAATCGGAAATTCGCGGTCATCGGCGCACCTATATAGGGTCCATGCCTGGGAAAATTTTGCAGAACATGTCGAAGGTCGGCGTGAAAAACCCGCTGTTCCTGCTGGATGAAGTGGATAAGATGGGTATGGATTTTCGCGGTGATCCATCTTCAGCTTTGCTTGAGGTTCTCGATCCGGAGCAGAATCACACATTTGTGGATCATTACGTTGAGGTCGAATATGACTTGTCTGATGTCATGTTCGTTGCAACTGCAAATACCATGAATATTCCGGCTCCTCTTCTGGACCGTATGGAAATTATTCACGTATCAAGCTATACGGAAGATGAAAAGGTAAATATTGCAACGCATTACTTGATTCCGAAGTCCATTAAAAATAACGGACTAAAAAATGAGGAAATCAGTATTTCCGAAAGCGCGATTCGGGATATCCTGCGTTACTACACGCGTGAAGCCGGAGTGCGCAGTCTGGAGCGCGAGCTTTCCAAGATATGCCGTAAGGTAGTGAAAGCCTTGCTGGTCAAAGGGCGCGATACCAAGGTTACGGTAAATTCACGCAATTTGGATAAATATCTTGGGGTGCGGCGCTATAGCTATGGAATCGCGGATAAAAACAACCAGGTCGGACAGGTGACAGGCTTGGCGTGGACAGAGGTTGGCGGAGAATTGTTGACAATTGAGACTGCAGTTTTGCCCGGAAAAGGAAACATTACTCCAACAGGGAAACTGGGCGATGTCATGAAGGAATCCATTCAGGCCGCCTTGAGTGTAGTGCGTAGCCGTGCCCGTAATCTGGGGATTGAGGACGACTTCTATCAGAAGACAGATTTGCATATCCATTTGCCAGAAGGAGCGACTCCAAAAGATGGGCCAAGTGCGGGTATTGGAATCTGCACCTCTATGGTGTCTGCGTTAACCGGCATCCCGGTACGTGCAGATGTTGCAATGACAGGTGAAATTACTTTGCGTGGCGAGGTTTTGCCGATTGGTGGTTTAAAAGAAAAGTTGCTGGCGGCACAACGTGGTGGCATAAAAGTTGTGCTTATTCCGCAGGATAATACCAAAGATTTGGTGGATATTCCGGATAATGTCAAGAACAAGCTGGATATTCATCCGGTTAAATGGATAGAGCAGGTGCTGGAAATGGCGCTGGAGCGCAAGCCTGAATCATTGCCTGAGACAGAGCCAGTTACAAAGCCGATCATGGTGGCAGAAGAAAATCGTGCAACGGTTATTAAGCATTAACCGGTAATAAAGCGCAATGAACCGGGATGGGTGCAAGAGATGCCCTGAAGTTACAGGGTGAAATAGAAAATCTTGTGCATGCTATTCCCGGTCTAATTTTGGTTCGTCTGTGGATGTTAGCCGGAATGGACGGTAGATAGCTTTAGTTTGCTGGCGGAAACTTTAAGGCTGGATTGTTTGTGTACAGCATAGATAATGGATGCAGTCGGCTGCATGTCAAACTGGACGCGAGGTAGAAAGCTGAATTCTGTGCTGGTAAATATTTTGGAAATGTATTATAATTTTAAAATTGGGTGCTTAGCTCAGCTGGTAGAGCGTCGCCCTTACAAGGCGAATGTCGGGGGTTCGAACCCCTCAGCACCCACCAGTTTGAGTATTGGAGTGGTAGTTCAGTTGGTTAGAATACCGGCCTGTCACGCCGGGGGTCGCGGGTTCGAGTCCCGTCCACTCCGCCATTACAAGGCGAACGAAAGTTCGCCTTTTTTTATTTTTTCTGCAATAAAACCAATTAACCGGGCGATCGTAAATGTTTGATTTTGTACAGAATAATAAACGGTTTGTGCAAATTGTATTGTTGCTGATTGTTCTCACGTTTACATTTTGGGGTGTGGATAATTACAACAAGTCATCGGATAGCGAAGCGTTAGCTACGGTGAATGGAGATAAGATATATCAGGTTGAGTTCGACCAGGCTATGGCACAGCAGCAGGAAAGAATGCGCCAGGTGATGGGAAGCAGCTTCGATCCGGCCATGTTTGAAAATCCAGAAATCAAGCGTTCGGTTCTGGAGAGTCTGATCAGTCAGCATCTGTTAATGAAGGAAGCGCGTTCGATCGGGTTGACGGTCAGTGAGAAATTGCTAGCAGAGAGCATTGCAGGCATTGATGCATTCCATAAAAATGGAAAATTTGATAAGGAGCAGTACGAAGCCGTGTTGCGTCGTGAAAATATGACTCCCCAGGTATTTGAAGACAGGGTTGCGCGGGAACTATATATGCGCCAGATGATTGGTGGGTATATGCAGAATGGGTATGCATCCCGCACAACTGCGGATAATTTGATCCGCCTGAATGAACAGCAGCGTGTCGTTGCAGTGGCAAGAATTCCTGTCGAACCATATCTGGCTCAGGCGAAAGTAGATGATGCATCGGTGAAGAGTTATTACGATGCGAATCTGAAGGAGTTTGAAACGGATGAGCAGGTGCGTGTGGAGTATCTCACATTTTCAGCTGGAAGCTTGCAGCCGCAAGTCGTGGTGGATGAGGCTGAAATCAAGAAATATTATGATGAGCATCAGAGCGAATTTGGTACCCCGGAGCAACGTCGGGCTGCGCATATCCTGATTTCAATCAATGCAAAGGCATCCGATGCAGATAAGCTGGCTGCCAAGACTAAGGCGGAGCAAATATTGAAGCAGGTTCAGTCTTCCCCCGGCAAATTTCCTGATCTCGCTAAGCAATACTCACAGGATCCAGGTTCCGCTGCAAACGGCGGGGATTTGGGGGAATTTGGCCCCGGGATGATGGTCAAGCCATTTGAAGACGCGGTATACAAATTGAAAGCAGGTGAAATTAGCGGATTAGTGCAAACGGATTTTGGATATCACATTATCAAGCTGCTTGGGGTGACTTCCGCAAAGCTTAAGTCCGTGGACGAAGTAAAGGCGGATATTACCCAAAAGCTTAAAATGCAGAAGTCAAGCGAACTGTTTGCCGGATTGGCAGAAAAGTTTAGCAATATCGTATATGAGCAAAGCGATACGCTCAAACCTGCAGCAGAACTGGTAAAAGTGCCTTTGCAGCAAAGTGAGTGGCTGAGTAAAAAGCAGAGTGGACCCATGCCCTGGACCAGCAAGGCCATGCAGGCTGTGTTTTCTGAAGATGTGTTGAAGAAGAAGCGTAATAGCGCAGCTGTGGAGATTGCACCGGATACCCTGTTTGCGGCACGTTTGCTGGAATACAAACCTGCCAGTACAAAACCGCTTAAGGAGGTCAGCGAAGGCATCCGTCAGAAGCTGTTGAGAAAGCAAGGCCTGGAGCTGGCGATCAAAGAGGGGCAGAAAGTGCTGGCCCAGTTGCAGCGGGGGGAGAAAGTGGATGTGAAATGGACAGCACCGGCCTCAATCACGCGTGTACAGCATGCCGAGTTACAAAATAGTCTGGCTCGCCTCGCTTTCCAGATGGATGCATCTAAGCTTCCCGCGTATGCAGGGGTGGAAAATGAACAGAACGGTTATATCCTGCTGCGCGTGGATGCGGTCAAAGAAGTTGCTGCTGTAGACGACACCAAGCATGTACGCTACATGCATGAACTGCGCCAGATTACGGGTGAAGAAATGTTCCAGGCATTCCTTGCAGACACCAGGAAAGGGGCGGATGTTACCGTTAAGGCTTTTGCTGCTAGCCAAAAATAGGGAATTTGCTTCAGAAGGAAAAGAGCATAGGTAACGCAGGCTTCAGGCAGTCATATACCTTATTCATGCCTGGATTTCAGACTATTTCGATCAATGGGCAAGGTCGAGGGAATGTGCCAAATGGTGCACTCATAAAGGAGTTGTGATAATGCAACAAATTCAAAAAGGGATTACCCTGATTGAATTGATGATCGTACTGGCGATTATCGGAATTCTGGCTGCTGTGGCAATACCTGCTTTTCAGGACAATGAAGTTAAGACCAAACTGTCGCAAGTCCGGTCTGCGCTTGATCCGGTTAAATTGAATCTGTCACAGTATTACCAGAAAAACGGAACCTTTGCAGGTGTGTACTGGAAAGCAACAAATTTGCCCGAAGGAGTGTCAATGCCGGATGAAGTGGAACCAACGGCATTTGCTGTGGACGGCAGGGCTGGAAGCTCGGTAACGATCACCTTTAAAATGCGTGAGGTCAGAGCCGATACCATCGATGGAAAATCAATCACGATAACAGGGTCCGGTAATGACAAAACCAAGAGCGTCACCTGGGCATGTCTTGCGACTCCGCCGGGGTTGGATGCAATTGCCCAGAAGCATTTTGGTTGCCCGTGATTTCTTATGCGGGTATTCTGTTAATAGCCTACCGGTGCGACTTTCAAAAAGTTTGTGTTTCTACAGGTCATGGCTTGATTTCTGCTTCTGGAAGTATGCAAGCATTCAAATTTAATAAGGCTTTTTAGCTTTAGCTGAAGCAATTTCTTTAAATTCCTTTAATTCTTTTTCAATGATCGACAGTTCGCGGAAATCATTACCAGCTTCCTTGGCTAATTCCAGCTGTTCGATTGCACCATGCACATTACCGCGCAGAATGTAGACATGGGCCAATGCGTGATGCTGTTCCTGTCTTTTCCCCAAAGAGGCGTAGATGCGTGCGCTACGTTCATATAGCCGTACATCATTAGGGTAACTGATGACCTGGTCATTGAGAATTCTGATCGCATCATTCAACCGGTTCGATTCCACCAGTAAATCAATGTAATCATAATAGAGCGCCCGGTGCTGTGGGAAATTTTGCGTAGCATTCTGGTAATATTCAATTCCCCCGGTCATTTCTTTTGCCATCCGTCTGATTTTCCCTCCGAGTGTCGCAATCATGGGATTTTGTGAAGTGAGTTCCTGCAGCGGAATAAATTCCTGAGAGGCATTTTCTACTTGACCGGTCCGCAGTAAAGCCAGTACAAGACCATATCGCTGGGCTGTCTGGTTACCATGTTTTTGTTCGCCGATTGCATTCCGGAAGAAACGAATGGCTTCCTGCGGTTGATTCTGCATGGCCCGTAGTTTGGAGCGTACCAGCTGAAAATTCATACTGTCCGGAACCAGCCGGTAAGGGATGGGCTGTACCCGGTTTGCGACATCGGCGATCCGTTCGCTGGTGACTGGGTGGGTGCGCAGATAGGAAGGAATGTTGTTATCCAGCAGGCGCGTGGATTTCTGCAGGCGTTCGAAGAAGATCGGCATGGCGTGTGGGTCAAAGCCGGCCTTTTGAAGCGTGTCAAGGCCGATGCGGTCGGCTTCCCTTTCATGAATGCGGGTAAAGTTCAATTGCCTCTGGATAGCGCCGGCCTGCATTCCTATCATGGCAGCCTGAGACGCTTGAGGATTGCTGCGTGCAGCCAGAATCGCCACGGCAAGAGCCGCCATGGCGGTCAATGTATCCACCTTTTGACCGGCCACCATTCTTGCAATGTGATGCTGGGTTACGTGGGCAATTTCGTGGCCTAGTACCGAGGCAAGCTCAGATTCGCTTTGTGCCATGAGTATCAGACCGGTGTTTACTCCGATAAACCCTCCCGGCAGCGCGAAAGCGTTGATCGAGTTGTCGTTGATGGTAAAAAATTCAAACTCCTGCCCGGGCTCATTACTATGAGAAACAAGCTGGTATCCAATCTGGTTCAGGTAGTCGTTAACTTCGGCATCATCCAGGTAGTCTTTATCCGAGCGTATTTCAAACATGCTCTGTTCACCAATTTTTCTTTCCTGCTGGGGCGACATCACCTCCTGGGAGGTATCTCCCAGATCGGGTAGCCCTTCTGCCTGACATGACAGTGACCATGCAAACATCAACGTGTAAAGCCATTTTTTCATGATGAATTGGATACCTGCTGGTTCCGGTGGTTCCAAAATCTGCTGTTCAGGAGGTAATCATTAGCATGTGGCTTGTATTCTATTTGCCTGAACAGTATTACCGGGCTATGAAAAGGAAGTAATGCTAACTAATCCGCGGATGCAAAGTAGTTTTATGTTCGTATTGAATACTTAAATATTATAAAATAATTTGTATTTAAAAAATTTGGTTGGTCCTATGAATACCAAAGTGCGGAAAGAATGGTTTTACCTTTGTGGCAAGCAGCGTGTATGCCGAAGCTCCTTCCGCGGTTTGGTATGATGGCAGGATACAAAATTAACGATTGTGCATGCAGATATAGTGAATATGAACACCATGGAATTTGATGTCGAACTGGACGCACGTAAACTGAGTTGTCCCTTGCCCATTCTGCGCACCAAAAAGATGCTAGCGCAAATGGAGGGTGGGCAGGTGCTGAAAGTCGTTGCAACGGACAGCAAGTCACCTGACGACTTTGCAGATTTTTGCAAACAGACTGGTAATGTTTTACTGTCCGCTTCGAGTCAGGGGGAAGAATTCATATTTTACCTGCGCCGCAGACAGACTTAACCAAGCTTGTCGAGTTGCGTCTGCAACTGGGTCAGGGTAATGGTGAAACTGTCCATGCGTTTGCGTTCCTGTTCCACCACATGTGGTGGAGCGCGTAAAACAAAATTTTCATTCTCCAGTTTGCCTTTCGCCTTGTGGATTTCATCATTCAGGCGGTCAATCTCCTTGCGCAGACGATCACGCTCGGCATCCACGTCAATTTCGATTTCGAGCATCAGTTTAAAGTTACCGACAACTGCAACAGGAGCATCTGTGTCCGGTAGGTCGTCCAGCAGACTAACGTTGCTTAATTTTCCGAGCGTCTGTAGATAGGGTGAGAAATTTCGGAGGATATCTACGTCACCACTTGCGATGAGCGGTATTCTCTGTGCAGGAGACAGGTTCATCTCACTGCGCAGTTTCCGGCAGGCTGTAACCATTTCCTGAAGCAGGCCGATTTGCTGCAATGCAACCGTGTCAATCTGTTCCTGTACTGCTTGTGAATAAGGCTGCAGCATGATGCTGTCGCCCTGCTTTCCTGCCAGTGGCGCAATTTTCTGCCACAACTCTTCGGTAATGAACGGAATGATAGGGTGTGCCAGACGAAGTATGGTTTCCAGTACGCGCACCAGGGTGTATCGTGTGGCGCGTTGCACCTCATGCGTTCCTGAATGTTCTGGAGAAACGGTGCAGTAATCTGGGCTGAGCTGCACCTTTGCCATTTCCACGTACCAGTCACAGTAGGTGTCCCATACCAGTTCATACAGTGTGCGCGCCGCCATGTCGAAGCGATAATGGTCAAAATGATCTGCCATCTCTGATTCTGCCTGCTGCAGGCGGCTTATCATCCACCTGTCCGCAACATTAAGCTTGACCGGCAGGGATTGATCCAGTCCGATGTCCTGCTCTTTAGAATTCATTAATACGAAACGCGTGGCATTCCACAGTTTATTGCAGAAGTTGCGATATCCTTCGCAACGCTGCAGATCAAATTTGATGTCGCGTCCGTGCGAAGCCAGGCTTGCGAATGTGAAGCGTATTGCGTCCGTCCCGAAGGCAGGGATTCCATTCGGGAAATGTTTGCGTGTCTGTTTCTCTATATTCTCTGCCTGTTTGGGGTTCATCAGATTTTGGGTACGCTTGACTACCAGATCATCCAGCGAAATACCGTCGATGAGGTCCAGCGGATCCAGGACGTTACCCCTGGATTTGCTCATCTTGTGACCCTCGGCATCGCGGATCAGGCCATGTACATATACCTGGCGAAATGGCACCTTGCCGGTGAAGTGCAATGACATCATTACCATGCGTGCCACCCAGAAAAAGATGATGTCAAAACCGGTTACCAGAACAGAGGTCGGCAGAAAGGTTCTCAGTTCTTTGGTGTCGTGCGGCCAGCCCAGCGTGGAGAATGGCCATAATGCAGAGGAGAACCATGTATCAAGCACGTCTTCATCCTGGCGGAGTTCTTTATTGCCGGCCTGCTTGCGCGCTTCTTCCTCGGTACGGGCGACAAACAGGTTACCCTGCTCGTCATGCCATGCAGGGATACGATGCCCCCACCATAGCTGGCGTGAGATGCACCAGTCCTGGATATTGGTCAGCCATTGATTGTATGTATTGGACCAGTTCTCCGGCACAAATTGGATTTCACCCTCTGCAACTGCTTGCAGGCCGCGCTGGGCCAGGCTTTCCATTCTTACAAACCACTGGTCGGTGAGCATGGGTTCAATGATCGTATGGCTGCGGTCTCCGCGTGGCACCATCAGTTTGTGCGGCCTGCTTTCGACCAGCAGGTTTTGCGCAGACAAATCAGCAAGAATTTGTTTGCGTGCATCGAACCGGTCTTGTCCCCGATAAGCGGCAGGCGCATTTTCATTAATTTTTGCATCCAGTGTAAATATATTGACCGGTGTGAGTCCGTGTCGCTGTCCTACGAGATAGTCGTTGAAATCGTGCGCAGGGGTGATTTTTACGCAGCCGGTGCCAAAAGCCGGGTCAACATACTCGTCAGCAATGATGGGAATGGTGCGATTACACAGCGGCAGCTGCAGTCGTCTTCCGATCAAGTGCCGGTAGCGTGCATCTTCAGGATGCACGGCCACTGCAACATCCCCGAGTAGTGTTTCAGGGCGAGTGGTGGCAACGATTAAAGTTCCTTCCCCAATTTCCAGGGGATAGGAGATATGCCACATGAAACCGTCTTCTTCCTGGGAAACAACTTCCAGATCCGAAACAGCCGTGCCCAGCACAGGATCCCAGTTTACCAATCGTTTTCCACGATAGATCAGGCCCTGCTCATAAAGCCTGACAAATACCTCGGTGACCGCTTCGGACAATCCTTCGTCCATGGTAAAGCGTTCGCGTGACCAGTCACACGAAGCACCGAGGCGTCGCATCTGGTGAGTAATCGTGGAACCTGATTCCTCCTTCCATTTCCATACCCGCTCGATGAAATTTTCGCGTCCGATATCCTGGCGTTTAATATTCTGGAAATCCAGCTGGCGCTCTACCACAATCTGTGTGGCGATTCCCGCGTGATCGGTCCCGGGTTGCCATAGTGTATTGTCACCCCGCATGCGGTGGTAGCGGATCAGCGCATCCATCAGGGTATCCTGGAACGCATGCCCCATGTGCAGTGTTCCGGTTACATTGGGTGGAGGCAGCATGATGGCATAAGCGGTTTTTTCGTTTTCCAGTTTTGCCTGGAAATAACCTGCCTCTTCCCATAATGAATACCAGTGGGTTTCGATTTTTTGCGGTTCAAAACTTTTTGCGAGTTCCATTTTGTCGGTGCGTGAATTGTTTCTGTCGTGGGTATTGATATCAGGTGGGATTATACCGGATGAAAAAGGTGGGGGCTGGCAGGAAATCTGCGCCCGAATAAATTCAGGCAGGTCCGTTTTAACGTCGCCCCATGCTTTCTGCCATAGTGCATCAAAATGTGAGGATAGTTTTGCACGAAGCAGGGACTCCAGTTTTGGCGCGATCTGTGCTGCCAGCTGCTGGCATTGCGCTTCAGAGAGATTGGGAAATTCTGCGTGCCCGAGCAGGGGGGGGGAATATTCTTCGGTGATGACATCGGTTAGGGTTGGTATTTCCGGTGAATTTACATCGGGTTCGCTGGAGCATTCGTTTATCCTGCTGGAACGATCTGGCTGTTCGGGTGGATGGCTCATGGCTGCCTATGAAAAAATTACAGAAATTTTTTGGGGGGTGTCGCTCGTTGGAGGTAAATTCACCGGCGGATGGATGTCATGTGGAGTTCTTTGAACTTCTGCTCAGATCAACATGACGTATGGTATAGCCGTGATCCCGGTAAAAGCAAAAGCGAATCCGGCCCAGGCGTGCATCCTCTGTGTCCTGGCTGACTATTTCGATTACTCGTTTGAAGCGGCTGAAGAACGGTAAACATGTCGAATGCAGGCTGATCAATACTTCATGGTGTGGAAAAATTTCATCCTGATGGCTGAGTATAATGGGCATCCTGGAGGAATTTTCAGTATTGTTTCGGCAATGTGGCAAGAAAGAAGTGGCCGGATAGGTCCATAGAAGTTCGTCCAGCGCTTCCAAGGTCGATTCATGTGGCGTATGCACAAGTACACGCAGCCCGTTTTGCACGGCTTTTTGGCTAAGGTTGCAGACGGTGTGCAGTTTGTCATTCACGCCGGTGTAAAAATCCACCTGAGTCATAATGTTAGCGGACGCATGGGTTTGATCTGGATGATAGCCTGCAAGTCGAATTTTCAGGCACCGGGTTGTGCGGACTTGCATGAAGCCTTCTCCATAGGAGGCTTCATACCGTCCGCTACCGGTAAGGATTAATTTTTAAGTGTTGACGTGGGTCACTCCGGTGAATGGCTCTTATGGGCGTAATTGACCAAAAATTGCACCAGTAGCGGAACTGGACGTCCGGTTGCTCCCTTTTCTTTTCCGGATTTCCATGCTGTGCCAGCTATATCCAGATGTGCCCACCGATAGCTTCGGGTGAAACGTGCAAGAAAGCAGGCAGCCGTGATACTTCCGCCCGCCCGTCCGCCGATGTTTTGCATGTCTGCAAAATTGCTATCCAGTTGCGGCTGGTAATCCTCCCACAATGGCATATGCCAGGCACGATCACAGGTCTGTTCGCCTGCCGCCAGCAGTTCCTGGGCCAGCGTATCCTGATTACTATATAGCCCGCTGGCAACATGGCCCAGTGCAATAACGCAGGCCCCGGTAAGAGTGGCGATATCGATGACGGTAGCTGGTTCGAATTTGGCAGCATAGGTAAGAGCATCGCACAGGATAAGACGCCCCTCAGCATCGGTATTCAGAATTTCGATCGTCTGGCCGGACATGCTGGTAACGATGTCGCCGGGTTTGGTGGCGGAGCCGCTGGGCATATTTTCACAGGATGGAATAATGCCTACAACATTCATTTTCAGACCGATTTCAGCTATAGCCTGCAGCGTACCCAGCACGCTCGCTGCCCCGCACATATCATATTTCATCTCGTCCATCTCCGCACCTGGCTTTAACGAGATGCCGCCCGTGTCGAATGTGATGCCCTTGCCAACCAGGGCAACGGGTTTTTGCTTCTTGTCAGCACCGCGATATTCCAGGACGATCAGCTTCGGTGGTTCATCACTGCCTTGCGTAACAGACAATAACGATCCCATTCCAAGTTTCTGCATATCCTTTTCTTCCAGCACGGAGACCTTAAGTGTCTTGTGCGTCTTGGATAGTGCCTGTGCCTGTTTTGCAAGATGGCTGGGGGTGCATATATTTCCCGGCAAATTGCCCAGATCCTTTGTTAGCTTCATGCCGTGCCCGATTGCAGTGGCATTGGCCAGTGCCTGAAGCTGTCGGTTGTTCGGTTTGCCGGTGATGATCCCAAAGCGAATGTGGCATGAGGCTGGTTTGTTCTTTTCTGCTTTGCTCTTAAGCTGATCAAAGCGATATGTCGCATGAAATGCGGCAAGCACCGCCTGGCTAATGCACCAGGCGCCGTCTCGGCCTACCGGAGGATGGTCCGCCAGATAAAGGACCGCATCCTTGGCGCCTGTAGAAAAAAGAACTCGCATTGCAGCACCGATACTTTCCAGATATTGGCGTGCCGATAATTCATTCTGTTTCCCCAGTCCGACCAGTAATACCCGTTCGCCTGGAATGTTGGGCAGATTATGCAGCAGAAGTGTAGTTGCGTTCCTGCCTGTCATATCGCCTCGTGCAATGATGTTACCGAGTGCGCTATTCGAGGCTTTGTTCAGAATCTGTGCAGCTTCTGACAGCTGGCCCCCTTCAAATACGCTTACAACCACGCAGCCGCTGCGCTGTTTTTCCGGGCTGCCCGGTTTTATGCTAAATTCCACACATCTCTCCTTAAAGATTTTTGTTCCACACGCAATGTCGGATTATCCGCAGGTTCCAAGCAAAAAGTCAAAGTTGTTCCGCCCTGGGTTGTTGCGTAGTTCCATTTTTCATCGCGCGCTCATGCTCGAGTTTGCCAGCATGGGCATATTAATTTTTTTCGTCCTGCTCAGTATTCTTGCGTTTACCCAGCTGGTTCGTCTGTTGGGAAAATCTGCCAGTGGCGCATTTGCGGTGGACGGTGTCTGGGCAATCCTGGGTTTTGGCGCATTGAATTATCTGCCAACGGTACTCTCCATCAGCCTGTTCCTGTCTGTATTGCTGACGCTGACGCGCAGTTACCGAGACAACGAAATGGTGGTGTGGTTCTGCTCCGGTATTGGTCTGACGCGCTGGATACGTCCCGTATTGTGTTATGCGCTACCCGTAATCGGGCTGATTGCACTGTTAAGCCTGGTGTTGTCACCCTGGGCGGTTACCAAGGTAGAAGAATTAAAGCGCAGGCTGGAGAGCCGTGATGATGTGTCCGCTGCGACTCCGGGAATTTTTCGTGAGTCCAAGCATGCAGACCGAGTGTTTTTTATTGAGAACGTGGATCTGGGAAAAAACCGGGTCGGTAATATTTTTGTGCAAACCTTGCAGCATGAAAAAGTGGGTACGATGGTAGCCAAGGAGGGTTTGCAGGAAACTGCGGCAAACGGAGACCGGTTTCTGGTGTTGCTGAACGGTACGCGCTATGAGGGAGTACCCGGGCAGCTTGATTTCAGGATTGTTGAGTTTGAGCGTTACGCGATCCGCATCAAGGCTGTGGAAGCAAAGAAACGACCGGCTCCGCTCAATTCTCTTGCAACCACGTATTTGCTGAGCAATCTGACCCTGGGGAATTTGTCCGAACTGGAGCGGCGGCTCAGTTTGCCGGTCAGTGCACTGATTTTAACTTTGCTGGCGATACCATTGAGCTTTGTTAATCCCCGTGCTGGTCGTTCTCTGAACCTGATCGTGGCGATTTTTATTTATATGATTTATAACAATATGATTAGCGTGGTTAATTCTCTGGTTGGGCAGGGCAAGATCGACCCTGGGGTTGGTTTTTGGGGGATTCATGGATTGATGCTCATGCTGCTGGTGTTGCTGTTTTATCGCCGTATGACCATTTTTTCCCTGAGACGGATCGTGAAGCGATGAAACTGCTGACCCGGTCGCTGGGACGCGAAATCTACTTCAGCATAGCTTTGGTGTTTGCTGCCCTGTTAATGTTGTTTGCTTTTTTTGATTTGATACATGAACTGAATATACTGGGCAGTGGATATCATCTGGGCTACGCAGCGCTATTTGTGCTTTTATCGGTACCCGGCAGAATGTATGAGTTGTTTCCAGTTGCTGTCCTGATTGGGGCGATCATTGCCCTGACGCACATGGCCATGAACTCTGAACTGACGGTGTACCGGGCTTCCGGGGTTTCTCTGCGGCAAATGATTGTGGCCTTGCTTAAGACAGGTCTGCCTCTCGTACTGTTGAGCTTTTTGTGTGGGGAGCTGATCGCGCCACTAAGCGAGCAAATGGCGAAAGAGCTGCGGCTTAAGGCGCAGAACGCAGAGATCAGACTTAAGGAGTTCCGTTCTGGAGTATGGGCTAAAGATGAGCGCAGTTTTGTCAATATAAAAAATGTGCTCCCTGACACAACCTTACTGAATATCAGTATTTATGAATTTGATGAAATATTCCACCTGCGTTCCATTATTTCCGCTAAACGCGCTGTTTTTGTCGAGAAAAACCATTGGACACTGGAAGGTGTGACCCAGACGATCTTTACCAGGCAAGGAACCGCCATCAATCATCAGGACAGAATGGAATGGCGCTCGGCGCTCAATCTGGGTATTTTGAGGGCCCTGCTGGCAGGTCCGGATCAGATGTCGGTGGTGAATCTGTATCAGTATATCCAGCATTTGCGTGATAATCGTCAGAAGACGGTTTCTTACGAAATCGCGCTGTGGAACAAGCTGGTATATCCAGCCACCGTACTGGTAATGCTGCTGCTGGCCTTGCCATTTGCTGCGCAGCAAAGGCGCGAAGGCGGCATTAGCGCGAAGATTTTTACAGGAATCTTGCTGGGGTTGACCTTCCACTTTGTGGACAAGCTGTTCTCAAATCTGGGGGCGATCAATGAATGGCAGCCCGTGCTGATTGCGACAGCAATGCCCGCACTGTTTTTGATGCTTGCTTCATGGATGTTGTGGAAGACCGAAAAACGTTAAAGGTGTTTTTATTGTTCCTGAATGGTCTGTATCTGCCCAATTAATAAAGATATTTTCTGTTTTTGTTTCCTAGGGTTCCTGAATGTTACCGTGAAATCTACCAACAAATGTGGGTTTTATTGTTGGTATGTTGAAATATCATAACCACACGGTAAGTTGGCATTGATCGAACAACAAATAAAGAATTTGAGGGCAAAGCATGAATGCCTTTCTGCGCGAGCAGGGGGATGGGTTGGGGCGGGTTTGAAGGGGGCATAGAGGGCGAGGCAACTCTTTGGAGGATTGAAGTTTTTTAGCCGAATGGGTTTCGGCAGGATGTACATGGCAAGAATTCGCCTGATCCAATTGTCAGGTTGGATTTATTGGTGAAAGACTAAAGCGTCCCCTGTGTAACAATTATCCTGCATACAATCAACGAAGTATGTTAAAAACCCAAAGGGCATAAAATTAAAATAAATTGTAAACATCATGAACACATATGAACGAGTCAAAGAAAAATTAGAAATATTGCTTAGCGATACAGACAGAAAGGTAATTGCTTTAACGGGCTTGTGGGGAATAGGGAAAACCTACTTATGGGAAGACTTGCGTAAAACTGCAGATAAAAAATTCAAATCAGCAACTTATATTTCCATATTTGGAGCAAAAAATATTGAAGAAGTAAAAACTAGAATTCTAAAAAATGTATATTTTGATGATACGCGTGACTCCAAAAATCTAATAGCTAAATGTAAGGTTTGGGGAAATACAATAAAGTCCTTTGTAACAAAATCAAAATTGGGAAAAATTGCGAATTCGGCTGCCATAAAATTTTCTGGGATATCGCTAGCAGAAGCGTCTTTAATATTATTACCCACATTGGTAAAGAATAAATTAATAGTAATTGATGATATTGAGAGGTGTGGGAAGACATTAAAGGTCGGAGAACTAATGGGATTTCTTAATGAATATTCAGAGTCATACCAAAATCAATTTTTAATCCTTTTAAATACAGATAAGTTACATGAACCTGGAAAATGGAAAGAGTTACATGAGAAAGTAATTGATGCAGAGGTTGTGTTAAATCCAACATCAAAAGAATGTTTTGAGAAAGCCAAGGGCCATGCCAATTTCGTGCAAGAAAAAGCAGTCATTGATGCAATTGAGATATTAGAGATTCAAAATATTCGAGTAATAAAAAGAATTATTACACATGTAAAAGAGATTGCAGATAAATTTGATGTACAAAATTTGCCAACACAGTGTTGGGTTCCAAGTATTGTTTTATTGACAGCCATATCATTTCGCGCAGTTGAAAATCTTCCAACAATTGAATATGTACGTTCATATTCTCGGGTAAGAAATTTAATGGTGCCATCAAATTCAGCCGAAACAAATAATCCGAATGGAATTAAATGGAGCATGTTATTAAGCAGGCTAGAATTAAGCTATGCGGGAGATTTTGAAATAATTTTTGCAGATTACCTCGAAACAGGATTGCTTGAAGAGGATAAATTAAAAAACTTTTTCGCAATTCAAAATGATGAAGCTAAAAATAAAGCTGCTATTAACAAAAAGAATGACTTTTTAAATTCAGTACAATGGGACTCCCATACCTCAGATTCCGAATTATTGGAAACCGCAAAAAGCTTAATGGAATTCATTCCTGATATGACTCTTAAATCTAATCACCAAATATATGAAGCTATTATGGATTTAGGGGGTATTGATTTGGCAGATGATTATATTTCCCAATGGGAAGAACATCTTGGTTCGCCTGCATTCAAAATGAAAGAAGTTCCTGTGTCTGGTTTAGATAATCTGCCTCCAAAAATAAGTCAAAAAATAATGAAATTACGCGAAGATGCATTTCCGCCCTTGGACTTATACGAAGCAATACGCCAGATAGAATTTGGGGATATTTCTTCTAATAGAGTACAAAAGACTTTGGCACAATCGACCAAGTGTCAATATATAGAAAAACTAAAAATTCTTGATAAAAATCAACTAAGATCTTTTTTTAAAGTTCATTTTGATTTGATGCGAACAAATTCTTTGATCCAAGATTTTGAAGCTGGCATAAATAATTTTAGAGACGCTTGTTCAGATATTGTTAAATTTGAAAAAGATAGTCGTCTTGCCAAGATTATAACCAAAGCCTTTGATGACAATGGCCTTAATTTGGACAGTTTATTGGGGGGCATAGAGGCATCGGAGCGGTGTTAATTATTGCCAGGAAGTGATCCGAACCTGTATTGTATAGACAGGCACCAGTTAGGGGATAGCTTTGACAAGATTGATTGTAGCGGGACTGGTAGTTCTGGCCGGGTGTGCAGGATGGAATGAACCGGCATCTTCCGGATCCACGCTGACGCCGGAACAGCAGGCGAAGGCGCATGAAAAATTTGACCAGGATGAAAAGCGGTGCCGGAGGGAAGCATTACAATCCAGCGTCAGCGCGCAGCAGGGTTATTCAATTGAAACCATGATGATTAATGATGGTGCAGGCACATATGGTGAATTCAGGGCCATGAAGCTCTGTATGAAGGAGAGGGGGCATCCCCGGTATCCGCAACGTTAGTCCGGTCAGTATGCCCGTGCTGCTTTTACCGGCTCCGGCGGATTGCTCCGCAGGGCCAGGTTTTAGTGAGGTTGCCCAGCCCGGGTGTGAACAATGGCCACTATTGGAGTTTCCGGTCTGGCTGGATGCTGGACGGGTGCAGGCTGATGTAATGGAGTCGGGTTTTTTCTACTCCGGCATGAAACTGGATGGTAATGCGTATTTTTTCTGGCTGGATATTTCCGTTCCAGGCGAGAGGCAGATGGATTCCCAGTGTGTCATGCACAAGCGAGGGGTCTTCAACGGTTGTTAGCCGGACGTAGGATTGATTGGCGCTATCCGCAACCTCAACGGTAATGGCCATTATTTTTTCTGGCTGCTGCAATCCCAGTACCAGCTGGTTGTGATATCTGGGATCGATCTGTGATTCCAGGTGTGCGGACAGGATCGCCTTGCCGGATGCAGGTACCAGCAGGGCAGTGTCTCCTTCCCAGAGTATCTGGCTACCCTCCAGTGCTTCCCATCCGTCCGCATCCTTGTGGGCTGGCATGCCAAACCCCCAATAGCGCGCATGGCGAGGCAAATTTGCGTGGCTGACCATGAAATCACGGATGGCATCCTCCAGCGGAGTATTGCGTATCGCAGTATATGCCGTGAAACCCTTTTGCCCGGCGTATATCCCGTTTGAACCGTTCCATGCCATGGGTGAAACGAAACGGGCGCCATAATTGAACAAGTCTCTGAAACTGCGATATCCATTGGCAAGAATTGCCAGATCGGCAGGCGAACGAAAATCGCTGGTGTTATATTCAGTCACTGCCCAGTTTTCGTCAAAACGGCGGAATGTGGCAAACAGTGAATTGTTGCCTTCCATGCGTACTGCATTGACCGCGCTTGGCCCGTACAATATCGCGCCCAAATGCCCCTGATCCGGTTTGGCTCCTTCCATGGACATGCCACCGCTATCGAAATTCTTGACCGGACTGTCCAGTCTTACTGCGAAGGGCATGAGTTTATCCGAATGACCAGAAAAACCTTGTGAAGAATAAATACGGCTGACTGGAATCCCTGTTTCGGCCAGCCATTGCGAAAGTTCATCATAATGCAAATCGACCAGATGGCGGCGAAACAGCTCCCATTCGCGTACCCATGGATCTTTCCAGTATGGGCGGGGATATTTGGGGAAAACTCGCGGCGGCTGGACTTCGTTCCATTTTTTCCAGTTTTTCCCGGCGAGTTGATTCACTTCCATCAGGGAAAGCGGGCGTTTTTTCCGGTAATTGGTTAAGTCCGGTGTCCCATCAGCAGTTTTTCCATCGTACGGGCCGCTACTCCTTAGCCATTCCCGGAACTGGCGGATCGTATGGGGATTGTAGTCATACCACTGCCGGTCTGCGACAAAAGGATTGTTATATACATCCGGGTCCAGGCTGACCCCGACAAACAGATCCGGGTTGTCCCTGAAAAAATCCAGGAGCGCTCGCCCCGCGGCCTGCAGGTTGCGTTTTTTGTAGCGTCGCACCTCTGCTGCATAAACGTTCAGGGTCAGGCCACGGGATAATTCTGGTGAATCCAGCGAGCCTGGCAAAGTTTTCGAATAATGATCGGGCATAACCCGATCGTGTTCGTTCCACTGACAGTTCAATGGATTTTTTTCCAGCTGATCGTTGATATCCCAGTCCGGAACGTCGCAGGCTGCATCTGCCCATATTCCTCCGTTCAGTGTGAATAAAACCGGTAGCCGTTTTTCCGTGGCAAACCGGATCACGTCATTGAGCGAGTCATCGGCGATACGTCTGTTTCCGCATTGAATGGAAGGATCGAAGTCAGGATCAAATTCCCAGTCATGCAGGCGCCCTCTGGTTGTCCGCAGATACAGGATGGGTATGCGGAAGCCCGCTTTGACTGTAGAGCTGTTGTAGGACGTATACTGTTCCACGATATCTTCCGCGCCGCCGAAAGATACCCCGCTGGTTGCAAACAGGATGTAAAAAGTTTCTTCCGGGCCGGGGTGCGGATTTTCCAGCAAAGGCATCCAGAGGCTCATTTCATTTCCGGAGAAACGTGCCTTGTTCATGATCTCTGCCTTACGTTGCTTTCGTTCCGCCGCATCTGCCGGCTTATGAAGCTGCCCCGGCCCTGACGGAGGCACGTTGAGTGCCAGTTTGAATTCGGTTTCCTGTCCGTCAGGATAGGATGGATAGGCAGGCGCCAGGTTCTGGTATGGAATGCCAGGTTCTACAGGGACATGCCGATTGTCATCCGGAATTTCCGCAACCTTTTCAGTTCCATTCTGGTCAGGTTTCTTCGGGTTTATTATTAACAGGCTGGATTCAGGAATGCTTGTTTTTATGGAATTATCAGTAAAAATAACGGACGGGGAATTTTCATTCCGGCAACCACTGACAAGCGATAAGCCAGCTATCGTGATCACAACCAAAAAATTCCTGCCTGTCAGGGAGGGCCAGAAAAAAGAGTGTAGGTAGGGCATGGTGAATTATTTCTGCCTGGTTCTAACGCGGAGTGCAGGTTCAGGAATAAAACGCACTATTGGCGTGGCATAGGGAAATACCGGTATCGTGTTCCAGAGTTTTGCTAACCGGTCGCGCTGGGTTTCAGCACTGCAGCAGCCTGCTTGAACATGCAGTTTCAGATGCAGGTGATGATCCGGAAACATTTGCATCACCCGGTCAAACTCCGCAAATCAAATTATACCTGCTAGCAGGCATTTCTTACATGTAAAATACCATGCGAATGGCGGCGAACGTCATTCAGACTGGAAAGTAAAGCCGGTGGACAGCCTGCCGCCAGGCCGCCAATCTGCCTTGCCCAGCCTACTGCAGGGCTTTTCCAGCGTATCAGTCCATAAGGGCTGCCGCAGATCGTGGGCACTTCAGTGCAGGTTCGTTCTCTCAGTCTGCGCCACATTGGCGCGGCATGCATGGCCTGAAGGGCCGGGCGCAATTCCACAGCTCCGCAAGCCGCGGCGGCCTCGACGGCCAGCGTCAGTTCGCCGGGCTCGGGATAGAACGGCGACAGGCATGCAGCACGCTGCTCGTCGTTGTTTGCCCAGGAAATGGCTTCGAGGATCATGGAACAGCTTTCCGCATAGCCGGGAACATTTCTCAGGTTTGCCTTGGCCAGCAGGGCCACCACATTGGCATTGACCGTGCAGTCCGTCATATCCGGATCAAACCCAGATTTCATCCATGTTTTGAATACTCCGACGCGCTGCCAGGAAGGCCCTGGCTGAACTGTCGCGCGGGTCCGATGGCAAACCACCGTATGGCAGGCCATCTTTCGCAAGTCTGGCGTTGAAATCCGGTTTGCAGAGAAGAGCACCAGAGCCATGATCGCGGTGTCATCCGCATCATCCGGTAAACCGGGTGCCCATTGTGGATGCTTGTCCAATGGCCAGAAGCGAAAGCCTCCTGTTGCCGGATTCCGGCAGGAGAGCAGTGCATGGAGCGCAGCGTCGTGTACGGTAGCACCCAGTATTCTGCGTCCGGTCGCCCCGAGCGCGCGCAGCACCTGTGCCGTGGTAAAACCATTCAGGTCGTCCATGTCCATTCCATGTCCGGTGACATGGCTGGGAAATAGCCCGTCAGATGGAAGAGTTATGGCCGCAGGCCGACTTGCATCCATGGCTTGCTGTCCGCCGCGACGCCAAAACCAATCATTCCATGCCGACCTGGCTTGTTTTCCGGTGGGTCGCTACCCAGCATGGCATCGTAGATGTCCGTATTCCACCCGTGATGCCGGGCCAGTTCACGTATCCTGGTGGACACTGCATTCGTGTTGCCGATCAGCGGGCCGGAATGAACAAAGAAACCAGCCGCCAGCAGGAGTCCATCCCGGACAGTCAGGCTAATGCCTGCTGTGCCTGGCAACAGAAAATCATCACGCGGCCGTCCGGTGAGTCGTAAAGAAAAATCCATCACGGGATCTGGACTAAAACCGCAATGAACCATCAGGCGTTCCATTTCCCATACTTCTGGTTTGGCCAGTCGGCCGTACAGTTCGATGGTGGCTTGATTTGCATCCATGCCCAGCATGCGCCAGATGGTTCTTGATGGAACGGAATGCAGGACTCCGGGAGGTAGAAATTGTTTGGCAACGCTGTCATTGGCCGCATCCAGGTAAAGTTTGTAGCGATCATGTCTGCCATCATGGCGGCCGCCAATCCACGCACCAAAACGCAGCGGCTGGGAAGGCTGCGGCAACAGATGACTGAAGCAGCTGGAATGTCCTTCGAACCCATGCAGGATCTGGAGTGCCAACGCAATCTTCCCGTATCCGGAGACTTCCGGGCCGGCAACTTCCGCGACCCAGCGTACCGAGGCATCGCGTGAGGACCAGGAAAACTCCACCGGATAGCCTGTATTGGTGAGGCTGCTTGCCTGCCAGGCGATCTCAGGCCAGCTCGACTGGCATATTCCTGTAAGTACCGTTCCCAGTGCCCGGTCCGCCCGTTCGACTGCATCCGGCATAACCGGGCGTAACCGGGAAAGCAATCGGTCAAGCGGAATTGCTTCCGGGATCATGCTGGCCATGAGGGTCATAGCTGAATCGGAACGATTTCCTCATCGGATGTTTGCCAGGGAAGGCGGCGGAATGTGCCATTGCTTTCCACCACGGTGAAGCGGTAGCGGAATTGTCGTAGCGCAGGATTCAGCAGGGCGAGTCGCAGCTTCACGTTTCCGGTCTGATCGCCTTTGATCTCCAGGCGTTCGGTGCGACTATAGTTGCTTGCCGGGTCCTGGTAATCCACGTCGATAAAGACCTGGCGTATTGCTGATGCATTAAATAACGGGATAAATTCGATATTCAGCGCATCGTTGAAGGGGTCATGCACGACAAATGCGGATGCGTTTAATTCCACAGGTGGTGCATCGCGAACGGTGCCATCCTTCAGGTGATGCCGTAGGCCTGCGGTGATGGACCTGGCTTCAGGTGTCACTGGTTTGGGGGCGCGAAGTTTCCAGATCTGGACCGGCGAATCCGGCATGACGATAAAGGATTTTTTCAGGCTGAAAGTGCCGGGTCCTGTGGCCTGGAGATCAACCTCGATGGAGTCAACGATGCCGCGATCAATATCCCCGGGCGTGATGGATATTTCCAGGAAATCGAACACTTCATAGGGGTTGACGAACAGGGTACGGTCGGCGGTACGTGTGGCGGGCAGTTCAACGCTGAAACGGTCTGAATCCCAGCCAGAATCTGGGCTGAAGTGAAATTGCTGCTGCTGCAAATATTCTACATCATGGGTGGCATTCAGGAATACAGTGAACTCCTTCGGTCCCTTGTCGTCGCTGCGGAAGACAAAGTCGCCGTGCTTATGGTCCTGCGGGCTGGATGGATCGCCATAATCCAGAGCAACCTGGGCCGAAGAAAGGCCGATGCGCCCGTAATCAATGGGAGTTTCAGCCATCACCTTGAATTCGCGGAAGAATGGATCATCCAGATCCACCTTGGTGAAATAACTGTCCTTGTCGGCCAGATCATTTAGCAGCAAGCCAAAGAATCCCTGGGGTGCATAGGTTCTGCGCGTAGCTTCAGCCCGGTTGTAATGGAACGTCATTTTCTTCCGTTCCTCCTGACGTATGAATTTAAGCTTTAGGCTGACCACGCCGGGCATCGAGCTGGGCGCAGGCGCAGGTGTAGGTGTAGGTGTAGGTGTAGGTGTAGGTGTAGGTGTAGGTGTAGGTGTAGGTGTAGGTGTAGGTGTAGGTGTAGGTGTAGGTGTAGGTGTAGGTGTAGGTGTAGGTGTAGGTGATACCGATCTTGGCCGGGCAAGGGTACCCCGATAGGCAGAAGTCTGGCCACCTGCAACCTGCCCTTTGATTTTGACTACACGGTCATTAGGATCGCCGGTCGCCGGGTTGCCCGGGGTGCCGCGGGCATCCGTGTCGCCGTGAGACCGAGCCGCAGTCGACAGCGTGACGCCAGCCCTGGCAATCAGGGCCACTGCGACGTCGGATCGGCGCATGGACAGACGCATGTTGTGTGCGCTCTGCTCGCCCCCGGTCAGAGGTGTGCTGCCGCTTCCGGGCTGGGCCTGGGTTTCGAAGCTGGCATGGGCATCTACTTCAACCTGGCGGGGCGGAGCCAGCGTCGATAGCCAGCGAGCCAGGCGATCGCCACCCTTCTCCGATCCCGTCCATGGAGCTGCGCCGTCTCCCTGGGCAATACCGCTGTGATTCAGATAGCGGTCATCAACCGGCGGGTTGAGCGTGTTGTTTACATAGGCACGGTATTGGGCACTGGGCGGATTGGTGCTCCATCCTGTCTGAGCCGGCTTGTCAAAATCAAAGAACAGGTGAAAGATTTCTTCATGACTGGCGGCAGGCCAGTCGACCTCGATGGCTACCGAGCCTTCCGGCGCTACGTCGACGGTAAACTGGCCCTGTGGGTTCAATGCCTGGGTGATGCCGCCTGCTTTCACAATAGCTCCTGCACCCGTTACGGTGATAGTTTCACGTGTGCCGCTTGCAGCCGGGAGATGGGTGATGCTGCGTCCGGCAGGCAAAGGGGTAGGGGTCACGCTGGTTGTTGTCAGGGTTGCAGGTTGCCTGGTTGCCGGAGTACCCGTTCCGGTTGCTCCGGTTGCTCCGGTTGCTCCGGTTGCTCCGGTTGCTCCGGTTGCTCCGGTGGCTCCAGTGGCTCCAGTGGCTCCAGTGGCTCCAGTGGCTCCAGTGGCCCCCGGTGCAGCGGGCCTTTCTCCACGCAGGGTTTCTCGGGTGAATCTGGCAACCTCTGCAAGAGGGTCAGCCTGGGTCATGGGAGATGCCAGCTGGCCTGGCGTGAAAGTAGGCTCGAACCATTTTTGCAGTAACTCATCTTTGAAAAATGCGAGCGCCCAGTCTTCCTGGGTTTTTTCGTCGGCTTCCCCTGTAAAATTGATGATTTTGATCTTGATCGCACCGTTTTGCTTCAGGCTTTCGAAAGCAGCGTCAATGCCAGCGCGGATCCATTGGTATTGTGCTTCGAGGCTGGCGCTGAAATGGTTGAAAATCATTTCGAGGTCGGCTGTGATTTCTACTTCGAGAGCGGGTCGCATCCCGGTATAGGTGAAGCTGTAGAGCACGCCGATCGGTGCCAGTCCGTTTTCGAATGCTTGCTCCAGGATAGTGGAACCTTCCTGGGACAGCGTCAGACTGAATGCTGCGCGGTTTTCCGCATCCATGGAAGGAGTCGATGCCCCCAATATTTGCTGTGTGGCATTGAATGCTCCCGGAGGCGGCTCCACTGCCACTGTTCCGCCCGAACCTTGCAGGTTGAGTGCAATGCACTGAACGGTGCCCGATTCGAACAGCACAGGGGATAAGCGCGGCAAGGTGACTCCCGGTTCGGTCAGGAGCATGCCGCGGATGCGGTTTTCCTGGCTTTCGGACAGCTTGAGCGTGGTTTCGAACATGGCAAAGCCACCTCCCTTGATTCCTGCGCCGGCTACTGCAGGCTTGTACTGGATGAAGCTGAAAGCGGCCCGGTTGTTGTCCGGGTTGCGTGCAAGCCGGACCGGACCAGGCAGGTACCAGAACTGGTTGGGGTCGGCATGGTCACGAAACACGGCTATGCCGTCAATAGAAAAAGGTTTGTCGAGACTGAGCATGAGGGATCTCCCGGTATTCGTATGTGGCTATTGGTTCAGGGTGTCTTGAGCTGCAGCACGGAGGCGTCCGATGCCGTCCATTCGGAACTTTGTTCGAGGCCGCTCTGGAACAGGTAGATGGCACGTGCTTCATAGCGGTCCCGTGCTTCGTCGGCATAGTCGAATTCAAAATAACCGCGCGCACTGGCATCCTCGAATACGAAGCTGTCTGCGAAAGAGAAACCTGCCGTGAAATCCTCATAACGAATTTCAGCGGTAACGCGTTTCAGCTGGCGGGCAATAAAGTCTGTCGGAGGACGAACCTCGACGATGCGATGGCCTTTCATGTCCGGGCGCAAGATGATGCGGCGCTCCAGGGTAACCGACTCCGGTATTTCGGTCATGCGACCATCCTTGAACAGAAAGGTAACCTTGAAGAGGACTTGTTTCTTCTCGGGGTCCTGCATGTCCACCACGAATTTCTGCGGGGTACCTCCCATGCTGAAGTTGAAGGAATTTTCTTCAAGAATGTCATTTTCCTTGTCTTCGTAGCGCAGATCGACGAATACCTGGTCAATCTCTTTCCAGTCGACATTGGCTACCACGTCGAGAATGCGCTTGCGCGGAAACGGATCGCGGATGGCAATCTGTTCTTCGTCGGTGCCTTTCCATCCGGTATCCACGTCGCGGTTATCTGCGGCGCGGTAGATCAGCCGATAGGAAAAATCTCTCTTGTCCGGGTTCAGGATGAACATGCGCCAAGTGGCATCCTGCCTGTCCTTGGAAAGCTGAAAGATTTCACTTTCATCCAGGTTGTTGTCTGAATCCTGATAGCGGACATGGGCCTCGACCATGGGATATGCATCCCAGGGGAAATTGATTGCCACAATGGGGATGGAAGAAACGGAATAGAGCTCGCGTGGATCAATCTCGATGTTCTCGACCTCGGTTTCGAATGGTGCTGAAATCAACTTTCGCGGTCTTTCCGTGGTGTCCACCCCGGAAAAGTTCACTTCATATCGTAGCTGCACGCGACGGCGCATGATTCCGTTGTCGAGCAGGCTCATCCATTCGAACGTCCCGGCTGGCTGGCTCTTGCCGAGCAGGATATTTTTCGGTTCGTTACCGTACCCTGCCTGCACATTGATTGAACTGATTGCATCCATGTCGTAATCTGCGCGACTGACCACATTGAGGCGGCGTTTCTCGAACCAGGGATCGTCGAGATCCACATCGGTGATGAAACGACTGCGTGGCAGCGGGGTATCACGCAGCAATTTGAACATTCCGGCGAGGTGTCCCTGTGGGTGAATCGAGCGCTGGATGGTAACGCGTTCCGAGAAGTTGACGTTCAGTACTTTGCGATCGGTACGCTCATAGGTGGCTTTGGAATAGGAAAAGAAGGTGGTTGAGGCCATCGCCGCCCCCGGCCCGCCCGCAATGGCACCTGCCACGCCAGCTGCAATGCGCAGTGCCTTTGACCATTCTTCTTCCTTGCCCGGTTCGATAGGGGGAAGGGTCGGCTGAAAGAAGGCTTCGGTGATCATTGACCGGACCTGATTCAGCGCAGCATCGCGGCGGTCGGTGATGCTTTTGTTTTCGTCATCCTCGGTTACAAAGGTATCAGCTTCGAGCACGATCGCCCGGTTTTCCACCAATTCGTCGACGGTATTCGAGATGTCTACCGAAGAAAACAGGAAACCACCTGAATAGGTTTCGTCCATGTGCTTCTGTACCCGGTTCCAGTCAATGTTCAGTCGAACCGAGTAGGCTGGACGCAGGCCAAGATAATTCAGGGAATACACAACTGCGATGGGCAGAATCTCCCCTTCCAGCGATTTTTCTATGACGGTCACGCCGGCCGCATCCAGCCTGACCGAGAAGGCCGCCTGGTTGTTGCCATAAAGCGAGGGTGTGGCACTGTGGTCCATTTTGAGCACAAATTTAGGGCCCGATTCCGCACCGGTTTCAGCTGCGGGGGTATTTCCCGATTGCTGGCCCAGCATCAGCAGTTTGACCGTGCCGCTGATGGTGGTGACCGGGGCCAGGCGTGGCAGGTCACGAAGCCTTTCCTCGTTCTGGATCTGGCGCCTGATTTCGTCCAGGCGGTCACTGCCAATGCCGATATTGACGTCAAAATTCAGGAACCCGCCGGTCCCTGCCCGGCCGCGAAAGCGGATCAGCGAAAACTGGGGTACTGCCGCGTTGCCAGCTGCTGGATCCTGCACTGTAGTCAGGTGTGGCATCAGGGGTAGATAGTAGTACTGCATTGGGTCCGCGTGATCGGGAAAGACGGTTATGCCGTCAAATTCACGTTGTTTGCTGTCTAGCAAAAGCATGGTCGGTCTCCTTTGGCGGGGTGGTCAGACGGGAACTTCGAGAATGATCGTCTCGCCCTGACCGGGTTGCTCGGTTATTTCTCTGCGCGTGCCGTCGGCCATGAAGAAGCGTGCACTCCATTTGTATTCACGGGCATTTTTGTTCTTCAGGTCTACAACCCAGTTTTTTGCCTGCTCGCCCGCCTTGAAAATCAGGTCCTTGCGTTCATCCACCTGGTTCGCAGAATCGATGTAATGCAGGCTGACGTTGACCAGTTTTACCTTGGTGAAATCGACAAGGTCCGGGACTACCATGATCTCAAGCCGGTCTGCGACCATGTCGCCTAGCTGGATGGTGGAGCGCTTTGCCACCGTTTCCGGAATGTCCTGGGTCGTGCCGTCCATATACTGGATGGTGCCGGAGTATTTTACTTCACCAGCGTTTTCGTCGATTACCGGAAAGGTCCAGTCAAAGAAGGGTGTTGCCTTGGATAGCGCCATGGATTTGGTCTGGGTATAGTTATTGTTGGCAGTGTCCTTGTAGACCAGATCGACCATGATCGACTGTATCCTGGCATTCAGGTCTCCTACCGCACGCAGACCAACCGTTTTCATCGCGGAGAACGGGTCGTTTATGTAGATCTGAGGAGCATCCTGTTCCTTGTCCTTTACCTCGTATTCGCGGCCATCGGTCATGAAATATTTGACACTGTACCGGATGGGCTGGGTGCGTGCCTTGAAGATCACTTCGCGTATCTGGTAGCTATTTTTGTCCGGGGTCAGCGTGAATTGACGTTCGATGGGCGTGATGCCCTGGTCTTCGTAGCGCACGATCAGCTGGGCCTGCTTGACTTGGGTGAAATTGATGTCGCCGGGTGCGATGTCGACTACCAGGATGCCAAGATCGTCCACGTTTATGGTGAGCTGGGTGTCATCCGTCTCGGCTTCTTCGGAGCTGTATACCCGGCTGTCGCCCTTGTAGTTAACCTGATATACAAATTTGTACTTGCGGTTGTTATTGGTGACGAAGGTGCGGAATTTTCCGACATCATCCGGGCTGGAGAAGACATATTCCTGTACTGGTTTGTCTGGGCCGGAAGGGTAGGACAGTTTTGCCTCCACGTTGAAAATCGGCAGATTTGCGAAGTCGGCATTGACCCGAACCGATACTTCCAGGGTTTGGAAGAATGGATCGTTCAGGTCTACCTCAAGTGCGTAATCCTTCCAGTTGAATGCCTTGCCGTCCGGACCTTTCATTGTCGTGATGTTGGGCAGCAGGCCTTGGGGCACGATATTCCACTGAATGACCTGGCTTTCCTTGAAGGAAATGTTTACATCTGCCACCTGTGTTTTGGATACGGTACGCTTGATATCTTCGATATTCTGGTCTTCGCGCAGACTCTTGGTGTCTGGATCCGTTTTTTCTATTTCTTTCAGCATGTTGCGCTCTACCGCGTCTTCCAGCTGACGGGTGACGGCAGCACGGATTTCCTGCTCCATCTTGAGCTGGTCAGCCGCTGACAGAGCGGGATTGCCGATAAAGCTGAACTCGGTACCCATTACTTCGCGTTTGCGCAAAGTTTCGCGTATGCTTTCCTCGTAGGAATCTTCGCTCCAGAAATTTTCTTCGGTGTTGATTTCCTGAACGAAAGCATAGAACTGACTGGCATGCCACCAGCCGCGTGCGGTTACAGCCGGCAGTTTGGCCCAGATTTTCAGGTCGTAAACTACTGAAACGAATCCCCCTTGGCCCTGCAGGGCCTGTTCGAACACCGTGGCCCCTGCCTTGGTCAGTTCTACCCAGAAAGTGGCGACATTGTTCCCATAGAGTGAAGGTTTTCCGGCCCCGCGTACTTTTTCGACCAGCGTTCCTCCCTCTCCTATGTTGAGATTGGCCGTGCCGGCGGTATAGGTTAGCGGGCCGATGACAATCTGGGGTGGCTGCTGTCCGCGTTGCTGGTACCGGTTGTCCACGATTTTTTGTAGTTCTGCCTTTACTGCGGCCAGTTTGTCCGGTGCAACGACGAATTCGGTGTCGAAGGCACATACGCCACCGAATAGATCGTTTCCTTCCTTGCGCAGTTCGCGGTATTTGACGAACTTAAAAACCGGTTTTCCATCTTCCATGCGGAATCGTGGGGTTTGCGGTACAAGGTAGAATGTGAAATCGTTTTTGTCGTCGCCATATACGGTGACATCCTGAATCTGTTGAACTTTGTCGATCTGAAGCATGGCAATCTCCTTTTTTGGTTTTTTAATCGGTTAGTCCGCTAGCGAGCGGCATTCCAGTCTGCTGCGTCCAGCTGTGCATAGAATTGCATGATTTCTCCTGCAGCATCACCAGTCGTGCGGGTTTTGGTAAAACAGGATCCTGTGTCCCGGGTAACGCTGTTGCGGTTCAGTATTCGGATCCTGCTTGTCTCTAGCCATTCCGTAATGCTGGATATGGCTGGCGAAAGTCTGAAGCGGATGTCATAGCGAAAAGCGAGCAGGCCTCGCTTGCCGCTCAGAGCGTCACGGACAGTCTGGAGCTGCTCGGTGTTAAGCATGACGTTGAAGGCGGCATGGTAGGGCGGAACGCCGGACGATTTGCTTTGCTGCAGTACCGTAAAGCTGCCTGCCTCATCGCTTAGCAACAAGGCTGCTTCATGAACGGAGCAGGGCGCTGGCTGCAATTGGAGGATGTCTTCATTCAGTCCGGTCCTGGTTGCCAATTCTTTCCGTAAGACAGCAATCTCGTCATGGTTCAGCCCCCAGCTTCCAGTTAACTGCAAGAACGATACCGGCCCTGCAGTTAACAGGTTGAATTGCGGTTTCCCATCCGGGCCGGCTGCGATGGCAGGAATTTTGGGAACATAAAGGAATGCATCGGGATGGTTTGCATCCGGGATGACCGTGGCGTTGCTGAATTCCATTATATTCATTGGACTCCCTCCATTCGGGCGCTGCTTTTGAGGATGAAGGAACCGGCCCCGGGGTCGATGGAAGAAGACCAAGGCGCAGACGGCTCACCAGGCAGGCGGAACCAGCGCCAGCAAAAACCATCATTGAGCGGGTTTAAGACCAGCCAGCGCCATTCGCGGCTAGGATTGGCTGGGGTAAGGCGGATGAGGACGGTCGCTTCCGGGTTGTCGAGGCGGTCTTCTGGAGCACATTCGATGGCTACCAGTCCGGCTGCATCGTCGAAATTGCACGAGATGCTGATGATGGCCGGGCCTGCAGTCGGGAAACTGGACAGATCTAGCCAGCAATCTTCCAGCGCGATGGGACCAATCGAGCGCCGTCTCCCGCTGTTGCGGGCTGCTGCTTCCAGGGCCAGCGTACCGCCGGTAACGTCGCGGGGGACGGCAAAAGCAAGAGATGTGATCGTCTGGTCCAGTGTACCCACAGCATTCCAGGTTTTGTCATTGCGCAGACCGGTGCAGTGGATTTCCAGGGTGGCCGCTTCGAGCAATAGCTGGGTTGCTTCGACCCTTACAAATTGAACCGGAAAACTATCTGGCGGCAGGGTCAGGAGCAGACCCTGGTGGTGCAGTACCGGCCCGGTAAGTCGTTGCGTGCCTTCACCAGCCGAAATAAAGGCAAATGTCTGATAGTCATACGCGACCGGTTCGTTAGCGGACAAGCGGATAGGAATGGTTTTCACCATTTCGTTCTCGCGGAACAAAGCGGACCCAGTTACTGTCTGGGGCCGATCGGGCAGAAAAGGCGGCACCCTGATTTCGACGCCCATCATCAGTACGCCGATCCTTCTGGAAGGCAGATTGGGGTAAAGGCTCAGCAAGTGTAATCCGGTGAAAAACTGTATAACAGGTGCGTCACGGGTCAGGGTGAAGCCATGGGCTGCAGCCTGTTTTGCCGTTTCCAGAGGGTTTGCTGACAGAACCATGGCTCTTGGCACCAGGGTTTTGTCAGACAGGTCCCAGGTTACCTTGCCATTGGGCATGGTTTCCATTGCGATCATATAGGATGCGCCCAAAGATGGATCAACGGCAGGGGAAAGCCTGGCAAAGCGCCCGAGCAGGCGCTCGGCGCAGGCATTGGCCGCCGAGGTACGTTCCGCATCAGTGGTTACGCCAGTAACGGAAATGCTTTCGTTCTGCATGTGGTTTGCAAGCTGTGACGCAAGCTCTGTCTGAGTGATCCGTCCATCCGATATCGAAGCATTTAGCAGCGCAGCGAGTTCGGAAGGGTTAAATTCGGCGTGTGCCGGAAAACGGCTGGCGAGTCCCCATGCTTCCACTTCTGCCAGAGCCGTTACAGTGACCATTCCGTTAACCAGCGCATCATGCAGCATCATGGTTGCAGTCTGCCCCAGCTGGGCGGACAGGGTAAGTGAACCTGCGCCCGACCAGATTAAGGGGCGTGGTGCCAACAGTTCTTCAGGGATATCCAGCACGCCGGCGGCCTGGAAACGCACAAAGCCGCCGCGCGGCGCCAGCGGTTCAAGTTTGATCCCGGGATATTCTGCAAACAGCTCCTGTTGCCGTTCTGACAGCGCATACAGGCCAGAAAAACGGACTGCCAAAAGACCGAAGACCTGGGGCTCATGATTGCCGCCGATCATTCGAATCAATTCCAGGGATAGGGCAGGCGCCCCTCCTGGTTCCGGGGCAACGCCCAGTTCCAGAGGCAGTGCGTAGGCACGCCGGGGTTCTTCGTATGCAAGAAAGATTTCCCCGCCTCCAATGTGGAGTGGCTGGGACCAGTCGGGCATGTTCTTCAGTGACATTCTGTTTTTACAGCCCGGGAACGACGAGGATGCCGAAATCTGCCTCCCGCCAGGTCGTGTCTGCGGTCTGGGTACCATTGCGGCGGATGATCTGTTGACGGTAATGGTATTTCCCCTGTACGTCGCGGTTCAGTAACAGATCCATCAGTGGCAACCGGACCTGCACTATGCCGGAAAGCTGACTCCGGCTCAGTTTCAGGCTATTCCCGCCCTTGAATTCCACGTTGATCAGGATGATCGAGGCCGGGTCGTCCGCCTCGCCGAGGAGTTCCGGTACAGTCATGACTTCGATCTGCCGCTCATACTCTGCCGGAACAGATGTATCGCTGATCAGCGGAAGGATTTTTTCAGGATCGGGGCGTATTTTTACACTGGAAGTATCAAAAACTGCATCAAGCGTGCCATCACCGGGCAAGATGCCTTGTGGCCGCACGAAGAATCTAACCTCTGTGCCAGAATCCAGTTCCAGTGCTGGCACGAAAGTCAGGCCTTCAATGGTGGCGGGAACTTCGGTTTCTCCCCTGCGCACACTGACTGGCAGGGAATCGATGTGCAGTGGACTTTCGGTGCCGTTCAGCATCTTGACCGCGATGGTGTCACCGGAATCAAAGGGCTGTTCCTCAAAGGTTAGAATTTCTCCCTGGGTATCGGAGAAACGAATTCCCACATGGATGGATTCAGGCGTCGACAGGCCGGTTTCAACTTGCATTTCCCCTGAAAAAAGGCTGGTGGCATCGCTGCTGTAAGCAGCTGCATAAAGCTGACGGAAGCTGTCGAGCGGAAGTGTCAGACTATGTACGAAGCCATTTGCCAGATCAACGGTTACGTCTTTTTGTTCAACCAGTGCCGCCCCTCCAGGGCCGGGCAGCCACATTCTGAGCGATGCCTTTGCCTGCAGGGGACGCAATTCTGCATTAGACTGACGGGCGGTGACCGGGATTTCGCTTTGTAGAGATAGGCCGGCGGCTTTCAGGCGCGCCGTGTTGAGCCAAGGTTCGGCCAGATAATCGATGGTGACCATGGTTTTTTCGATCTCTCCATCCGCCGTGTCGAGACGTACCACCATCTGGGGCAGGAAGGGTAGCTGCTCGCGTCTGGACAATTTGAACCGGTCGGGAAGATAGTAAAAAATCCACGGCTCAACCATGTCTTGCAGATATGTGTAAAAACGGGCGTCGGGTGTATCCTTGGGATATGTAAGTATGACTCTTCGGAATTCAGCTTCCCCGGAACGTCCGCCTGCTGCTGCGCTTTCATAAAGATAGGGATGGAGCAATGGATCAAGTACGAATGGTTCTGGATCCGTCATGTCATCGAGTGCGCGCTGAACAGTGCTATAACGGCCTGCAGGTTTGGGTTGCGGCTGTGGATTTGGCCGGATGCGAATGAATCTTGCCGCCAGAGCTGCATTCTGAGCCAGGGAACGGTGGTCGCGTACGCGCCCCGGCGCATTGGGCTGTGTGCCAGGGTTGGCAATGGGTATTGCCACCCTGATTGCCCTGCGCGTAACTAATGCGGGTAGGGCTGCCGGTGTTTGTAGCGCAAACAGCAGCGCATCACGTTCCGGAACGGTAAGAATGGCCGCGACCTTTAATCCTTTGTCGTCCTTGATGATTTCGCTGAAATTAACAGTCCTTCCGATTGTGTGTGATGGGCCGGCAGCGTAGCGGAAGAAGACGGCGATGTCATGCGGTAGTTCAAATGCTCCTTGAATGCCCAACCCCAGTTCAGGTGCAGGATAAGGTTCCAGACCAATGTTAAGCCGCCAGGTGCCCTCCGGCATGGCGTTAAATCCGATTTCATAGTGTCCGCTATGAATGCGCACACGGTATCTGGGAAGATAGTATTTTTTTGTCGGGTCAGCAGGGTCTTCAAAAATTGTCGTATCCGCTGGTTCTGCAATCGGAGAAATCGGAACTGCCAATTTGTCACGAGTATCGCCTTCCAATGCCGGAACAATCAGATCCAGGCTGGAAAACTGGATTTTGCCGATTTTTTTTGCCATGGCTGGATTTGAAAGTTCCAGTGGCACTGAAGGCTTAGTTTCCCTTTCTCTGGTTTTGATTGACAATACTCGCGCTGTTGGCGGGGCAGCGACGGCATGGAGCGTGTCTGCCGCTAATGTGGATCTGAGGGTAACCACGGGAGCCGGTTTGCCCGGCAGGGTGCGCTCGGTAGAAATTGCGGGGGTGAGACGCATGAATATAGGCGATTCAGGCATATACGATCCTTTCATGATGAACGGACGAAGTACAATCCCGTTCGAAAAAATCAGGGCTGACTGCAATATTTGACAGACGGCTTGCTGGCCGGGTGGGGCCACGATTCAGATTGTTACCCTTGCAGCAATGCTTGCAAGAACAGGCACATTATTAAACATTTTGTAAGCTTGCTGAAGTTTATACGAATAATAATGTAAATGGTTCTTCTTTGCAATATTTTTATTGAATAAATAGTACATTATTTTATTCTGCACAGTCTGTGCGGTACCGCACAGACATGGATTTTGTATACCCTGGGATACCATTTAGAATGGGGCGGTAATGAGATTATTTTATTTCCCGGCTCAAGTCGCTGGTGACCAGGAAAGGCGCAGCTGTCATTGCTCTGGGGTAGTAGAGGTGCAGGATTGGCTCTAGATGTTTATCCCTGTATAAATGATTAGCTGACATCCAGAACCGATCGTTTTAATGCCGGGTTCATGAATAAGGGTGGAAGGGATACACCCCGAAGCGTCAATCCGGAGCGCACATTACTACACCTTCGTTGATCCATCCGCGAGACGTGACCTCCAGAATGGCTTCCTGGCTGCTGGTAATGCGATGATTGGAGTCTATGCCCCTGGCAAACCCGTTGTTGTAGGCTCGGTAGACCGGCGTGGTGCCTGTGGGGCAGATCCCGCCAATTCCGCTTGTGGTCGGCAGGGTTGAATCAAAATCCAGGCTTTCAAAATTCCAGCGTTTCTCTGTATCCGGGGTATTGGCCTGTAATTGCTTGAGGAGTTCGCATTCCGGGCCGGCCAGGGTATAAAAATGCGCGTTGGGGCCGGGGGTCATACTGCCATAGAAGCGGCAGACAGGACTGCTGCCCCCTGATTTGAAACTATTTCCGGTGCGGATCCATCCAGGGCCGGCGCTTCCGTTCTCGATGGCAGTTGCCTCGGCTGCGTCGGCAGTAATGAAGTAGTGGTCAAGGTGGGCGTGGTAGAATTCAGCAACGGGAAGCCCATCCATGTTTTCCCCGCGGTAGCGCTCAATCAGGCCACCGGTATTTAAATCCGGCAATACTGACTGACTGACCATGATCCAGCGGTTTTTTTTATCGATTGAAAAATCCTTCAGGATATCTGTGGTTAGGCTGCTGTGTGCAATACCATTGATGCCAAATGCAGGGTCAGCCAGACCATCAGGGGACAGCTTGAGCAGTGTGGTACGGTATAGTTTCTGGTCTTCATGAGGATATTCCAGCCCGGCAGCAATAATGCCGTTGTTGCGTGTAAGGACAGAACCGACATATGTATATTGTTCGGCTAGCGGAAGAAACAAGGTGCCATCATGGCCATAGGAAGCGTCCAGCACGCCGTTGACGGAATAGCGTGCGGCGATTACTCCTGATTGATGGGGAGACTGTGTGGTTGAAATTCCACGTCCGATCGCAAGAATTTTTCCATCCGGCAGTGCGGCCAGAGAACGAAGTTCAACATTCAATCCGAAATGCGTAAACAACTGCCCGAGGTTGAACGTAAGGTCATGGCGGCCATCCGGGAGCAGACGCTCCATGCAAATGCCCGGATTTGCAAACGAATCCGCATAAAAAACCCCTTGATCTCCGCTAACGATGATGCTGCCATCCTGCTGTAGCAGCAGCGCATAACCCAGGGCGTCGCAGCGTGAAGAGACTGTTTGTCCGGCATTGAAGCTGGCATCACGCGTGCCGTCCGTATTAAATCGTGCAAGTTTCCAGTTGAAGATGCGTGCACGTGTAATGCTGGTCGTACCCAGCAGAAGCATCTTGCCGTCCGGCTGCACTGCAATGGCGTAGCCGCCATAGAAATCACCTGCCTCGACAAAACCTTTGCCGTCAAGCGTGGTGTCCAGTGTACCGTCCGTATTTAACCGGGCAAGGGCGCTGACCTGTACCGAGGGCTGGCCGCTGCCGCTGATGCACGCCGGAGGAAAGTACATGACGTTTGTGCAGGGCTCCTGTGCCGATAATGCAAGCAGAATTTTGCCATCAGGCTGCAGGGCAACCATGTTGATCGCGTCATTGCCGCGTACTGAAAAACGGGATTCTCCGTGTACGCCAAAATCGGTATCCGGTGATCCATTTTCATTAAAGCGGCGTACAGACAGTTCAGTGCCGGTCAGGCCACCTATTTGTACGAAACGCGTTCCCGTTACAATCATTTTGCCATCGGGTTGCACTGCTGAACGACCGATCTGCGCTTGTTGCTGTCCGGTATGGAACGTGATACGACCATCCCCATCGAAATTTATGTCTGGATCCAAAGGTGCTGCGCTGATTTTTATTGTGACAAGGGATAAAATACAGGTCAGTGCAATAAAACCGGTCAGCCATTTTGATTGGCATGCTATGTCGTTATTCATTGCATCTCCCGTGTATGATCGTCTTGTAAAAACAGAAAGAATGATTGGTTATTTAATAAATAATATTGTTGATTGTAAATAGAGATTTTCAGTAGGTCAATGAAGTTTTTCTTTGGGGTTGCTCATGTTCGGATCAGGCTGGAAGAGTGATTTTTAATCTGAAATTTCTGGCCAGTGGTCATTTTGCGTTTCGATTTTTGTAACATAAAATATGATTATAATGATGTATATTAATAAGTAATGTGCATGTTCGGAATATGTTTTGGTAGTTTAATGATTTAGGAAAGTGGATGGTTAAAAGGTTGTCCAATCCTTTTGATTTGCTTGTGTTGTGTATTTTATTCTTTATGCGTTTTTGCTAAATCAGGACTTTCAGTTTCAATCCGGTGGTAGCGCAAGCAGAGATAACGTGAATTACATTTAGTCTGAGACGGAACAAAGCGGTGGATGTGCCTGATGTGATCAGAGGCGGAATTCAGTCGAATGTGTCCGCAAATCCATTTGTTTACAAAACATGGCAATCGAAGCACAGGGCCAGATTGAAAATCACGCCAACCATTCTCAATGGGTGAATTCCGCTAGTGTCTCCCGATCAGTAGGAGCAGGGAAATAGAGTAGCACAGCAGGTTTCGCCGCTGGCTACCATTATTTCCAGTTTATATTTGCGACCGGAAGATATGAAATACCGGTTTTTCTGCCGCAAATATCTTGTCTGTAATTAAGGAAAGCAGGTTTACTCACAAGAGAAGAAGACCGATATAATTCAGTATCGGGAATAGAACATGAATGAACGCTTTTTAGGCTTGCAGGTCAGGAATATCATGGGGCCAAGACGTGGTTTTCCAGGATTCTGTGCTATTTTTCTGTCCAAAAAATCAAAAAATTGAGCCAAAGAGTTTCCATATACCAGAAATTTTTGAAAAATGTTTTGAAGCCACGCTCCGGGATGGTGTTTTATGTTTGTGTCCACGGTTTGGCGTATATGGTCGCTGTTATTGTGAATTTTTATATGGCCACGGTGGATGTGGTGTATCTTGTTAACCATGTGCTGCATTATGCGGATTCTGGTCTATCCGGAGAGTCGCGCAAGCTGCTTCATGAGCAGACCATCTTGCATGAGGTGAAAGTGGCGGATAGCTAACTGCTTGCCATGTTCATGCTGATTTTTTCTCTTGGAAGGTATGAAATGTTTGTTAGCGACATTAATGAGATGCACGGCAGCAAGTTTCCAGCAAAATTCTGTGATTACGAATCTGGTCGGCCTTAAGGTATGGCTGGCCAAGGTAATCCTGATGATATTGATGGTTACTTTTTTTGAAGAGGTTTAAGCATGGATGTGTCGTCCCTCGCTTGATCTTCTTGGTCTCGGCTGCGCTGTTGTCGCTCTCACCGGTGCTTCCCTGATTCTGAAGCACAAGTCTGAAGACCATGGGAAAGGTAGTCATGGTTTTTTACAGTCAAATAGTAATCTGACGATGGTGCGGATGCACGGTTTTTAACCCATTTTTTATATATGGCAGTGTTCATGAAATTCCGTATTATTCCTGTTACTCCGTTTATGCAAAACTGCAGCGTGCTCTGGTGCGAAGAAACCGGTCACGGTGCGGTAGTGGACCCAGGTGGCGACATTTCAAGCATTCTTTCAGTTGCTGAAGAATGCGGGGTAACCCTGGAGAAAATTCTGGTGACGCATGGACATATTGATCATGCCGGTGCTGTGGTGGAACTGGCTGAAAGGCTTGGGCTTCCGGTCGAGGGGCCGCAACGTGAAGACCGGTTCTGGATCGACGGCATGCCGGAGCAAAGCAGCAAGTTCGGATTTCCCGCGGCACGGCCATTTACTCCGGATCGCTGGCTGGAACAGGGGGATGTCGTGCAATTTGGCAACGTAAAAATGAATGTGCTGCACTGCCCTGGGCATACGCCGGGCCATGTCGTGTTCTTCCACGAGCCGAGTCGCCTGGCCATTGTCGGCGACGTGCTGTTTAAAGGATCAATCGGCCGGACCGATTTCCCCAGAGGAGATTTCAATACGCTGATCGCTTCCATACGTGGCCGACTCTGGCCACTGGGTGATGATGTCGCTTTCATTCCTGGCCACGGGCCGATGTCGACACTTGGCAATGAACGGCGTAGCAATCCTTATTGCGGGGACAGATGTGCTCCAGTTTTACAGGATGATCGCGGCTGATCAGTGGGTGTACGACCACGGCACAGAGGTAGTGGCGGTTCTGCCGGAAAAACCAACATACATCCGCCGTGCGTGTGCGCAGATTAACACGTACACGCAGTACAACGTATGATAAAGTGATCTGATCTTTAGGCTAGCACAATGGTGATGGCTAATATTATGCCACCAAACATGCACCCGAAAAATACGATGCGGTCTGGATTGATTTTGGCCGCTCTTTCCATGAATTTCTCCTTTTAAATTGCATGTGCAGGATGAAATCATGATACGGATGGTACTGGGTCATGAGATGAGCTAGTTTCGTGCTTCTCAGGTTATATATTGCGCGAGGGCAGATTCCAGCATTTTTTGGACAGCTTCTCTTAATGTCGCAGGTGCGATTACTTTTACTTCGGGACCGTGCCTCAGAATATCCATCAAAAGTTCCCGTGGATCGGAATAGGGAATTTCCAGAAAATAATTTCCATCCTTTTCAAATCCTGAGCGCTGTTCTGGATGCCATTGCTCTGTGGAAACCCAGCGTGCCCGTTCAGGGGTAAAGCGGAGCCTGGCCCAGTTTATCCCTGAACCGGAAAATATCCCATAACCTTTTTCAAGATGTTCTTTCAGATCCTGTTGTGATAGTTCAATGGCAGACACTTCCATCATCCGTGCACAACGGATCGCATCAATGGAAAAACTGCGTACATCTTCCCTAAGATGACACCATGCATCGACATACCAGTTATCCCGGTAATACAAGAGCTGCTGCGGGGAAATGGTGCGGGTATATTCCTGTCCGGTCTGGCGGTTGAGGTGCGTGATTTGTAATTGCTTACGCTGTAACGTTGCTGTGGCGACCGTTTCGAAACTGTGCAGTGGCAGGATGCGCCGATTGGCGGGCGCTAGTTTTATGCGAGTCTCAATTTCTTCTGCACGATACTCGGCACTGCCGAGCAAGGCTTTCAGGCGCGTCTGCAACGGAGCGATATGATTGCCCAGCAGTCCATTTCCTAGACTGGCGAGCAAGTGCTGCATGGTCAGCAAGGCATGTATTTCGGATGAATTGAACCAGAGCCCGGGCAATGCGGAAGATCGGGCACCGGAATGGTCTATGGCATATCGGTATCCTCCCGCATTCCGGTCCCATTCGATAGGCATATTCATGCGGTCGCGCAGATACTCAAGATCACGCTTGAATGTGGCCAGGGAAATTTCCAGTTCATTCAAAAAGGAAGATACTGGAACGACCCGGCGTGAATGCAGCATTTGTTCTATTTTATAAAAACGTTCAGTCCGGTCCATATGCAAACAATTTAAAGTTTTCCACGATACAATGATAGCTCACTCAGTGAGCGATATGTGCATAATAATGTTTGCAGGTATGGCCGAGATGCGTATCGATGCTGCCGACAGATTGCCGGGAAATGCTAAGAATGAAAAAAGTGTTGTTGCGGGAATGCTGGTTCGTGGCAGGGCAGCAACGGCTGGAAGGATATTGTGAAGAGTGGGGTGGTTTGTTTTTCTGGCTGTATGGATAGTATAAACTGAAGTGCGTCATGGTAAAGATTGACAGTGGAGAGTGGGTGATGTTAAGTTTGCAAATTAGCGCCGATTTGAGATACAGCTTGCGGGCGCTTTATAAATCCAGCTAAAGCGGGGAAAACCCGGTTTAGCCAAAGCTATCCGGGTTTTTTGTTTTGAACGGAGGAGCATGTTATGTCAGACCAATCTAATCAGGTAGAATATTTCTGCCAGCCTGAAACACTTGCCGTGCATGCAGGCATAAAGCGCAGCCAATTCAATGAGCATAGCGAAGCCATGTATCTGACTTCCAGCTTCGTGTTCGATAGCGCGGCACAAGCTGCTGCACGTTTTATCGGCGAAGAACCGGGCAACATTTATTCGCGTTTTACCAACCCGACGGTTAGCATGTTTGAAGAGCGTCTGGCCGAGCTGGAAGGTGCAGAGCAGTGTGTAGCAACCGCATCAGGGATGTCAGCGATTCTGGCATGCTGCATGGGTTGGCTAAAATCCGGGGATCATATTGTCGCTTCCCGCAGCATATTCGGTTCGACCGTAAACTTGTTTGGCACCATACTCAAACGCTTTGGCGTGGATACTACGTTTGTTTCTGCTACTGATGTAAGCGAATGGGAAACCGCGGTGTGTTCCGCGACCCGGTTGTTTTTCCTGGAGACTCCATCCAATCCCCTTACTGAAATATCCGATATCGCAGGCATTGCTGCTGTTGCGAAGCGACACAGTGTGTTGCTGGTGGTGGACAATTGCTTTTGCACCCCCATACTGCAGCTTCCGCTAAAGCTGGGGGCTGACATTGTGATTCACTCCGCAACCAAATATCTGGATGGACAAGGGCGCGTACTGGGAGGGGCGGTACTGGGCAGCAGGAAGCTGATGGAGCCCGTGTACCATTTTTTGCGAACGGCGGGACCGACCATGAGCGCATTCAATGCATGGATATTCCTGAAAGGCATGGAAACACTGAAGATACGCATGGATGCGCACAGCGCCAATGCGCTGTCCGTGGCACAATGGCTGGAGAAGCAGCCCAATGTGTTGCGGGTGTACTATCCTGGCCTTGCCTCGCATCCGCAGCATGAACTGGCGATGAGACAGCAAAAAACTGGCGGCGGAATTGTTTCGTTTGCAGTAAAGGGTGGCAGAGAGGAAGCATGGCGTGTGATCGATAGCACGCGCATCGTTTCGATTACGGCTAATCTGGGGGATACCAAAACCACGCTAACACACCCGGCTACCACAACTCATGCTCGAATAACACAAGAGGCCCGGGATGCCGCAGGCATTACTGAGAATTTGCTGCGTATTGCAGTCGGGCTGGAAGCGCCATGTGACATCCAGGCCGATCTTGCGCGCGGTTTACAGGCATAAGAGGTTTTCATTCGCACGGTCAGAGGGGATGATGTTTCCGGGCAAGGCGGGGTTGCCCCACAGAAGGTGGCATTCGCCCGGTCATGGAGAGATTTTTCAGGTCAATTATGTTTGGAAACGGCAGGAATGAAAATCTGGCAATGCAGGTTGGTAACACACTGGATTCATATGGCTGGATGCTGGCTATAGCTGAATCATGCACGGGTGGGGCAGTGGCCTGTGCGGTTACGGATATCGCAGGGAGTTCCGGATGGTTTGAACGCGGTTTTGTAACTTATTCAAACGACGCCAAGCATGAAATGCTGGACGTAAGCCAAGATACGCTGGCCCGCTGGGGTGCTGTAAGCGAGGCGGTAGTGCGTGAAATGGTGGCGGGAGCGCTGAACCATAGCCATGCTCAAGTGGCGCTGGCTGTCAGTGGTATTGCCGGCCCGGGGGGCGGCACGCCGGACAAGCCTGTGGGCACAGTATGGTTTGCCTGGGGAACTGGGGAGGGGCAACTTGTTACCCGTCTTTGTCATTTTTCCGGGGATCGTGCAGAGGTCCGTACGCAGTCGGTAGGCGTTGCGTTGCAGGGGGTTCTGGAGTTGCTGAACCAAGTGATCAGGGTGGCGTAAAGTCGTACCGGTACGGGAAGCCGCGATGACCCCAGGTTCTCTTCGGTTGGCTTCTGCAGGAAGGATATGGAAAACGATATAATTGCAATAATGCTACAAAATAACATTGTCCATCAGGAAATGGGCCTTTCGGTCTGGCTTTATGGTCTGTAGCCAGAATTATTATATAATGTATTTATTGAACATGGGATAACTGTATGGATGATAATAAAAATAAGGCGTTGGCCGCAGCATTGAGCCAGATTGAAAAACAGTTTGGCAAGGGCTCGATCATGCGTCTGGGTGAGCATGAGATTGCACGTGATATCCAGGTCGTATCCACTGGATCGTTAGGGCTGGATATTGCGCTGGGCGTGGGTGGTTTGCCGCGTGGCCGCGTAATAGAAATTTATGGGCCCGAATCTTCGGGGAAAACCACGCTTACGTTGCAAGTAATTGCTGAAATGCAGAAGTTGGGAGGCACCGCTGCATTTATTGATGCCGAGCATGCGCTTGATCCGCAGTATGCGCAAAAACTGGGTGTCAATGTAGGCGATCTTCTGATTTCGCAACCGGACAATGGCGAGCAGGCGCTGGAAATCGCTGATATGCTCGTACGCTCTTCCGCCGTGGACGTGGTGGTGATTGACTCCGTAGCGGCATTGACTCCCAAAGCAGAAATCGAAGGGGATATGGGTGATGCGCAGATGGGACTGCAGGCGAGATTGATGTCGCAGGCATTGCGCAAACTGACCGCCAATATCAAACGTTCCAATGTGACAGTGATTTTTATCAACCAGATCCGCATGAAAATCGGAGTAATGTTTGGTAGCCCGGAAACCACGACCGGCGGCAATGCCCTGAAGTTCTATGCATCGGTTCGGCTGGATATTCGCCGTATCGGGTCGATCAAAAAAGGCGAGGAAGTGATTGGTTCAGAAACTCGTGTCAAAGTGGTCAAGAATAAGGTGGCGCCGCCTTTCAAACAGGCAGAATTTGACATTCTGTATGGCGAAGGCATATCCCGTGAAGGCGAAATCGTAGAGCTTGGGGTAATGCACAAATTGATCGAAAAAGCGGGTGCCTGGTATAGCTACAAAGGTGAAAAAATTGGCCAGGGGAAAGATAATGCACGTGAATATCTGAAAGAGCACCCTGAAATGGCTGCTGAAATCGAGAGCAAGATTCGTGCTGCGTCTGGTGTGGTTGCGCTCAACAGCAGAATGGAAAGCAGTGCCGAAGAGGCCTGAACTAAATTTGTATGCCCGCGCGATTCAATGTCTGGCAAAGCGTGAGTACAGCCGCGCAGAACTTCGTGCCAGGCTTTTGACCCAGGTCGAGTCTGGCAGCAATGTGGATGAGGTTCTGGATGAGTTGGAAAATCGCGGCCGGCTTTCTGATTCTCGTGTGGTCGAGCAAACATTGCGTATCCGGCGTAGCCGATTTGGCATGCAGCGTATCGCTTTTGAACTGCGTCAAAAAGGCATAGACGAGAAACTGGTCTGTGAGGCGATGCCTGAACTGAAAGATTCAGAACTGGAAGTGGCTCGTGGTGTCTGGCAAAAAAAATTCGGTGTGTTTCCGGAGGACGACAGAGAGAAGGCAAGACAGATACGTTTCCTGCAGTCCCGCGGGTTTGCACAAGATGTGATTTTCAAAGTGCTACGGGGTATATGAGGATGGCTGTCAGACTGCTTAGCAACCGCGGAAGCGGAATCAATCCGAACAAAAGAGGGTACATGCAGGAAGTATCTGCAAGCGAGATAGTAAAAATCATGCCATCTCATCATAAAATAAAATACTGTTTGATGAGTATACTGTTAATATTAGAATAGCAGGGGATCAGTTTCCTTTCTGCAGAAGCAGTTTGATATCCTGTACGATGAATTCAACCCGCTGGTTGTATGGAGATAGCAGTACGGGCTTGCCGCCAGTGCCAATCAGGTAGGTGCCATCTGAATGATCCAGCAGGTAGCCATTTTTTTCGGCATGTTTCTCATAGCTGATTGCAAATGTATCGGCTGCCTTTGCAATAGCTTGGGCATCGCCGTACAGGCCGAGGAAAGATGGATGAAAAAATGGAACATATTTTCCCAGAACCTGGGGTGTATCGCGCTCCGGATCAAGAGTAACAAAAAGTACTTGCACTCTATCTGCATCCTTGCCTAGCAATCGCATTGCCTGTGCAAGGTCGGCCAGCGTAGTCGGACAAATTTCCGGGCAGTGGGTATAGCCAAAAAATAATACGACTACCTTGTCCTTGAAATCGGATAACTTCAGCACTTTGCCACTGGGTTCGGTGAGACGGAAATCCGCTGGTTTTTCATCATATCGCCAGCTGACATCGATTGCCTGGAATGGTGAAGGGGGAGGGGCTGGTCTTTCGCATCCTGTCAGTAGTAGTGCGATCAGTAGCGGAATCAGGCTGCGCATTGGTTTCCCTGTACGAAAATCAGTAATTATTTTTCCGATGAATGATTTTAAGGCTATCGAAATACGGTATAAAAAAGTATAAATATACGAATAGCATTCTGGATGGGCAGGTGGCAGTGGATTGCATGCAGGTGCGCACATTTTGTGCATGCTGGAATGAAATTCCAGGGGTGTCATAATTTAATTTTTCGAGATGTCCGTCAGCGTGCACGTTTCCCTATGCAGGCCTGGAGCCCTGACATGCAAAGTATTTCCAGGGACCGGTTGCGCATATGGATCAATTTACTATCCTGCAGGTGGGACAGTGCCCGGCTGACCGTTTCCAGCCGCAGACCGAGATAGCTGCCGATTTCCTGGCGGGTCATGCGCAACTGGAAGGAGGTGGGCGAGTAGCCTCCCTCTGCAAAACGCTGTGAGAGATTGAGCAGAAATGTTGCAAGGCGCTCTTCTGCGCGCATTGAACCGAGAAGCAGCATAATGTTCTGGTCGCGCACAATTTCCCGGCTGAGGATACGGTGCAGGTGCCGCTGCAGAGAGGGGAGTTCGCGGCTGAGATCTTCCAGTTTGCTGAACGGGATTTCGCATACTTCGCTATCTTCCAGCGCGACGGCATCACAAGTGTGTGCATCGCTGTTGATTCCGTCCAGACCGATGATTTCTCCCGCCATCTGAAAGCCGGTTGCCTGTTCGCGTCCATCTTCATTGAGTATCTGAGTTTTGAAAAAACCGGTTCGGATTGCATACAGTGCCTGGAATTTATCTCCGCTACGGTACAGGATGCTACCTTGGCGGTACACGCCCTTGCGAGAAATCAAATTGTCCAGTCGGGTTATTTCAACACTGTTCAGGTTGACGGGGAGACATAGTTTGCGCAAATTGCAAGTTGAACATGCTGGTTTTAAAGAATTTCCCGGAACAGGCTTGTGCATAGTCAGAACCCGTGAATTAAAGTATTAGGGTATGCTGCATTGTCAATGTGTGAAAAATTATAGGCACATTTTGACATATATCAAGACGTAAATGAGAAATTTATAGTTATTACCTGCATTGTTGTGGTTTTTTAATTTCCGTGAACCATGTTGGTAAAATAATTTATTGTTTTTAATGGTGTTTTTAAGGATGGTCGTAACTGAAAAAAGGCGAGATTGACTAAAGAGGCTGCGAGGTATGCCGTGCTGTGACTGCCGGTTAACTGATGCCTGTAGCAGGAACCGTGAAGCATGGCTTGGTTGCATTTGATTTTGAATCCTGGGAACCGGAGTCAGGGCGGTGGGCATGTAGAGATGGAATTAAGCAGAAAAGCGGCTGTATCCGGCCCCTTCCTGATGCATAGGTAATGATTACCCGAAGCGACCAGTGATGTA
>NZ_CAJNBL010000035.1 GCF_905221025.1 Candidatus Nitrotoga fabula
GATAGGGAAAATGAACCCTTCAGTTCGATGTTCAGATGAGGACCTCGTCAGCGAATTCCATCAGGGCCAGCAGGCTGTCCGTCTGCACAAACAGGCCGGATATAAGACTGCGACCATACCCGAAACAAACATGTAAAATCACTTGATCTCCGGGAGGCGTCCATATAAGAATCCTTAATGGAATAGAGAAAGCCAAATTGAGGCACAATTTTAACTAATCCTGGCTGGGTGAGGAATGCAGCAGTATCCATACATGCATTTTTGACCACCTAGTGGTAAATGCCACGAACATCTGTCGGCATTTTTTCCTTATGGTTATGTTTTGTTCATGGGGATTGTCATTGTTTTTCCCTATTTTATTCGATATTCACTCTATACCCATCGACGTATCCCGGACAAGGAAATCCGTCTTCTGGATGAGGCAGTTTGCTTGTTGTCCGGGCAGTGGGATGCAGAGTTGGGTTTTTCTCCAGGATCTCGTTTCAACTGTTCCTGCAACGGGAAGAGGAATGCACTTTATTAAATCTCGCTGCCCCAGCATCGCCTGCAGGCGCTCCCAGTAATAAGGGTCAGGTTTGTCATTATGTGTGTCCCCGATCATGAAGAGGGGTAGGGATTCTGGTTGCATGCAGATTTTCTGGGGGGATTGCCTGACCTGTCATGGATAATAAATATTAAAATTTGCTGTTTGTGTGAAAAACCTGTTGGATTTACCGGACAGGTTTTATGCTGGGGGCAATTCAGGGGATAATAAACGGATTTTTCTTGCTTTTCATCGGGGAAAGCGTAAAAAATCGCGCATAAAAACGGGAGTCTGCCTGCGTGTAAAGGCGCGATCTTCGAGTAGAACAAAAGGATTGTGGCAATATGATGCTAATGCTGAGTAATGATGATGGCTATTTCTCGCCTGGCCTGGCTTGCCTGACTGAAGTGCTGTCGGCGGTTGCGGAGGTAATTGTGGTAGCTCCTGAAAGAGATCGTAGCGGGGCAAGCAATTCATTGACACTGGATCGACCGCTTAATTTGCGCCGTGCAGCCAATGGTTTTTATTATGTGAATGGTACTCCTACCGATTGCGTGCACTTGGCAGTAACCGGGATGCTGGATACACAGCCGGATATGGTTATTTCCGGTATCAATGCCGGCGCGAATATGGGGGACGATACTATTTATTCAGGTACGGTGGCAGCAGCAACTGAGGGTTTTCTGTTGGGAATTCCGGCCATTGCCGTATCTCTGGTAGGCAGAAAATGGGCGCATTATGACACGGCAGCGCGCGTGGTGAAGGACCTGGTCCTGCAGTTTGAAAAAAACACGCATGTTCATCCGTGGCTGCTGAATGTAAATGTGCCGGATATTCCCTATGAGCAGTTGAAAGGGCGTGAAGTCACTCGTCTGGGTAAACGTCATAAAGCTGAGCCGGTGGTGAAGAGTATCAACCCCCATGGTGAAACAGTGTTCTGGGTAGGTGCTGCTGGCAAGGAGCAGGATGCCGGAACGGGTACGGATTTTAACGCCATTGCGAGGCAATGCGTATCCATAACTCCTCTACAGATTGACCTGACGCAGTACAGTCAGCTGGATGCGGTACGAAACTGGCTGATCGGGGGTGTCACGTGAATGAACGCCATTCCGGTATTGGTATGACATCCCAGCGTACGCGCGGGCGTCTAATCGGGAGGTTGCGTGCGCAGGGGATAGTGGATGAAATGGTCCTTTCTGCAATGAATGCAGTACCGCGGCACATATTTATCGATGAGGCGATTGCCAGTCGTTCCTATGATGATGTGTCGCTGCCATTGGGGTTTGGTCAGACCATATCGCAACCGTATATGGTGGCACGGATGATTGAAATTTTGCGCAATGGTCTTGAACTAAAACGTGTTCTGGAGGTCGGTACTGGCTGTGGTTATCAGGCAGCGGTGCTGGCACAGCTGGCACATCAGGTATATTCGGTAGAACGCTTGCAGCCATTGTATGTCCGAGCTGCGGGCTATCTGAAAGAGCTGCAGATCAGGAATGTTACTTTGCATCATGCGGACGGCAATCTTGGATTGCCTGCAGCGGCACCATTTGATGGCATCATCATGGCGGCGGCAGCTACCCATGTTCCACAGCCGTTGCTTGAGCAGCTGGCCGTTGGAGGTAGGATGGTTCTTCCACTGGGATCGCAGGAGCAGTGTTTATGTCTGGTTGAACGCGGACCCAGGGGGTTTCGTGAAACTCGTCTGGAAGCGGTGAAATTTGTGCCATTGTTGATGGGGAAAGTATGAAGCTTAAATTGTTCTCTATTCGATTGCCGATCATGGCATTTGCAATCCTTGTCATGGCAGTGGGCTGCTCGTCCAGCGGTTCCCTGGCGCCAGTGGTGGAAAAAAAGGCACAGCACGAGTTTGAAAGCGGAGTAAATATGAAGAAACTGGCAATTCCGGATGGAGGGCAAACAGCTAAAGGGGTTTCACGTGCCAAGGACGGGAGTTTGCAAACTTATGTGGTACAAAAGGGCGACACTCTGTATACCATAGCATTCAGCTATGGACTGGATTACCGGGATATTGCTGAATTAAACAACATTCAGAATCATGATCTGATCCAGGCTGGGCAGGAATTGCGCCTGCCTTCTGCTGCTTCTCTAGCTGTATCCACTATCCCAGGTACTCCTATTGCCCCAGTTGTGGCAATGAATATGGTGGAAAGCAGGCCTCTTCAATCTTCCACGGTAACCCAGCAGAAGGTAACCAGCCTTCCCTACAGCGGGCAGACCGTGACAGGAACTGAAAAGGTTCCGGAAGTCTATAAGCCTGAAACAGCCCCATCTTCCAAGGATCAAACAAGATATGTATCCCGGTCTGAGTCCAAGCCGAATTATGCAGCAGAGGAAGATGATGCTGTGCTGGAATGGATTATGCCGACGTCAGGAAAAATTATAAACGAATTTTCGGAAATATCCGGTAGCAAGGGGATCAACATTGCAGGAAAACTGGGGCAGCCAATTGTAGCCAGCTCCGCAGGTAAGGTGGTATATAGCGGTAACGGCCTGCGGGGATACGGCAAGTTACTTATTATTAAACATAACAAGGAATATCTGAGTGCATACGCCCATAACGATCAACTGCTGGTCAAGGAAGGCCAGAACGTAAGCAGAGGGCAGAAGATTGCCGAGATGGGTAATACCGATGCCGATCAGGTCATTTTGCACTTTGAGATTCGTCGATATGGCAAGCCAGTTGACCCTGCCAGATATTTGTCCATTACAAAATCATGAATTCATGAATAACGGGAATCTGGGTACAACCGATCATAATCGCGACAGTGCAGGGTTGACCTATGTCTACCCTGTGGTATCAAGGAGGGCGGGTGGGGTTTCCGTCGGTATCAACCTCAATATCAATAATGCCTGCAATTGGCGCTGTATTTACTGTCAGGTACCTGAATTAAAGCGCGGTGCAGCACCGTGCATTGACCTCGCACTACTGGAGCAGGAGTTGCGGGGTTTTTTTCATGAACTGCTGCATGGTGACTTCATGGAGAAGCGTGTGCCGGCATGGGCGCATCGCGTGAATGATATTGCACTATCCGGAAACGGCGAGCCAACTAGTGCAAGGGAATTCGAACAGGTCATTTCCTTGATTGGCAGGTTGCAGCAGGAAGATGCGTTGCCTTCCAGCATAAAGCTGGTTCTGATCACGAATGGCAGCCTTTTGGCCCGTAACTATGTGCAGCAGGGTCTGCGCAAGATGGCACAGTTAAACGGAGAGGTGTGGTTCAAGCTGGATCGAGCCAGCAGCGCTGGCATGTGGCAAGTCAATAGTACCCATACCACTATCGACAGGGTGCGACAACATCTCGCACTATCTGTTTCGCTATGTCCGACCTGGTTGCAAACCTGCTGGTTTATGCTGGATGGGGAATTCCCCGGCAAGCGGGATGAGGATGACTACCTGAATTTTGTGTCCGGATTGCTGCGGAACAATATCAGGCCGGAAGGTGTGCTGCTTTATAGTGTGGCACGCCCTTCCCTGCAGCCGGAAGCTTCACGGCTATCCGCTCTGCCAGAACAGCAGCTTGAATTGTTTGCCCAGCGGATTCGGGCATTGGGAATTCCAGTAAAGGTGGCGGTATGAACAATAAAACTCATTTCCCATGCGTACAGTCTTTTTTTGACCCGGAGACCTTTACCGTTTCCTATGTGATCTATGAAACGCCTAGTTCTCCCTGTGCAGTTGTGGATTCAGTGCTGGATTACGATCCAAAATCCGCCCGTACCCGCACTGCATCTGCAGACCGAATTATTGACTTTGTGCGCATGAACGATTTAAAGCTGGAGTGGATACTCGAAACCCATGCACATGCGGATCATTTGTCTGCGGCTCACTATATCAGGCAAAAACTGGGGGGTAGAATTGCAATAGGCGAAAAGATTAAAATCGTTCAGGAAGTATTCAAACAGATATATAACCTGGGGCCGGAGTTCAGGACAGATGGATCGCAGTTCGATTATCTGTTGAAAGAAAATGAGGAATTCAACATTGGCAGGTTGACTGTCAAGGCATTGTATGTGCCGGGCCACACGCCAGCTGACATGGCCTATCAGGTCGGCGACGCGGTATTTACCGGAGATACTCTGTTCATGCCAGATGTGGGCACAGCGCGTTGCGATTTTCCCGGGGGGGATGCGCATTTATTGCATCAGTCAATACGTAAGCTGTTGAATAAGCCGGCTAACACCCGGCTGTTCATGTGCCATGACTACCCTCCGGGTCAGCGCGCCCCGCAATGGGAAACCACGGTCAGCAGGCAGCGTGCCGAAAATATTCATGTACATGCTGGAATCAGCGAGGAGCAGTTTGTTGCCATGCGAACCGGGCGTGATGCTACTCTTGCCATGCCTACCCTGATTCTTCCTGCAATCCAGGTGAACATCCGTGCCGGAGAGTTTCCGCCAGCCGAAGGCAACGGTAAGCACTACCTAAAAATTCCGCTGAACGTTTTATAGCGGGGCCGGATGCCCCGATTTTTACCGTTTTGCAATTTATTTCCTGCAATCCATTATGCACACACAGTATGGCTTGCCTGTGTTTAGGTATAATGTGCAGTTGGTTTATTTTCAGTATTCACAATGAGTATTCTTGCCTGGATTATTGCTTCCTGTATTGCAGGGGGGACATTGAGCATAGTATGCGCAACTTTTTTTGCTCTTGGCAACCGTACCCAAAATTATCTGAGTGGGATGGTGAGTTATGCAATTGGGGCCTTGCTTGGCGCCGTGTTCCTGAATATCCTGCCTGAAGCGATCCATCTGGCTCCGAATGTGGCAGTTTTAAGCGGCACAGTGCTGTTTGGAATTCTGCTTTTCTTCATTCTGGAAAAACTGGTGTTATGGAGGCATTGCCATCATGAACACTGCGAGGCGCATGTAACCCATGAACCCGGCCATGGATTTGACAACGGGCGCAGTGGCATGCTGATTATTATAGGAGACACTTTCCATAATTTTGTGGATGGCATTATTATTGCTGCGGCCTTTCTGACGGATGTCAATCTTGGCATTGTTGCCGCATTGGCTATCATCGCACATGAGATACCTCAAGAGGTTGGAGATTTCGCTATTTTGCTGTATTCAGGCTACAGTAAGTTGCGGGCTTTCCAGTTGAACCTGATTTCCAGTTTTTCTTCGGTAGCGGGTGGCATTCTGGGGTATTTCACCTTGCAGACCATGCAATCGTGGATACCGACCTTGCTGGCGTTGGCTGCCGCAAGCATGATTTATATTGCGGTGGCGGATCTGATACCCGGCCTGCACAAGCGTGCGCATCTCCGCGATACTCTGCAGCAGGTCGTACTTATCGTATTGGGGGTCGGGACGGTATGGCTGATGAGCGTATTCATGGCCGAGTAACCCGCTTTTCCTCCGGGTGTTCCCTTTGGGCAGTCAGATAGATGGACAGCCACCAGACAGGATAACCTGCTTCAGAAGCAGATTTGTCAATTTATTTTTCAATTCAGTCAATAGTTGAACATGAGCAAACCAAACACAGTGCCTCGCGTCGGATTCGTATCACTCGGTTGCCCGAAAGCCACCGTTGATTCCGAGCATATTCTTACTCGCTTGCGTGCAGAGGGGTATATCATTTCACCGAATTATGCAGATTCCGACCTGGTGATCGTTAATACCTGTGGTTTTATCGATTCCGCTATAACCGAGTCGCTGGAGGCAATCGGGGAGGCATTGGTTGAGAATGGCAAAGTAATTGTGACGGGCTGTCTGGGTGCCAAGGGGAATGTAGTCAAGGAGGCGCACCCCAAGGTGCTGGCAGTAACTGGTCCGCATGCGACGGATGAAGTCATGGAAGCCATACACGCTCATTTGCCCAGGCTGCATGATCCGTATAGTGACCTGGTCCCGCCTCAGGGGATCCGGCTGACACCCAGGCATTATGCTTATATCAAAATCTCTGAAGGCTGCAATCATCGCTGTACCTTCTGTATTATCCCCAGTATGCGTGGCGATCTGGTAAGCCGTCCGGTAGGAGATGTCATGCAGGAAGCCGAAAACCTGGTGAAAGCGGGAGTAAAAGAGCTTCTGGTAATTTCCCAGGATACAAGTGCCTACGGTGTGGATATAAAATACCGCACCGGTTTCTGGGGCGGTCGGCCGATCAGGACGCGCATGACTGAACTGGTGAGCGCGATGGGCGAACTGGGTGTATGGGTGCGGTTGCATTATGTCTATCCCTACCCGCACGTTGACGAGGTGACCCCGCTGATGGCACAAGGTAAAATTTTGCCTTATCTGGACATACCATTCCAGCATGCCAACTCGCGTATCCTGAAATTGATGAAACGCCCCGCAAGTAGCGAGAATGTGCTGGCCCGTATTCGCCAATGGCGCGAAACCTGCCCGGATATAACTCTGCGCAGCACGTTTATCGTTGGTTTTCCGGGCGAAACGGAGGCGGAGTTTGAAGAACTGCTCGATTTTCTGGAAAAAGCGCAGCTGGACCGTGTCGGAGCATTCGCGTATTCACCTGTAGAGGGGGCAATGGCTAATGATCTGCCGGACCCGGTTCCTCCGGAGATTCAGCAGGAGCGCTTGGGTCGCCTGATGCAACTGCAGGAAGAAATCAGCGGTGAACGTCTCTCAGAAAAAATAGGCAGAACCATCCAGGTGCTGGTGGACGAGGTGGACGAGGAAGGGGCGATTGCACGAAGCTCTGCGGATGCGCCGGAAATTGATGGCCTGGTTTATGTACACAACGGTCAGTCCTTGAAGACAGGGGACCTGGTAACGGTCCGGATTACTGATTCGGACGAGCATGACCTGTGGGCGGAAACCATTTGATGGGTTAAATTCAGGAAGCAGGCAAGCCGGTTTTTCGGCAAGGAACGGGATGGGTTTCTTGCCGGGGAGAAAAGTTTCCCCTGTACTATTCGAAGAAATTCACTGCCTCTGGTAATTCGCGGGTACGCCTGAATGGTGGAAGACTCTGCCATATTCGTTTGCCATAGGATTTCGAGATCAAGCGTGGGTCGCAGATCATGAGTACCCCACGGTCCGTTTCGTCCCGTATCAGCCGTCCGGCTCCTTGTTTCAGATTGATGATCGTGCGCGGTAGCTGATACTCCATGAAAGCATTCCGACCCTGACGGGTCATCTGGGCGAGGCGCGCTGCCAGCACCGGGTCATCCGGGGAAGCAAACGGCAGTTTGTCGATTACAACCAGAGAAAGAGCCTCGCCGCGGACATCCACCCCTTCCCAGAAGGATTGGCTGCCCAGCAGAATGGCATTGCCGTGCTGCCGGAAACGGTCCAGCAGTTCATTGCGTGAACCTTCTCCTTGCAGCATCAGCGGGAATTCAATCTGATTGCGCTCGAACTGTGCCATCAGGATGTCATGTGCGCGCTGCATGGCGCGCAGGCTGGTAAAAAGCAGAAAAGCTCGCCCGTTGCTGGCCTCGATCAGCGGAAGGGCAGCTTTGACTACCGCTTCGGTGTAATCCGGGTGATTTGGATCGGGCATGTTCCGTGGTACATATAGCAGTGCCTGTTCCGAGTAGTTGAAAGGGCTTTCCCAGCAGGCAGTCTGCGCGTCAGGCAATCCCATTTCGGATTGATAATGAGAAAAATCCTGCTTTACGCTAAGTGTTGCGGAGGTAAAAATCCAGGCGCGCGGACGCCCTTTAATCTGGTCGGCGAATATTTCTGCGATAGACAGTGGTGTGGTGTTGAGCTGTATCGAATGATGAAAAATTTCCAGCCAGCGCACCTTCCCTATCTGTTGCCGGTCCTGCCACTCCATGATTTTTTGTGCCAGCGCCTGTCCACGCTGCCAGCAATTTTCCAGTTCTTCACTGCGCTCTGCCTGTTGCTGCAATAGTCTGTTAAGTTGCTGCAGTCTGTCTTCCAGCGCGAGCATGGCGTCTGTCCAGCCGGGCCAATTTTCCATCATACTGGCATTCATGCGTCCTTCATTCTGCTTGAATGCCAGTCGCAAATCGCGAGCGGCTTTGTCCAGCGCATCAGTGGCGGCGGGAAGGGCGGTAAAATCCCTGGCCGAATTTGCCGCTTCCAGCCGGGTATCGCGAGCCAGCTCGGTCAGTTGCGAGGTAGAAATGCTTTCGCCAAAAAATAGGCTGGCGGTTTCGGGCAATTGGTGTGCTTCGTCAAAAATGACGGTATTGCAGGCTGGCAGAAGTTCCGCAAGACCTTCGTCGCGCAACATCAAATCTGCAAAAAAAAGATGATGGTTCACTATTACCACATCGGCGCGCATTGCTTCCTTGCGCGCTTTTAAAACAAAGCAGTCCTTGTGGTGAGGGCATTCCTGTCCCAGACAATTATCCCGCGTAGAGGTCACCTGCATCCAGACAGGAGCTGTTTCGGGCACATTGCTCGCTTCGCTCTTGTCTCCGGTTTGGGTGATGTCGGCAAATTTTACAATTCTGGCCAGATGACGGGCATCTTCCCGTGTGGTGAAACGGCCATCACACTGCGCGCGCTCTAGATGATGGTGGCACAGATAATTGGCACGTCCTTTCAGCAATGCGGTCGAAACCGGGACTTTAAGCGCATCGCGCACTGTGGGCAGATCGCGCTGGTACAGCTGATCCTGCAAATTTTTGGTGCCGGTGGAAATCACCACTTTGCCACCTGCGAGCAAGGCAGGGACCAGGTAGGCAAATGTTTTGCCCGTTCCGGTTCCGGCCTCGGTGATCAGTTGCCTGTTGGCGGAAATGGCATCTGCAATGGCTTGAGCCATCTCCACCTGTTGCGGTCGGCTGCGGAAATTGGGGATATGCTTTGCCAGTGCACCGTCCGGAGAAAACAAGAAAGCGAGTTGGTTATGGATCATGAAGGGCGTTGTTTACAAGACCGGCTATACATTTGCCATCGGCCTGGATGCATCTTCATCAGGAGGGTTGCCATTAATTTCATTTACAAGCCGGGCAATGTCTGGGCACAGTCTGTATCTAAGCTGGAACAAGGGTTGCGGTGTGTCGATGCTGAATTCTACTATGCTATGCTGTTGTATGGCTTTTCCTGAGTGGCGTCGATTTGCTGCTTGCGGGAATGACATGGTTGGGAATATTTTCTGATACTGCATTCAGATGGCTCGGAACCAGCTGCATATCGTACAATACAATTGGTAACAGCTGGGGTCCGATCTTTTTATGGCTGGCTCGATGCAGCAAAGACCTTCTGGTTCGGGTACTCAATTTAATTCAGTGTACATATGGAACTTCTTCACGGCTGATTATTCAAAGCTGTTACAATCCGCTACATCAGGGTAGCAGATACATCGAAACCGGGGGCGACTTGGCTTCGACGTGGGTAGCAAAGCAGAGTAGGGCATACCGAGGACCCGCAACCTCGTAAATCAGCTGGAAAAAAATAGTCGCAAACGACGAAAAGTACGCTTTAGCCGCTTAATCGGTTAAACCTCACACCCCACTGTCCGTGGGGGGGCTCAAAGCCGCAAGGTTGCGATGAGTGAGGTCATATACACGGAATCGTGTCATGCAGGGTTACTTTGCCTGGCATTAAATTTAGGTGACTTGTCCGTTAGCAGCCTGTCGGTTGGCGTCTGTCGGATGAAAACTAAACAACCTGACTAAGTATGTAGAACTGCCTGTAGAGTGCTTGCGGACGCGGGTTCAATTCCCGCCGCCTCCACCAACAATACCCCCAAAGGGTTCCAGCGCCGTCCAAGTGACGGCGTTTTTCTTTGTATTTCCGAATGAATATTGTCCATTGAAGTGTCAAAAAATCCTATTGCATCCAGCTGTAAAGGGGGTATGATTGGGGGTATTCATTGAGATTGAACCGGGGAAAATATCATGGCTGGGGGTATTTTTAATCGCTTGTCCGATAAGGCTTGCAAGGCTTTCGTTGCTCAACGGGTATATGGAAAGAAGCTTGCAGATGGTGGGGGGCTGTATCTTCTGATTACGCCTGCGGGTTCGGCCAGTTGGCGGATTAAATATCGGATTGAGGGTAGGGAAAAAACTTATTCCATTGGCAATTATCCCGAAGTTTCCCTAGCGGCGGCGCGGGTTGAGTTGGGCGAGGTTAAGGCGATGCTTCGTGAACACAAAGATCCGGTTATCCAGCGTCGCATTAACCGGGCGGAAACCAGCGCATCCAGCGACAACACCTTTGAGTTTGTTGCGGGCGAATGGCTGGGAATGAAGCAGAAGGAATGGAGCGCAGGCCATTACACCAAGTCGGCGCGGGCATTTGAGCGCGACATTTATCCGGCCATTGGCAAGCTGCCCATCGCCAGCATTACCCCGGCGATTGTGGCAAAAACTATTGAAGACGTTCACAAGCGCGACGTGCTTGAAACCGCCACCCGCATTCTTCAGCACCTGAACGGCGTTTTCCGCTATGCCCAGGCCAAGGGGTTATGCCGCGATAATCCGGCGTTGCCTGCCCGTGAGATACTTCCTCGCAAGAAGGACACCGGGCGTATGTCAGCTTTGCTGGATTTTGCTGCGCTGGGCGATGTGTTGCGCCGTGCGGACATAGCGCGGCTGTCCTTATCCGTGCGCATGGCACACCGCCTGTGTGCCTTCACAGCGATGCGCATTGGCAATGTGGTTAACGCCGAGTGGAAAGAGTTTTACCTGGATGACGAGCAAGCTGTCTGGATTGTGCCGCGCGTGAAAATGAAAGTGACTACCCGGCCCATAGACCACCGCATTCCGTTATCGCCAGAAATTGCCGGGGAGTTGCGCCATTGGCGCGAAATATTCGGAGGAAAAGGCTTTGTGTTTCCCTCGCCGCAAGGTGGTAAGCACATCGGGCGCGAAGCCATCGAAAAAGTGTACCGCGTAACCCTGGCATTGGGAGGAAAACATTCTCCGCACGGCTGGCGCAGCGCATTTTCCACGCTGGCACGTGATCACGGCTTTGCACGCGATGTGGTGGAACTTGCCCTGGATCATGTCCACGACAATGAAGTTGCGCGAGCCTATGACCGGGGCGAGCGGTTTGATGAGCGGGTCAAACTGTTTCAGTGGTGGGGCAAGCAGCTTGCCGCCGCGCAGCGCGGGGCAGCGGTCATCCCGCTAAAAACCAAAGCGGCCTGATGGTTGGTATGAACCAGCGGATTCCCTTGGCAGCAATGCTGGCAGCCATACCCAGTGGGAGCGTGCCTATTGATCCAATAAATCCTGATTCAATAAATCCAACTTCGGCTTAGGTTCAAACAAATCCATTTGCCTGGGAGCTGCGGGTTTGTCGTATTTCATGTGTGCTGTCAGGCCAAGCAAAGCTTCCACCTGGCCCGCTGCCCTCATGATCTGGTATAAATCAAGCTGATCGACGGTAGTGTGATTTTCGATGTGATTCTTGAGATAAGTTTCCGACCTGGATTGAACGCCATTACGCGCGCAAACCAAATAAGCCACTGATTCTGCCTCGATTTCCCGCTGTGCATGGTTCATGGGCGACCGCCATGGTACCTTGAGCGCCCTGTCGGGACCAAGATGACCCAGACACAGGTGTGCCAATTCATGCGCAAGCGTGGCAAACTGCACGGCAATGGTGTGATTTCTGTTAATGCTTATTGATCCGGCCTTATAAAGATTGAACTTTTAAGTATTCGGCATCTCCAACCAGGCATGGAAAAAGAAGACGCGCGATACCAAACGCTGGAACAGTTGCACGAGAGGCGAAAGCAAGTCATCCGGCTGCACAAAAGGGGCTTC
>NZ_CAJNBL010000036.1 GCF_905221025.1 Candidatus Nitrotoga fabula
CTTATCACTTCTGAACGATCCGGAGACACCCCGAACCGAGCATCCCAGATACATCGACAATATTGCCTGGTGCGACCGGTAAGAAGGTTCAAATCTGTTCGATTTGCGCGAAAAACCGGGATGCATGGAAGCCACTTGCATCCCGCACAGCAGAACCAACTCACATGATGGCGGATAGTCACAAAGCAACCTGTCCACCATCTGTCATATTTCCCAATTAACCTGGGCCTACCCAGCTCCTCCAGTTCCCCCAGTTCCTCCAACTCCCCCTGTTGGTCCAGTTTCACCTGTTGCTCCCGATGGCCCTGTTGGCCCGGTTGGCCCGGTTGGCCCGGTTTCTCCTGTTGCGCCCGTTGACCCAGTTGGTCCAGTTTCACCTGTTGGTCCCGTGGGCCCGGTTTCTCCTGTTGGTCCCGTGGGCCCAGTTTCTCCTGTTGGCCCACTGTCATCAGGAATTTTTGCAGTAATTCCCACTTTCGCCACAAGATTTACAAAACTCATGGATTCATAAGGTGCCAATACAACAAAATTTTCTGCGTCAGTCATAATTTCTACCCTTAAACAAATGAATTTTACATTCTAAACCAATGGAATTAGTCTAATCTGCTGTATCTGCTGGCACTACCGATATTCAAAGTGCTTCCTATTTGTCCTAAGTAAGGCAATAACTACAATTTCAGGTGATATATAGCCTGGTAGTTAAGGCGTAATATTAACAACGTAAAAACTGATGGTTCAAATCCACCAGCTATCACCACAAATCTGCTTTGGCTACAAACAATCCAAATACTTCAATACAATAAATCAATATATTATGTAGCAGAAGAACAGTAACAAAGTACATTTGCTACCGCACAAAGACAAGTAAATGCAATCATTACCTTGTCCATAGAAGAAATCAATGCTTTAAAATACTCGATCGCCTAAATGCCTCAACTGGACGGGCTAAGGCAGGCTGGCATTTGAGTATAACTTAAAATAGCTTACGCACTTGATTCAATACCCACTGAGTTTCGGGATTTCCTTCATATAAAGGGTGCCAAATGAGATTTAACCTAAAACCTGGAAACCCTTTAGGCGGCTCCAGGAGACAGAGGGAAAAATGATTCATTAGCTTTGTCGCAACGCGGAATGGAACACTCAGTAGGTAGTCGCTTCCGCTGACAATTTGTGCAGCTACCCAATAACTTCGCGTCGTTACTGCGATAGATCGTTGTACCCCCTGCTCGGCAAGCCAGGTTTCCACAATATTCGTTCGCAAACCCAAGGGCGAGGGATAAACATGACGTAATTCCTCGAATTGTTTGAGGTTTAAATGCTGACTGGTTGCCAACGGGTGGTCCTGACTGACTAGGCAAACCAGCCGGTCACTGATCCAATTTTCAGAGCGCAATCGCTTGGAATGTTTGCTGTACACCTCTGTGCCAATGATCAAACTGAGCTGTCCGGTTTCTAATAAAGGCTCGGGGTCCTCTGCTGTTAGCATATGTGCAATAAGCTCAACATGTGGCGCTGACTGGCGTAGGCACGCCGCTAACGCCGGTAGAACGATATTCTCGCTGTAGTCATTCATACCAATAATAAATCGTGCTCGCGAGGTGTCTGGTTCAAAGGGCTGTGCGGGCTGTATGGTACGAACCACTTGTTGCAGGATGGAGCGCACTGGCGCTTCCAAAGCAAGGGCGCGTGGCGTCGGTTGCATCCCTTTGGCACCGCGCACCAGGATGGGGTCCTCAAGCATCTCACGTAATCGCTTCAGTGCATTACTCATGGCTGACTGGCTTAGAAAGACACGCTCAGCCGCCCGAGATACA
>NZ_CAJNBL010000037.1 GCF_905221025.1 Candidatus Nitrotoga fabula
TCCGGATCGTTCAGAAGTGATAAGTACATTTCCTTGCACCGGGCTTTATCTCCGGTCCAGTATAGAGCCAGAGCATATTCGTCTATCCGGCGCCATTGATAGTATTGGATTTCCACAAAAAGAGTATCTGTACTTACTGGAATCTGCATTGCCTGGCTCATGATCATCAGCGCGTTATGATACTGTTTGCGCAACCTGAAATGGATTGCCAGCCGAACGAGTGGTTCGACACGAGCAGGGCGGCGGTTATAGGCATCCAGATACCTCTTGATGACAATCGCGCTCTCCTGCCCGGTTGCTTCGGCCAGAGTGGCTGCCTGATATTCGGCATGCCAGCCTTCTTCCTCCCATCCGCCCATTTGGGCGCGCCTGTCGTAATTTTCCAGGGCCAGCTGTAATTCTCCCGCATCGCGCCAGCTTTGCGCCAGATAATACACGTAGCGGACGTTATCGGGCTCATTCCTGAGCGCTTCCGTCAGTATGGCCGCGTCTTCCCGGTATTTGTCGGGGTTGCGGCTGCGCGCACCCTCCGTTGTGTACTCGACATAGGGGCCGGACATCCTGATCTTTTCGCATTCGTGATCCGATTTCAAATACTCGTGCAGCACCCCCTCATAGCGCCATTCAAGCGCGGTTTGGATCAGGCAGACCCGCTGATAGCGTAAATTGGCATGTTTCATTTCCAGAGAATATGCGCCTGCTTCCAGTTCAGGCAGGCTGAACCCTTGCGGAATATGCAGGATTTCATCCGCGTCAATGACAAACAAATAATCGGTGCGCTTCCCCAGTAACTGGATTGCTTCTGTACGGTTGGCGCCGAAATTGCGCCAGGGCCTTTCATGCAGTTCGCCGGGCATATCCGCCATGATTTCCAGTATTTTGGCTTGCGTGCCATCCGTGGAGCCTGTGTCCACAATCAGCCAGAAATCCAGCCATGGCCGGACACTGGCAAGACAACGTTCGATGACAGAAACTTCATTTTTAACGATCATGCACAGGCCGATCGTACGGCG
>NZ_CAJNBL010000038.1 GCF_905221025.1 Candidatus Nitrotoga fabula
GGAGTATTTGTTTGATTTATTCATGGCTCTATTCTCTCAAGAATTAGAGCCTCCTCAAAACCCGGGGCGATTCACTTACCTTTGGTGGCAACGAAGCTCACGCAGTCTCCTTGGTTCTTAAAGATTTCCTTACCAGTATTTACATTTACAAAAGTTGACCAGCCCTGGTCCTTGCACTCATCCATGTCCGCTGGCAAAGTTGATACGAGAAGTTTTATATCGTCCACCGCCGTAGTGAGATAATAGAACGTAGCCTGAGTTTCAAAACTTACCACTACGGTTTGTCCAGCATAGTCCTGAAGAACGGCTGTTATGTCGCCAGATCGGGAGTTGGGTCCAACCTGCAGCAAAGTATCTCCAGGATTCGTCGAAAAGACCTCTTGTAGAAGTGCTCCAGTCGTGTCTAGAATTAACCCACGCCATGCCTGGTCAGGGTTTGGTCCAAACTGACCGGCGAAGTTACGTACTCGATCATTCCACGTGAGGCTTGCAGAAAAGATGCCGTTAGGCACATTAATAGTCTGCTGCAGTTTGGTAACCGATGTCCCATATTGAGTCCCTATGGCATCGAACTGTCCATTGATAGGCGGCAAAGCACCCCCCATGAATGGATTGAATGTTCCGTCATTGATTTCATATGTGGCACCAGATGCTCCTGGAACAACGTTCCAGGCAGCAAAATTTCCGGTTTCGAAATCACCGTTGGAAATTAGCTGAGTGGGGGGGCTGCCTGAGCACTAAACGAGGCTACACCCATAGCAATAGCCATCGCAGTTGCGAAGATAGAAAGTTTTTTTGTATTCATCATTAAATTTTTCCTTTTTTATGTTGTTTTGAAATCACCAACTACCTGGCTGGTGAGAAAAACCAAGAAAAAATTTCCTTCCCAAACTTTCTTACCAACTAAGGCAACCGAACAGTATAGTAATTAATATTGTTATTCTGTGCGCTAGCACACACAGCTTCGAGAAAAATTTGCCCGATGGCAGGCCCTGCAAAGCGCAGTAGCTTTGCCCTCCCGAAGTTCGCCGTTTGGAGCCAAAATGGCTCCTCTATGTCTATGTAGTCGAGGATCGCCTGCCGCAATCGACCAGCCGGTGCTCCGATGGCAAGGAGTTTCTCACCGGACGCAGTCGGAACGGCTGCGCCATCATCATCGTGACCAACCCAGCCCATGCCCAGCGCATTTTCGAGCACCTTGGCAGTTGGAATCGGTCCGATGTTTCCAAGCGTCCAGCGGAGATCCTTAAACGACACCGGGCGTCGGGCTACCACAATTTCGAGTAACTCGAAGCTTGCATAGGCGATGCCGGCCGAGAGGCCGCTCTTGATGCGGTGGCTCTCGTCAAGAAACACATGCATCTTGTAGGCGCGTTTCTGGGCTTCGGAGAGATGTGACAGTTCAATGCAGGGCTTCATGATTGCCTCCGGTTAGGTTGTGTGATGGGCATATGAACGCTCTTCCGTCACCCAAAGACAAGCAATTTATGGATTAATGTTGATCCGCATCATGAAGTTGGCAGTTATTTTTCACGATCCGGAATTCCAGTCGGAATCCGGTGGCAGGAACTAGAATTCCCTGCAGGAATCAGTCTGAATCGCCCCGGGTTTTGAGG
>NZ_CAJNBL010000039.1 GCF_905221025.1 Candidatus Nitrotoga fabula
CTTAAAGAGGGCTTTGTTGTTTGTGCAGATTAAATTGCTATTTTTAGTATAAGCATGCGTGTTGCACGCGGGTGTGCCGGATTGGATTTTCAGCACCAACCCGGCAGCAACTGAACTCCCGTAGTTCGGGAGGCTCCCGGGTTACTGCGACCAGACCTTTGCTTCTTGATGAAATGCCCCTATTCATGGATAATGCAGGTCTTACTGGCCGGGATGGCGGAATTGGTAGACGCGCCGGACTCAAAATCCGGTGCTGGAGACAGTGTGAGGGTTCGAGTCCCTCTCCCGGCACCAGTTTTCTGGAAACCAATGCAAGCCCCATGCAAGCTGAAGCTATCAGATGATTGAATTATGCCACCATTGATTATGGTGGCTTTTTTTTGCCCTTTAATTTTCCGGAGCCAGGTTTCTTGATAGGCAGCATATTGCTTGCGCGAAAAATGCAGGAATGGATCACCCCGCCCTTTTGTGAGGATGTACCCATTTTGGGTTGAAAATCAGGCCGAGTGTAGTCAGTGCAGGTCAGGGGGAGATTGCCCGGTAAGCCCAGGGAAACTATTCATTGTTTTGTGGAGTTATTGGATGCAGTGAACCGAATCAAGCAAAGCCATGTTCTAGATAGCAGCAATGGAGGCACAGAAATTGCCCATTTCACGCACTTCCGACGCTGGAAAAAATGCTTCCAGCCAAGCAGGGGGAACGGTTCCCGCCCCCGAATCATCATTTCAGGCTATATAACGCCGAGTATCTGAACGACCCGCATGAGGGATGCCGGATTTTCCAGCACATGAAGGGTCATCGTATATATGATGAGCTGTACCGAATGCTGTTCAACAAGCTGGACACGGAATCGGCCGTCACTTTCCTGCATGAAGACCTGGCGGTGTATATCTCTTCCTGCACGTTGCGTTCCGACCGCCTCGATTTATGGCGGGCCTATGGGAATAACGGGGATGGCATGTGCATCATCACGCCGTTGTCGGCATTTGAGGACAACAGGGGGCCATCATATGCGCTTGGGGAGTATCTAAAGGAGTTGCGCAAGCCGGAAGGAGGCATGCTGGAGGAGATGGGCAAGGAAAAGGCAGAGGAGGCAGCCAGGGGAGCCGGTCGGCAATTGTCACAAACCGTGCCCCGATTGCTTTATCGGGTTAAATACACAAAGGCAGAAGTTAATGCAGCCATTCAGGATTTGCGGAAGCCATTGCAGGAGATCGCAAATTTTATGCAAAAGGTGCGTAAGGAACCGAAGCGTAATGCAATTCGGAAGTGCGTGATTTTCCTGATGAGTGACATTTTTTACTTGTATAAGAATGAGGAATACCGGAACGAGGAAGAAGTCCGGCTGGTGTTCGTCGCCACGATAGACCACCCGATGCTGGAGCTGGACGAGCAGAATCCGGGCAGGCTGTTCCTGCGAACCGATGGTTTTCTGTTCGATCAGCCGGGAAGCCGGATCATCATTGGCCCGAGGGTAAAGGAAAAAAGGGCGGTTGATCTGAACCTGAAATATCGCCTGAACCGGCATGGGTTCAAGGATACCCGGGTGATGCAAAGCAAGGTGGCCTACCGCTAGCATGCCCCTGGAGGGATGCTTGCCGCGTCTAAATGGATGCGGTTATCAGATAAAGGGTCTGCGTACTATGCAGACCCTTTTTGCATCATGAAGTTGATTTGCGGAATGATTCTGCGGAACGGTTTGCAGAACGCATTAAGTGTATGATCCAAGGGGAGACCGCATATTGTTTAATCCCACGCCAGCGCCTCACTTGTAATGATAACCCACCATGAAGGCATGGTTTTCCTTTTACACCGTCATTTGCCACGGTGTTGCACTGGGTGTTATTCTCGCATGTGTAAATAATATTGGGTTTTGCTGTATCTCTCGAAATTTATCTTGACGCTGCCGCAAGGCAGTTTCATCTCCTCTGGTGATAAATCAAGCGCGGCCATCTTATTGCTTCGGCCTCATGAAGTCTCAACCGGCGGCATATTTGACCCTGGGATCCTGAAAGAAGCTCATCACCCGCTCGGGTGATTTCTCTAACATGGCCATGTGC
>NZ_CAJNBL010000040.1 GCF_905221025.1 Candidatus Nitrotoga fabula
CATCCGGATTCCCCCTCTACCAGGGCATTCATGGCCGTCGCCGAAAAATGTGCAAAATTCCTCGGGGCAGACCAGAACAGCAATAGCGATGTCGCTTCTGTGTGAAACACTAAGGGTATTTGTGAAAATCAATCATGTTATGTCCAGGCAGGATTAGATTAGTTTTTCAGATATACAAACCTGCTGGAAGTTTTTAGGAAGCTGATTTGGTTTGATATATGTTTCTGCATAGAGATGGTATGCCAGGCGAGAAATTCAGAAGATCGCAGGTCTGTGTCCTGATGTATATGGGTGGACCGGTTAACAATTGAGGTTTGTTGAAGGGGGCGGTATGAGCGAATCCAAGGACTTTCAAGATGGACTTAAATTTTTTTCGAATAAGGATTATATCAGCGCAGAAAAATGTTTTAGAAAAGCAGCGGATGAGGGAGATCCGGAGGCACAGTTTTGCTTGGGAGATATGTATAACAACGGGTATGGCGTCAACAAGAATGAAAGAAAAGCCCTGGCGCTGTTTCGAAAATCTGCTGAACAAAAATTTGCCCCTTCGCAAATTAATCTGGGGATCATGTATTCGCAGGGACAAGGGGTGGAACAGGACTTGGTTGAGGCTTATAAATGGCTGCTTATTGCCGGTCGTGCTGTCGATGAAGAGGGCGCAGAACTTGCTGTAGATGAAGAAGGCAGGGATCTTTTAAGTGTAGTAGAGGAACACATGACAGAAGGTCAGATCGAGGAAGCAATGCGGAGGTCAAGCGCATGGATGAGGGCTAAACAATTGATGTAACTCTGTCGTTTTATTGGATGCGGAAAAGGATTGAATGCGATTGGTTGATGTTTTCTGTTTTTATTGCGCGCTACTTGCTGCTGACTGTCGATAGCATATTTTTGTCATTCAATATATCTGATTTTTTTGGTCCAGATTTAATTTGGTAAGCAAATCAATTCTGCGGTCATATTTTTGACCATCTTGGGTGGAGAGGGTTTTTGTATTAGTCGTATCAGGAATGGATATATGCCAATTTTTATGCTACATGCAGGAACGTGAAGGTCGTTTTAAGTAATATATCGTTAATTCCATAAGTATCAATTTAACCGGATGTCAGATTTATTTGCGCTTGTTCCTGCTGCTGGTTATGGGTCACGCATGGGTAGTGCGCTGCCAAAGCAGTATCTTTCACTGGCCGGCAGGCCGATGATTTTCTACGCACTGAAAATATTGTGTGCCAATCCGGATATCCTTACGGTATTCGTCGTGCTTGCCCGGGACGATGTCCATTGGCATCGTTATGACTGGTCAGAATTCGGCGAAAAGTTGCAGCCGCTATTTTGTGGAGGTGAAACTCGTGCAGAAAGCGTTTTGAATGGTGTTTTGGCGGCAGAATTGGAGCTGGATGACTGGTTGCTGGTACATGATGCGGCGCGCCCTTGTTTAAGTCCTCATGACCTTGCAGATATTATTGAAGCATTGCGCAATGATGAGGTTGGCGGGATCCTGGCGTTGCCAGTAGTGGATACATTGAAAAGAGAAGATGGCGATTGCCGGATTGCATATACAGAAAATCGTGCAGGATTGTGGCAAGCCCAGACGCCGCAGATGTTCCGGACGGGTCTTTTGCTGCATGGGTTGCAAAAAAACCCTGGCGTTACCGATGATTCGGCTGCGATTGAGGCGATTGGGTTTCATCCCAGGCTTATTCCAGGAAGCCCAGGTAATTTAAAGGTGACTTATATGCAGGACATTGAGCTGGCAGAATTTCTGTTAACCCGGAAAGATCGAAGATGAGGATTGGGCATGGATTTGACGTTCATCAACTGGTTGAGGGTCGCAAGCTAATCATTGGTGGCGTTGAGCTATGTTATGACAAGGGTTTGCTCGGCCATTCTGACGCGGACGTGTTATTGCATGCCATTTGTGATGCCCTGCTGGGTGCAGCTGGACTCGGTGATATTGGGCGCCATTTTTCGGATTCGGATGCAAGATATGAAAACATCGATAGCCGTCTGTTGTTGCGCGAAGTGGTGAGCATGGTTATCAATGCGGGTTATCGTATCGGCAACATTGATGCCACGATCATTGCACAGGCGCCCAGAATGGCTCCACATATTCCTTGTATGGTGAATAATATTGCTTCGGATTTGTGCATACCGGTAAATGCGGTAAATATTAAAGCGACGACTACGGAAGGGCTGGGATTTAGTGGGCGTGGAGAAGGGATAGCTGCCCAGGCCGTAGTTCTGCTGTTAATTTGAATCAGAATGCTTCATTTCAAGGCTTCAGTCTGCAGGATATCCATGGCCGATAAATTAATTAATCGTATGATCGATTCATAATGATGAGAATTTTGTCATTGGAAACGTCAACGGAGTATTGTTCCATTGCATTATGGCAGGATGGCGATATTATCGATCGCTGTGAGCATGTTGGCCAGCGTCATTCTGAGCTGATAATGGAAATAATGAGCGATCTTTTGGAAGAGGCGGGCGTTACACTTGTCCAGCTGAATGGTATTGCTTATGGAGCGGGGCCGGGATCTTTTACAGGTGTGCGCATTGCATGCGGGATAACCCAGGGGTTGGCCCTTGGGGCAAATTTGCCGGTAGTAGGGGTATGCACCTTGCAGGCATTGGCGCAGGCGGCCGGGTTCGATAAAGTAATTGCTGCACTCGATGCCCGCATGGGTGAAATTTACCATGCAGCATATGAAAAACGGTCTGGAGTCTGGGTAATGGTCTGTGAACCGAACTTGTGCATGCCGCACCAGGCTCCCCGTATTTCCGGCAACGGCTGGTTTGGTGCAGGTAGCGGTTTTGCAATGCATGGTGAAGTTCTGGAACATCGTTATGCAGGGCAAATTATTGCCAGCTACCCACAGGCTATACCACAGGCCGGTGCAATTGCAGAATTGGCCGTTCCATTTTTTGCTGCGGGGCAGGGTATGGATGCATCCCATGCGACTCCAGTTTATTTGCGTGACAAGGTGGCGTTGAAAACCAGCGAGCGATGAACTCATTTCAGTTGATTCAACAAGCTGTTCTGCGCGATATGACTCGGACTGATTTGCCGGCTATTGTGCGTATAGAACAGCGTGTGCATGCTTATCCGTGGTCCTGCGGCAATTTCATGGATTCATTGAACAGCAATGATGTTTGCAAGATTTATGAAGCAGGTGGGGAATTGTTGGGGTATGTCATATTTATGCTTGCAGTGGATGAAGGCCAATTGCTGAACATCAGTGTAGCCGTAGAGTATCAGTGCCTAGGACTGGGCCGGGGGCTGCTCGAGGCTGCTATGGAGATCGCCCGTGGCCGTGGCATGCATCGCATGACATTGGAAGTCCGTCCTTCCAACTTGCCAGCGCTGGCACTATACAGAGGTTTTGGATTTCATGAGGCTGGCCGGCGTTGTGGCTATTATCGTTCCGCCAATGGCTGTGAAGATGCAATTGTCATGGAATATGCATTGTGAATCGGGAAGAAGCGATCCTTCGTGAATTGAAGCTCTATCCGCTCTGGCAGCGACGTGTTCAAACCGGGGCAGTAACAGGGCAGGTGTCAATGGGTCCGACCTTGCCAGACCGGGTGACTAAATCTGGTCTGGAAAAAATGGATAGTCAGGATATGGATAGCAGCCATTGGTCAGTTTTAAGAGCAATGGTTAAAAGCTGTGCGGCTTGTCGGTTACGTGCAGGTTGTTCACAAACGGTTTTGGGAGCGGGCGATGTGCGGGCAGACTGGATGTTTGTCGGTATATCCCCTGGTCTGGAGGAAGATGCACAGGGTAAGCCGTTTTGCGGTCAATCTGGCAGGCTGCTTGATAATATGCTGTCTGCAATTCAGTTGCGACGTGCCCACAATGTGTATCTCGCGGATATGGTTAAGTGCTGCCCACCGGGTAATCGCATGCCGGATGCAGGTGAGATTGTCCAGTGCCTCCCCTATCTGGAGCGAGAAATTTACCTGGTTCAGCCCAAGCTGATTATGGCCCTGGGAAAGGCTGCTGCCCTGTTGCTAGGCCTGGATAGTGATCTGCCTGCTCTGCGCGGCAGGTTGCATGATTATCGAATTCAGTCTGTTGATGGCCGGTATGGTAATATTCCTCTTGTCGCTACATACCACCCAGCCGATCTGCTACAAACCCCATTAAAAAAAGCGGAGTCGTGGGAAGACTTGTGTCTGGCAGTTGAGACAATGCAGCGGCTGGTTACAGGCTGAAAGCTACATCTGTCCTTTATCTTGATCATGACCGTGTTTTCTGTACAGCATCATCATGATGCTGGAGAGTAGCAAGCCGAATATCAGAGTTATTGTCTGGATGGTTAGCTCCATCTTTTGCATCAAGGATAGTAGTGCGAGCATTGCGAAAATGCTGATATTCTCATTAAAGTTCTGCACGGCAATGGATCTGCCGGCTCCCATGAGCAAGTGGCCCCGGTGCTGCAGCAGCGCATTCATGGGTACAAGCAGGTAGCCACCCATGGCGCCGATAATGATCAGTAGAGCTATCGCAACAATCGGGTTGGTAACTAGCAGCATTGCAAGCACCATCAGTCCCATGGCGATACCGGTTGGCAGCACTTTGACCGAGTTTTCTAGTCTGACAAATTTGGCAGCAAGCACGGAGCCGATGGCGATGCCGATGGCAACCCATGCGGTCAGCTTTGCAGCCTCGCCCATATCGTAGTGCAAAACAGTGGCTGCCCAGGCAAGCACAATCAGGCGTAGTGTCGCACCTGCTCCCCAGAATAGTGTGGTGACGCTGAGTGATACCTGCCCCAGCGGGTCTTTCCATAGTAACTTGAAACAATGTGCGAATTCGCTGATCAGGAACCATGGATTGTGGTGCAAGGGCTTGTGCTCTATTGGTACGCGCGGGATATAGAGATTGAACAGTGCAGCGATGAGATAGACAATTGTGATGATGGAGATAGCCAGTTCCGGTATGGAGTCAATGCCGGTATCTATGAAAGGTACGTCCCACCATCTCAGCAACTGGCCAGAAAAATTCGGCCCGATCAGTATGCCTCCCAGGACTGCGCCAAGTACAATGGCTGCAACGGTCAATCCCTCCATCCAGCTGTTGGCGAGCACTAGTTTTCCTGGCGGCAGATATTCTGTAAGAATGCCGTATTTTGCCGGAGAATAGGCGGCCGCCCCCAGTCCAGCTAGGCCATATGCAAGCAGTGGATTGACTCCAAGCAGCATAGCGATGCAGCCTGACAGCTTGATGCTGTTGCTGATGAACATCACTCGGCCTTTAGGTAGTGAATCAGCAAATGCACCCACAAAAGGTGCTAGCACAATGTAGGAAAATACAAATGCAGCCTGCAGGATCGGGGTGTGCCATGCAGGAGCATGCACTTCATGTAGTAGAGCAATGGCGGCAAATAGCAGGGCATTATCTGCCAGTGCAGAGAAGAACTGCGCCGCAAGTATGATATAAAATCCGCGATTCATCGGGAGGCGCAATTTTACGGAACACCTTTTATATCACGAAAATAAGATGCCTGCTATTATTAATAACACACTATGTTATTCCTGACATATTTTAGATATGCCCCGTCCAATTCAAGCTTTTATTGATCTTTCCGCATTGGAATGGAATCTGAAAGTTGCACGCCGTGCAAGCAATGCACGCACTATGGCGGTAATCAAGGCAAATGCTTATGGTCATGGATTATTGCGTGCTGCGGAAGCATTGAATGCAGCGGAGGGCTTTGCACTGCTGGATTTGCGCGATGCCATAAGACTGCGCGATGCCGGTTTCAGCCAGAAGATTCTGCTGCTGGAGGGATATTTTTCTCCAGAGGATCTTTCGGTCGTGGCTGACTATGATCTAGCGTGTGTAATACACAGCAATCAGCAGATCGACATGCTTGATGCTTACCCCAGGCGGCGCAGCCTGGAGATATGGCTCAAGATCGGGACCGGAATGAATCGTCTTGGTTTTGCTCCAGGCAATATACGAGATGCGCTTCAAAAACTCAAGAACCACTTTGCTGTGCGCGATATTACGCTTATGACACATTTTTCCCATGCGGATGAGTCAACCGGGGTGGCTGCACAGCTGGAACTGTTTAATGAACTATCCGCTCCTTATCGCCTGGCGCGCTCTCTGGCCAACTCTGCCGCTCTGTTGCGTTATCCGGCGACGCATGCCGACTGGGTGCGCCCTGGCATCATGTTGTATGGCGCATCTCCATTCGCAGAAGTTACGGCGCAGCAAATCGGCCTGCAACCGGTCATGACGCTGCAAAGCCGCATTATTGCGGTTCAGGATCTGAGCCCGGGGGAAACAGTTGGATATGGAGGGGTATTCTGCGCCAAATATTCTATGCGTGTAGGGGTTGTTGCCTGCGGATATGCAGACGGTTATCCGCGCTGCGCTCCGACGGGTACGCCAGTGCTGGTGGATGGACAGCTCACGTGCATTCTCGGGCGTATCTCGATGGACATGCTAACGGTGGATTTGACCCGTTTGCCTTTTGCGGATGTGGGCAGCAAGGTCACGTTATGGGGAGCGGGGCTTCCGGTGGAACAGGTGGCGCACGCAGCTGGTACAATCAGCTATGAGTTGCTGTGCGGATTAAACGAACGTGTGCCGATTCTATCTATTTAGGTCTGGCTGACTTAAGCGATCCAGATGTCAAGTATTAATTCTCTATATATTTCAAAGTGTTGTTAATTTTTCTGGGGCATAGTTTGTAGCTGTTCTAGGTAGATGTAGTAAAGCGCATCAGCTCGGGCAGCACTTGGGGCTGGGCACAGAATTGCTCGGTGATATTTCTCAGGTCTGCGTGGAGCAACTGCATAAAAATCCGAAGGCACTGGGCGGACAACGAAAAATTGCTGGTTAAAGTCTGTCCTTCGGAGTTTTTGCCAAAATTGGCGAAAACCTCAGAACACCATTCTCACCTTGAGCAGAAAGGCGTTTGAGGCTGATGGGATTATGGATGAGCGAGAATACGAATGGACTGGTTCGGTAGTGCTTCCTCAAAAACTGGGACTTTGCTACGATTTCATAGCAGGAGATGGATGCAGCAATGGAAAGATTGAACAACCGATCCAGAAGACAACTTGGATTCCAAATAACCAATCAGGTATTCTTCAATTCAGGCGCTGCCCTTCATAATATTTGAATCGGCGAATTAATAAGCTTGGTAGTACTACCGGGTTTATTAATTGGTAAAATGTTTTCCTGAAAGATGGATAAAAAATATTTTCATTCTGCTTCAGTTAGAACCACCCTGCTTTTCGCGGCTTCCTGCTGACGAATCATTTCCTTTACCTGATTACGTGTTTCCGAAGGAATTTTGCTGAATGCCTGGAATTTTTCTCGTGCGCGTTCGCGTTGCCTTGGGGTTAGTTTGCTCCATTCGTTCAGTCTGTGGTGCATGCGTTGTTTATGTGCTGCATTAAGCTTGGGGTAATGTTTGGCTAAATTGACTAGGCGCCTGCGCTGTTCGGCTTGCAGCGTATCCCACTCAGCAGCAAGTGGTGCCAGTGCTTCTTTTTGTGTCGGGCTTAGGCTGGTCCAGGCTTGCGCCACCGCCATGGCTGGAATGAGCAGCAGTACGCAGAGGCTGAGTTGAAGTGGGTAAAAGCGGTTTAAACTCATTTTATAGTCAATCTACAAAATAGTGTATCGGTATGTCATCAGTCAGAATGGCGATATCTATATCGGAAGAATCCAGTTTTGCATCCTGGTTCCAGTATGCGGAAATACTGAACAAAATAGCTACAAGCAGCAAGGCTGCAGCCAGCAGGCGCGATACAGGATATTGTGTGCCGAAAATTTGCCAAATTGCATGTCCTGCCCGGACCAGGACCGGGTCGGTGCAGGGATTGCTGTGACGTGCCAAGGCTTGCTCGCGTGCGTGGTGCAGGCGTGCTAATGTCGGGCGCTCGATTCGAGTCAGTGATTGGTCAAGCAGCCGTTTGATATCTTGTTGGTTCAATTCCTCGTTATTCCGGTTCATGACAGATGAACTCCCTTTTTTCTCAAAACCTCCGCGAGAGCATGGGCGGCACGCGAGCAGTGGGTTTTGACGCTACCTTCGGTGCAGCCCATGATTGCAGCAGTTTGAGCAGTATCCATATCTTCCCAGTAACGCAACAGAAAGGCCTCGCGTTGACGTGGCGGGAGGTTGCTTAGTGCATTTTCTATCAGGGCAATCACTTGTGATTGTTCATAAGATGCATCAGGAGCCAACCCTTGAGTTTTGTTGTTTTCATCCTGCAAGGTGTCCAGTGGTTCGTATTCGTTTTCCTCGTGCTGCGGGACCAGCGAGGAGAGTAGAGATACCCACCGGGAGCGAACTTTTTGCCTGCGGCAGTGGTCGCGAATCGTGTTCTGTAGAATACGCTGAAACAGCATGGGCAATTCATTTGCGGGCTTGGAACCATATTTTTCTGCAAGCTTGAGCATAGAGTCCTGTGTGATGTCCAGCGCCACTTGTTCATCGCGCATAGCAAATAAGGCCTGCTTGAAAGCGCGGCGTTCTACCCCGGCGAGAAAATCAGATAGTTCTTTGTGATTGGCCAGTTTTAAATGCTCCCCTGCTGGGCAATCGATGCGCCGTTGCCATATTTTGAAGATCCTTATGTTTTTCCAAAACTCATTCAGGACGGGAAAGTTATCCCAGGTTATAACCAAAGCAGTTTGGCAATCAGATCAGGATTATGAGCGATTGTTCAGTTAATGAAGTCCAATGCTAACAAATTTCTGGGTCAATCGAGAGAAAATTGCGAATCCAGTTCCGGCGGGGGTTGACCAAAACGCATATAGCCTTTATCTTGCATGGCTATTTAATTATTGTTTGCTAAGGTAGTTTGACATGGAATTGACAGGCGCGGAGATAACTATCAGGTGTTTGCAGGAAGAGGGCGCCCAGTACGTATTCGGGTATCCGGGCGGTGCAGTCTTGCATATATATGATGCGCTGTTCAACCAAGACCAGGTTAAACATGTGCTGGTTCGACATGAGCAAGCAGCAGTACATGCTGCTGACGGGTATGCACGTTCCACGGATAAAGTTGGGGTTGCGCTGGTCACTTCTGGACCTGGTGTGACTAACGCGGTAACCGGTATCGCCACTGCTTATATGGACTCTATTCCCATGGTGATTATAAGTGGTCAGGTACCCACGTATGCCATTGGTGAAGACGCTTTCCAGGAGGTGGATACCGTTGGTATAACCCGTCCTTGCGTAAAGCATAATTTTCTGGTTAAAGATGTTAATGAAATCGCCAGCACAATCAAGAAGGCATTTTATTTGGCCAAAAGTGGGCGTCCCGGGCCGGTGCTGGTGGATATTCCCAAAGATATCTCTAACCAAAAAACAGGATTCAGCTATCCTTCATCTGTGAGTATCCGCTCTTATCATCCGCCGCAGCATAATGATGCCGGACAGATCAAGAGTGCGGTGCAGTTGTTGCTTGAAGCCAGGCGACCAATGATTTATAGCGGTGGCGGGGTTATTCTGGCAGACGCATCCAGGCAATTGACCGAGCTGGTGCATTTGCTTGGTTTCCCTTGTACCAATACCCTGATGGGTCTGGGGGGATTCCCGGCTACTGATAGTCAATTCGTCGGGATGCTCGGCATGCATGGCACGTATGAGGCTAATATGGGGATGCAATATTGTGACGTGTTACTGGCTGTCGGTGCACGTTTTGACGATCGCGTAGTTGGAAATGTCAAGCATTTCAACCAGGAAAAAAGAAAGATCATACATATTGATATCGATCCTTCCTCGATTTCCAAGCGTGTTAAGGTGGATATACCCATTGTTGGCGATGTAGCCAAGGTGTTGGATAGCATGCTGGCCGAATTGCGCAGCAGAAAGGAAATTCTCGATAAACAGGCGATTGCTCCGTGGTGGGCCCAGATTCAGGAATGGCGCGGCAAAAATTGTTTATTCTATAAAAAATCCAATGAGATCATCAAGCCACAGTCAGTCATTGAAAAGCTGTATGAAGTTACCCGGGGTGATGCCTTCATTACTTCCGATGTGGGCCAGCATCAAATGTGGGCTGCCCAGTATTACAAATTTGATAAACCGCGTCGCTGGATCAATTCTGGGGGTCTGGGTACCATGGGTTTCGGTTTGCCGGCAGCAATGGGGGTACAGCTTGCCAATCCGGATGCTGCGGTTGCTTGTGTCACCGGCGAAGGGAGTATTCAAATGTGCATTCAGGAACTTTCCACGTGCAAGCAGTTTCATTTGCCACTTAAAATAATCATGCTCAACAATCGTTATTTGGGAATGGTGCGTCAGTGGCAGCAGTTTTTCCACGGAAATCGCTACGCTGAATCCTATATGGATGCACTGCCTGATTTTATCAAACTGGCAGAAGCTTACGGCCATGTTGGCATACGTGTCGAGCATCCGTCGGATGTGGAGCCTGCGCTGAAGGAGGCGTTTGGGCTTAAAAGACAACTGGTGTTCATGGATTTTATAACAGATCCGACAGAAAACGTGTTTCCAATGGTGCAGGGTGGCAAAGGACTGTCTGAGGTGATTCTGGCGGAGGATCTGTAATGCGGCATATCATTTCTCTCCTGATGGAAAATGAGGCGGGTGCACTATCCCGTGTTTCCGGACTGTTTTCAGCGCGTGGCTATAATATAGAGTCATTAACGGTGGCCCCGACTGAAGACGCTACCATGTCGCGCATGACTATCGTAACCAGTGGCTCCGATGAAGTGATCGAGCAGATTTACAAGCAGCTTAATAAGCTGATTGAAGTATTTGCGGTTATGGATTTAAGCGAAGGAGAGCACCTCGAGCGAGAATTAATGCTGGTAAAAGTTCGGGCAGTTGGAGCGGCTCGTGAAGAAATGAAACGCATGGCGGATATTTTTCGCGGAAGCATTATCGATGTGACGGATAAAACCTATACCATTCAATTGACCGGTACGGGCAACAAGCTCGACAGTTTCTTGCAGGCCATCGACCGTAGTTTGATCTTGGAAACTGTGCGCACCGGTGCATCCGGTATCGGGCGTGGGGATCGTATATTAAAACTTTAATTCTTAAATACTATGATTTTTTAAAGAGGCCAACATGAAAGTTTATTACGACAAAGATGCAGATATGTCTTTAATCAAGGGCAAAGAGGTGACCATTATTGGGTATGGTTCACAAGGCCATGCCCATGCTTTGAATCTCAAGGAATCGGGTGTCAATGTAACTGTGGGCCTGCGCAAGAATGGTTCTTCGTGGAAGAAAGCTGAAGCTGCAGGGCATAAAGTTCTGGAAGTGGCAACAGCGGTAAAAAGTGCCGATGTCGTCATGATACTGCTGCCCGACGAAACCATGCCGGAAGTATTTAACGCTGAAATTGCGCAAAACATGAAGGTAGGGGCAGCTCTGGCATTTGCTCATGGGTTTAATATTCATTATAACCAGATTGTTCCGCGTGAAGATCTGGATGTCATCATGATTGCGCCCAAAGGTCCTGGACACACTGTTCGTTCCGAGTATTTAAAGGGCGGCGGTGTTCCTTCTTTAATTGCTGTATATCAGGACAAATCGGGCAATGCCAAGAGTGTGGCACTGTCATATGCCGCAGCCATTGGTGGCACAAAGGGAGGAGTAATAGAAACGGATTTCCGCGAGGAAACGGAAACGGACCTCTTTGGGGAGCAGGCTGTTTTGTGTGGCGGAGCAGTGGAACTGGTTAAGGCTGGTTTTGAGACTCTGGTTGAGTCTGGATATGCGCCTGAAATGGCATATTTCGAATGTCTGCATGAATTGAAATTGATCGTTGACCTGATGTACGAAGGTGGAATTGCCAATATGAATTATTCCATTTCAAATAATGCTGAATATGGCGAGTATGTTACCGGACCGAAAATTATCACAGATGATACGAAGGCTGCCATGCGCAAGTGTTTGAAAGATATTCAGACGGGCGCATATGCCAAACAGTTTATCCTGGAGGGGCGTATTAATTATCCTGAAATGACCGCACGCCGGCGTTTGAATGCCAAGCATCCAATTGAAACCGTAGGTGCTCAGCTACGTGCGATGATGCCATGGATCAGTAAAAATAAACTGGTAGATCAAAGTAAAAACTAAGAACAGGCGGGTCGGGATCGAGAGTGCTAGCAGTTCTGTCCTGCATCTTTCAATCCCGACCCGTCGTTTTTTGTTGATTACTGCTTTTCCTGCAAATTTTACCTGCTTTACCACTTCCTGATGTCAAATTATCCGCATCCAATTATCGCCCGTGAAGGTTGGCCATTTGTGGTCACGACCGTGCTTGTTGCCAGTTTTGTATCCTATATTGATGGAGGAGTGTGGTCGATATTTTTTTGGCTGTTGGCGCTCTTCGTGTTGCAGTTTTTTCGCGATCCGCCGCGTGAAATTCCAAAGGATGACGATGCAGTGCTATCTCCTGCAGATGGCCGTATTGTGGCTGTGGGGCGTACCCAGGATCCGTATGTGCAACGTGATGCCATCAAGATCAGCGTGTTCATGAATGTATTCAATGTGCATTCTAATCGTGCACCAGTCGATGGCCTGGTGAAAAAAATATGGTATTTCCAGGGGAAATTTGTTAATGCTGATCTGGACAAGGCATCTCTGGAAAATGAGCGAAATGCAATATGGATTACAAGAGCGGACGGACAAGATATAACCAGTGTCCAGGTGGCGGGCCTGATTGCCCGTCGTATCCTTTGTTATGTGCATGAAGGGGAGGTGATGAAGCGTGGACAGAGGTACGGATTTATACGTTTCGGGTCCCGCGTGGATATATACTTGCCGCTTACCGCTGACGTAAAAGTTGCCATTGGTGATAAAGTGCAGGCGACAGCCACGATATTGGCCGTTCTGGCAAAATCCTGAAGGCAGACAGGGTGAAAATCCAGTTATGACAGAAATGGGTGACCGCAAACCGATGGATTTACGCAGGCGCAGTATCTATCTGCTACCAAATTTGCTTACTACAGCTGCGTTATTTGCGGGTTTTTACGCTATTGTGCAGGCAATGAACAGTAAATTCGAGTTTGCAGCTGTTGCTATATTTATCGCCATGGTGCTCGATGGTCTGGACGGTAGGGTGGCCAGGCTGACACGCACTCAAAGCGAATTTGGTGCCGAATATGACAGTCTGTCTGACATGGTATCTTTCGGGGTTGCCCCTTCCCTGTTGATGTATGAATGGGCGTTTAAAGATTTGGGGAAGCTGGGCTGGTTTGCAGCTTTTATTTATTGCGCAGGAACCGCGCTACGTCTGGCACGGTTCAATGCGAATATTGAGATTGTAGACAAGCGTTTTTTTCAGGGGTTGCCCAGCCCCGCTGCTGCAGCGGTTATCGCAGGGTTTGTCTGGGTGATGTTGGACAATCATTTTAGCGGTCAGGATGCCCGCTGGTATGCGGTTAGCCTTACTGTATTTGCAGGTGTGAGCATGGTAAGTAATCTACGTTACTATAGTTTCAAAAATATTAATATGCGCAAGAGTGTGCCGTTTATCGTGATTATTTTGGTGGCATTGTTTTTTATACTTATTTCAAGCTATCCGCCTGGTGTATTATTTTTACTGTTTTTAATCTATGCCCTGTCCGGTTATGTCTTGTGGCTGCTTGGGTTTCGGAAGAAAACTACTAATAATCCAGATACTGTTAATTAGTCCATAATGTTGTGTAGAGAATGCATCAATATGTAGCTTTCCAGTTTACCGGAATTGGGATTTAGAAAGTGTCAGTGTTTCGTTGCGACTGAGGTGGGTCAATCATTGTTTGCTGTTGTTGCAGGAATACGGCGGTTGGGAATTTTGACCAAGTTTGGTAGAATATCAAAGATTTTTGAACCTTAACCACAGTAGGGAGAGTTGTATGTCTAATATCGAACAACGCGTCAAGAAAATCGTTGCTGAACAACTCGGGGTAAACGAGGTAGAGGTAAAGAATGAGTCTTCGTTTGTTAATGATTTGGGTGCCGATTCGTTGGATACAGTTGAGTTGGTGATGGCGCTAGAGGAGGAGTTCGAGTGCGAGATCCCAGATGAAGACGCAGAAAAAATTACCACGGTGCAACAGGCCATAGATTACGTCAACAGTCATCAAGAGTAGTTCATCTTTATTATCGTTTTTCCCTCAAATAGCGGAGTACAGTTTGGCTAAGCGCAGAGTCGTTATCACTGGCTTGGGGATCATTTCACCAGTTGGTTCAGGAATCTCCGAGGCATGGAAGAATATTGTCGAGGGGCAGTCGGGTATTACGCGCATCACCCGCTTTGATGCCAGTTTGTTTGCTTCAAAGATTGCCGGTGAAGTCAAAAAATTTGATGTGAGCGCATATTTGCCTGCCAAGGAAGCGCGACGTATGGATATTTTTATCCAATATGGCCTGGCGGCTAGCATAGATGCAATCAAAGATGCTGGAATTGAGGTGACAGAGCAGAATGCCGAACGTATTGGGGTCAATATCGGTTCTGGTATTGGTGGGTTACCGATGATTGAAGATACGCATAATGATTATCTGGCTGGAGGGGCACGCAAAATTTCCCCTTTTTTTGTTCCAGGGACAATTATTAATATGATTTCTGGCAATCTTTCTATCATGTATGGTTTCAAAGGACCTAATTTGTCAATGGTAACGGCTTGTTCAACGGCGACTCATTGCATAGGGGATTCTGCCAGGCTGATTGAATATGGGGATGCCGATATGATGATTTCAGGCGGTTCGGAGGCATGCATTTGTCCCCTTGCCTTGGGTGGATTTGCATCTGCTCGTGCACTTTCTACCCGTAATGATGATCCGGTTACCGCGAGTCGACCGTGGGACCGGGAACGAGATGGCTTCGTACTGGGGGAGGGGGCTGGAATTCTGGTGCTGGAAGAGTATGAGCATGCAAAAGCACGAGGCGCCAGAATTTATGCCGAACTGGTTGGTTATGGCATGAGCGCCGATGCCTATCATATGACTGCCCCGCGGGAGGATGGCGAGGGGGCCGCGCGTTCCATGAATAATGCCTTGCATAATGCCGGCCTTAACAAGGATCAGGTGGATTATATCAATGCCCATGGGACTTCTACCACACTCGGAGATGTGGCTGAGACTATGGCAATGAAGCGCTGTTTTGGCGACCACGCAAAGAAGGTAAAAGTCAGTTCCACGAAGTCCATGACCGGACATTTGCTTGGGGCAGCAGGAGGTGTGGAGGCCATTTTTTCCGCACTGAGCATTTATCATCAGATTGCACCTCCAACAATTAATATTTTTGAACAGGATGGGGTCTGTGATATGGATTATGTGCCTAATATCGCGCGCAACATGACGATTGATGTCGCCATGTCCAACTCGTTCGGATTTGGTGGAACCAATGCTACCCTAGTGTTTCACAGGGTTTAAATCGCTTGCATGCCTTAAGCAGCCATACTCTGATCAACGGTGTGTCAAGTGACCAAGTAAGCGTACAGGATCGGGGTCTGTTATATGGAGATGGCGTCTTTCGAACATTACGATTGCAGGATGGCTGTCTTCAACATTGGGATCGCCATTACCGCAAGTTGCAGCAGGATTGCTCTAAGTTGCATATTCAATGCCCGGAACAGAAACTGCTATATGAAGAGCTTCTGACACTGACAAAAAGAGGGCCCAATGGGATTGCCAAAATAATAATCACACGTGGTCAACAAACGGCACATGGCTATAGACCGGTTCAAAATCTGTCACCGACCCGCATTCTCAAAATGGTTCCGTTATTTTCCTATCCTGGCAGATATGCTTCCCAAGGTATCAAGGCTAGGATATGTAATTTGCGCTTATCCCATCAACCGTATCTTGCGGGTATTAAGCATTTAAATCGTCTTGAAAATGTCCTGGCCGCGGCGGAATGCGATGATCCTGATATTGCAGAAGGTGTGCTGCTGGATGTTTATGGCAATGTGATTGAAGGTCTGCGCAGCAATCTGTTCATGGTAAGGGATGGAGAATTGGTTACCCCCGCTCTGTGTAACTGTGGTGTAGCCGGTATCCAGCGTGAACGGGTGATGGAGTGGGCAGACACATATAATGTTTCTTGTCGGGTCAGGCAATTGGATCTTGCAGAATTGCTGGCAGCAGACGAAATATTCCTGGTGAATAGTGTATTTGGATTGTGGCCAGTGCATGAATTGTCTGGCAGGCGCTGGAATGATCACCCGATATCCATGCAAGTGCAGGGTTGGGTAAATCATGCGCAAGATTAAGCGTTTTCTGCTTTTTCTGGTATTTTTTGTTGCCGTACTGGCTGGCGGCATCGGTTATTATGTTTTTCGCCCACTAACCTTTATATCGCTGCCTCTTGAATTCTCACTTGAACATGGCAGCGGTTTGAGATCGGTAGCGCATCAGATGCACCAAGCTGGAGTTTTGCCTAATGAATGGGGGTTTATTTGGCTGGCTCGATTTTTAGGAAAATCTGCACAAATCAAAGCAGGTAACTATCAGCTGGAAAATGCTGTTACGATGTTCGATCTGTTATCAATCGTAACGAAAGGGCAGGCCACTCAGAGTGAATTCAGGATAATAGAAGGCTGGACATTTGCGCAGTTCCGCAAGGCACTGGATTCCAATCCGGCAATTCGGCATGATAGTGCCAATCTATCCGAAGTAGAGATTTTGCGTCGGATTGGGGCAACAGCAACATTTGCTGAAGGCCAGTTTTTCCCCGATACCTATTATTTCGCAAAGGGCTCCAGCGATCTTGCTTTGCTGAGGCGTGCCTATCAGACTATGCATAAACATTTGCAGGAAAGCTGGAAGGAGCGTATGCCAGAACTGCCTTTGGGATCCGTGGATGAGGCTTTGATACTGGCTTCAATCGTCGAGAAGGAAACCGGGAAAGCAAGCGAGAGAGGCATGATAGCTGCCGTGTTTGTTAACCGGTTGCGTAAGGGAATGTTGCTGCAAACCGATCCAAGCGTAATTTATGGGCTGGGACAGGATTTTGACGGCAACTTACGCAAACGTGATTTAAATACTGATACTCCCTATAACACTTACACTCGCACGGGTTTGCCCCCAACGCCGATTTCACTGCCGGGACTGTCTTCAATTCAGGCTGTCCTGCATCCGACCTCGACTGAGGCCTTGTATTTTGTTGCACGTGGAGACGGGAGTTCACAATTTTCCAATACCCTGAATGAGCATATCAATGCAGTAAATCGTTATCAAAAATAGGTTATGCGACCAGAGTCATTTCACGTCAAACGCTTTGAGTGAGTTTGATGTACATGGTACGCTTCAGCCAACGCCGTTGGCAGCCAGAACACTTTTTTGATCAGCACGCAATCGTGCAATCGTATACAATCCTCCGTTATTCATAGTTGACGAAAACTGGTTACGTAATGCTGGAAATTAGCAATCTTGCTTGTAATCGTGGAGACCATCTGCTATTTTCAGATCTGAATTTTTCCATTTCGGCAGGTCAGCTATTGCAGGTTCAGGGTGCAAACGGAAGTGGTAAGACCAGTCTGCTACGTACTTTATGTGGTTTGGTTATCCCCGCCATGGGAGAAATCAAGTGGCGTGGACAGGATATCCATGAACTGGACGAAAAATTTTATGCCGAGATGATTTATCTTGGCCATTCTAATGCTATTAAGGACGAATTGAATGCCGTGGAGAATTTGCGGATCAGCGCAGGTTTGGCAGGCTGCAAGCTGGATGACAAGCAGATCATTGCGGCGTTGCGCCGCATGGGGTTGCGCGGCCGGGAAATGTTACCGGTCAGGGTGCTTTCACAGGGGCAATGCAGGCGTGTAGCCCTGGCGCGGTTGCTGCTCATCAATGTTTCTCTGTGGATATTGGATGAACCACTCACAGCTTTGGATGTGAGCGCTGTTGGGTTGATGCAGGAATTGATTGGCGAGCATTTGGCGAATAAAGGTATGGTGATTTACACTACCCATCAGCCGCTGGAAGTAGCGGGGGTTGAAACGCAGCGGCTTGCACTGTCATGAATCAGTTGTCGCTGCTTGGTTTAATCAGTCTGGTGGTTCGGAGAGATCTGGTGCTGGCTATGCGTCGCAGAGCCGATGTGTTGACCACATTGATTTTTTTCGTAATGGTGGTCAGCCTGTTCCCTCTAGGGGTTGGCCCTGAAATGGAGATGTTGCGCAAGATGGCTCCCGGTTTGGTCTGGGTATCTGCCTTGCTGGCTTCCATGCTTTCGCTAGGGCGTATGTTCTCGGCAGATTATCTGGATGGTACGCTGGAACAGATGATGTTGGCGCCGCAGTCTCTGGCGATAGTGGTGCTTTCAAAAATTCTGGCTCACTGGATGGTATCCGGTTTTCCGCTGGTAATCATTGCTCCAGTACTGGGTATGCAGTTTGATATGTCTGCACAGGCATTGTGGGTGCTGATGATTACTTTATTGTTGGGTACCCCGATACTCAGCGTTATTGGGGCAGCAGGCGCGGCGCTGACATTGGGGTTGCGCGGGGGAGGGGCTCTGGTGTCCCTGCTTGTTTTACCCTTATGTATCCCGGTTCTGATTTTTGGTGCGGGGGCGGTGGAGTCGGTGGTAAGTGGAATCAATGCAGGTTCCAATTTGGCATTGCTAGGCGCGATACTGGTAATGGCTTTGGCATTCATGCCATGGATTACTGCCCATGCCTTGCGTATATCGTTGGAATGATGCATGCCATGTGTTTTTAATTGGGTAGATCTTGGCTATAAACTGGTTTAAATATTCTGCGCCAAGCACTTTTTATGGATTGGCAGGTAAAATGGTGCCATGGTTCAGCTGGTCTGCTGCCATTTTTTTTGTAGCGGGGTTGTACCTTGGTTTTTTTGTGGCGCCGACAGATGTCCAGCAAGGAGAGGCCTATCGCATCATGTTCATCCATGTTCCCGCTTCCATTCTGTCCATGTTTATCTATCTGGTCATGGCGGGATATGCAGCGCTGGGATTGATTTTTAATACGCGCCTGTCTTCCATGATGGCTTCTGCGCTGGCACCCACAGGTGCGTTGTTGGCCTTTCTTTCCTTGTGGACAGGCGCATTGTGGGGCAAGCCGATGTGGGGTTCATGGTGGGTATGGGATGCCCGGCTGACTTCCGAGCTTATCTTGTTATTTTTGTATATCGGATTTATCGCGCTACATGCCTCCATTGAGGATCCGCGCCGTGCTGATCGTGCCAGCGCTTTGCTTGCAATAATTGGATCGGTAAATGTTCCGATTATCTATTTTTCAGTGCAATGGTGGAACACACTACATCAGGGAGCGACTATCAAATTCACTGGTACCAGCATGCACGAGGTGATGCAACAGGGCCTGTTGGCGATGTTGCTGGCAGTATGGTTATATGCCATTGCCATGACTTTGATACGTGTGCGAAGCATTATTTTGGAGCGGGAGTCCAAGACTCAATGGGTGGCTGAACTGATAGAGGTGAAGCGGTGAGCTGGGCTGAGTTTTTTGCCATGAATGGCTATGCCTGGTATGTTTGGGGCTCGTACGGGATGGTGCTGTTAGTATTTCTTATTGAAATTGTGATGGTGCGTCACAGACGGGCTCGTATCTTGCAACAAATTCTCCTGATGCGTGATGAGGGTGGCGACTGACTATTCAGAAACAAGCTACCGATTGGTTTTTTCTGTTTAATTATTTCGGTTCATTTGATTGAATCCCTGTTAGTCCGATACGCATTCCACTTGTAAAAGTTAAAGATTCCGAGAGAGCGCTACATGAAAGTTCGCCAGAAAAAAATTGTATATATTCTTGTTGCACTTGCAGCTTTAGGTATTGCAGTAGGGTTGGTGCTGTATGCGTTAAAAAGCAATATCAGCCTGTATTTCACTCCGACCCAGGTGTTTAACCAAGAAGCCCCGCAGGGGCGCAGTTTTCGCATGGGCGGATTGGTAGAAGTTGGGAGTGTCAAGCGTCAGAGCGACGGATTGACGGTGCATTTCAATGTTACAGATACAGCCAAAAGTATGCCGGTTGTGTATAAAGGATTTTTACCTGATTTGTTCAAAGAAGGAAAAGGTGTAGTGGTGCACGGTAAGATTGAGACTGGGAATGTGTTCCACGCAGATGAGGTGCTGGCTAAGCATGACGAAAATTATGTTGCCCCGGAAGCAGAATATGCTATGAAACAGGCAGCGAAAGGACAATCCACCGTAAATGCAGCATCATCTGTTAATGAAAGTAGTACAAAATAGCATATTCAAAAAGCATTAAGCGGACTAATCAGCATACCTGACTAACGGTGGCGCTTGTGGCATTGTATGCAGATTGTCCAGGTTGATGTCATTCCTGGAGCAGTAAAATCGTGCATTCTGAGTGCCGTCGAGTTTCGGTTGAGGCCTGCCCTTGTAAATAAACAGGGTTTATTGTTACAGAAATTTTTTCGACTGTTTTAGAGTTTTTATACGGTAATGCAATATTCGATCAATTGTGTCGCAAAATGCATGGCCGATGTTTTAATGCCTCGGAATCTCCCTCTGGGACGCAATGCTCGGTCCAAAAAATTCACGCATCAGAAAATCTTCAAGCCCGTCATTGTCTTCCATGCGGGCGGATAGAACGACAACGCGATTAAGGCGCTGGGATTCCCAGTTAAAATTTTCCTTGTAATGTGTGCGGATTAGTTCAATCATTCTACGAATAATTGCGTGCTCAATATCTCCGTTTACCCCGGCATCGACTTCAATTATTTCGCGCCGAGAATTCGTATAATCCGTAGTCCATCCCCGAAATGAAAATCGGGCTGTCCGAATCCCAATGCTGATAATTTGAAAAATTCCGCTGGTTCCCTGTTGCTGCAAGTTTTTCCTTATGTTGTCCATTCTCTTTTCATCGGCAGTAATCGGGCGGTGCTCGAGCATTGCTGATGGTTGATTATGATCATCAACGTTTTCGACGGCCATCTTGCGTGCTCTATGCATGTTAATGTAGCTTGTCAAATCGGGAGAAGGAGGTGCCTGGTGTGCAGCAGGAGGTTGAATTAATGGGGTTTCAACTTTCGGTGTAATTTTTTCAGTTAACGGATGTACTGGAGCTGCTGCTTCTGAAGACGGGGGTGGAGTAACAGGCTTGAATTCCTGTTGTAAAACGGGTTGAACTGGCGGTTTTTTTTCCGAGTTGACAGAAGTATCCCGTATGATTTTTGGTGCAGGTGCAGGTGCAGGTGCAGGTGCAGGTGCAGGTGCAGGTGCAGGTGCAGGTGCAGGTAATTCTACAAGCTGCGCATTAATTGTTAGCGAAGTGGGGATGTTGATCTCGGGAGCGTTCAGGAGGCCTCCAAATTCCAGAATAATGGCCAGCCAAATAAAAGTTGCTAACGGGATTGACCACCAGAACCGAATTTCCATCGACCTGGAATTAGGTATGTGGATCACGTTATTGGCGTTTTATTGCAATCAAAAAGTGCTGGGTTCCAGCAGAGCGAGCCCGCAACATGGCTTGCACTACAATGCCTTGAGGTGCGTCATTGTCAGCGGATATGATTACGTTCTGCTGTGAATCCCGTAATAGTGGTTTAAGTGTAGCGGCCAATGTTTCTAGTGTTACGGGAATCTGATTGACATAAATTCTACTATCTTCAGTCAATGTAAGCGTTACCGGTACATCGGTAACGAGTTTTTCCGCCTTTCCTTGCGGGAGGTTAACCTGCAGGGAGTCTAGATGCTGCATTGATAATGAAGATAGCATGAATGTCACAAGTAAGAAAAACATCACATCAATCATGGGAATGATTTCGATGCGACCCTTGCGGGAAGTTCTGGATTTACGAAGTTTCATGGGTATTGCCCCGCTGGTCTAAACGGATGTGATCAATCAGGCGTGTGCCAAGGCGCTCCATTTCATCCATTGTTTGTGATTGTAGGCGAGAAAAATAATTAAATCCGAACAGGGCAATAAGTGCGACCAGTAAACCGACCGCAGTGGCAATAAGTGCCTGAGCCACTCCTCCGGTTACTCCTGCTGGATTGACGATGCCATTGGATCCAATGATCTGGAAGGCGTGCATCATTCCTATAATCGTACCCATCAAGCCAAGCAAGGGCGCTGCGGTTACAATAGTTTCCAGAACCCATAATCTGCTGGCAAGTGATGTTTCAATCACTTGTGCTTCATCCGCTGCACGAGATTCTGTCCACCATGCAGGGCGATTGCGGTTGGCGAGTATCACCCAAAAGAATCGTTTGTAATAGTGGCGATCATTTAATCGTGAAAGTTGCTTTTCCAGTTCTTCCCATGGGAAGCCATAGGTTTCGATGAGGCTGCTTAATCCATAGGAGAGGCATGCGAACCGCTTATACAGGACTGCCTTTTCAAGCATGATGGCTAAAGCGATCACCCCCATTAATGATAAAGGGATCATGATCACTCCACCGAATTTAAATGCGATCCAGGCTTCTTGAAGTTCTTGCATGGTAGTCTCCGGTTGAAGAGGGAATTCCTCCGTTTGTTGGCTATACAGGTTTTTATTATATGAAATACAACATCGGGTCGGTCTGGTGATATTTCATCCGATCATGTGGATCCAGAATTTCTGATTTTGGGGAGTATGTTTTGTTGAGTATCAGTTTCCTGCCATAATGCCGGAACTGTCCGGTTTTTTTGTTTCTTTCAAATTATCCTGCTACTGGCAGTAATATCAACCATTACCGTTTCTAACCTTGCGTTCCTTAGACCGGTTCTGGAAAGGTTCATTGTATTAAATCAGGATTGATCAGTCTGCTTCGTAATGGGGAGATTTTGAAATCGAAGCAAAAACTCATTCTGGAGATGATAAAAGAAAAATCTTTCAATGAAAATTCAAGCAGGCTTGGTGTTATTATTTTTAGAAGTTTTCCTAGAAATCATTTTGTATTTTTTTCAGAAACATGCATAAAAAAATCATTATAGGCACTCCGTTAAGTCCTTCCGCTACCAAAGTAATGCTGCTGGGTAGTGGAGAACTCGGGAAGGAGGTAATCATTGCGTTGCAGCGGCTGGGAGTGGAAACCATTGCCGTAGATCGTTATCCCAATGCGCCGGGTCATCAGGTGGCGCATCGGGCACATGTGATCAATATGACTGATGCCGGGGCTTTGCGTGACTTGGTTGAGCGGGAGCAGCCCCATATTATTGTGCCAGAGATAGAGGCAATTGCCACCGATATGCTGGTCGAGATCGAGAAGGATGGCTTAGCGCGGGTGATTCCAACTGCCCGTGCCGCCCAGCTTACCATGAACCGTGAGTTCATTCGATGCCTTGCAGCAGAAACACTCCGATTGCCTACTTCTCCTTATGCTTTTGCCAGCAGCGTAGCAGAGCTACGTGCCGCGATTGATTATGGAATTGGCTATCCATGTGTGGTTAAACCGGTGATGTCATCTTCAGGCAAGGGGCAGTCGAAAATTGACAATGCGGGGGAGGTTGAACGGGCGTGGGATCATGCTGCCAGTGGTAGCAGAGTAGATCAGGGGCGAGTTATTGTTGAGGGATTTGTTGATTTTGAGTATGAAATTACACAGCTTACCGTGCGTGCAATGGACAGTAATGGTCAGATAGAAACGCATTTCTGTGAACCGATCGGACATGTTCAGATTCATGGGGATTATGTTGAAAGTTGGCAGCCGCAGTTTATGTCTGAACCAGCTTTGAAGCGCGCTCGTGATATTGCAGGGAAAGTAACTGCCAATCTCGGTGGGCTGGGAATATTTGGCGTTGAATTATTTATCAAAGGTGATGACGTGTGGTTTAGTGAAGTCAGCCCGCGCCCGCATGACACAGGAATGGTGACGATGTGCAGTCAATTTCAGAATGAGTTTGAACTGCATGCCCGTGCATTACTCGGTTTGCCTGTATGTACAAAGCTGATGATGCCGGGTGCAAGCGCCGTGATTTATGGGGGACTGGAGGCATCTGCTATTGGTTTTGCAGGTATTGATGAAGCGTTACTTGTACCGCAAAGTGATTTGCGCTTATTCGGCAAGCCGGAATCTTTTCCCAAAAGGAGAATGGGGGTCGTTTTAGCAACCGGGACCGATACCAGAGAAGCGAGGTTGCGCGCCAGACTTGCTGCTGGAAAGGTTGTGCCGGTCAAGGTTTAGGTTTTGATAACCATCCAGAGACAGTTGTTAGCTGGCATTTATTAATGATGAAATCCAGATATTACGGAATTAATGGATTTTTCATGAAACCGAAACGGACGGTATTGTAGTCATCAATAAATTGTAGTAGTCGCGCCCGGATCTGACAGTTACCCGATTTGACGGAAGCGACTGTCAGGTCAAATCTAGCAGTTCAATGTGGTGATTTTATCGCACCACGCCTCCTTTCCGTTAATGAATGTTTGCATCGAGGTGCGTCCGCAATCTATCTTGCCTTGATGGTTACGGTCGTTGTTGTAGGTCAATATCCAGGCATCCAGGTCAGCCTGCAGTTCTTCAATCGACAGGTAAATCTTGCGGCGGAACGTCACCTGGTAGAACTTCTGCAAGATAGTCTTGTGAAACCGTATCACAGATGCCGTTGGTCTGTGGATGGTTGGCTTTGGTCCTGGAGTGCTCAATGTCGTTCAGCGCCAGATAGAGCGGGTAATCATGGTTTTCCGGCTTGCCGCAGTATTCCGTCCCACGCCCTTGATGGTGCGGATGTAGGAGGTGTTTTGGCTGCCGGGATAGCCTGGGTGGGCAGTCTCGAACTCACCATGGGCAGCATTCTCTTCCTACTTCTTCTCCAGCGCCTGCACCTGCGCCTCAGTTAGCACCTAACCTGTTTCAGCCACATGGCGTTCCAGCGATGACAGCCGTTTCTTGAGCGACTCCAGATTCTGACGCAACCAGATCGAACAGACGCCGGATGGCGAGATAAAGATGCCACGCTTGCGCAGTTCATTGGAGACATGCACCTGACCGAAGGAGAGATGTTCCAGTGCAAAACTGGTGACAGCTGCTTCCGTGGCTTCCTCGACGCAGTTCTTGATAGTTGGCTTGCGACGGTTGGCATCGATTAACGCTTCGATGCCACCTTCGTCTATGGCGGACTGATAGCGATAGAAAGTATGGCTGGGGAAGCCCATCACCTTGCAGGCGCGCGACACGTTGCCAAGCTCGGCTGCCAGATTCAGCAAACCTGATTTGTGTTTGATGACGTTCTGTTGAACGCTACTCATGGGGTTACGTCTTTGCGCTTACGCGCTTGGTTGATCAGGATTCACACCTCTATCAAACCGGGTACCGCCACCGTTTAGCAAGGTCCTGCTGTCAGATCAAATTGAAACTACTTACCAATAAATTTATTGGGCGATCAACTCCTTAAGCACATATGGCAAAATGCCGCCATGGCGGTAGTAATCCACTTCAACAGGGGTGTCAATCCGCAGCAGCAGTTCGACCTGCTGAATACCGCCGTCTGGTCGTTTGATGGTAAGCATCACATCCTGCTGGGGCTTAATTGACCCGGAAATTCCTGTGAGATCGAAAATTTCTTCACCTGTCAGTTTGAGCGATGTCACATCGTCGTTACCTTTAAACTGCAAAGGCAACACCCCCATGCCTACCAGGTTGCTGCGATGGATACGCTCGAAACTTTTGGCCACTACTGCTTTCACACCAAGCAGCTGCGTGCCTTTTGCCGCCCAATCTCTGGACGAGCCGCTACCATATTCTTCCCCGGCAAAGATTAAGGTGGGCGTGCCCTCCGAGATATATCGCATCGCCGCGTCGTATATTGGCATCTGCTCCCCATTATAAAGAGTATAGCCGCCTTCCATACGTGTGCCGTCCTGCTGGGCTGGCAACATCAGATTTTTTATGCGTACATTGGCGAAGGTGCCGCGAACCATGACATCATGATTACCACGACGAGCTCCATAGCTGTTGAAATCCTGGATAGCTACGCCTTTACTTTGCAGGTATGCCCCGGCAGGGCTGGTAGCTTTAATATTGCCTGCAGGACTGATGTGATCGGTAGTGACCGAGTCACCGAAGATCCCCAGTGACTTTGCATTACAGATATCGGCAATATTAGGATCGGTATTCATATCAAAATGTTTGAAAAATGGTGCACGAGCAATATAGGTAGAATCATCCCAATGATATTGTTTCCCGGTAGTAACAGGTATTGCATTCCATAAAGGCAGGTCGCGAGTAAGGTCGCTGTATAGTCTGCGGTATATCAACGGATTAGAGGCAAATTGCATTGCCGCATTTATATCCGAGCTGTCTGGCCAGATATCCTTTAGATAAACTGGCTGGCTGTTATGGCCAATGCCCAATGGCTCGCTGTTCAGGTTGATATTTACTCTGCCTGCCAGAGCGAAGGCTACGACAAGAGGGGGGCTGGCAAGGAAATTGGCCTTAATGTTGGCATGGATGCGTGCCTCAAAGTTGCGATTGCCGGATAACACTGCTGCGGTGATCAGATCATGCGCAAGAATGGATTCTTCAATTTCTGGATTCAACGGACCGGAATTGCCGATACAGGTGGTGCAGCCATAGCCTACCAGACGAAAGCCAAGTTGCTCAAGGTAGGGTAGCAAGCCTGCATTGGTTAAATAATCTGTTACTACGCGCGAGCCGGGTGCCAGAGAGGTTTTGATGTGACGGCGTACAGTCAGGCCAGCTTCTACAGCTTTTTTTGCCAGTAATCCTGCAGCAAGCATTACGCCAGGGTTTGATGTGTTGGTGCAGGATGTAATGGCGGCAATCAGTACATCGCCATGATGCAGTTGAACTGCGGGTTGCATTTTGCTATTCGCATCCGTTAGTTCGGTGGCATAAGATTTGCCTAGATTTGCAGCAGGTTGGTTGAAGCCATTATCTGATACTGGTTTGCTGAATAAAGTGTTGAAATTTTCCCTCATCCTGGAAAGCGGCACACGATCTTGGGGGCGTTTGGGTCCGGCAAGTGAGGGTTCGATACTGCCCAAGTCTAGTTCCACTATGCTGGTATAATCGATAGAGTTTTTCTCAGGCATACCGTATAGGCCTTGCGCCTTGAAGTAGGATTGGAAGGCATCAATTTCTTCATTACTGCGCCCGGTATTTCGCATGAAATCCAGGGTGACATCATCTACAGGGAAGAAGCCCATGGTTGCTCCATATTCTGGAGCCATGTTTGCCAGGGTCGCCCGATCCGGAACAGTTAGCGCTGTAGCACCCGTTCCGAAGAACTCTACAAACTTTCCTACTACCTTTTGTTTTCGTAGCAGTTCAGTAATGGTCAATACCAGGTCGGTTGCTGTGATTCCTTCGCGCAATGTGCCTGTCAAGTGGACGCCAATTACATCTGGGGTCAGGAAATATACCGGTTGCCCAAGCATTCCTGCTTCTGCCTCAATGCCGCCTACCCCCCATCCAACTACGCCAATTCCATTGATCATGGTGGTATGGCTGTCGGTTCCAACCAGTGTGTCGGGATAATATACCCCGTCTTTGTGAAGCACCCCGCGTGCTAGGTATTCGAGATTTACCTGATGTACGATACCTATTCCAGGTGGTATTACCCGAAACGTATTAAATGCTTGCATTCCCCATTTCATGAATTTGTAGCGTTCATGGTTGCGTTCAAATTCCAGTTCCATGTTGAGACGCATTGCTTCCGGATTGTTGTAATAGTCCACTTGTACCGAATGATCTACCACTAGATCCACAGGCACCATGGGTTCAATGATCATTGGATCCTTACCCATACTTGCGGCTGCATCACGCATTGTTGCCAAGTCAACCAGAAGGGGGATGCCAGTGAAATCCTGTAATACGATACGCGCCACTACAAAAGGAATTTCTTCAATGCGTGCTGCATTTTTCTGCCAGTTTGCGAGCTGGCGAATGTGGGTTTCGGTGATTTTCTTGCCGTCGTAATTGCGCAGCAAAGATTCAAGTACAATGCGGATCGAAACGGGTAAGCGTGAAATATTGCCAAGCCCTGCTAATTCCAAGGCATTTAAGGAGTACAGCGTGCCAGTCTTTCCATTTGCAAGAGAGAATGTTTGAAGAGCGTTGAACAGATTATGAGGCATAGCAATGGCTCCGATAATGGCGAGGTACGGAAATGGGAAAAATATAATAATTATAGCGCGGTAAGAACCTGCTTGGCATTGATTAACAGAAAGCCTGTGATTCTAGAACCTTGGTTCGAGAATGGCATGAATATTTAAATGCTTATCTGAAGGGATTTATATCCTTGGGGAAGGCAGGTCATTAAATGGAAAAATACCATGAGAACGGAAATTGGCGTGAGAGAATGGATCGTCCGCATTTAGAGATGTTCAGGTTGAGAATGCAGTGGTTAAGATTTGAAGAGCGGTTATTATCGTGGCACTGCATAGTGCCAGTCATTGTTGCAATAGTGTACTAAATTAAGATGGTGCAGAACTAAGAATAATGGCAATGCTCGGCTCATGAAAATTGGGTAAAAAAGAATGGCTGGATGCCCCAAATTTAGGCAGTTTAGAAATAGGGTGGCAGTTTTATTTGCTCCTGATTGCAGTTTTAAGTGAAAATTTGGATTTTTGTCTGTAACATAATATATTTTGCAAGGAAAATGTTGGTATGTCCGAGATCGCCAAGATCGATCAGTTCGCCCAAGTTTCCAGTCAACCGCCATTGCGTTGGTATTTCGATCCTAAAGTCCTGGAGATCGAGCAGCGCATCCTATTTGATAATGGTCCTGGTTATGTCGGGCATGAATTGTTAGTGCCGAATTTCGGTGATTATCATGTATTGGAATGGATGGGCAGCGCCAAAATGCTGGTGCGTAGCGAGAATGGGGTAGAGCTGCTTTCGAATATCTGTCGACATCGTCAAGCTACCATGCTTGAAGGGCATGGAAACGTGAAAAACATTGTATGCCCGCTACATCGGTGGACCTATCAGCTGGATGGAAAAATGCTGGGTGCGCCGCACTTTCCGCAGAAGCCATGTCTACATCTTAATAAATTCCCGTTACAACGATGGAATGGCCTTTTGTTTGCCGGCAAGCGCAATATCTGTAAGGATTTGAAGGATATCCCTGTGTTTGAGGAACTGGATTTCTCAAATTACCAGCTGGATCGTGTCGAGATAGATGAATATGCCTTCAATTGGAAAACTTTTATTGAGGTATATCAAGAGGACTATCATGTTGCGCCGTTCCATCCGGGATTGGGGAAATTTGTTAATTGTGATGATCTGCACTGGTATTTCGGTGACTGGTATAGTGTACAGACAGTAGGTGTTCATCACGGATTGCGCAAGGCCGGCAGTGTTGCCTACGGAAAATGGCAAGAGCAGGTGATGCGTTATAACAACGGCATACTTCCCCGGTATGGTGCGATCTGGTTGACTTATTATCCCAACATCATGGTAGAGTGGTATCCGAACACCTTGGTGGTTAGTACGGTGCTTCCGCGTGGTGCGGAAGCATGTACCAATATTGTGGAATTCTATTATCCTGAAGATATTGTCCTGTTCGAGCGTGATTATGTCGAGGCGGAAAAGGCTGTATACCGGGAAACGGCTACCGAAGATGACATCATCTGCCTAAAAATGCAGCAGGGGCGCAAATGGCTGTATCAGAATGGCTTGGAGGAGAGGGGGCCATACCAGTCTCCGACAGAGGATGGCTTGCTGCATTTCCATGAATTTCTGAGGCGTCAGCTAGATTCTCACATAGGAGTATGAGTTTTCTGCGCCACGCCACGATAAACTGCTGTGAAAAATTTGGTTCCGCATGGGATGTCCTTTTGATTTTCTTCAAATATGTTTGTTTTTTCAAGATCAGTTCCCTTGTTTTGTTGATCAATAGTCTTCGGGATATTCTTTTCAGCCAAGCTGATGTTCAGCCTTTTGGTTTTATCTGTCCGGGATAAGGATTACTCGCTAATGACAGGTTTAGCGATGTGAATAATGGAAGTCTGTTAGTGCAGGAAAACCGGTTGAACAGGAAAATGAAGAAGCTGCGCGGAAAATTTTTTTCAGCGCTTGGTAAACGCCTTGATTGGGTTGAGATTAAATATATATTTGTACAGGCCCGTACAATTTCACGATTTTCTGGGGTGGGATCAAAGCCAGTACAGCTTGTCTGTAATAACGAACGGAATGAGAAAAGGATGGGATATGATCACGATTGAACAAACTCAAAATCTGCTTAGTATTGCTGTACTAGGCGAGTTCTCTTTAGCTGATTTCAGGCAATTCGAGGAGCATGCATTACTCATGCTGAAATCGCCAGGAACTGTCAATCTATTGTTCGATCTGCGCGACATGCTCAGCTATACGGTGGATGTAGTATGGGAGGAAATCAAATTTTTCAGGCATGAACATCAGCATGATTTCAGCAAGATTGCGGTTGTAACGGACGACCAGTGGATTACGTGGCAGGCGTGGCTATCACGGATTTTTGTAGATGCAGAAATATGCGTTTTCGCCGATTATGCAGAAGCAAAAACATGGGTGACTACAGTTTAACCTGTTTTTTATGTTACAATTCAAAAGTTTGATTTCCATTTGATTTTGTTTTTGGGAGGGTGAATGTTTTTAGGTTTTGTTGATTTGCCATGGTGGGGCTATGTGATAGTAACATTGATATTAACCCATATTACCATCGCATCGGTCACTATTTATTTACATCGTCATCAGGCACATCGTGGCTTGAATCTGCATGCAGTTCCTAGCCATTTTTTTCGTTTCTGGCTATGGCTGACTACTTCCATCGTGACCAAGGAATGGGTTGCTGTGCATCGCAAACATCATGCCAAATGCGAGACAGAGGACGATCCGCATAGTCCGGTTTTTCTGGGAATCAAGAAAGTTTTATTGGACGGTGCCGCTCTTTACCGTAAAGAAGCAGAGAATCATGAGACTCTTGATAAATACGGCCATGGCACTCCTGATGACTGGCTGGAAAATAATTTATACAGCAAGCGTAGCGGATACGGCATTGCGCTGATGTTGATTGTCAATATACTTTTGTTTGGTCCACTTGGGCTGACCATTTGGGCCGTTCAAATGGCTTGGATTCCTATTAATGCAGCCGGTATAGTGAACGGAATTGGGCATTTCTGGGGTTATCGCAATTTCCAGACTGAGGACGCCTCCACCAATATCGTACCTTGGGGGATTTTTATTGGTGGCGAGGAGCTACATAATAATCATCACGCCTATGCCTCCTCTGCCAAGCTTTCTAATAAGTGGTACGAAATTGATATTGGCTGGCTTTATATACGTATACTGGAAATTTTTGGTTTTGCACAGGTAAAAAGGCGTGCACCTAAGGTTCGCCTGAATCAAGCAAAGACTTCATGTGATCTGGAAACCGTACAGGCAGTTATCGCAAACCGTTATGAAGTAACCGCTAGGTATGCCCAGTATTTGAAGCAGACCTATTCGACTGAAATTGCTCGGATCAAGTTGCATGCTTCAGACAAAATTGATGTGGCACGAATAAAACATTGGCTGCATTTGGATGAAAATACGTTGACTGAGCAGCAAAAATCGAAAATCAATGCAGTCATAAAAGCAAGTGGCACATTGCGGATAACCTATACTCTCCGTCAGGAACTGACACTTATATGGCAGAATTCCACGGCAACTAAAGAGCAATTGGTCAAGCAACTGGAAGACTGGTGTCATCGTGCAGAAAACAGTGGAATTGCGGCATTGCAAGAATTTTCCAGGCAGCTGCGAAGCTATGCCTAATCAATCATCGCTTTTGTGGGGTCTTGAACAAAAATTTTAGTTTGCCGAGTAATGAATGACAGGTAGATGCCAGGTTAATTTCAAGGCGTGGCGCCTGCCACAGTCGAACGTTGAACCGGTTCTTGGTGTGTGAGGGAGAACGGACTAAGAAAATTGCAGAGATGCACATGAAACAAGGGGAACCGAATTGGTTCCCCTAAGTTTGATGATTGCCAGGTTGAACTTCTGAACTTGTGTTACTTTGAACTTGTGTTACTTGAGCTTTGTTTCTTTATATAAAACATGCTTCCGTGCTACTGGGTCAAACTTCTTAAATTCAAGTTTTTCCGGGGTAGTGCGCTTATTTTTGTCTGTTGTATAGAAGTGGCCGGTCCCGGCGCTGGATTCCAGTTTGATCTTATCACGCATTATTCTTCACCTCTTAAATGTTTTCGCCGCGCGCCCGCATTTCCGCTAGTACCGCATCTATACCATTTTTGTCTATGGTACGTAGGGCAGCATTGGTCAGGCGTAGGGACACCCAGCGATTTTCGCTTTCAACCCATAGGCGACGGCGCTGCAGATTCGGCAGGAAACGGCGTTTCGTTTTGTTATTGGCGTGGGAGACATTGTTCCCAACCATAGGGCGTTTCCCGGTTACTTGACAGACGCGAGCCATAGCTATTTCTCCAACTGGTTTATATAATTATATCAAAGAATAAATTTTACCATGAATACTTCATACTGATCAACTTGCGGGAAGGCTGGTTTGCTTGGAATCAAATTTAAGATGTGTGTACCCCTCGGCATAAATAATTCCTGTGGTAAAAGAGATGGGCATTCCTACTTCTTTTTTTTTCCTGGTTCAAGTATGTAAGACGCGGGGTTGGTTTCCTTTAATTCTGTGCGTGCCCGACCATGGGCGAAAGTAATGTCGAGGCATGTACCTATTTGCAAGGCGGAACTGTCCATAACGACTAAGCCGTGCATATCACGTACGATGCTGTAACCTCGTGCCAGAACCTGCTCCGGCGCAAGGTGAAGGAGGTGTTGATGCAAATTGTCCAGGGTAGAAGTGTGCCGTTCCAGGATGCGGTGCATAATGTTCGCAAGTTGAGATGCTAAAGCAGCCTGACGTGATACAAATGAGGCATGGTTTGGTCGTGCTATGCGTAAACGCTGTTGCAAGGAGTGTGAATGCCATTGCTGGCGTTGTAAAATATAAACAACAGAGGATCTCATGCGTTGCCGAAGATAATCCAGATGTTGAATTTTCTGCTGAACGTGTTTTGCAGGGTGTGTAAGACGGTTCTGCAAATAATCCAGTTGTTGCATTCTATTTTCTAATTGATGATGTATGCAGCGGATTAATCGCTGCGTTAGGCGTAGCAGGCGCAGTGATAATTCCTGTTGTTCTGGTACAACCAGCTGAGCAGCTGCCGTAGGTGTAGCCGCACGCTGGTCGGCGGCAAAATCAGAAATGGTAAAATCAGTTTCGTGCCCGATGCCGGTGACCAGAGGGATACGGCTGGCAAAGATAGCACGCGCTACGATTTCTTCGTTAAATGCCCATAAATCTTCGAGACTGCCGCCTCCGCGGCATAACATCAAAACGTCACATTCATCTCGCTCGTTTGCCAGTTGGATAGTTTGAGCAATTTTTTGCTCGGATCCATTTCCCTGGACCGGAGTGGGGTACAGCACAACTGGAATACCCGGCATGCGTCTGGTTAGTGTGATCAATACATCGCGCAGTGCTGCTGCCTGTGGAGACGTGATGATGCCAATCTGTTTCGGGAAAAATGGTAGCGGTTGTTTGCGTGCCGGATCAAACAGTCCTTCTGCATTTAGCTTAAGTTTCAGGCGCTCGAATCGCTCATGCAGAGACCCGAGCCCAGTTGGCCGTATTTGTTCCAATGCTAACTGAAATTCACCACGAGCATCATACAATGTGGCGAATGCCAATATTTCCACTTGCATGCCATTATCCGGCAGCCAGTCAACATATTGGTTTTTGTGACGGAACATCACACAGCGCACTTGTGCTTGTTCATCTTTCAGGGAAAAATACCAATGTCGGGAAGCTGCACAGACAAAATTGGAAATTTCGCCATGAACCCATACTAGGGGCAAACCATTTTCCAGTATTTTTTTGGCTTCCAGATTCAGTTCGTATACGCTAAATACATGATTTTTATTTTTTTCTAAAATCATATGCGTTCCCATTTAGAAATCTGCAGTAAAAATTGTTTAAGAATTAGGCTCGTCATTCGTTCTGCGGTTGGTACAAAATCCTAGATCAGGTGCGTTCCATGACATAGCAAATCAAATATGGGTAACGTTCTCCAACCCGGGAGTTAAACAAAATTGAGCAGATGCGTTCTGCTGTCGTGAATGAGGTGTGACCCAGTATATTTTCACTGCCATAGTACTTGTTTTCTGTACTGTTGGGTGAACAAGAAAGTTGGGTAATCTTGCTCAAAATAGTACGACCAGATACAGTCTCTTTTTTTCAGCCTATTTTTTGGGAGTAATCGTTGTGTTTTCCATTGTGGAAGCAGCTGGTTGGCCTATCTGGTTTCTGGTGGCCGCATCAGTAATTGCCGTTGCACTTATCGCAGAACGCCTTGTCGCCTTGCGCGCCCCAAAAATTGCCCCTGCTGAACTATTTAATGAAGTAGTGGTTGAATATAAGCATCGCGGTATCAGTGATGAGCTGTTATCCCGGCTACAGGCAGGCTCTCCGCTTGGCCGAATTTTTGCCGCTGGCTTGAAAAATATAAAAAGTCCAACTCCGGTGGTTAAGGAAGCGGTTGAGGAAGCAGGGCGTGCCAGTGTACACGAGCTTGAACGTTTTCTTACCACGATAGGCACAATTGCATCAGTTAGCCCACTGTTAGGACTGTTTGGTACGATTGTGGGCATGATTGAAATTTTCAGCGCACAGAATTCCGTAGGCAATGCACCGGTTGCCCTAGCTCATGGTATTGCAATAGCTTTGTACAATACAGCATTTGGTTTGATGGTGGCGATCCCCAGTATGATTTTCTATCGGCATTTCCGTGCAAAAATTGATGGCCTGGCCATTGAAATGGAACAGCAAGCTATTAAACTGATTGAAGTAATAGATGGCGCACGCCGAGATTAAATCATGAATTTTCAACGGGGTCGTGTACGCGAGGAGCCGGAAATCAATCTGATTCCGATGATTGATTTATTACTTGTCATTATCATATTTTTAATTGTGACCACCACTTACCAAAAATATTCTGAATTGCAGGTTAACTTGCCGCAAGCAAAAGGTGATGAGAGTGCCGCGGAGGCAAATCAAATTCATGTTTCAGTGGATGCTTCGGAACATTACGCTATTGATAATAAAGTCGCCGTATTCCAGAATGTGCAGAATTTTGCCAAGGCACTGAGTGTGGCAGCAGGCGCACAAACCGAACCGAGCGTCGTCATTCATGCAGATGCCCAAGCACCACATCAGGCTGTAATCAACATCATGGAGGCGGCCCGACTTGCCGGGTATGACCGTATTACCTTCACCACCACCCGAAAATAACCTGCGTTCGGGCTAAAGAAATGCACTGGCTACAACAACATTGGTATCGCATTACCTCGCTGCATTTTGTGTTGTTTCCTGTTAGTTGCCTGTTCCGTATGCTGGTTGCGGTTCGCCGCGTGCTTTACCGCAGTAAAATTTTAACCAGCGTGAAATTTCCGGTACCTGTCATTATAGTGGGGAATATTACGGTTGGCGGTAGCGGTAAAACTCCTCTTGTTTTATGGCTTGCCGGGCAATTAATTGAGCATGGCTTGCATCCGGGCATCATTAGCCGTGGTTATGGCGGGGAAAATGTGTTTCCGCTGGCTGTGCATCCATTAAGTAACCCTGAAGAAGCCGGTGATGAGGCGGTTTTGATGGCGCAACGCCGGCTATGTCCGGTATGGATTGGGCGTGACCGTGTCTGGGCAGCGCGCGCACTCTTGCAATCCCATCCCGAGTGTAATGTCCTGATCAGTGATGATGGTTTGCAGCATTACCGTCTGCGACGGGATTATGAGGTTGCAGTGGTTGATGGGATGCGGCGCTTTGGCAATGGGTTTTTGCTGCCGGCTGGCCCATTGCGCGAATCAATCTCCCGCCTGAAAGATGTGGATGCGGTTGTCATTAATGGTGGAACGGTGGCTAAAGGACAGTATGCCATGCAATTGCAGGGTGAAATTTTTTACAATCTTGCAAATCCGGCTATGTCTGTCCGAGCTGCTAAATTTTACGGACAACGTTTACACGCAGTTGCAGGTATCGGGAATCCGCAGCGTTTTTTTGATTCTCTGAAACAGCTGGGATTGCAGGCTGAGAATCACCCGTTTCCAGACCATTACAGTTATACCGCTGATGATCTAAGTTACCCTGATGCAGATGCAATTTTCATGACAGAAAAAGATGCGGTAAAATGCACCCCATTTGCCAATGAAAAGTGCTGGGTGCTGCGTGTAGATGCACAGCTAGATTCCATGCTGATCCAGCAAATCTTAGAAAGGCTTTCTCCTGATGCACGCCAAACTGCTTGAAATCCTGGTTTGCCCATTGTGCAAATCCACACTGACATATCACAAGGCTGGACAGGAGCTGATCTGTAAGGCCGATCGTCTGGCCTATCCAATACAGGATGATATTCCGGTTATGCTAGCTGAAGAAGCGCGTAAGCTCACGCCGGAAGAAATTGAAAAGATGTGATGACAGCTTTCCATGTTGTCATTCCTGCACGTTTGGCTTCTACCCGGTTGCCTGGCAAGGTGCTATTGCCATTAGCAGGCAGGCCCATGGTAGTGCGAGTCGCAGAGCAGTCTGCCAAAAGCGGCGCGCAGCAAATCTGGATTGCCACAGATCATCAGTCCATCGCTGCAGCCGTGCGTCAATATGGCTTCAAGGCTTGCCTGACCCATGTCAACCATGCCAGTGGCACGGATCGTGTCGCGGAAGTGGTAGAACAGTTACGATGGCCTGATGATACGATAGTTGTAAACGTGCAGGGTGATGAACCGCTTATTCCCCCAGACTTGATTCGTGCAGTGGCACAACACCTGCATGACCATTCGGAGTGCGCGATCGCTACCGCTTGTCACCCTATTCAAGATGACGAAGTTTTGCGCAATCCGAACGTTGTAAAAACAGTGCTGGATAAATGGGGCAACGCTCTGTATTTCAGCCGTGCCCCCATTCCATATCTGCGAGACCCGCCTGCATCGGGCAATGCGCTTCCTGAACATTTTTCCGTATTGCGGCATATCGGGATTTATGCTTACCGCGCCGGGTTTCTGCGTAGTTTCTGCAAGCTTGTTCCTGCGCCACTTGAGCAAATCGAGGCGCTGGAGCAATTACGTGCATTGTGGCACGGCTACAAAATCGGCGTTACTGTTAGCGCAGCTGCTCCTCCCAGTGGGGTAGATACTGAACAGGATTTGCAAGCGGTTCGCGCGCTGTTTGATGGTCAGCGTATAATTCACAACCAAACAAATGGAGCTTCATCATGAAAATCATCTTACTGGGTGCACCAGGTGCGGGCAAGGGCACACAAGCAAATCTGATAAAAGAGAAATTCAATATCCCGCAGATATCAACCGGGGATATGCTGCGTGCAGCAGTCAAGGCGGACAGCCCGATAGGGCAGGCTGCCAAGAAAATAATGGATGCCGGCGGGTTGGTCCCTGACGATATCATTATCAATCTGGTGAAAAACCGTATCAAGGAAGCAGACTGTACCAATGGGTTCTTGCTGGATGGCTTTCCACGCACCATTCCGCAAGCCCAGGCGATTAGAGATGCAGGGATTGAAATTGACTTCGTGTTGGAAATCGAGGTTCCGGATAGCGATATCATCCAGCGCATGGAGGGCCGCCTGGTTCATCCTGCATCGGGGCGCACTTATCACAAGACCTTCAATCCGCCCAAGGTCTCTAATAAAGATGATATTACAGGGGAAGATCTGATCCAACGCCAGGACGATCGTGTAGATACAGTCAAAAAGCGCCTTGCGGTTTACCATGAACAGACGAAACCTCTTGTCGAATATTATCTGGCTTGGGAAAAAAGTGAATGTTCCCTTGGTGAGCATGACGATCCGCGTGCGCCACGCTGTATTAATATTCCTGGTATAGGCAGCGTGGAGAGCATACGTGACCGGATACTCAATGCACTGAAATTACAGAAATCATGAATAGCAAACCTGTTTTGACACTTGAAGATGCAAAAAATATAGTCAGGGCCGCCGAGGCCGAAGCATCGCGCAATTCCTGGCGGGTAGTAATCGCTATTGTTGATGATGGTGGCCATCTGCTTTACCTCCAACGCAACCATGATACCCAGTTCGGCAGTGTGGAAATCGCCATTCAGAAAGCACGGGCAGCGGTTGCATTTCAACGCCCGACCAAGGTAACAGAAGATGCAGTATTAAGTGGTCGTCTTATTCATCTTGCTTTGCCGGGTGCTCTTCCTGCAGAAGGCGGGGTGCCGCTCGTAATTGATAACCGGATTGTTGGCGGGCTAGGGGTCAGTGGCGTACGCTCTTTTGAAGATGGACAGATCGCGCAAGCTGGTATAGCCGTGTTTAATTGATATGATATATACTGTATCTGGTAGAACACCAAAGCTGCACGGGCAAAAGCATTTCATCGCACCTAATGCCAGCATCATTGGTTCGGTGATCCTGGAAGACAGTGTCAGTATCTGGTTCAATGCGGTGATCAGAGGGGACAACGAACCCATCTGTATTGGAGCTAATAGCAATGTTCAGGATGGTGCAGTTTTGCATACTGACCCCGGGGCACCGCTTGTCATCGGTAATTTTGTTACTGTCGGACATATGGCAATGCTGCATGGGTGTACTATCGGGGACGGGAGCCTGATAGGCGTTCATTGCACAATTCTTAACCATGCTGTAATCGGGAAAAATTGTCTGATTGGCGCTAATACTCTTATCACCGAAGGCAAGATAATTCCAGATAATACGTTGGTAGTAGGATCCCCTGGAAAAGTGTTGCGCAGCCTTAGTGAAGAAGAAATCGCGGCACTGCATGCTAATGCGATGCGTTATACAGACAATCTTGACCGCTATTTAAATTCGTTTATGAGTCTCGGGTAAAGGTCCAAGGTTTTACCATGTTATATTTAGAAACCTTGGGGTAAGCCTTTGCTTCAAGAAAATACCTGGCAGGCAGTGGTCTTTGAATGTATTATTTGTGCAATTGTCACGACAACACAAACAAAAATCTACCATCTAGGTCGGCGAGCGTATAGTGTTTTTAATTAGCGAGATTAATGTCATAGCTTTTTTTATATTCAATGCTAGTTGAATTCGGAGTGTGTGGCGCGATTGAGTAATATTTCGACTGCGAGCGTGGCTGGTACCTGTTCATACAAAACGGAATAAACTGCCGTGCAAATCGGCATGTCCACTCCTAATTTCTGTGCCAGGTAATGCACCTCACGCACAGTACCGACTCCTTCTGCCACATGCCCCAAGTCTTTCAGTATGTCCGGCAATGCTTGTTTTTGAGCCAGTAGGATCCCGACTTGCCGGTTGCGAGAAAGGTCTCCAGTACAAGTCAGGATCAAGTCTCCAGCACCAGAAAGTCCGCTCAAGGTATCTGCACGAGCTCCCATTTTTAGCCCTAGCCTGGTCATTTCGGCCAGCCCGCGAGTAATAAGGCCAGCACGTGCATTTTGTCCAAAACCCATGCCTTCCGCGATGCCGGCAGCGATGGCCAAGGCATTTTTTACAGCTCCTCCCACTTCTACGCCTATCACATCGTTGCTGGAGTAGATACGCAAGGAAGAGTGGTGCAGTGACCGGGCTATTATCTGGGCAAACTCACCATCTCTGGATGCTAAAATCATAGCGGTCGGAAGGCCACGTGCGACTTCCAAAGCAAAACTTGGTCCGGAAAGCACGCCGCAAGGAAGTTTTTGCGGCAAGATTTCAGCCGCTACCTGATGCGGCAATTTGGATGTACCTGCCTCAAACCCTTTGCACCCCCAGATTACCGGTATCTGTACCGGCATTGCCACGATTTCCTGTAATGTCGTACGGAGAGCGGAAATTGGGACTGCAATCAATATTAACTCCGAGTTATTGCATGCTAAGTATAAATCGGAAGTGAGATTCAGTTTTTCAGGTAACGGAATATCCGGAAGGTAACGCTGATTGAAGCGGGTTGTACGCATTGTCTCGATTTGCGTGGAATCCCATCCCCACAGAGTTACAGGATGACGGCCTGAAAGATGGATAGCAAGTGCGCTGCCCCATGCGCCGGCCCCAAGTACAGTAATATTCATAATAACTATCTGATCACGCTGAATTTATTTGCGACTGTATAACATTAACCTGTCGCCAGAATGAGATATTCTGACCCAGCCATTTGTAATGCTTTTCAGGCGTGCCCGAGTGATTTTTCGAGCCACATTGATACCAAGATGGCAACGGTTCTTGCTGTTTTGTGTAACATGTTGATGGCACAGTAACCGGGTCAGGATGCTTGCCGTTCATGGTATATATCGGACTACATGATTCGGGCTGTCATGTGCTCAATTTAAGACATTCAGATGGCTGAAGGTTTTTAGCCAGATGAATAGTGGCTTTTCGCACGTGACTACACCTAAAAAATGGCAGACTGACCACGGCAGATGCCATGGTCAGCATATCTGCGATACCTGTCGCTGCGACCAGAGTAATCAGTCGAGTTAACGTGACCGGCAGTTTCATTACTTGCTGTCCTGACTGATTTTATTATTTTATTGCGGTGCACCTTCCGTTGCAGCTTGAGCCTGTCGTTGTTTCTTCTGCTGATAGACTGCTTCGAAATTGATCGGGTTAAGCAGGATAGGCGTAAAGCCTGCTTTTACCGACATGCTAGATACGACCTCTCTCAAGTAAGGATAAAGAATATTGGGGCAGACAGTTTCCAGAATCGGTTCCAGTTCTTCTGACTTGATATTGCGTACCTGAAAAATACCTGCCTGTGTTGCTTCGATTAAAAACATCACCTTGTTTTTTTCCTGCAGTTTTGCGGTAACGGTTGCAGTAAGGGTGACTTCAAATATACCGTCTTCCACGGGGGAGTGTTGTGTCTGAAGTTGCAGATCTATATGCGGAACTTCTCGCTCCAGAAAAATAGCTGGCGCATTGGGACTTTCCAGGGACAAATCCTTTACATACAGTTTCTCCATACTGAATTGAGGGGGCTGCTGTTCGGATGTGGCTGCTTCATTCATTATATTGTTCCTTCATGTTTAAATTAATTTTGTAATAACCGGTTTAATTCGCCGTTATTCTCCAACTTGACCAGGTTGTCGTAAGTGCCTACAAGATGTGTATCTATGTAGATTTGCGGTACAGTACGGCCTCCAGTCATTTCCATCATTTTCAGACGTAATTCTGGTTGCAGATCTACACGGATTTTTTCGATTTCGGTTACGCCCCGTGCGCGCAGCAGTCGTTCGGCTAGCACACAGTATGGGCATACTGCAGTGCAATACATTAAAACTTTGGGCATTATTGCTTCTTCAAAGGTAAGTCAGCCTTCTGCCAGGCCAGCATTCCACCCGCCAAATTATATGCTAAATCAAATCCATGCTTCCTAAGCAATATGCATGCCGCCGATGAACGTATGCCACTGCTGTCCATCACAACAATAGGGTGCGTGCGATAACGTTCTAATTCTCCAATGCGCTCATTGATCTTGCCTAGTGGAATGTGCATGGCATTCAGTGCGTGCCCTGTATGGAACTCTTTCGCTTCCCGAACATCCAGAATTAATGCGTTTTTATGGTTGATCAGTTGCAGCGCGGCTGCAACACTTACTTCCTTAATGCCGCGTATGCTGTTGCCGACAAATGACCATAGCAGCATCAAACCGCTGATGACTGCTACTGAAATCATCCAGATATTATCTTGTATGAACTGCACGCTGCCGCTCCTCATATTTTTGGAGGGCAAATTTTAGCAGAGCAGCAAAGATCCCGGGGTTTTTCTGTGCAAGTGGGATTAATTCTTTGTATGCTGTGCGAAAGTCATTCGGGTAAGACCAGATGGCACGTTCCATTTGTAACTGTGCTGCGGCCTGTTTGCCGGATAGTGCCAATAAAAATGCTTCACGATATGCCACGGTAGAGATTGGTGCAAAATACATTATCTTTTCATTCTGCATTCGTTTGGCAGCAAGATTGTCCGCATTGATTTCCAATCTGCTACTCATGAGTAAATCAAAGTATGGACGCAAGGGGACGTGCGTATGTGCAGCTAACCTTCCTTCAGGCAAATGCCAGAATTTTCTTCCATCAAGGTTGGTGGTCTTTTGTAAGTCCGTTAAAACTTCAAGGTTGCGATAATTCTGTAATATGTGAATAAGGAGCAGTGTTCCGACCAGTATCATGGCACATACAGACATGTGTCCCAAGGCAGGAAAGCGTAAGCGATATGTGGTGGTATCGAGCATACCCAAGGTCAAGGCTGCGATACCAAGAAAATATGTGTACCACAGTGGATATTCCAGCAAGCTGTGTATGGCCAGCACGCCGAGAATGGATATAGCCCACCAGTGATAGAGGGTGTGCTGGGCGTGGCCAAGTTGGGTCAGCCATTTTATTATCGGCCAGAGAAGTATCACCAGGCCAGTGAAACCCATTTCTGCTGCCACTTGCATGATTAGAGAGTGTGCATTGTTGTATAGACCGACAATATGTGTGTTTTGAAATACTGGGCCAGATTCAAAATGCTGCCACGCGAAGTGGCCAAAGCCTGCGCCTAGTATTGGAAATCGGGAAAATATCTGCCATGCCTCCCGCCAGAGATATATCCGGATGTAGCCGCTACTGCTTTCATCCAGCAACGGGCGAATGGTGGTTATGCTGCCGCCTGGACCGTCTAGCCAGGGGATTTGCACGATTGCATGCATCAGGCAGAAACCAAGCAACAGGAAGATAGTGTAGCCTAAAAGCCGAGCAGAGGATCGGTCGCGACGCTGCGATCTCCAGGCTACTCCGAGTGTAAACAATAAGTACAACCAGACGCTGCGTGAACCGCTCAACACCAGAACAAAAAGCAGTGGTGCACTTAGTAATGCAACATGCCATATGCGTAGAAATTTGCGCATATGTAGCAATCCGAGCGAGACCAACCCCAGTGTAATGTAGTTGGCAAAGTGGTTTGGTTGAGCCAGATTGCCATAGACCCCGGCACCAATTTTGGTGGTAACCAATGAATCCAGAAATGTATGCCAGCGATAGTGCTGTAAAATACCGGCCAACGCATTCATTTCGCACCCGACCAGCAGAAATATGGCCAGTATGGTTGCCACTGCAGGTAGTCCGAGTTCCTTGACCAAGTATTGGCCCAGTATCATCAGCATTCCCGCCCAAGACAGGTACAGGATGAGCAACCCGAGCTGGTCGGAATAGGTTATCCGACCCAGTCCAAATTGTATTGCGCCTAATAGTAGAAGGCCGATGGGAAGAATTACAATTTTCGGGATTCTGGCTTGTAACCAGAAGCGCTTTGTCGCAAGTACTGGGGTGGCAGCCAGCCCAAGAGCAGCAGCCCACCATTCCTGATAAAAGGCGGTGAGTGGGCGGGCATGGAAAGAATACAAGAAGGGTAAAACCAACATTACCCCGGCAAATACCAAGCTAATGCCAATCAAGCCGGATAAGCGACCTGCACTGTTTTTACCACCAAAGCTTGTTATAACTGGCAAGATTCTACCAAGGAGTTAAGGCTTGATGCGATGAAATCGCGCTGCCAGAGTTGCTCCCTGAATATCCTCCAACTGATTATTCATGATAAGCCCCAGCTGATCCAATCGTTCATCCGGGTGTGGGTGTGTCTTGAACAGCAGGGCTACACTACTATCCTGTTTGGAAAACAGGCTGATCTTCTGAAGAACCCCGGGGAGAGCAAAGGCGTCATAACCGGCCCGTGTGGCCAGGACTACGGCGATGCGGTCCGCTTCGAATTCGGCCTGTTTGTCCAGTGAGCGAGCCATAATTTCTGCGCCGTTTCCAATCAGTTTCTGCACCTGTTCACTGCTTTCTGTCTGGCGGGAAAGTAGTTCGCTACCCAAATTGACCAGCTTGCTTTTTTGTAAAATTGTCAAATGATGCTTGCGAATGACATGGCCGATTTCATGTGCCAGCACGCCGGCCAGTTCTGCTTCGTTCTGCAATAGTCCGTAAAGTCCACGGGTGAGGAATATATAGCCGCCTGGTGCAGCGAAGGCATTGATATCACTGGACTCAATGACGCCGAAATGCCAGGCCAGGTCAGGGCGTTCAGTCTGGCTGGCTACCCAGCGCCCAACCTTGTTGACATATCTTTGCAATGCTGGGTCCTTTACTAGTGCAGAAGCTCCTAGCAGATTCCCTGCAATTTGCCGGCCAATCGTAATTTCTTCCTCTTGGGAATACCCCGACAATTCCAGCAATGTGCCGCTGGTTTCTGAATTGGTCTTTTCTTCAATCTTTTTTTGTGCACCTCCCAGAAGTATTTTTTTGAATTCTTCTTCAAAATCTAATCCGAAGCTGGAAGAGCAGGCAAATGCCAGGATGAAGATGGATAAAAATCCTGTGATTGTTTTCATCTGGGCTTTCCTTTATTCCGGTGCAGGGAGGTAATCCATTTTCCTTGCAGCAAGTTTTCCCTGGTTGGCAAAATCCTGGGCATCTGCGCTGCTTGCGGTATAAGATTCGACCAGATTCAGTTCGGCCGCGTCATACTGGGCAGATTTCAGTTCACCCTCGTTCAGTCCGCGTATTCCGGTAGTGGCAACGATGCGCCCTGTCCCTGCCCGCCCCGAAGCGATATCCAGCAGCCCACTGATACTGCCGGAACTTCTGCTCGCGGTCTTTTTACGAACATTCAGCATATGCACCCAGCCGTATTTACCTTTCGGGCTTTTGATTTGCAGCCACCCGCCATTTACCCGGTAAATTTCAACCTGGTCCCCGACAGACAGAGGAGCGATTATTTTTGCATCGCGAAATGGTTCGGCCCTGATAGTATCCGCCTTAATTACAACACCTGTTTCTGCTGCCAGCACAGGCATAGTTAATAGCATGAAGAATAGAAAACTCCATAATTTTCTGAATGGTTTCATGATGTCTTGCCTTTCTGGATATTCCATTGAAGCAGTGCCTCAGCGAACAGCTCGCGCCAGCGGTTACGTACTTCATGGATGCCACCGGAAATTTCGCCTTGATGCACGAACCAGTTAATCTTGATATCAGGATCCATTATACATTTGTCAAGTAACTGCGGAAATGCAGCGATAATCAGTGCAACATCCCGGGTTACCCGGGCAGATCCATCTGAATCATTTTTATCCACTATCCAGGAAACGGCAAATGTTCTTTCAAATAAATCCCAAATGCCCTTCTGATAACCCCGCAGAACCTCTGCGCTCTTTGGTTCAAGTCCCATTTTCTCAAGGTGATACCGGATTTTCTCCAGCATGGCATCCGTCAATATATTCTGTCCCGCATCAAGACGAATTAAAAGCAGTGTGGCGTGCAGTTTGCCTTCGCGCTCCATGGAAGCCCGGACCATGCTTCTTTCCAGCATTTTGTCGGTTGCTGCAGAATAGAGACGTGCGATGGTAAAAAAAATAAGACCTATTGTAACGGGCCCAGTGATGTTGATGTAGGTATTGGTAAGATTGATGCTTGCATAAGAAACTCCAATCAGGATGAATTGGGAAGCTCCAAATAAAAATCCTATTTTGTTACGCCCTACATTGCGGTAAAAGGCCCAAGCAGTGGACCAAATAATGCACAAGGTGAGTATCAGATACGCGATACGTGCTTCAGGAAAGCGCAGGTAATCATTATGTTTGATGTTGTCGATCGCGGTAGCAAGAATTTCTACACCAGGGTGCATCTGGCTCATAGGGGTGGGTTTGATATCAAACAGGCTGGGCGCCGTTGAGCCGACGATTACAATTTTATTTTTAAATTCGTCTTGCGGACGTTTTTTTTCCTTGTTGGTCATGTCAATGAAAGCATCGTGAAAACTGACATACCGATAAGAAAAAGGCGCACCCCGCCAGTTCAGGAGAATCCGCTGTCTGTCCGGTTCGGGCCAGCCAAGATCACGGGCTACCCTGGCTGGCAGAGAAGGAAGCTTCCACCCGTAGTCTTCCCTGTATACAATATATTGGCGCACGATGCCATCGTCATCCGGATAAATATTATGCAGTCCGAGACGGCCACTTTTGAGCGCTGCCGTGAAGTGGGGTAGCACCATGCTTATCGTGGCTTCCGGATGGGCATTGTCAAGTGGTGGCACAACGCCGGGGATCATGGCTGGTTTTAACATGCTTAAGTGGTCGCTTGTCGGGTCAAGGCGAAGCAATGGGAAAAAAGTATTGTCCGTGGCGGCAATGGCGTCATTGAAATAGGCATCGCTGTCCGGGTTATACAGGTCGGGATCGCTGAATAGAATGTCGAAAACAATGGCTTTGGGCTGCTGTTTTTCAAGCTGTTCGAGAAACTCACCCAATACCTGGCGCGGCCATGGCCAGCGTCCGTAGTCCTTGGACATGCTCTCGAGGCTGGCTTCATTAATGTCAACAATTACGATTTCACTGTCCGGGGCGGGCGGATTGATGCGGTATTGCACCATGGCGTCAAAAGTTTTTTGGCGCATGCCTGAAATGATGTGTAATTGCAGCATATCCAGCACAACAAACACTGTGAACAGTGCGGTCAGATATAGGTAAAAATTTTTTTTCCAGAATCTGGCCAGTAGTGCGGAGAATCTGGAATAGACTAAACGTAACTGGGTGGTAAAGAAAATATTTGGCTTCATTGTCGATAATCCAATCCACTCTTCTTAGGGTATTCAGCCGAATACCTTTTTCTGCTCTAGTTCAATGAGTTTTTCAGGAGGGGATGGAAAATGCAAAGCCTGTCGCTGGAATTCCCCCGGTGTCAGCCTGTTTTTGATTCGTTTCATTTCGAAAGATTCATTGCGAGCTATTGTACCGAAACCCCAGGATGGATTGCTCCAGTCGGCTGCATAATTATTTAACTTGCAATATTCCAGTGCCGGGTTGCTATCGGGACTGCGAAAACCAGAAATTTACCAGTTTTCAGTCTGGTTTCCGTTCCGGAATTGAATACGTGACGGGCTGCCAGCAAACTGGAAATCAGATAAAATGTAGCTCAGACCGAAATCGGTCAATTAATAACAAATAATCAATAAATTTTTTCAGTCCGTATGAAAATCACCCCTGTCCTTTTGCTCATCCTTGACGGCTTCGGCTACAGAGAAGATACAGATTACAATGCCATTGCACATGCGTATAAACCGAACTGGGACAGATTATGGCGTGATTATCCGCATACGTTGATCCATACATCGGAATTATCCGTTGGATTGCCGCAAGGGCAGATGGGTAATTCTGAAGTCGGTCATTTGAATATTGGCGCTGGCCGAGTGATTTACCAGGAGCTCTCGCGAGTGGATGCTGCGATCCGGGATGGGACTTTCTACAGTAATTCCGCGTTCATGCAAGCAGTTACACATGCCAGGCAATCGGATACGGCGCTCCACATCATGGGGCTACTTTCACCTGGTGGAGTACATAGTCACGAAGATCACATTCATGCACTGTTGGAACTGGCTGCCCGGGAGGGGCTGAGAAAAATATATATCCATGTCTTTCTGGATGGTCGGGATTCACCACCGAGAAGTGCGGCACATTCGCTCCAGCGGTTACAGGAAAAGCTGAAGTTGCTGGGTGTCGGGAGGATTGTTTCGATTATCGGGAGATATTATGCGATGGATCGGGATAACCGCTGGGATAGAGTGCAGGAAGCCTATGACTTGTTAACCCGGGGTAAAGCCGGATACTGTGCGGCGGATGCCCAATGCGGGCTGCAGGAAGCGTATGCGCGCGGGGAAAACGACGAGTTCGTTAAAGCAACGGTTATCGCGACGCCGGTTGCCATGCAGGATGGAGACGTTGCCGTATTCATGAATTATCGCGCTGACCGTGCACGTCAGTTGACACGGGCGCTGACAGATCCCGCATTTGACGGTTTTGCACGTGAATATTTTCCCAGGCTGGCCAGTTTCGTTACCTTGACTAGTTACGGTGAGGACTTTAGCCTGCCGGTTGCGTTCATGCCCATATCCATCAAGAACTGTTTTGGAGAATATCTGTCCAATCTGGGGCTGCGGCAATTGCGCATCGCAGAAACAGAAAAGTATGCGCACGTTACCTATTTCCTAAACGGGGGTAAAGAGCAGCCCTATCCGGGTGAAGATCGTATACTGGTACCCTCTCCGCAAGTGGCGACCTATGATCTGAAACCGGAAATGAGTGCCTTTGAGGTTGCAGACAAGCTGGAAAGGGCAATTCGGGATGGACAGTATCAGGCAATCATATGTAATTTTGCAAATGGTGATATGGTGGGTCACAGTGGTATCATGGAAGCAGCAGTCCGGGCCATTGAAGCACTGGATTTGTGTATCGGGCGCGTGGTTAATGCCATGCTCAAATGCGGAGGCGAGGTGTTGATCACTGCTGACCATGGAAATGCAGAGCAGATGCTGGATCGTGAAACACAGCAGCCGCACACTGCACATACACTGAATCTGGTTCCTTTTTTGTATATTGGGCGTAACGCGCAAATGGTAGATGGTGGCTCGCTTCAGGATGTGGTTCCAACCCTGCTTGCCATGATGGGGCTGCCACAACCCCCGGAAATGACAGGTCGGTCACTGATTTTATTCCAGTGACCGTGCTGTTCAGACATATCTTATTGTTTTCGGTCTGCCTGTTTGGGGGCATAAACAGCGCGCATGCGCAACCGCAGGAAGAACTGAATTCTTTGCGCAAGCAAATCGCCGGACTCCAAAAAGAGCTTGAAAAAACCACAGAATCCCGATCCGAAGCAGTCAATGAACTGCGTTCATCGGAGCGCGCCGTCAGCGATAGCAAGCGCAAATTGTCCGGTCTGACGTTTCAGCTGCGGGCGGCGGCCCAGAACCTGTATGAATTGCAGCAACAGGCACTGCAGCTGGAGAGCACTATCCAGTTGCAGCAGGCAATGCTTGGCAAGCTGCTCTATCAGCAATATCTGGGGGGCAGGCAAGAATACCTCAAATTGTTGCTTAACAATAAAGATCCCAATCAGACCGCGCGCGACATGCGATATTATGAATATATAGCTCGCAGTCGTTCGAACTGGCTGGGTATGCTGCGATCAAATCTGTTGCAATTGAAAAGTGTGATGGAGCAGACGCAGCAAAAAACCAGGGAAATTTCTACGCTTAAAACAAAGGAAACCGAACAAAAGAAAACCCTGGAAAATGACCTGCTGGTGCGCCAGCAGGTCATTTCCAAGTTTGGAGAGCAGCTCACGCAGCAGCGCAGAGAAATCGGGCGTCTGCAACGAGACGAAAACAGACTGTCGCAGCTGGTGGCAAAACTTTCAAGGGTGCTGGCATCCCAAAAATCCAAGGGACTGTTCAATAATGAAAAATTGCCTGATAATCGCTTTGATGGTAAGCCGTTTGAACAGCTCAAAGGCAAGCTGGCACTGCCAGTGACGGGGGAGGTGCTCAACAAGTTCGGCACGCCGCGTCCCGATAGCGCTGTGCTCTGGAGAGGTCTGCAGCTACGCGCTTCAAGCGGCCAGCCAGTGAAATCGGTAGCCGCCGGGCGGGTGGTATTTGCCGATTGGTTGCGTGGTTTTGGAAATTTGATGATTATTGACCATGGTAATGGCTACATGAGTTTGTATGGCAATAACGAGACGCTTTATAAACAGGTGGGGGACTTGTTGCGTGGAGGCGACACGATAGCCGCAGTGGGGAACAGCGGCGGAAATGAAGATTACGGTGTATACTTTGAATTGCGCCATAAAGGTGAACCAATGGATCCCATATCCTGGGTAACCCGATGAAATTACCTGAAAGAGCGGTTTGCGACAAAACAATTTCTTAGAGGTCGAGCATGCGCAGTCGTATTGAAAAATTTGGATTGATCGGATTAGGGCTGATCGCAGGTGTTTTGATCAGCCTGCAGCTATCTGCCATTGCAGACAAGGAGAGCGCTGAGCCGCTTCCGATTGAAGAGCTGCGTGCATTTTCAGAGGTGTTTGGTCGCATCAAAAGCGATTATGTAGAGCCGGTGTCGGATAAAAAACTGATTACCGAGGCCATCACAGGTATGTTGACCGGCCTGGATCCGCATTCCGCCTATCTGGATACCGAAGCGTTCAAAGAGCTGCAGATTGGGACGCAGGGCGAATTTGGCGGCTTGGGAATCGAAGTTGGGATGGAAGATGGATTGGTGAAGGTGATTGCGCCGATTGAAGATTCCCCTGCTTATCATGCAGGTATGAAAAGTGGGGATCTGATCATCAAGCTTGATGACGTATTGGTCAAAAGCCTGTCACTTAGCGATGCGGTAAAGCGCATGCGTGGCAAACCGGGCAGCAAAATCACTTTAACCGTGGTTCGTAAAGATGCGCCCAAGCCGCTGCTTTTTACGTTAACTCGAGCCATTATAAAAGTACAGAGTGTCAAATCCAAGCTGGTCGAGCCTGGTTATGCCTTTGTCCGGATAACACAATTCCAGGAACACACTGGTGAGAATCTGGCATCCGCGCTAAATAATCTGTACAAGCAGAACCAGGCTCCCCTGAAAGGTCTGGTGCTGGATCTGCGCAATGACCCGGGTGGGCTGCTTAACAGTTCCGTAGCCGCATCGGCAGCTTTCTTGCCCAAGGATGCACTGGTGGTCTATACCGAAGGGCGAAATGCGGAGGCCAAAATGCGCCTGAGCGCTGTTCCGGATGACTATCTGCGCGGCAACGAAAAGGACTATCTGAAAAGTCTTCCTCCTGCAGTCAAGAGTGTACCAATGATCGTTCTTGTGAATGGCGGCTCTGCATCCGCTTCAGAAATTGTTGCGGGAGCCCTGCAAGATCACAAGCGTGCGATCATCATGGGTACGCAAACTTTCGGAAAGGGGTCCGTGCAGTCTGTTCTGCAGCTGGGAAACAATACAGCAATCAAGCTGACTACAGCACGTTACTTCACGCCTAATGGCCGTTCCATCCAGGCGAAGGGTATCGTTCCGGATATCATAGTGGAAGATCCGGCAACCATGGATCAAGATCAAACTTTCCGTATGCGTGAGGCTGATCTGGAGCGTCATTTGACGAACAGTCAGGAGCAGGATACGAAAACAGATGGATCCACAAAACCTGCAATTCCTGCACCGGTTGCCCCGGCCAAGCCTGCTCCGAAACGTGAGGAGGGGGAAGCGGCAAAACCTAAATTGCTTGAATTTGGATCAAAAGAAGACTATCAGTTGCAACAAGCTTTAAACTTGCTGAAGGGCGTAAACATATTGCAGGGCAAGTGATTGAAAAAGACACTTTTCTTTTTATTCTTGGCGCATGAACGACGAACAGCTACTGCGCTATAGCCGCCATATCCTGTTGCCTGATATCGGAATTGAAGGGCAACAGAAACTGAGGGATGCTCATGTCCTGATAATCGGTGCTGGCGGGCTGGGTTCCCCTGCGGCCATGTATCTTGCTTCCAGCGGCGTTGGCACGATAACCCTGTGCGACGGGGATACAGTAGACCTGACGAATTTGCAGCGTCAGATTGTGCATCGAACTGCAAGCATAGGCATGTCTAAGGTGGAGTCTGCACGCGCCGTTCTTGCTGAAATTAATCCTGATGTCTGTGTCCGAGCGCTGAACGAACGTGCCGATCAAATACGTCTATCCGAACTGGTTGAAGAAGCGGATGTGGTTCTGGACTGCAGTGATAATTTCGCGACACGTTATGCGGTTAACCGGGTTTGCGTTCAGCTGAAAAAACCTTTCGTGTCCGGCGCAGCGACCCGGTTTGATGGGCAAGTGGCCGTATTTGACATGCGTGATTCCCTCGGCCCCTGCTATCACTGCCTGTATCCAGAACAATCCGAAGCACTGGAAACACGTTGCGCAATAATGGGAGTATTTTCGCCATTGGTTGGCATAATAGGGAGCATGCAAGCTGCTGAAGCGCTCAAGGTGTTGATGGGAATCGGCACTTTGCTGTGCAGCAGGCTGCTGGTAACCGATTTGCTGCATATGGATTTGCGTACCGTTAAGCTGAACAAGGATCCTGCTTGCCGGGTCTGCGGAACGGACGGACATTTGCATAGTCACTCTCTTGCGAACTGAAATACTGTGCATTAGATTTTTTCATGCTGGTGGGTGAAGCATGGACTGGCTGTTTGAGAGGTGCATCAGTGGTCAAGGAGGAAAGCCGTCTGTGGATACTGTAGGTCCGGATAGGTTCGCCGGCTGGGCGTAAAATACAGGGAAAAAACGCTAGGCATTGATAAATCGTGTTTACACCATAGTAAGAATATTGATCCGAAAATTTTCCAGGTGAAAAGGTCATGGTGTTTACAATAGGCTTGCTGCCCATCGTGCTGGGTGTCCTGTTACTTGGCATGTTTGCTGGGAAAATCGCAAGGAGACTGAGAAAGAATCCGCTAGTCTGGGGAATCCTCACCATTTCTGTGGTTACAGCGGCAACATGGCAATACATTCCCATATGGTCGGAAGCCATCGTGTATCGGAGCAAGCCCGGCGGGCGGTTTGCTAGCCCCGAGCCAATGGTCACCAGTTTGGCAGACGCTGAAAAAACCCATATTCTTCTGAGCATGGATGGCGTAAATTTTGATGTGCCGCTTGTTTATAATTTCAAGGCATATAGCCGTCAATTGCATGGTTGGCCGAATGTGCCTGGAAAAGTACTAGAGGGCAAACAAAGACCGGTGGTTGATTTTATTAAAATCGATGCCATGCTGCCGGGTATTTCTCCACTGGGGGCAGAAAATATTGCACAGTTTGAAAAGTTGGCCTGGGCACAGAGTTTGCATGCATCAATTTCGCACCGGGTAGCGTGGGATGATTACTTTAAGTATTTTTTTGAAAAATTGCAGAGGCAGGCAGAGAGCAAACAACTGCCCGGGATGTTGCATTTTTATGACCCGACCGCAAATGCCAGCATATACTTGAGCCATGACCATCCTACCGATGACCTGATCAGGATTCGATGCCCGGATGAAAATGCGATCCATGAAGGTATACCAATCTGTGTAGTGGAAACGGCCTATTATCCCGAATCGGAAATTGCGAAATCCATGTCTGGAAAAGATGCCGTTTTTCATCTGAGATATGAGCTTCCCATGCAATATATTGAAGATTGGCGCACGATCGGACATAAGCTGAAATCGCGTATAAACCTGATGGTATCCCATTCATAGTGCATCCTGATGATGACGCCGAAGCCGCTTGCATCATGATGACCCCTGGCCCTGCCTGATGAATTGCAGTCATTTTCAGCTACGGGAATACGCCCGGGCTACTGTGCAAACCAGTCGGAATTACTGTGACTGATTGCCGCTCCGAATGGTAACGGCACTGTCCGGTCCTGTTTGTGATTAATACTTTCTTGTACCCATGACTTTGATGAGAAGTGATATGCCGCTGCTGGCTGTCATGCGCTGAGATACCTTCTCCGGAAAGAGAAGGTTTGAAAACTTATAGGATATTAATGAACTGTTTTGTAACAGGAACGGATACCGGTGTTGGCAAGACGCTGATCAGTTGTGCACTGCTACATGTCTTTGCCACAAAAGGGCTGCGCGTGGCAGGCATGAAACCCGTGGCAACTGGTTGCGATGGAGATGGAAATAATCAGGATGCGCAACAATTGCAGAATGCAAGCAATGTGCAGATGACCACTGACCAAGTGAATCCTTATCGGTTCAGGGACGCAATTGCGCCGCATATTGCTGCCAGGAATGGTGGCGTGTGTATCGATTTTAACCGTATTCTGACGTCCTATAACGAACTGGCAACCAGGGCTGATGTGGTGGTTGTGGAAGGGGTGGGCGGATTCAAAGTGCCGCTGAATGCCAGCCAGGATATCGCCGACTTGGCAAAGCAACTGGATTTGCCGGTTGTCCTGGTGGTAGGCATTCGCCTCGGGTGCATCAATCATGCACTGCTGACCGCAAGCGCGATAGAGCTTTGTGGATTAAAATGTGCCGGATGGGTAGCCAATATACTGGACGCGGGCATGCCTGCGCTACTGGATAATATCGATGCGCTACAGCAGCGCCTGCCTGCTCCGATGCTTGGTGTAGTGCCGTGGCAGCTTCAGCCGGATGCCAGAGCAGTAGCTTTGAATCTTCAATCCGGATGGATGGCGATGCATTGACCCTGCTCAGGCTTGAAAACGCAGCAGAGATAACGGTTGGTTTTAATGAATATAACCCACCGGCATGGCCTGGATCAGGCAAGGCTGGATGTCTGCAGGGCAAGCGAGTCAGAAAACATGGTATGGATGCAACATGGCGTTAATGAAAAACAGGAATGAAAAAACTCCTCCGCCACCAAGCCGGCTCGTAGCATTGTTGCGCGAATCGCGTCTGCTACTGCTGGTTGCGGTAACAATATATTTAATCCTCGTCCTGTATGGCTTTGACCGGAGCGATCCTGCCTGGTCAAATAGCGCCAGCGATCTGGTTCCACGTAATCTGGGCGGATATCTGGGAGCCTGGCTGGCTGACGTACTGCTGTTTGCATTTGGTGTTTCTGCCTGGTGGTGGGTGGTTTTTCTGATGCAGCAGATATGGGTGGATTATCGCGGCTTATCCCGGAACAGCCTGTTCGATCGTCGCGCCGCATGGGTGACTCTGACCGGATTTTTCCTGTTGCTGCTGGCCAGTAGCGCCCTGGAATCGTTGCGGCTGCATACCCTGAAAGCAGAGCTTCCGTCCGTGCCCGGAGGCATGCTGGGCAAGATTCTGGGAGATGGTCTGGCACACATACTCGGATTTACTGGTGCGACCTTGTTTTTTCTTGCGTTGATCGCAATCGGATTCAGTCTGTTTAGTGGCCTGTCCTGGCTACGGTTTGTTGACCGGCTGGGAGGGGGGCTGGAAGATTTTTATTTCTGGGCACAGAATGCCTGGCAGACATGGCAGGACAAGCGTATTGGCGCGCAGGCTTTGAGCCAGCGCAAGGCGGTAAAGGAAGAAGAAAAAAAACGGGTGGAAAATCACCGGCCAATTTACATCGAGCAGCCGGTTCTGGAAGTGCGGAAGTCGGCACGCGTATCCGAAGAGAAGCAGGTGCCATTGTTCCCGGACATAGCGGATTCATCGCTACCACCGCTTCACCTCCTGGACCCACCGGTACAAGAGGTTGAAGTGCTTTCTGCCGATACGCTGGAATTTACTTCACGCCTGATCGAGCGCAAGCTCCAGGATTTTTGTGTGGAAGTAAAAGTGGTTGCGGCCTATCCTGGGCCGGTCGTAACCCGTTACGAGATTGAGCCCGCAGTGGGAGTAAAGGGCAGCCAGATCACCAGCTTGGTACGGGATCTGGCTCGCGCGCTGTCGGTAGTCAGCATCCGCGTGGTGGAAACGATACCAGGCAAATCCTACATGGCGCTGGAGCTTCCTAATCCGAAACGGCAGATGGTACATTTGTCCGAAATTCTCAGCTCGCAGGATTATGCAGGCATGAGTTCCCCGCTTACCATGGCAATGGGCAAGGACATTTCAGGGAAACCTGTGGTTGCAGACCTGGGCAAGATGCCGCATGTTCTGGTGGCGGGTACCACCGGTTCCGGTAAATCGGTGGCGATTAATGCCATGATATTGAGCGTACTCTATAAGGCTACGCCGCAGCAGGTACGGCTGGTACTGGTTGACCCAAAGATGCTCGAACTGTCAGTATATGAGGGAATTCCGCACCTTCTGGCGCCTGTGGTGACTGACATGCGTCAGGCAGCCTCTGCGCTGAACTGGTGCGTGCAGGAAATGGACCGGCGCTACCGGATGATGGCTGCGTTTGGTGTGCGTAATATTGCCGGTTATAACCAGAAGGTGCGTGATGCCATCAAGGCGGAGGAACCACTGAACAACCCATTGTCGCTTACTCCTGAAAATCCGGAACCCGTGGAAGAGTTTCCATATATTATTGTATTCATTGATGAACTTGCTGATTTAATGATGGTGGTTGGTAAGAAGGTCGAGGTGCTGATTGCGCGTCTCGCGCAGAAGGCTCGCGCTTCTGGAATTCATCTGGTATTGGCGACCCAGCGCCCTTCGGTAGATGTGATTACCGGATTGATTAAGGCAAACGTGCCGACACGCGTGGCGTTTCAGGTTTCCAGCAAGATTGACTCACGCACCATTCTTGACCAGATGGGTGCCGAGGCTCTGCTGGGCCAGGGAGACATGTTGTATTTGCCACCAGGTACAGGATATCCGCAGCGGGTCCATGGAGCTTTTGTTTCCGATCAGGAGGTGCACCGGGTCACTGAATACCTCAAAAAACAGGGAGCGCCGCAATATGTAGAAGGCGTTCTGACTTCCCTGGAAGAACCTGAAACGGGTGCTGATGTCGAAAGCACAGGTGAGCCGGAATCCGACGCCCTGTATGATCAGGCAGTGGAGATTGTGCTGAAGTCACGTCGCGCATCCATTTCTCTGGTTCAGCGTCATTTGCGCATTGGATATAATCGTGCCGCGCGCCTCGTGGAGCAAATGGAACGTGCGGGGGTCGTGACACCCATGCAGAGTAACGGAAACCGGGAAGTCATTGCCCCTGCCAGACAGGAATGAATCTCCGTGTCCCGCCAGGAATCCTGAGAAATGACAGACCAGTGTAGAGAGGAATGATCCATGTATAGGTTGTTTAAGTTTATTTTGGTCGCGTGCATCGTGTTTCCCGTTTCCGCTTATGCAGGTGCTACGGACAGGCTAAAAAATTTTATTGCGTCCACGAACTCGGCACAGGCAAATTTTACTCAGGAAGTTAGGGACCAAAACGGGCAGCGCATCCAGTCGGCCTCCGGTACCATGTTGTTCGTCCGGCCCGGGAAATTCCGTTGGGTCTATCAGAAGCCGTATGAACAGCTGATTCTTGGGGATGGCGAAAAATTTTGGATGTATGACAAGGAACTGAATCAGGTCACTGTCAAAAAAATGGATGCAGCTCTAGGCAGCAGTCCCGCAGCCCTGCTTTCCGGAAATAATGAAATCGAACGCGGATTCCGGCTGAAAGATACGGGAACCAAGGATGGTTTGGAATGGCTCGAGGCGACGCCCCGTAATCAGGACACCAGTTTCGAGAAAATTCTCATGGCTTTCGATGCGCAGTCCGCCCTGGTGGTCATGGAGCTGCAGGATTCTTTCGGCCATACCACATTGCTCCGCCTTTCCAGGCTACAGCGCAATCCGCAGCTGGCGGCACATCTGTTCAAGTTTGTTCCTCCAAAAGGGGCGGATGTCCTGGGTGAATAATCCTTTTGTGCTAACCCATTTTCCCGGGGGCGGCACCATGCAAATGCAGGATCATGGCGCTTACCCGGGATAGCCTTTTCGGTCCGACCGACCCCGTAGTTCCGCTCGCCGAGCGGCTCCGGCCCAAGCATATCGACCAGATTGTCGGACAATTTCATTTACTGGGGCCGGGGCGGCCGCTGCGCCTTGCGTTTGAATCCGGAAAGCCGCACTCCATGATTCTGTGGGGGCCGCCCGGGGTAGGAAAAACCACGTTGGCAAGGCTGATGGCCACGGCATTTGATGCTGAATTTGTTCCGCTTTCTGCGGTATTGTCGGGGGTGAAAGACATCCGTGATGCGATTGCCCATGCGCAGCATATCTTGCAGCAAAGCGGGCGCCACACCATATTGTTTGTGGATGAAGTGCACCGCTTCAACAAAGCCCAGCAGGATGCCTTTCTGCCCTTTGTCGAACAGGGCCTGGTTACTTTTATTGGTGCGACTACCGAGAATCCGTCGTTTGAAGTAAATAGCGCCCTATTGTCCCGTGCCCAGGTGTACGTACTCCATGCTCTGGCCGAGGAAGATCTGCGTCAGCTGTTGAAGCGCACGCAACAGGATATTCTGGCTGACCTGGAATTTGACGATGCGGTATGTGATCGTATCATCGGCTATGCAGACGGCGATGCGCGCCGCCTGTTGAATGTCATGGAGCAGCTGCATACCGCAGCCCGGACCGCCCGGATCAAAAGCGTAGACACCGGTTTTCTGGACAACACGCTGGCGCAAAATTTGCGCTGCTTTGATAAGGGGGGTGAAGCATTCTACGACCAGATATCCGCCCTGCATAAATCCGTCCGGGGCTCCAATCCGGATGCCGCTCTGTACTGGTTGGTGCGTATGCTTGATGGCGGGGCGGATCCACGTTATCTGTCACGGCGCATTGTGCGCATGGCATGGGAAGACATAGGCCTGGCGGATCCCCGGGCGATCCAGCTGGCGTTGGATGCTGCCCGGACTTATGACCAGCTGGGTTCACCCGAAGGCGAGCTGGCCCTGGCGCAGGCGGTTCTTTACCTGGCGGCGGCAGCCAAGTCGAATGCCGGTTATGTCGCGTATAATGCCGCCCGCGCCCTGATTGCCAGGGAAGGGTCGCGCCCCGTGCCGCTGCATTTGCGCAATGCGCCGACACGGTTGATGAAACAGCTGGGATATGGCAAGGATTATCGTTATGCGCATGACGAAAACGAGGCCTATGCAGCCGGGGAAAGCTATTTCCCCGACAACATGCAGGAGGTCAGTTTCTATCATCCGACCGGGCGGGGGCTGGAAGCAAAAATTGCAGAGAAACTGGCCCACCTTCGTGCGCTGGATGCTGCGGCAAAAAAAATGAAAAATGATTAGCGCATGCACCCCGGCCAGGGGTGTATGACGTGGGAGGAATGCATGTTAGACATACAGGTTTTACGAAATGATTTAGCCGGTGTTGCGGCGCGACTGGAGACACGGGGTTATCGGCTGGATACCGCACGCTTCGGACAGATGGAAAGCGCACGCAAGGACATTCAAACCCGCACACAGGAATTGCAAGCCAAGCGGAACACCACCTCCAGGCAGATTGGCCAAGCCAAGGCCAGGGGCGAGGATGTGGCGGCAATTATGGCAGAAGTTGCTGGGCTGGGCGAAGAGTTGAAAGCGCTGGAAGGGCAGCTCGAGCAAATCCAGCAGGAACTGCAGACCTTTCTTGCGGTGATCCCGAATATGCCGCATGCCAGTGTGCCCGTGGGCAGGACCGAGGCGGAAAATGCAGAAATCCGCCGCATAGGCAATCCGCCGGTACTGGATTTCGAAGTCAGGGATCATGTCAGCGTGGGGGAACATCTTGGCGGGCTGGATTTCGAAACTGCCACCCGGATCAGTGGCGCACGTTTCTCGTTGTTGAAGGGGCCGATGGCGCGCCTGCACCGCGCGCTGGTGCAGTTCATGCTGGATCTGCATACCGGCCAGCATGGCTATACCGAAGTGTATGTCCCGTATCTGGTCAATGCCGAATCGATGCATGGCACTGGCCAGTTGCCAAAGTTTGAGGAGGATCTGTTCGTCGTCAGCGCAGGCTCCGGGGACACCGAGCGAATGCACTCAGGGGAAGGGGTGGCCCCGGAAGGGATGGAAGGCCGGGCAGTTCATTCAAGCGGGAAGTCACAGCCCAGATTTTATCTGATCCCTACTGCCGAAGTGCCGGTTACCAATCTGGTGCGGGATAGCATTGTCCCGTTGGAGACGCTGCCGCTGAAATATGTGGCTCATACCCCGTGCTTCCGGAGCGAGGCCGGTTCCTATGGCCGGGATACGCGCGGCATGATCCGCCAGCACCAGTTTGACAAGGTGGAACTGGTGCAGATCGTGCATCCTGAACAATCTTATTCTGCACTGGAACAGCTGCTGACACATGCCGAAACGGTCTTGCAGGAACTGGACCTTCCTTACCGGGTTGTCAAACTGTGCACGGGAGACATGGGCTTTTCCGCAGCGCTAACGTACGATATTGAAGTCTGGCTGCCAGCCCAGAATACATACCGCGAGATTTCTTCCTGCTCGAATTTCGAAACCTTCCAGTCGCGGCGCATGCATGCCCGTTTCCGCAACGCACAAGGAAAGCCCGAACTGCCGCATACCCTGAACGGATCAGGCCTGGCCGTGGGGCGCACCCTGGTCGCTCTGCTGGAAAATTATCAGCAGGCCGACGGCAGCGTTGTGATACCGGAAGTGTTAAGGCCTTACATGGGAAATCTGGAGCGCATCCGCAAATCCTGACGGGTCTGGTTATCCGGCTGGACCGGACGAAATTTAGTGAATAACCAGTGTTGATGTGTCCACTTTGTGTTATAAATCGCGATTTGGTTTTCATGTCGGATTTAATGGAATATCTGCCGGATAGGCAGATATTGTTGTATTGAATAAGGAGATAGAAATGGAATTGTCGGGAATTTCTGCATTGAGCGCCATTTTGAAACGCCCTGTAGAGCCTAGAAACGATGCTCTTGCCCAACGCAGGGAATTATCGGCCGAGTTGCAGACCAGCTGCCAGCAGCTGGTGATATTGTTGAAAGATTCCTTTTACAGGTTTGTCCCGCAAATGAGCGAGGCGGACTTTCAGTTTTCTGAAAAGAAAATCATGGATCTCAAGGCGGATTGCCAGCATACGGATGGTCCGCTGCAGGAAGACGACAGCCCGATTCTGCGGCACCTGTCGATTGATATGCGGTTCAAGGATTTCGTGCAGAGTACTCTGGATTTTTACAAGTTGGCGCAACGACTGAAGCCGACCCTTAATGAATATGTACCCGACGCAGCTGCCCTTCAGGCACTGTCCAAATCGGAAGATCCGACAAAATTTATCCGGGTGTTGCAGGGCGAACTGGAGAACAAACTGGATCGGGTCAATCAGGAATACATGAAGGTCATGGCGCTGAAATTCTCCTGGTAAGGCAAATCCTGGTTCGGCACGGGATGCCGGCTGGGGTCAGAAAGCCTGCGTCCTTTGGGTTTTCCGGGCTGGACCGTTGCCAGGTGTTTTGAGGGGCGCAAGGGGTGCAGGCGAACTGGGAATTTCATCCGGAAAAACCCTGGGCCTGAGTCTATTTCAGTTTTTTCAGGGCAATGCCGGAGTCGTGCGGCGGGATCAGTCGCGGCACGGTGCCGACTGGCAGATTGTGCAGCATGTCGTGGTGCATGCGCACCGTTTCCACCAGAACAACCGCTTCCCCGCCACGGGCATAGCCGTGCCGGACTTTTTTGAAGTACGCGGGCTGTGCCAGAAGCGGCATTACCTTTTTCACGCCTATCCATCTATCCTGGTTGTATCCTTGTTGCTTTGCCAGTACGCGCGCGTCTTCCAGATGCCCTAGCCCCTGGTTGTAGGCAGCCAGTGCCATCCAGGTACGATCCGGTTCGCGGATGCGGAGCGGCAATTTTTCTTTCAATTGCATTAGGTACCTGGCGCCACCGATAATGCTCTGGCGTGCGTCCAGCCGGTTGGTCACTCCCATGCGATCGGCCGTCTGCTCGGTCAGCATCATCATTCCACGGACATTGGTAGGCGAAGTGGCCAGTGGATCCCAGTGCGATTCATGATAGGCGAGGGCAGCGAGCAACTGCCATTCCAGCCCGGTCAGCGTGGCCGCCTCTTCAAACAAGCCGCGGATATGGGGCAATACCGTGCGCGTACGGGTGATGAATGCAACCGCGTCACCCGACTCCAGACGCTTGCTGTGCCCGTAATACCGATCCAGGATGCGATTCAGGGTGCCATCCTGCTTGATCCGGGCGAAAAATTTCTCTGCTTCTGCCAGTAGTTCAGGGGCGGCGCCCGGGGAAAATGCCCATGCCAGTCTGGAAGGGGTGGCAATCTCCAGCGCGGAATCCAGATCGGGATAGTAATTGCGCGCCAATGCAAGCTGCTCCGAATTGGCGATGGTGCATTCCAGCCTGCCTTCAGCAACCTCTCCCAGCAGCCGGGAGACGGTCAGATTTTCGCTGATGTGCCAGTGCAGTGCGGGGGTGCTTTTTTGCGCCTCGTTCAGGGCGGCTTCCTGTGCAGAGCCGGAAACTACGGCGATGTTTTTCTTGAGAAGTGTTTTCATGTTGCGTACCGGGACGCCATTGCATACTGCCTGTTCACGGACGGTTTGATACACCGGGCCAAACTGTACGTGATCAGTTCCGGTGCTGCGCAGCCCGGCTGCGGCAAAATGCGCTTTCCTGTCCAGAAGGGATGGCATCACCTGGCCGGAGGGCAAAGGCATGAATTGCACCTGTACGTGCAACTGTTCGGCAAAAAGTGTGACAAGGTGTCGCTCGAAGCGCTGATCCGTATCATTTCCGTCCGGCAGCACGATCACCGCCAGTTCTTCCCGCCAGGGTTTCAGCGGGGGCTGGTCAGGGGTGCAGGCCGGCAGTAGCAGGCTACCTAGCACTGCCGGAACCAGGAATTTGTTCCGGGCAGCGGCTGCAATCAATAAGCACATGAACTTGAACATGGGAACATTTTGCCTGATTTTACGGGTTGGTGGTAAAATCAGATCGTCGGAGAGGTGGCAGAGAGGTCGAATGCGGCAGACTCGAAATCTGTTGTACGGATTTCTCCGTACCGTGGGTTCGAATCCCACCCTCTCCGCCAGTTATTAAAACAACTAATTGATTTAAATTGGTTATTTTTTAATCATGGTTTTTAACTATCAAATTGACTATCAACCTTAACAAAAATTTATAGTCTTTCAGATACTGAGAATTTTCCAGTAACAAGCCGCAATCGAGCAGAATTAGCTTGATCTTTTGCTAATTGCCAGAGAATGAAGCTTGACGGGGGGCAGGGCCCAAAGGTTTTGTGCCGTAGTTAGGGTGCGCCCACGAGAAATTTTTATTTTTTTGTAAACATCTAGCACTTCCTGGTTTAAAAAACGATTCCAGCCAATGATCGCAGGGTAAACCGGGGTTAATTTTTCTTTGGCTTCCAGACACGTGCAGTAGCTTGAGCATTCGCGCGCTGCTGTAAGGTCAAATTCTTTTCAATCAAGTCTCGATTTGTCACTGCTATCTCATTACCTTGTGCGCTTGCCAGTAAATACCAGAAATAGGCCGTTTCCTCGTCCTTAGTGACGCCTATGCCTGTGTCGTATTTGAACCCAAGATTATTTTGTGCACCTGCATCCCCCTGTTTCGCAGCTTTGCGATACCAGTGCACAGCTTGTGCATCATCTTTAGGTACGCCTATACCGTTAGCGTACATCACCCCAAGATTAAATTGCGCTCTTGCTCTCCCCTGATCGGCGGCCTTGCGAAACCAATACACGGCTTGTGCAGCGTCTTTAGGAATGCCTTCACCGTCGGTGTACATTACTCCAAGATTAAATTGCGCTCTTGCATCCCCCTGTTCCGCAGCTTTGCGATACCAGTGCACAGCTTGTGCATCATCTTTAGGAATGCCTTCACCTCTGTCATACATTCCTCCAAGATTAAATTGCGCACCTGCATGCCCTTGTTCAGCGGCCTTGCGAAACCAATGTACAGCTTCGGCTTTAGGCACACCTTCGCTAAAAAAATACATCTCACCCAACAAATTTTGAGCCATTGTATTACCTTGTGCGGCAGCCTTACCAAACCAGAAGTAAGCTTGCACATGATCTTCGGGTACGCCTTTACCTTCGAAGTACATCACTCCCAGCTCATATTGCGCATTTGCATTGCCTTGTTCAGCTTGTTCAGAAGCTTTCCTGTACTGCCTATATTGTGCAGCAAGTAATTGTTTTTGTTCCGCAGTAAATTCTTTCTGCTGGTATTCTTCCCAAGGTTTAGCAGTAGTAATAACTTGTTTTTGCTCATCAGTGAATTCTGCCGAATCCGCCACATTCTGATTAGACAAATCTGCATAAGCACTTCCGGAAAAGAGAGTGAACATTAGCAATAGTGAATGAATCAGGGTTTTCATGGCAGTAATTTGTTTTTGATTATTAGGTAAATACTATGGCGTATTTCTACAACTAATTGAATTGCATTTTATAATATCATGCAGAATTTTTTTATTGGGTGCATAATTCAAGCTATGCCTTAATGCCATATATTTTAAGTAATAAATGAAATATTCCACTTTATTTTCCGTCTTTATTTTTATTCTGAGTTCCATTTCTGGTTGTGCCACAACTGACACCCTGCAACCTGGCACAGGTGGGTCTTCGTTCGAGGTTCGCGGTAAAACTTATGATGAAATATGGAAAGCCATAGTGCGGAGCGCTGGCCGCAGTCTTACGATTGTTGAAAGCAATAAAGAAACGGGCACTCTCAAGGCAGAAAACGGTGCTGGAATGGCTACATGGGGTGAGGTCGTCGGTGTTTTTGTTCGTCCAGCGAGTAACGGTGCTTCAATGTATACAATTGAAGTGCAAAGCTTAAAGCGTTCGAGAATTCAATTAACTGGCCAAGATTGGACAACAACCATGATTACTGGAATCAAGACTGAACTTGACCAATGACATGCCTTTCTTTCCAAAAGAATCGGTAAATTGAAATTAAGATATTAATTTATTACAGGTTGTTTGGTACATTCACTGGTTTACCACCCAACTACGCGCGTGATAATCAGCCAGTTTTATAGAAAAGCAATGGGTGCCCTGCCTACAAAAACTACAGAAACTGGTTTTTGTAGTTTTTGTAGGTACCTTGTGGCCTTATTGGTTAGCAATGACCATTTATTCAGTTTTCAGGCGGCTCGAATTCAATAATATTGCATACCCTTTGCTGTGCCTCGGCCAATGCAGCGGTAACGCTTATTTGAGTTGCAGTAACTGATACATCCACGCGGTCGCCGTAAGTACGAGGCTTTAATTTGGAAGCAGCCCATTTCCTTACATCAATCTGCACCCGCAATCGTTGCACCCACGCGGATGCAGCAGGGCCATCCAGCCCTTCGGGTATCGGTGTATCCGCCAGTTCGATTAATTCTTCTGCCAAGCGGTCTGCACGATCTTCCACGGCCTGCTGATACCGGGCTTTAAGTTCAGGGTTGTACCTTAAACAATCTTTAGCCCACCAGTAAGACGGCGCGGGACTTAAACGACGAAGAGCCGCGGTCAGGGAATCTCCGTTTGCAATGTTATTAAGAATGATAGGCCATAAAGCTTCCCCGAACGATATTCGGTCCAGATCAGATAATTTCTGCTGTTCGCTCAGCGTTTGTGCCATGCCAAACAATCGTAATTGATTTAATTGCTGGTGTTCCGTTTACGGGGCATGTGCGCTTCTTGAAGCGTTTACACAAGCACGCCTGCTGAATCTTAAGTGGTATGACCTGGCAGACGGATATTCTCGAATCGTTGCAATATTATTTATGTAATATTTGCATTTTGTTCTAATTAGTACTAATATGGTTCGCGTTAGTACTAAATGAGGGGCATATGAGATTTTTACCTGTATTGCGGAAACTGGCTCAGGCCTACCAGTCCTTTGAGCATTATTCAGCCAGTCATCTGAAATCCATCGGGTTGACGATGACCCAGTTCGACATTATTGCAACCCTGGGCAACCAGCCACCAATGACGTGCAAGGAACTAGGGGAAAAAACTCTGGTTACCAAGGGAACGCTGACTGGTGTCCTGGAACGGCTGGAAGGGAAAGGGATAATCCGCCGTGAAACCAATCGGGAGGATGCCCGCAGCCAGATGGTCAGCCTGACGCAGGATGGTCAGCAGCTATTTGAAAAGGTGTTTCCAGAGCATGTTACTTATCTGGGCCGGGCATTTTGCAAGTTAACTGCCAGGGAGGTGGAAGAATTATCCGGCTCTCTGGAAAAGTTAAGAAGTATTTTTTAAGTTTACCCACTAAGAAAGGAAATAATGATGAACCAACTTTCCAACCCACTGGCACTGATAGCAAGAATATTGATGGCAGCCATGTTTGTCATGGCAGGATTTTCGAAGATTGGCGGGTTTGAGGGAACCGTCGGCTATATCGCATCCAAAGGGTTGCCGCTTGCCTCTGTAGTTGCCGTTCTGACGATCATTCTGGAAATTGCCGGAGGTCTGGCGATCATGGTCGGATACAAGGCCCGGATTGCTGCTTTTCTGTTGGGAGGATTTACGCTGCTGGCGGCGCTTATTTTCCATAATTTCTGGGCTGCTCCCGCTGAGCAGGCTTTTGTCCAGAACATGCTGTTCATGAAAAACATCAGCATTGCAGGGGGGCTGTTTTTGCTGGCGGCCTTGGGTAGCGGTTCGTGTTCCATTGACGGTAAAAGCCAGTGATTCAGCGGTAAGAACTTGAATGTATCGGTGCATTGCTCTTTGGTGCATTGCTCTTTTCGGTAAGAGACGGAGCGCGGCAATCTCTGTCCTTGCCGGCAGGATGCGCAAACCGGCCGATTTATGCTGCCGCCGGGATGAGGCTTCCATCAATGGGCTTCAATGCATTCATACACGGTAATAAATGTAATATCTACAGGAGATTGCACATGAAACAAGTGCTTGGCGTGTATAGCGCCCCACAGCAACATTGGGTAGGGGATGGTTTTCCGGTTCGTTCACTGTTTTCATACCAGAGTCACGGGAAGGAGCTGAGCCCGTTTCTGCTGCTTGATCGGGCCGGGCCTGCCGAATTTACGCCAGCCGCCAGGCCCAGAGGGGTTGGCCAGCATCCGCACCGGGGATTTGAGACGGTTACCATTGTTTATAAAGGGGAGGTTGCGCATCGCGACTCTACCGGAAAAAGCGGTGTAATCGGCCCCGGCGATGTGCAGTGGATGACCGCCGCCTCTGGCATTCTGCACGAAGAATTCCATTCCGAAGCGTTCACGCGGTCGGGCGGCATTCTGGATATGGTGCAACTCTGGGTAAACCTGCCTGCAAAAGACAAGATGGCTGCCCCGGGGTATCAGGCCATCCTGAATGCGGATATTCCTGCCGTCCCGCTTGCTGGCGGGGCAGGATCCGTGCGGATCATCGCAGGGAATTATGCCGGGCATACCGGGCCGGCGCGTACTTTTACGCCCATGAACGTCTGGGATATACAACTGAAAGCCGGGCATCAGGTTGATTTACCCGCCGTAGAAGGCTGGAATACGGCAGTGATCGTGCTGCATGGAACGGCCAGGGTGTGTGGTGATGCCACGGCCCATGAGGCCCAGATGGTGCTGCTGGGCAGCGGGGGGGAGCATTTTACCGTTGAAGCCAGTAGCGATGCTGTGATGCTGCTGTTGGGCGGCGAACCCATAGAGGAACCCATAGCCGGCCATGGCCCTTTTGTCATGAATACGCAAGATGAGATCATCCAGGCCATCCAGGATTTCAACAGCGGATATTTTGACAGATCGGCAGTTGAATTGTTTTACGGCCTTCAATATTGCTTTACTGGAGGATGCTGCGGCGATAGCCGCCATGGGATTGGCATAAGCTGTGGTTCGTATTTTTAGATCAAAATGAAAGGAACAATATGTCGTCTATTCTGTTTACCCCGACTACACTTGGCAATCTTCAGCTGAAGAATCGCCTGGTCATGGCCCCCATGACGCGTTCCCGCGCTATTGGCAATGTGCCGAACGAACGGATGGAAAAATATTATCAGTTGCGCGCGGCAGCTGGACTGATCATCACGGAAGGCACTGCTCCTTCGCCGAACGGGCTTGGCTATGCGCGGATTCCGGGCATGTTCAGCGATGCCCAGGTGCAAGGCTGGCGGCGTGTGACTGACAGCGTGCATCGGGCAGGAGGAAAGATCTTTGTGCAGCTGATGCATACCGGGCGGGTAGGCCATCCGTTGAACCTGCCTGCCGGCGCACGATTGCTCGCCCCTTCCGCCATTGCTGCGCCAGGGGAGATGTGGACAGACAACAATGGCAAGCAGCCGCACCCGGTTCCCATCCCGATGAGCGAGGCCGATATCAACGAAGCGATCGGCGAATATGCAGCCGCTTCAGGCAGGGCGATGGAAGCAGGATTTGACGGGGTTGAACTGCATGGAGCAAACGGGTATCTGATTGACCAGTTTTTAAACACGGCTTCCAACCATCGTACAGACCGCTGGGGCGGCAGCATCGAAAACCGGATTCGCTTCGCCGTGGAAACGGCCAGGGCTGCCGTGGATGCCATTGGAGCAGATCGCGTTGGCTTGCGACTTTCGCCTTATGGAGTGTCGGTTGGTATGGCCCCAGATCCTAAAATGGACCGTCTTTATGAACAATTGATCGTGGAGTTAAACCCTATTGGTCTGGTGTATATTCATATAGCCGATCACAGTTCAATGGGTGCGCCGGAAGTCAGCCCTGCGCTGAAGGCAAGGTTGCGCGCTACTTTTAGCGGAAAATATATTCTGTCGGGCGGTTATGACCTGGCCCGCGCAGAAGCCGATCTTGCACAGAACCGAGGTGATCTTGTCGCATTCGGACGCCCTTTCATATCCAATCCCGATCTGGTGGAGAAGCTGCGCAGTGCAATCCCGCTCACGGCGCCAGATCCAGCCACGTTCTACACTGCGGGCGCAGAGGGATACATTGATTATTGATTGCGTGCCCATTTTGCATGGGGCCGGATGGTGATCCCATCGGCCCAGGAGTCCCATTTTCATGCGTTCCTGGTATGTCCGGGTAGTGAACAATTGCTAAAATAAACATTAAAAATATATATTATATACATTTTTAATGTTTATGCATCCTGGTTTTCCATGAGCAGAAACAAAGTAGGAAGATTTCAGAAATTTATCTTTAATTATCCACTTTAAGCTGCCACGTCGAGTGGCAGGCAACACATTTTTCCAGTGTACTGGATAGCATGCCCAAAATTTCCTGTGCGGCCATTTTGTTTTCTGCGGCATTTGCTATGGCATCCATATCGCGATGAACGCTCATGCCCATGGTTTTTAATTCAAGCGGCAGTTTTGCCATCAGAATAGGGGTTGCATCGGCAGCAACCGCCATGCCAGCGGCACTTGCGGCTTCCTTAACCTGTTTCATGTCGCCCCGGCTCACACCTGCGATGATTCCCTGGGTAGAAGATAGCAGGTGGCGCATTTCGGACAGGATCAGATCGCGTTCGCTGGCCTGCAGTAGAATTGCAGTTCTGCCATCGGTTCCCGAAGTGGTGTTTCCCCGGATAAAAAACCATGCAAATACGGAAATGGTGAGAGTCCAGAGAAGAAGGGCAAGCAGTGCAAGTTTATTGGATTTCATTTTTTTTAATAGAAATGGTATGTTATTTTTTGGTTAAATCGTATGGTCAGTATCAGGATTTTCCGGTCTATGGATTGTCTCATCGGATGTGATCCTTTTCAGGCGAATACTAATACGAAAGGGGATATCCGGGTCGAAAATTTCCGGAGTATAACCGGCTGTATGGTGTGGGTCTGTTGGCATTAGGGATCGCTCCGCTCCTCTTTCTTTATTTGATCTGGTCGCCGTTTGCGTCCAATATCCGGACCTCGATGGGAATTCCCTGCCGTACGCTCTGCGTAACTGTACAGAAGGATTCGAACTGATCCAGTGCACGTTCAAGATGCTCTAGCTCAGAAGCTTTTGTACCCAGAGTGATTTCGGCAATTATTTTCAGTACCCGTATGCGTCCTTCAGGATTCCTTCCGGTGATGGCCTGCACTTGCGTGCGAACCGGTTCCGGTGACTGTTTGAATTTGCGCAGGGCGAACAACAGCGAATCGCTCAGGCAGTTGCCGACGGCGGCTGCCAGTAGTTGCACCGGGGAGGGACCTGTACTCCCCCCAAGTGGGGAAGGCTCGTCTCCAAAAATGGAGGGAACCGGTTCGCCGAATTCAATCAGAAAGCGATAATCCTGTTGCTGGATCAGTTTCACGGTGATGCCGGAGTCGTTCATGACGCATGTCTTTTCGCGGATGAGTTCGGGAGCTTAAACCTATTCAGGTGGACAGTTCAATAGGATTGCAAAAAATCATGAAAGCCGGCTGCATCTGAAGTTACCGATAGCCTGCTGGAACGACCCACAATAATTGGCATGTCTTAATGTAATTGCATCATGGAATGATGGAGTGCAAATCCACTTTTCCAGAGCTGTGATCATATTCTTACCTAATACCGGATTGGACTGTTTTGTGACGGTGTTTGCAGGCTTGTGCAGGTGAAATTTCCTTCATGCGACAATTTGTCGCATTCCAACAGGGCATGGATTTGGTTAACCTTGCGTCCGGATTTTGCTGGGAGAAACGGGTATTTTGATTTTATATGAACAATGAATATTCGGAATGATTTGTTTCGTATGACATTTTTTCTGTATGAGCGCTCCACTGCAACCCGGAGTAGGGCCATAAATCAAATAACCAGTCAAACATGCGGTAACGAAATGACTGTGCAGATCATTCCTGTAAAGTAATTGCCGGTGTTTGGGATGATCGCAGGCACAAAAATTTTGGCAGAAATCCCAGTGGATGGAAGCCACAGCATGAGCCAAAGGCCTGCATGGCAACCTGTATCGGGGAGATTTTTTGAAGTGAAATTTTGTATGATAAATCATGGAAATACAGTTATGACTTACGCTTGCCGATTGCTGTGTTGGTTCGTTCTGGCCGCGATTCCCGGGCTCGCACGTGCGGATCATATCGTTATTGACCCGGATTCCATGCTGCCTGAAATCAGTGTTTCTGCAAAACGTGATGAACTGGGTGCGTCAATGACGCAACCGGATATCAAGCGAGCAATCCGCGAAATTAATCAAACACCCGGTGGCGTGACCATTGTGGATGCTGAAAAGGTTCGCGAGGGCAGGGTATCCAATTTTAACGATACCCTTGGTCTGGCTACCGGGGTTTTTGCACAATCACGCTTTGGTGCGGAAGAAACGCGGTTGTCCATACGCGGGTCAGGTTTGCAGCGCACCTTCCATGGCCGCGGAATCAAGCTGATGCAGGACGGAATCCCGGTCAACCAGACCGACGGCAGTTTTGATTTTCAGGCAATCGAGCCGATGGCTACCCGGTACATGGAAGTTTATCGCGGGGCCAATGCGCTCCGGTATGGATCGACCACCCTGGGTGGTGCGGTCAATTTTGTTTCACCTACGGGGTACGATAGCCCCAGATTTGAAGCTCGTGGGGAAATCGGAAGTTTTGATTATAAGCGTCTGGGCCTTTCTACGGGTGGCGTGAAAGGGGACATGGATTATTTTGTCAATGTCAGCACATTCAGCCAGGACGGTTTCAGGGATCATGCCAGACAGGATGCAAAGCGGGCAAATACGAATATTGGTTATCGAATCAACGCGGATCTGGAAACCAGGTTTTATTTAGGATATGCAAACAGCGAATCCGATTTGCCTGGCAATCTGACCAAAGCCCAGTTGAGGTCTGATCCCAGTCAGGCCATTCTTAGCCCGTTCACCCTACAACAGAAGCGGGATATTGAGGTCGTGCGCATAGCCAACAAGACCACTCTGCGTATGGACAAAACCCGTCTTGAAGTAGGGGTTTTTTATGCCGAGAAAAACCTGTTTCACCCAATTTTTCAGGTAATCGATCAGGATAATCAGGATTACGGATTGGAGGCCCGCCTGATACAGGATGGCCAGCTATTGGGTTATAAAAATGAATTTGTGCTTGGTTTTACTCCCACCCGGGGGGTGACCAATGAAGACCGCTGGGTAAACAACCAGGGTAGCCGTGGCGCGCGCACTAACCAGTCTGACCAGGTTGCCACCAATATGGGACTGTATGCGGAGAACCGGTTGTATGTGTTGCCCAAGCTTGCAGTAATCGCTGGCCTGCAATATACGAAATCCAAGCGCGAATATATGGATAAGTTTTTCGCTACACCAGATCAGAACGAAAGTTTCAAGCAAAGCTATACACAGGCCAGCCCGAAAATCGGATTGTTATATAGCCCGCTCCCTAGTGTCCAGCATTATGCGAATATCTCGCGGAGCTTTGAACCTCCTTCTTTCGGGGAGCTGGCTGGAGGCCTTAAACCTAATATTGTACGGGCGCAGAGCGGCACTACTTTTGAGGTGGGCACCCGGGGCAACAGTGCAAAAGTTGACTGGGATTTTTCCGCGTATCATGCAAAATTGGATGACGAATTATTGCAGATAGCCGTTTTTGCCGGCGGGAATAACCCGATTCCTGCAGCACAGACTACCAATGCTTCCCGGACCGTGCATGCGGGCATTGAAATGGGGATGACCGCGCGCTTGCCATACAATCTGGAATGGCGCCACAATCTGCTGCTCAATGATTTTCGTTTCGATAATGATCCGGTTTTCGGTAATCGCCGCCTGCCGGGTATTCCAAGGACATTTCTGCGCGGGGAGCTGCTGTACCGTGCAAACAATTTCTACGCGGGTCCGACCATCGAATTTTCGCCTCAACGGTATGCAGTGGATTTTGCAGAAACGGTTTACGCAGACGGATATACAATCTTTGGGCTGAAAATGGGCCAGAAACTGACAAGAGAACTTTCATGGTTCATTGAGGGGCGCAATCTTGCCGACCGCAAGTATGTGGCGACCACCAGTGTGGTGCTGAACCAGCGTGGAGCGGATGGTCCACTTTATCTTCCGGGGGATGGGCGTTCGGTTTACGCCGGCCTGCAATGGAGGTATTAGTGGCCGATCATCCGTGGCAATATCCTGTCTAACCCCCCCTGGGTGGGCTGGCACGCCGGTTAAAGGATCAAATGGACTAAGACGGGGTTACTGCCGTGCAGCGGGGTTTCCCAGAACCCGCCACTACATTCGGCGACGAGTCTGGGCTGGGCAGCAGGATTCCGGCAGCAGGCATCCCCCTTTCTGACAGCACTCAGTAGCCAGAAAATTCTTCCGTGCGGATGTTGTCCTCATCGACTCCTGCCTCGCCCAGTAATGTCTGCATTGCAATCACCATTGCAGGCGGACCATCGATATAATAGATCGGGAGGGTCATGTCTCCGATGTATTTCTGGAGCATGGCCTTGCTGATGTGCCCTGTTTCTCCATCCCAGTTACTGCTGGATTTTTCTGTCTGTGTCATTGTAGCGATGAAGGTATAGTCCAGACTGGTTTCGCGGAGTTCCCTCAGTTCGTTCAGGAATGCGGCATCTTCCGGCCTGCGGTTGGAATAGAATACTAGAATCCGGCGTGGTACATTTTCGTGCATGGCTTGAAGGACGATGCTTCTCACAGGGGTAATGCCGATCCCGGCGGTAAGAAAAACAGCTGGAATGTTTACATTGTTGTGAAGCTTGAATGAACCATAGGGTGCATCCAGGTTGAGTTCGGCACCCGGCGCCATTGTTTTCAATGCTCTTTTGAAAGCCGTGTCACGCATCCTTGTGGCCAGGATCAGGTCGCTTTCATAAGGAGCGCTGGCAAATGAAAATGCTCTTGAATCGCCTTCGGAATCTGTCTCAGATGGGGCGATCAGGGTGCAATCCGCGAATTGCCCCGCTTTATAGATAAAACCATCTGGCTTTTCAAAATGAAATGCCATCGTACCTTCTGCGATTTCTGTTTTATTTTTTAATTTGACTTTGTAATTGGGCATGGCATTTTCCTCGTTCTTGTTAAAATATTGTGCGTCCGGCAGGGTTGAGTATTGTGGCTGAATGTGTGGCTCAGGCAATCTCTTGCCGGACTGCATCTCTATTAGTGCGCTTTTGTTCTTTCGTCAATAGAAGCGTCATTCCTTAAAAATAATACTGGTTTATTGGTTTGTATGGGAAATTGCCAGGTATTCCATGGAATTTTTTCTCATGGTTAATCAATGTTATGCTGCTTGTGTGCTTTGTAATGCATTTTCAATGATAATATGCACCGGATATGCATTTTAAATGGCATGGCTGAAGGTTGCCAGTATTCCCGGAGCTGCCTGGGTATTGCGTGTGGTATTGCAAGCTGGTGATCATAAGGCAGGGATATGCCAACTTACATAAAATATTCCATCTTGAAAACCGGCAGGCGTGTTGTGTGGCAACACAGTTTCGATAATTGCGCATGACCATTTCATCCGGGTACATGCATGCCCTATGTTTATAGGGGGTCTGGCAGTATCTATTGCTGTTATTGTTCAGGTATTAATCGAAGGAGTACCATGATAAACATACTGAATGTTTTGCTTTTGACGATATTTTTAAATCCTACGGCAGAAGCGGCATCACCGAATATGCTGGAATACAGTAAGGAAGGGGTAATTCCGAGCGAAGTGGAATACCGCCCTAAAATGGTGAAATCTGATAAGCCGGATCAAAGGCCGGAAGAAAAGATATTCTGGCAGAAAAATAAAAATAAACTTATTTACGTAGGAAGTACACCGGGCGTTTATAGAATTTGCCGGGAGGCCGGTCTGGTATCTCAGGATGATATTCTTATCTATGCCGATAAAGTCCTGGTTTCCAGGCTGGCTGCTACGGACGGCATAAGAAACTGTATTGATGTGGGAGGTAAAAAAATTGAGATACAGAGAAAAAATGCGGTCGGTGTTTATAATGGAGAGACCTTCCAGAGATTGTAGTCTGCCTGTTTTTTCCGGGGGGTGATGGAAAGAGCATGGCGGAAGAAAATTTCAGCAGAACCGATGTTGAAACCCGCTGGGAAGCACCGGAATCCAGGGCCAATGTCGGTTCGGAAATGGGTGACCCGCGTTCAAGTGGGGCGGGACCACGGGGCAAAGTGGTTGACGCTAGGTATAAGGAAAACAGATAAAACAAGGAGTATCTCTTGATCCCATTTATTTGAATGGATCGGGCAGTCAGCCAGCTTATCGGTAATCAAAATATCATCATAATCCCGTTCAGGAAAAATGGCCACACACTTTTTACTTTCGCCGCAACAGCTGCATCATCCATGCGATCCGGATCAATTTACATTCCAGACTAGCGATGACCTTGCGGATCTGTCGGAAATTATTGGACAGGTGCGGGCCATGGATGCGGTACGCTTTGGAACAGGCATCCGGCATGAGGGTTACAACCTTTTTGTCCTGGGTCCCGCAGGCATGGGGAAACGGAGCATGGTGCGGCAGTTCCTCGAAGAAAAAGCCAGTGGAGAGAACAAATCTGCCGACTGGTGTTACATCAACAATTTCTCCCAGCCGCATAAACCTCAGGCGCTCAGGCTGCCATCTGGCAGGGGCGAGGAATTGAAACGATCGATGGAGCAGTTGGTCGATTACCTGCGAAGTACCATACCTTCGTTGTTTGAGAGCGACGACTATCATGCCAAGGCGGCTGCGATTCAGGATGAGTTCAATAAACGTCAGGAGCAGGCGTTTGAAGAGTTGCACGAAGAAGCCGAAAAACAGAATGTCGCACTGTTGCGGACGCCTGATGGCTTTACTCTGGTTCCTATCCGAAACGGGGAAGTGATACCGCCCGTCGAATATGAGAAGCTGCCGGATGAGGAGAAGCAACGAATAGAGGCCGCGATTGCTGTGCTTCAGGAGCGGCTGGAAAAAATTCTCCGGCAAATTCCGCAATGGCGCAGGGAGCGACATGAACGGATCAAGCAGGTCAACCGTGAAATTACTCAGTCTGCCGCGGGGAATTTTCTGGATGAGCTAAGGCATGTTTATGCTGATCTGCCCGGGACTTTGCAATACTTTGACATGGTGCAGAAGGATGTGGTGGAAAACTTTGATGCTTTCCTCAAGCCGGAGGAGTCCTCTACCATTGGCGGAATGACGATTGTTACCCATCAGAGTTTTCACCGCTATCGGGTGAATGTGCTGGTGGGCAATTCCATGCAGCCTGGGGCTCCCATTGTTAGCGAGGATAATCCAACCTATGGAAATTTAATCGGGCGGATAGAGCATGTTTCCCGTTTTGGCGAGCTGGTTACCGACTTTACGCTGATCAAGGCGGGCGCACTGCACCGGGCGAACGGCGGCTATCTGCTTCTGGACGTGCGCAAGGTATTGACACAGCCGTTTGCCTGGGAAGGTTTGAAGCGGGCAATGCAATCTCGCGAAATTCATATCGAATCCCTGGGGCAGATATATGGCCTGATCAGCACCATGTCACTCGAGCCCGAGCCTATCCCGCTAAATGTGAAAATCGTGTTGTTCGGAGACCGCCTCTTTTATTACTTGCTGCAGGAATTTGACCCGGAGTTTGGGGAGCTGTTCAAGGTGGCAGTAGATTTTGAGGAATACATAGAACGCAATGCTGATGCCCACCTGCTTTATGCACGGTTAATTGCAACCCTGTCCCGCAAGGAGTCCCTGTTGCCTTTCGACCGCGGTGCGGTGGCCAGGGTAATCGAACATGCAGCGCGTCTCGCTGGAGACAAGGAAAAACTCTCGACCCACATGCGCAGTGTTGCAGATTTGTTGCACGAGGCGGACTACTGGGCACGTGAAGCAGGGCGCGCTGTTGTGGGGGCGGTGGATGTACAACGCTCGATCGATACCCAGATTCGACGCCATGACAGACTGAGAGACCAGATGTATGAGGCAATTCTGCGTGGTACCCTGATAATTGCCACCCAAGGGGAGGTGACGGGGCAGATCAATGGGCTTTCCGTGATTGAGCTGGGAAGTTTTGCATTTGCACTGCCCACCCGAATTACTGCAACTACCCGTCTTGGGGAAGGTGATCTGGTCAATATCGAGCGGGAGGTCAAACTTTCGGGAGCCATCCACTCCAAGGGGGTTCTGATTCTTTCGTCGTTTCTTGCCGCGCGGTACGCCAGGAATCAGCCACTCGCGCTTGCGGCGAGTCTGGTATTTGAGCAATCCTATGGTCTGGTCGAGGGGGACAGCGCTTCCCTGGCTGAGTTGTGTGCACTGCTTTCCAATCTGGCGCATGCACCGATTAGCCAGGCTTTGGCAGTAACCGGTTCTGTGAATCAGTTTGGACAGGTTCAGGCGATCGGTGCAGTGAACGAAAAAATCGAGGGTTTTTTTGATATCTGCTCAGCGCGGGGGTTGAGTGGGGAACAGGGGGTATTGATTCCGGCCTCTAATGTCAAGCATCTGATGCTGCGTCGCGATGTGGTGGAGGCCGCAGAAGCAGGAAAATTCAGAATATATTCCGTGGAAAATGTCGATCAGGCCATGGCTATTCTGACCGGCCTTGAGGCCGGAGAAGTAAACTCCGATGGACAATATCCGAAGGGAAGCATTAATCAAAGGGTTGTGGAAAGGTTGGCCGAATTGACCGGGATCAGGGAAATGTTCGCGCGCCGTTCCATAACAAAAATTGATGCAGAGGATCCCCAGGGCTGACCCGCTTGCTCTAATTTACAGGGCTGTACCTGGTGCTGAGCGCGTGGTGCGCGTTTGTGGATATTCCTGTTTTCTGGATGAGAACCGATGTGTTCAGGGTGAACAATTATTTCTGCGCAACGAGATTATTATGATGTGCTTGGAGTTGTCAAAGACGCCGGGCAGAGAGCAATCAAGGATGCATTCCGCAGCCTTGCCTTGAAATATCATCCAGATCGTAACAAGGAACCAGGGGCCGAGGAACGTTTTAAGGAAATTGCCGAGGCGTATGCTGTCCTGTCCGACCCTAAGAAGCGCGCTGAATATGATGCCCGTGGCTTCTCCGGAGCGCAAGGATTCAGCAAGGAAGATTTGTTCAGCCGGATCAATTTCGACGACTTGTTTGGCGGGCTGAATTTCGACTTTAGCGGCGCCAGTCCGTTCGAGAAGTTTTTTCACCCGGGCGCCGCAAGGGGCCCGTGCAGGGCGAAAATATTGAAGTAGAGCTTTTTATTCCTCTGGAGCGGGTAGCCAGCGGAGGGGAAGAGGAAGTGCGGCTGAATCGTCCGGCTCCTTGTCGTGCATGTCATGGTACGGGCACGGAAGGCGGGGTGGCGCCAAAGATTTGTACGGCATGCAATGGCACCGGGCGTGTAACACGCAGCACTCGAAAGGAAAAGGAGCATATCCTGTTCCAGCAGATCAGCATCTGTCCAGTTTGTCATGGACGCGGCAGCATGATCGAGCATCCCTGCCCTGAGTGCCAAGGCAGAGGTAACATGGAACAGGAAGAGAGCTTTACGGTAACAATCCCTCCAGGAATCGAGGAAGGCATGGCACTTCGCATTCCGGGAAAAGGGATGGCCAGCCCGGAAACTGGCGGTGCAAGCGGAGATTTGTTTGTGGTCGTGCGTACGCGGAGAGATTCACGTTTTGAGCGAGCCGGGGCAGATCTGCTACGGCAGCATATCATTTCACTGACGGATGCAGTGCTTGGAACTACGCTGGAAGTGCCTACCCTGGGGGGGGCGGTCAGCGTGACGGTTCCACCTGGAATACAGCCTGGAGAGGTGTTGCGTATCAGGGGAAAGGGTCTGCCGGAATTCGGGAGCGACCGCCATGGCGAACTGTATTTGCGCATTGAGGTGGCGATCCCTGTGCATATTACGCGTGAGGAACGGGATCTGTACAAGCGTCTGCATGCGATAGAAAAGGAAAGGGATGATTCATTCCTGACGGGAAAATGAAAATGGCCGCGGGTCTCTGGACGATTCAGCCGGCTGTTGATTTTGGCTGCCAGCAGTAGACACTTTTTGCCTGGTAAATTTCCAAGAGGGGAACAACTGGTTTTAGAATCTGGAAAGTCTGATCAGGAATTGGGACAGAGTTATGAAATTGAATAGCCACAATGACTGGTCTCCGCTTAAGGAGATTATCGTCGGATCGGCCAGGAATTATACTGCGCATGATCGGGAGCTTTCTTTTGATGTTTTTTTCCACGAACATCTGTTCCGGTCGGACTGGGCTTATCCGCGGCTGAAAAAGTCTTCCGGCCCTAGTGCAGGTACCCGGTGGCAGATCCATGAGCGCTATGTCGAAGAACTCAATGAAGATGTGGAAGGGCTGGCAGATACCTTGCAGAAGCTGGGCATTATAGTACACCGCCCGGTGATTCTGCCGCCGGATGCTCCGGCAATCAGAGGTTTCGGCTGGGAGGCAATGCCTGTTCCAGCCCTTAATATTCGTGACAATACCCTGATTTTGGGGGATGAAATTATTGAAACCCCGCCGGCTATTCGTTCCCGCTACCTGGAAACACGACTATTAACCCCGTTGTTCAAGAAATATTATGATGAGGGTGCGCGCTGGACAACCATGCCACGCCCGGTTCTGACCGATGCTTCTTTCGATCTGTCCTATGTCAGGGACACGCAGAATACGATGGGAGGTCCTACCGAGCCAGTTGAAAACCCGCTTCCGTCCCCCTACGATGTCGGTTTTGAAATGATGCTGGATGGAGCGCAATGCCTGAAGCTGGGGCGCGATATCATCGTCAATGTTGCGAACGCCAATCATGCGACGGCCTTTGAGTGGCTGCGCCGGCATCTGGAGGACAGGTACAGGCTTCACCAGATATACCGGATGAGTGACAATCATATCGATACCATGCTGCTGGCCTTACGCCCCGGGGTTTTTCTCGCGAGACACGAAGGAATTCGGGAGATGCTTCCAGATCCCTTCCGAAAATGGCAGTTTATTGTTCCTCCGCCGCCTGAGTCGGACAGTTTTCCAAAGTATGACGAGAGTGATCTTGTCCTGACGAGCCCCTACATCGACCTGAATGTGTTGTCTCTCAGCCCGACCGACGTGCTTGTGAATCAAGCGTGCGCCGGGCTGATCAGGGTTCTGGAAAATGCCAGATTCAATGTTATTCCGGTACAGCACCGACATCGGCGATTGTTTGGTGGTGGATTGCATTGCTTTACTCTGGATACCGTGCGTGACAGCGTGCTGGAGGATTTGCAGTAATCGGGAAGGATGAGCTGTCATGTACAGGTTGTTCAGTAGAGTTATGGATTCAAAGCATGGATGCCGGTGTCTGCCTGGTTCGGTCCGGCAGCGAAGCGTTTCAGACTCTGAAAGTTAATCTGGTCGGCCTGGCAGGGGATGCCGTCAGTAAATAATGAGCAGATCAATTTTTTCATTTATTGGCAGGGTTTGTGTCAGGTATGGTGGAAAGAGAAACCGGCATCTTGCCTTGTGAACATAATGTGCGTCGGCGCACAGACGTTGTTCCAATTTGTGATTAACCTGTAAACAGTTATTCATCCAGGAGGATTTATGAACCCGTTAAAAATAGTCCGTGCAATTCTTATTGCGGTGATCACTCTGATTAGCGGTTGTGCGTATAATGACCCTGGCGCAATGACGTCATCTTCCCCAGCGGTTATCAATCCGGCTCACGCATCTGAAAGCGGCCCGGGGACGGTTCCGCCTTCTTCTTCGCCTGTCACGGGAACAGAGCAGTCATCATCGTCTGCAGAGACCGGCGTGGCTTATGGCGTGATTGAAGTGATCGAACCGCTTGGTGGCACATTTGATGGGATCGGCGGCAGTGGCATAGGTATTGGTGCAATCATTGGTGGTGTAGTGGGCGGACTCATCGGACAGCAGGTAGGCGGAGGGTCGGGCAAGGAGGCCGCAACCATGGCTGGAGTGGTAAGTGGTGCTCTGCTGGGCCAGGAGATTGAAAAAGAGATTGAGAAGAGGAAGACCCAGAATAAAGACGGTCAAAAAACTGACGGATACCGCATACGTGTACGGCTCGACAATGGAGGAACCCAAGCCGTGGAGCAGAAAATAACAGAAGATTTGCATGTTGGCGACCGGGTTTATATCAGGAACAATAGTGTTTATCGTGTCTACCGCAATGGATAGATGTTTCATTGTAGATCGTAGCTGTATGCCTGTGTGCTGTTTCAATCTGAAAGAGGAAAAAACAATATGAAAAACTTACAAACCATTTCAACTGCCTTTGGCATGGCTTTTTTGACCTGGGCTGGCATAGTTACTGCAGACGAAGTCACAAAGGAAGGATATGCGATTGACAGCAATCGCAACCTGATTAAGAACAGTTACAATGAGTGCCTGAAAGCAGGGCACTGGACGCCGGCCATGGCGATATTTGAATGTGATCCGGGGCTGGTAAAAAAAGAAGAACCACCTAAGGCAGAAATTGCTCCGCCACCCGTTGAGTCTTCCCCTTCCCTTGTTGCCGCACCGGAAGAGCCCGTTTTTGTCCCGATTACCCTGCAGGCCGAGAAATTGTTTGATTTCAATCAGTCCGTTATTCGCCCAGATGGGCAAAAGGTGCTTGCAGGAGAGGTGGTCAGCAAGCTGAGGACGATTCCGGAATCTGAGGTAATTGTGACAGGGCATGCCGACCGTATCGGGAGTGATGCCTATAATATGGGATTATCCCAGCGACGTGCGGATGCGGTTAAGGCTTATCTGGTTGAACAGGGTATTGAAAGCCATCGTATTCAAACTGTAGCAAAAGGCGAGACTGACCCGGTTGTATCCTGCAAGAATGTGAAGGGTGAATCCAGTTCAAGGAACAGGGTGTTGGTAGAGTGTCTGCGTCCTAACCGCCGGGTAGTGGTAGAAGTGAAGGGCCAGGAGCAGGTTCACAAATAATCTTGCAAATTTTCTGGTAGCCTAGTCCGTGCGGCCGAAATTCTATGGTTGGCCAGCCTTACATGATGCAGTTACAGGGTGTGATTGTAATCCTGTGTAATTCGATCAACCTGTATAAATGATCTATGGCAAATGAAAATAAAGTCACTGTTCTGGGCGTTATTGGTGGTAGCGGTGTCTACGATATTGAAGGTCTGACCAACAAGCGCTGGCAGAGAGTGGAATCGCCATTTGGCGAACCTTCGGATGAACTCTTGTTCGGGGAACTGAACGGGCAGACAATAGTGTTTCTTCCGCGTCATGGGCGGGGGCATCGGATTCCGCCTTCCGAGATCAATTTTCGAGCCAACATTGATGCCTTAAAAAGAGCTGGCGTGACAGACGTAATCTCGGTCAGCGCAGTCGGCTCATTGCGTGAACATTTGCGGCCAGGCATGTTTGTGATTGTTGACCAGTTCGTAGATCAAACCTATGCCCGTGAAAAAAGTTTCTTTGGCAAGGGTCTGATTGCGCATGTCTCCATGGCACATCCTGTTTGCAGCCGGCTTGGCGACCATGTTCAGACGGCTGCCATTGGGGCAGGGATTGAGGTAATACGTGGAGGTACATATCTGGTTATGGAAGGTCCGCAATTTTCCAGCCTTGCCGAATCGGAACTGTACCGGAGCTGGAATTGTGATGTGATCGGGATGACCAATATGCCCGAGGCAAAACTGGCCAGGGAAGCGGAGCTTTGTTATGCGACCGTAGCCATGGTGACTGATTTTGATTGCTGGCATCCCAACCATGATGATGTAACTGTGGATGAAATTCTCAAGGTTGTGCTGGCCAATGCGGACAAGGCGCGCACCCTGGTCAGACATTTGGCTCTTGGGTTACAACCGGATGCTAAGGCAGCCGTTTGCCGGTGTCGCAATGCCCTCGATCACGCATTGATTACTTCGCATGATGCGCGGGATCCTGAAATCATCAAGCGTCTCGATGCCGTTGCTGGCCGAGTGCTGGGGAATCAGTTTGCCTCCTGACTTGCTATTTCCGGATACCCGGAGTATTTCACGGCTTCGTCAGAAAATGACCGAAATGGTTCAGAAACTGGTCATACTGGGTTTGAATCGCGGCACTTCCGGGAACATAGGGGTCAGGTGCGGTGATTTTTTTCTGGTGACGCCTTCCGGGGCTGGGGCAGAGGATATGAAGCCAGAAGATATGGTTGCAATGCGTTTTTCGGGCGAGGTGATTGGCTCGGGCAGTCCATCCAGCGAATGGCTGTTTCACCGTGATATTCTGGCATCACGCCCGGAAGTGGGCGCAGTGATACACACCCATTCCCGGTATGCGACGACATTGGCCTGCCTGAACCGTGAAATTCCTCCATTTCACTATATGATTGCAGCCGCTGGCGGAAACACGATTCGATGTGCGCCGTATGCTCTGTTCGGAACCCAGGAGCTGTCTGATGTGGCGTTGCAGGCACTCCAGAACCGCAAGGCATGCCTGCTTGGTAATCATGGCATGATTGCGCTTGGGGAAGATTTAACCGATGCCCTTGCCGTGGCAGTTGAAGTGGAATCTCTTTGCGAACAGTATTGGGGTGCCTTGCAGGTGGGAGAACCCAATATTCTTACGGATGGGGAAATGCAGGAAGTTCTCCGGAAATTTAAATGTTATGGTCGGAAACGTCAGGGATGACCGGGATTCGTTTTGTTAAAAGGGAAAGCAGGATGCCAATAAAATCGCGTATTCGGACGATTCCTCACTATCCGAAGCATGGAGTGATGTTCAGGGATATTACTACGCTGTTCAAAGATCCAGTAGGTTTCCGGGTTACGATCAATGAGCTGGTAAACCGCTATACCGGAGTAAAGATTGACCGGATTGCCGGCATTGAAGCCCGTGGTTTTATTGTGGGATCGGCCCTGGCATTTCAGCTTGGTGTAGGGTTTATTCCCATTCGCAAGAAGGGCAAGCTGCCTGCAGAAACAGTTGGTCATGACTATGAACTGGAATATGGTACAGATCGTATCGAGATGCACGTGGATGCGATTTCTCAGGGGGATCAGGTGCTGCTGGTGGATGATCTGATTGCTACAGGTGGGACTGCTGTTGCGGCTAGTGATCTCATCGAAAGCATGGGGGGCAAGATTGTGGAATGTTGCTTTGTAATTGATTTGCCTGATCTAGGGGGAAGGGCACGACTGGAAAAACTCGGACAGAAAGTGTTTTCGCTTTGTGAATTCAAGGGTGATTGAGGATGCTGGGGTATGCGCATGGTTTGAACACGGCAGTGGAGACGCTGAGGTGGCGTGAAGGTTCCCTTGAAATGATTGATCAAAGGGTTTTGCCGGATCGTTTTGAGTACCTGTCCTATACCTCTGCTACCGAAGTAGCTGAAGGAATCCGCTCCATGGTGGTTCGTGGTGCGCCGGCAATCGGCTGTGCCGCAGCTTATGGTGTGGCGCTGGAGTCAGCGCGACTGATTCATGCCTGCAGTGAGGTTTTTGACGCCGGCATGGAGACTGGATTTGAAGTGCTGGCGACAAGCCGGCCTACGGCAGTAAATTTATTTTGGGCTCTGAATCGAATGCAAACTGTCTGGGATGCCAACAGGCATCGCTCGAAAAGGGAAATTGCAGATTGTATGCTCGCCGAAGCGCATGAAATATTTTCTGAAGATGTGCGCAATAATCGAGCGCTGGGGGCGTACGGTGCAGCTTTGCTGTCTGACGGGGCGAGAGTGCTTACCCATTGCAATGCTGGCGCCCTGGCTACAGCCGGGCATGGAACAGCATTAGGCATAATCCGTTCAGCGGTGGAAACAGGAAAAAGCATTTCTGTTATCGCAGATGAGACCAGACCCTTTTTGCAAGGCGCCCGCCTAACTGCATGGGAAATGGTGCAGGAATGTATCCCGGTAACGTTGATTGCGGATAACATGGCGGGACACTTGATGAGCTGCGGAGAGATTGATGCCGTAGTGGTTGGCGCTGACAGGGTTGCAGTGAACGGGGATGTGGCGAACAAGATCGGCACATACATGGTGGCAGTGTTGGCGCAACGCCACAATATTCCTTTTTATGTGGCATGTCCGTTATCCACTATCGACCCGGGCATGCCAGAAGGAGCTGCCATACCTATCGAGGAACGTTCTGCAATGGAAGTTACCGGGTTCAGGGAGTGTCAGTGGGCGGCAAAAGGAGTCCAGGTTCGTAATCCTGCTTTTGACATTACTCCTGCAGGGCTGGTGACAGCGCTAATAACAGAAAAAGGGATTGTAAGCTGGCCGAACGCTGAGAAGATTATGCGTTTGTTCGGGGTGTAACTTGCTGCAGGGTTAACCCCCCGTGATGTGGTAATTTGAAATCTTATACCAAAGAGAACGTTCACTGATTTCAAGTAAACGTGCTGCCTTGCTTTTGTTTCCTCCGGTTTGCTTCAATGCTTCTGCAATCAGCTTGCGTTCAAGGGATTCAGTCGCCTGTGGAATGGATAGGTTCCCGGTTGGTATCACGGGATTTTCTGTTAAACCATGCCCCGAAGCAGAGACTGTCTGCTGGTCAGCACTCCAGCCTATATCTAAAGACAGATGTTCAGTTTTAATGAGGTGGCCTTGGCTCACAATAGTGGCACGTTCCAAGACATTTTCAAGCTCACGTACATTTCCTGGCCAATCGTAAGTGCCCAGTTTTTCCATTGCGGGCAAGTCGATTTCACAGCCGCGCTTTGCCAAAAAATGTTTCGCCAGTACGGGTATATCTTCGCGGTGCTTACGTAGCGGGGGTAAATCAATGCGAAATACATTTAAGCGATAATACAAATCTTCCCGAAGCAAACCTTCTCGAACTGCCTGTTGTGGGTCTCGGTTTGTGGCTGCAATTACCCTGATATCAACTCCAATGGGCCCGTGGCCTCCTAGTTTCTCTATCGTGTTTTCCTGAAGTGCGCGCAATAATTTGGCTTGCAGGTTGACGGGCATTTCAGTAATTTCATCCAGGAACAATGTGCCGCCATCGGCTAATTCAAATTTACCAGTGCGGCTTTTAATTGCGCCAGTAAAAGCGCCCCGCTCGTGTCCGAATAATTCAGATTCCAGCATTTCACCAGGAATAGCGGCACAATTTACGGCTACAAATAACCCATTCCGGCGGTTGGAATACCGATGGATGGATTGTGCAGCCAATTCCTTGCCAGTTCCTGTTTCCCCGACCAGAAGCACCGTAGCTCTCTCTGGTGCAACCTGGCGCATGGCCTGTTCAACCTGTTGCATGGCAGAAGAATGACCCACAAGCCTTGAATGCTGCTTTTCTACCTCAATACGCAAGAATGAATTTTCAGCTTTCAGACGGGAGATGGATAGCGCACGACTGATGGCTATTTCCAGCGTTTCTAAATCAAAGGGACGTAAAATGTAATCAGAAGCCCCCAGTTTCATTGCGCTTACGGCAGATTCGATTTCTCCATGGGCTGTGACAATAATTACCGGTGTGGCAAGTTCGGCTTCGCGCACGGCAGAGAGCAGGGAAATTCCATCCATGTCGGGCATATGCAGATCGCTAATAATCAAATCGGCCCCCTTTCTCATCAATATATCCAGCGCTTCTTTGCCGTTGGCTGCAATAAATGCCTGGTAACCAGCCTGTTTCAGCATGATTTCCAGGAGTCTGCGCATATTGGGCTCATCATCTACTGCTAAAACTCTTTTGTTCTGATTCATTTTGACTGGCTCTTTATCCGGGGCAGGCGAACAGTGAATGATGCGCCGCCTAAATGACTGGTAGAAACGGAAATGCTTCCATGATGTGCTTCTATGATTTGTCTGACTACTGCTAATCCCAGGCCGATCCCTCCCGAACGAGTGCTAAAAAAAGGATCAAATATACGTTCGTGAGTTTCAGGCGCGATACCGGGGCCGTTATCCGCTACTTCAATTACAGCCTCATCCCGGTCAGCATATAAATGGATTTCTACCTGACCGTTATTCCCTTTAATGATTTGCATCGCATTTATAATAAGATTCAGTAAGACTTGGGTAATCTGTTCACGATCGCAATTGGACCAGAGAGAGCTTTCTCCAGTCATTGAAATGGCAACTTTTTTCTTTTGCGTTTGCGCGGAGAGCATGGCAATAGTTCGCTCAGTTGTTTCCACCAGATCCGTAGCCTGTAGCTCGGGATTGCGGACACGTGCCGAGTCTAGTAACGTATCAATCAGCTTGTTCATGCGGTCCGTTTCCGAGAGTATGAACCCACAGACTTCTTTTCCTTCCGTGCTCAGGCCCCGTTCACGCATCAGAATTTGGGCGGAAGACTTCAGTATGCCCAGGGGAGTTCGCACTTCATGGGACATTGCTGCAGCCAGTTCACCTACAACTGCCAGTTTGGCGGCGCGTGTCAGGTCTTCCTGTGATTTTCGTAAATCTTCGATCATTTGTTTAAAGGCAACAGAAAGTTCCTGTACTTCGTTTGGTCCCCCCGTGGGTACCGAGTCGGCTTTAGGCTGCGACTGGAAGTTGCGTGCAAACGCAGAAAGCCGGCGTAAGGGTTTTGCAATACTGGCGGCAATGGGTAACGCAGCGAGACTGGCAATCGCTGCGACTACCAGCAAAAATAATAAGAATATTCCACCCAATTTGCGTATGGGTGAAAAGGCAATGGATTTGGGTTGTTCAATGCGCAACTGCCATTGGAGGGATGGAGCCCCTTGATAGCCTTGTGAGGTGGCGGTAGCGATGATTGCGGAGCTATGCTGATAATTTTTCCAATGTCTGGTCTCGGCAATACGTTCATGATGACGGTTAAACAGTGCAGCTGAGCGACTGTCGCCCGTTGAGCGTTCCAATATTTTTTCAATTGTTGTCCAATCGAAAATTGCATATAGCTTGCCAGTGACTTCTCCGGTGATCGGGTCGATTATTGCTGAAGTCAGAGGCAACTGGTTTTGACTTGGGAAAAGCTTGGACGAGGCAATGGGGGGAGAATAATGCTGCCCGATTTTTCCTGCTTCGCTGGATGCAATAATCTGATTGGCCGAATTTACTGCGTGAATCTCAACATATATGCCGCGATAGGCTGATTTAAGCTCGTCCAGAAACCTTGATAGGCGCTTATCCACATCGCCAATCCGGAGTTCGTTCATGATTTCCAAATGACTCCATGAATTCACGTTTTGCATTCTTTCGAACATCATTCGGTCGATTTCAGCCATGGTGGCCTGTGAGCGTACCTCAATATCTTGGCTGATTTCGTGTTCTAGCGCATGACGCGCTTGCGCGAAGGCCATGGCAGTAAATATGATCAAAGGCAGCAAGCTGGCCAGGGCGAAGGCGATCGGCAATAAATACTTTATAGAGATGGGTTTGCCGAACATGGGATGTTAAAAATAAGCAAGCAGGTTTGAAAAAAATAGGGATTTAAGAAGGAAGAGCCCGTTGGTGAGTATAATTTACGACATTATGATCGTTGCCTGAACAGGGTAGTAGGTGGCCATGCAATTAATCCGGATTTTCATTGTTGTAAGTTTACTCGTCGCCCAACTGGCTGGCAATCCGGCCTGCGCCGAGGTTCCTGCATTCATCAATAATATTGATGTTGGTGGTTATTCCAGTGTGAGGGCACAAAAAAATCGTGGCGGAAATGCGGAAGCTGCCATTAATGAAGTAAGCCTGATTGTAAAGTGGGATGATCAGGATCGCTGGCGTTTCTTTGCTGAAATCGAGGTGGAAGAACCCTTGTCATGGCATGAAGGAAAAGGAGTCAGTACTAGGAATGCGGCATTGGATATAGAACGTTTCTATGCAGACTATACTTTCACTGATCAGTTAAATATTAGAGCAGGCCGCTATCTGACGCCGGTCAGCCGCTGGAACCTGTTACATGCGGCTCCTTTGGTTTGGACTACAACCAGACCAGTGTCCACCTATCGGTTGTTTCCCATGGCCCTGAATGGCGTGATGATGCATGGCATCAAACCCTGGGGAGATGCGACATTCGAGTATGCTGCATTTGCAGAAACCTTAAAGGACCAGCAGGAAGACCGACATGAAATTCGTTATAAAAATGCATTTGGTTTGAGGGGGCTTTATTCGGGTTCGGTTGATGCCAGTATCAGTTACATGGAATTCGATGAGGATGACCTGCTGAAGCGTCAATATCGTATGGTTGGGTTGGATTTCTTTAAATCCCATGATGGATGGGAATTAAGCGGGGAAGCTTTCTATCGTCGCACAAAGGATCTGGGCGAAAGCAGCGGCGGGGCATATTTGCAAGGGGTTGCTCCGCTGGGAAAGAAGTGGTTTGGGATAGCTCGCGTAGAAAGTTTTAAAGCGTCCATGCAGGAAAATAAAAAGCGTTATGTTTTGGGGTTGGCATGGCGCTACCGTGATAATCAGATATTTAAAATTGAATATGCGGGCGGACATCAGGAAGGCATATATATCCCTTCTGGTTTATTCACTTCGGTTGCGATACTGTTTTGAGGTACTGGCTTGCAATCATCGTAAGTTTTATTGCGGGCTGGGCGCAAGCCGGGGAAGCCTCTTTGGCGGTTGTGGTCGCGCAAAGTTTTGACGGGAAACCGCCAACGATAAGAGAGCTGGCGCTGATTTATAAAAGAAAAATGCTTTATTGGGAAAATGGAAACCGTATTTATCCAGTCAATTTATCATTGGATAGTGCATGGCGGCGAGATTTTTCCTTGAGTGTGCTTAAAAGTTTGCCTGATGCTCAAACCCAGTACTGGAATAATCTGTATTATCATGGCATTTCTCCCCCTTATGTCCTGCTTTCGGAAGAGGCGGTTTTGCGATTTGTTTCTGAAACAAGGGGAGCGATCGGGTATGTCTCTGCCTGTGCCGCAGACAATCGTGTGAAAGTGATTTTCTGGATTGACAGGTCAGGTGTTATGTCATCAGTCAAGCCGGAGTTTACTTGCCCTTCGTGATGCAGGTGCCCCCGGATATTCCAGGTTTGTTACGGGTTTGGTATTGTTCTGATGAAAACGACCGAACGGTACGCATACCGGTAAATCCGGGGTGGATAAATTCCATTAATCAGGTTTGGGTTCTATACCAGACGTCTGCAATCAGAGCATTCTAAGACATCGGTTCTTACGGGTTCTTTTGTTCATCGTGCAAAGTTCTCATGTTTCCTGCAAAAAATGCGCGTGGGAAACGCCTTGTAATGAATCCACCAATAACGGTTTGTTCGTCGAATATTAACTATAAGTAGTTGAAATTGTATTATATATTGCTTGGATAGTTAATTTTGGCACGGAAATTGCTTGTATATGGATAGTTTAACTAAAAAGGAATTCCATGTTGCAGGCAATTATTACCCCCACGGTTCTTAAACGGCGCTCATGTGAGCCAGTTCTTGAAATTGACAATGAAACTGCATATCGCGCGGAAACGGCGTTAATGTCTTCCGATTTGTGTGGATTGTATTCACCGGATCGTCCAGAAGTAGAAAAATTTATTCAACGTATCTTCAGGCAGGCATATGGCGCAAATGTCAGAAATTTCATGCCAAAAATATTGTGTTTAAGGGATACACAGCATCATTTGCGGGCTGTTGCAGGCATGCGTTATGCGGAAAAGGAAGATTTGTTCCTGGAGCGATATCTGGATAAGCCTGTTGAGGACGTTATCGCATCCCACGCTGGTGTCGCGGTATTTCGTCACGGAATTGTAGAAATTGGCAATCTGGCAGTGGAAGACCCGTTGTATACGCGTCTGCTAATGGCGGTATTGGGCAGGTATTTTTACAGTACGGATTCGGAATGGCTTGTATTCAGCGCACTGCCAGTCGTTATTAATTCGGTAGCCAGGATGAAACACAGTATGCTGGTATTAGGGAATGCCAGCCTGGATTGTATTCCACCGGAAGAGCGTGCGGATTGGGGTAGTTATTACCAGCATCGTCCAAAAGTGGTTGCGCTGCGCCGGCATAACTGCTCCAGTATGAAAGATTGATCGGTATGAGTGTGTGCACGATCATGCGTGCAATTGAATATCATGCGGGGGTTAAACCCGATTCGATTGCACTGGCAGGGGAAAACTGTCAGGTTAGCTATCAGGAGCTGTTCAACGATCTGCGTTCGTCCAATATGGATTTTGGTTTGCGAATGGCACATGTTGTGGGCCTTGCAATGGATAATTGTCCGTGCTGGGCAATGCTGGATTTGAAACTTGCCAGTACTGGCTTGCCGTGTGTACCTTTGCCATTATTTTTTTCTCCCGGTCAGATTTTGCATGCTATCCGTGACGCTGGTGTGGATTGCGTTATTACTGATCAGGTAGAAGTCTATGTCACGTTGCTGCAGTCTGCCGGACTGGAAATTGTAAGTCACCATCCGCATGAACTATACGGCAAGAAGTTCAGTGTGCTGTTTTTATGCTCAGATCGGGTCAGTTCCTTACCAGAAAATACAGCTAAAGTTACGTTTACCTCTGGCACGACAGGTGAGCCTAAAGGGGTATGCCTGGATGAGTATTCCATGATGCAGGTGGTTCTTTCCCTATATAAGGCAACCAAAGCCAATGATCAGGATAAGCATCTGAGCATGCTTCCGTTGTCAACATTGCTGGAAAATATTGGAGGTTTGTACGTTTCCTTAATAGCGGGTGCCACTTGCATATTGCCTTCTATGTCGAGTATCGGTTTGCTAGGGGCATGCAGTCTGAATAGTAAAAAAATGATAACAGCATTGAGCCAATATCGGCCTACTTCAGCTATTTTGACTCCAGAGTTGCTATTTGGTCTGGTTACTGCCATTGAATGTGGCGAAGCAAAACCTGAGTCCTTGCGGTTCGTGGCGGTTGGGGGCGCTTCCATTTCAACGCATTTGCTACAGCGTGCCCAAAATTTAGGGTTGCCGGTTTTTGAAGGGTATGGTCTGTCGGAATGCGCATCGGTTGTGGCGGTAAATACACCTGAAGCATGCCAGCCGGGAAGTGTGGGCAGGCCTCTGCCTCATATTCGGATACAGGTTGCTGAAGATGGTGAAATTCTGGTGTCAGGAAATGTACTTCTGGAGTTCGCAGGAAATAAACCTTTGACTGTCAGAGACTTCTGGCCGACCGGTGATATTGGATATCTGGATCAAAACGGATTTTTATATATTACGGGACGAAAAAAAAATATTTTCATTACTTCGTTTGGAAGAAATATTTCACCTGAATGGGTCGAGCGTGAATTGGTGCTGCACCCGGCTATTGCACAGGTCGCTGTATTCGGGGAGTCAAGGCCGTTCAATGTTGCAGTGATCGTTCCCATGCCGGGGCAGGAACCAATACAGATTCAGATGCAGGAAGCTATTGCGCAAACGAATGCCCTTCTTCCTGATTATGCAAGGGTTTCAAGATGGGTCATTGCCGATATGCCATTCACTTATAAAAATGGTTTGACGACAAGTAATGGCCGTTTGCGGCGGGAAGAAATTTTCAAACGTTATCAGAATGACATCCAGTCTTTATACGAGGGAACATGCCATGCCGTTTTATGAAAATTTAATTGCAGCTACTGAAAAAGAGCGCAATACCCTCCTTTCTTTGCCTATATTGCATCGGGGTGTGAGCGGCCAGATCACCCTGGAAGCATACATAGGATTCTTAACCGAAGCCTATCACCACGTAAAGCATACCCTGCCATTGTTGATGAACTGCGGTGCGCGACTGCCGGAACAATATGAATGGTTGCGTGAGGCGGTTGCAAAATATATTGAAGAAGAAACCGGACACCAGGAGTGGATTCTGAATGACATCAAAGCTTGCGGTGCTGATAGCGAAGCGGTCCGAGTTGGGGAACCATTTTTGCCAGCAGAATTGATGGTTGCGTATGCCTATGATGTGATAAACCGTATTAATCCAATCGGTTTTTTCGGCATGGTGCTGGTTCTGGAAGGGACGAGTGCAAAAATCGCATCTGTGGCAGCCCAGGCGATCAAAACCAGCCTGGGATTAAAATCGAATGCCTTGACCTATCTCAGTTCACACGGCGCCCTGGATACAGGCCATACAGCATTCTATGCAAGCCTGATGAACAGGCTGGATGAGAAAAAGGATCAAGCCATAGTGATACACTGCGCCAAGGTTTTTTACAGACTTTATGGGGATATTTTCCAGGATCTCAGTCAGCGGTTTTATCCTGGGAGACAGGCATGAGAATAGAGGGTCAGCGGATATTGCTCACAGGAGCTGCTGGCGGGATAGGAAGCCAATTGGCAGTTGCGCTGGCAAAAAAAGGGGCGAAACTGGTATTGCTGGGGCGAAATGCAAGCAATCTGATTGCGTTGCAGCATCAACTCGAATCTTGCAATGCAAAAGTCCAGATAGTCATCGGGGATTTGTCGAATGCCGATTTTCCGGTCCAGGCTGTAAATGAAGCTTACGAGCGCATGGGAGGACTGGATGTGTTAGTCAGCAGCGCGGGTGTTTCTGACTTTACCGACTTTGAAACACAGTCTCCTGCAAGCATATCTTCCCTGATGCAGATTAATGCGGTTGCTCCGATGCTGCTGGCGCATGCGGCCCTGCCTATCCTGAAGGCCCAGAAAAAGGGCATGATCGTTAATATTGGTTCGATGATGGGTTCGATTGGTTTTCCGCATTATGTTTCGTACAGCGCAAGTAAATTTGCTGTACGTGGATTTTCTCAGGCTTTGCGTCGGGAGTTGGTAGATACCGGAATTCAGGTTTTGTACGTAGCACCGCGTGCGACCAGGACCAGGATGAATAAAGCGGCGAGTGTGGCGTGGATGGATCGGCAGGGAACGGCAATGGACAGCCCTGAGTTTGTCGCAAATAAAATCGTGGCGGCAATGGAGATTGGTCAGCAGGAAACATTTATCGGGCAACCTGAATCGTTTCTTGCATATGTAAATAGTGTGTTGCCCGGGTTGGTAGATGCAGGACTTAAGAAACAAACACGTGAAGCACGTTTGTTTTGCAAGAAGGCAAATTAATAAATAAGGAAAGGAAGCAATTATGAAACATTGGCTGATCGCGTGTTTTTTGGCATTGATGATGCATACATCATCGTGGGCAACAGAACATCTGGATGCATCTATTGTTCAGTTACAACACGGATGGGCGCAGGCGAATTATCAGACACCGTTGAATGCCCAGGAAGCAGCATTCAGGATATTGGCTGAAAAAGCAGCGGCGGTTACTGCAAGCAGCCCGGACAAGGCAGAGGCGATGATTTGGGAAGCGATTATCTTGTCTGGATATGCTAAAGCAAAAGGTGGGCTTGGAGCGTTGAAGCTTTTGGATAGAGCAAGGGAGTTGTTAATAAGCGCTGCAGCGATGAATCCCCATGCGCTGCAAGGGTCAGCCTATACCTCTTTGGGATCTTTATATTATAAAGTACCAAGATGGCCGATTAGTTTCCGTGATAAGGATAAGGCACGAGAATATCTTGAAAAAGCGCTTCAAATGAATCCAACTGGAATAGATCCCAATTATTTTTATGCGGATTTTCTGTTAGAAGAAGGAGATTATGCAAAATCAATTCAGTTTTTTGAAAAAGCCTTGGCAGCGCCAGCCAGAGCAGGTAGAGAAGATGCAGATAAAGGTCGTCGTATTGAAATCAGGGAAGGTCTGGCGAAGGCAAAACAAAAGATTGGTTAGTGACGAATTTGCATAGTAACGTATGTGGCAGGGTAGACCAGGTAAGGCTGCTTGGGTCAGGAATGCTGTCAGTTTTTTAGAGCAATCAATCCATCTGCCAGTGGTACAGGGTTACATGACGGATAGTTAAAGCCATGCGAACCCGGTGGAATAATTGTGCAGGATATGGACTTTAGGTAGTTTGTGTGGGCCTAGACTCGTTTTTTGAGGCAGTTGCATTGAGATCAAGTTGGGGGGATTGAAGCTCGATATATTTATTGAATGATAATCATTATTGATTGTATAATGGTTCCTGTATGTATATTTCTAGCTGGCTTTGTAACTGATACGGGTATCGGATAAACGTCAGGATGGAAAATTTATTTTTTACCTTTACGTACAAGGAGAATGATTATGGCAATTGTGATTTATAGCGTGAATACTGAAGAATTTAAACACCGGTATGTAAATCGGGATGATCTGCATATGTACCAGGCATTGGCAGCAAGTCAGCTGGTATTTCATTGTGGTTCTCTCACCGAGGCAAGAGAGAAACTGGAAAAAATCATGGGGCCCAACTTTATTCTGCATGAAGGCGGGCATTATCTGGCAATTCTTCTGAGATATAACGGCACGGTGGGAATTCCGCTTGTCAAGCTGTTTTCCACCAGTGATAAAGGACCCCATCAGTGGGGTGCCCTGCAGGAGCTATCCCTTCTGGCGGCATGAGGTAAGCTTTGGCATATCAGAAGAAAATAGGGAGGAGGGGAAGCTTTGTTTAACTTGGTGTTGCATGGATTATGTTCCATGCGGTAACCAATTGAAATATAAGTAATTGTATTAATCGTGTTGACAAGCCGTCTGGACAATGTGATCAATCATTCAATCTGTCATGTCTTGCGTGAATACCAGCTTTGTGTACGGTTCAGGACGTTCACAACCAGCAGCATGAGCGGAACCTCAATCAGCACGCCGACTACGGTGGCCAATGCCGCTCCGGAGTGAAAGCCAAATAGACTGATTGCCGCTGCCACTGCCAGTTCAAAGAAGTTGGATGCTCCAATCAGTGCAGAAGGACAGGCCACATTATATTTTTCCCGCACTGTCCGATTCAGCCAGTAGGCGAGGGAAGCGTTGAAAAATACCTGGATAGTAATTGGAATGGCCAGTAATGCAATGATTAGCGGTTGCCGGACAATAGCCTCGCCCTGAAATGCAAATAATAAAATCAGGGTCGTCAGCAGAGCGGATATGGACCAGGGCCCAATTTTATTCATGGCCGCTTCTAGTGCGCCTGCTCCCTTGGAAAGCAGTTTTTTTCTCCAGAACTGTGCAATCATCACAGGAATCAGGATGTACAGGGCGACTGAAATTATGAGCGTTTCCCAGGGAACGGTGATTGCAGAAATGCCCAGTAACAAAGCGACAATGGGTGCAAAGGCAAATACCATGATGGTATCGTTCAGTGCCACTTGGGACAGGGTAAATAATGGATCCCCGTTTACCAGGCGGCTCCACACAAATACCATGGCAGTGCAGGGTGCCGCAGCCAGCAGGATCAGACCTGCAATATAGCTGTCCAGTTGGTCGGCAGGAAGATATGGTGCGAACAGATGGCGGACGAATATCCACCCTAATAAAGCCATGGAAAATGGCTTGACCAGCCAGTTCACAAACAGGGTGACCAATATCCCGCGCAAGTGCTGCCTGACTTCATGCAGTGCCCCGAAATCCACCCTGATCAGCATGGGTATGATCATTACCCAGATTAGCAAGCCTACCGGGATGTTTACGTGCGCAATTTCCAGGTTTCCAATTTTCTGGAACAGAGCCGGGGTAATCTGTCCCATTGCAATCCCCGCAATGATGCACAGGAATACCCAGAGACTTAAGTAGCGCTCAAAAATATTCAATTTGGATACCTTTAATTAAATGGAAGGCTGCGCCAGTTTTTTCAATTCCTGCTGCATACTCATTGAATCCAGCTTTCCCAATGGGAGGGAGGCCAGCAGATCCATCCGCAGCCTGATACCCATCATGACTTCCCGGAATGCCTGCCTTTTTATTTCGTCGCTGCCTGTCACTTGCGAAGGATCCGGAAATCCCCAGTGTGCAGTAATCGGATTGCCTGGCCATACCGGACATATTTCTCCGGCCGCACTGTCACAGACCGTGATGATAAAGTCCATTTTCGGTGAATCAGTTTTTTCGAATTCATCCCAGCTTTTGGAACGAAGTTTGCTGGCCGGGTAACCCATTTCCATGGCCAGTTCAGCAGCGAAGGGATTGACCGCCATGCCGGGAGAGGAGCCCGCTGAATGGGCTATGAACATTTGGCTCGGGTGAGTAGATGCTATGGCTTCAGCCAGGATGGAACGGGATGAATTGTGGGTGCACAAGAATAGGATGTGGAAACGGCGCATCAGATTTTACCTTTTGAGGTTTGGGCGACTGGAATACAAGGTTTGCCGCCACAGCAATTTTCCAGCAAAAAATCAGAAATTCTCTTCACCAGGTCTGCATTGGGCCGGTAAATCAGGTTGCGACTGCGGCGTTCAACCAAAACCAGATCGGCATGTTGCAGTTCCTTGAGATGAAAACTCAAAGTGGCATTGGGTATTCCAAGTATCTCTACTATTTCACCTGGCGTTACACCGATATTGCCACGCTGGACAGTCAGGCGAAATATATTCAGGCGGGTTTCCTGTCCGAGGGCCAGGAATACTGAAATGGCTTCTTTATTTTTCATATTTCCAATTATATGGAAATATTAAGAATGGGTAAAGTTCTTACAGAATTCAACCTGCCATAAATTCAGGAAGCAGATGTTTTGTCTCTTTAGATGGTTACTCGATGTTCTCTGGATCATCGTTGCGGCGGGCTGAACTTTTTTATCCTTGATCTGGCGTTCCGTCAAGTGCCCAGAATTTCTTGAAGCGCAGGAAAATGTTTGCCCCGCCCGTTTTGATCGGTTCCCTGCATTTCACAGCCCCATTGCGTTAAAGCTTAGTCCTTCGCGGAACCGAATCCTTCCCGGAAGGCGTTTTCCATACCGACCAACTCGTCATCCTTCAGGTACTTGAAGTGCGATTCTCTCTTTATCGCCGAAAGACGACCATGGTTCTGCCCGCAGAGTCGGATAAACAATTCGATTTCGCGGTTGGGCATGTCCACGATTTCCTCAATGGCCTGTTTCGTCCGGTCATATTTTTCCAGAAAATCGAATTCTTTCACCAGTTCGTGCTCGATGGTGATATTGATAAAATCATATAATGCCTCCGCTTGGGCGGTCATGTCGATATACCTATACAGATGTCCTGTCTCATTCAGCACGGTCATCTGGCCGTCATCGTCCAGATCGTATTCAATCAGGCGTATTAGTGGGACTGAGAAGGTCTCCAGGGAGCGATCGTAAAGTACCGGGTGCTTTAATATGGCGGCGGAGACCGGAAACATGAGCCCTTTCGGGGTCGCTCCGCTTAGAAACAGGATGTTGTGAATCAGAAACCGGTGAATACGGCTGTTGCCGTCCTCGAAAGGATGCAGGAAGACGAATCCGTAGGAGATGGCAGCGGCATGGATAATGGCAGGAACTGCGCCTTCCTTCATTAACTGGTGAGCCGTGAGCAAACCTTCCATCAGTTCCGGGAGATCGACGGGCTTCGGGCAGATATAATGAATGCGCTGTCCCTGGAAGGAAACAGTTTGACCGACGTAGTTCTGGTTGGTCCGGTAGTCTGTGTCCCGGAACCGGGGATCGACGATATGGTTTTGTGCTTCGATCAGGAGAGGCTTCTCGCAGAAGTCCTTGTACTCGGCCATCTCCAGCAAGCCGATGAATTTTTCAGCCTTGGAGGCGCTCGGCTTGAGATGTTCGATTTCGAATGAGGACTTGGTCTCTTTGCTATACAGGTGGTTCAAAGCTCGTCTGATAAGTTCCGGTGGATAACGATCCACGACTTTTTCGCAACTTTTCCGCAGGTCGACCTTCTCCAGGGTGGCGAGTTTTTTGGTGCGCCGGATGATGGGGCAGAAATTTTTCCGCCAAGCAGATTGTTGAAGACCCTATGACGCTGCATGCGCTGACCCGGCGCTGTGGTGTAGTACAGATCCGGTTCGAGCAGTTCGATGTAATTCCCCTTGGTCAGATCCGGCAAGGGGAGTGTCCGTTCGGTCAGGAACTCATACAGGAACCAGATCCTGCGGGCGTATTTTCCGGTCGGTTTCGAACTGATCCAGTTTGCTATCTCGTCTGCCGGTGTCATGTCGAACAGGGCCGACAGCAGCCCCAGGTTGACGCCATCGTATTTGAGGGCAAACTCCAGATGGTTTCCTGTACCGTCTCCAGGCCAATAAGACTGAGGATAGATGGATTTCGTCTGCCCATTCTCAGTGGTTGAGCGTAGCGCTCCGGTTAGGCTGACGGCGGAGGTGTGCCAGTTCGGCAAAGCGCTCAATCCGTGCTGCTTGATCAGAAACGCATATCCTGCTAGCCGGTTGTGTGTCGTGTCAGATGTCATCGCACCTCAAAAAATCGTTACGGTTTTTAAAAAATGGTTAGCATGAGCCATTGTATGAAAAATATAGTTAAAAATGCGGCAATTTTCAAGATAATTGTTTGAGTGACTGGATTGTGGTTAAAAACCGGGGAGTTCTTGAAAAACGTGTTTGCATCTTGAAAAACGATTATAAACAGTTGTTGTTTGAATAAAACAGTTACAAAAGCTGTTGGCATCCCGGTAACCGCTGTACATCCTGCATAGAATGACTCCCCCATGTAGCAGGACTTTTCAGGATTGCTTCCCGGTTTTCCCCCGCGCCTGCGGGAATGTTTAAACCGGATGTGTCTAGCGTTAGACACCTGGGTGGTTTTCTGGAGTTGCCGCACCCGCGGGAATGTCCTACGCTCAGTAGTTCAATTAAACCACTCCTTCGTACCCCCACCATGTCCGCGGGAATATCCTAAAAAATCCTAAAAACCTGACTGTCCTAATTAGGACAGTACCCTTTTCCTCCGCACTCGCGGGAATGCCCTATCTAAAATTGTGTTCGGTATCGAACATACTTGAAATTGAATTCAGCATATTCTGATAATTGACCAGAAGTGTCCGGGTTGTGCTGGATTGCTCGGTTTCTGGCAATGAGCAGCCAGAAAATTGAAGTATAGGCTGGCAGGCAACTGTCATGACAATAAGGAGATATCGATGACCAGGATTCTTGTTCTATATTACAGCATGTACGGTCATGTTGAACTGATGGCGCGGGCCGTGATGGAAGGTGCGAAAGAGGTGGATGGCGTGGAGGCTGTAATCAAGCGGGTGCCCGAAACCATTCCCGAAGAGCAGGCGCGGGCAATAGGCGTGAAACTTGATCAGTCCGCCCTGATTATGGAGAACGTGGAAGAACTGGCTGATTATGATGGAATTATCTTCGGCACACCGACTCGCTTCGGCAACATGACTGCGCAGATGCGGAATTTCCTCGATCAGACCGGAAAATTGTGGACGAGAGGCGGGTTGATCGGAAAAGTCAGTAGTGTCTTTACTTCCAGTGCAACACAGCATGGCGGGCAGGAAAGCACGATCCTGTCTTTTCATAACACGTTGCTGCACCATGGCATGATTCTCGTGGGTTTACCCTATTCCTGTGCATTACAGATGCGTACCGATGAAATTACCGGCGGCTCGCCCTATGGAGCCAGCACCATTACCGGTGGGGACGGTATGCGAATGCCCTCGGCCAATGAACTGGATATGGCTCGTTTTCAGGGAAGACATGTTGCAGAAATCGCAAAGCGTCAGTCTGGAGGTTGATTGCAGGAAGTATTGTGATGAATCGCCTTGTGTTTAGGTAAAAAGGATATTTCATGGATAGCAAAAGTCATATCGCCTACTTTACGATGGAAATCGGGGTGGAGGATGGCATTCCGACTTATTCAGGCGGACTGGGGATACTTGCCGGAGATATGGTGCGTTCGGCAGCGGACCTGGAAGTTCCAATGGTAGCGCTGACCCTGCTGCATCGTAAGGGGTATTTCCGGCAAAAACTGGATATATCCGGCACGCAGATTGAGGAGCCGGTTTTATGGCCGGTGTCTGAGATGCTGATTGAAACAGAAGCGCGTTGCAGTGTGGAGATCGAGGGTCGCACCGTTTACCTACGGGCATGGAAACGCGAGGTAAAAGGGGTGAATGGTTATGTTGTTCCCGTTTTTTTTCTGGATGCCGCATTGCGGGAAAATTCGGAGTGGGACCGTACGCTGACCGATTATCTTTATGGTGGAGATGAGCACTATCGTCTTTGCCAGGAAATCATTCTCGGGATTGGTGGCGTGAGGATGCTGCGTGTTCTGGGCTACCGCGAAATCAAGCGTTACCATATGAACGAAGGACACGCCGCTCTGCTAACCCTGGAACTTGCCCATGAGCTTGCCAGGAAGGCGTGGGAATTGGCTTATGAGCCGGTCAGGCAAGTTGTGACCGCTGAACTGATCCATTTGATCAAGCCAATGTGTGTTTTTACAACCCATACCCCTGTTCCAGCAGGGCATGATAAATTTCCTCTGGATCTGGTGCATCGCGTTCTTACCGATTATCACAGTGCTTTCGGTGAACGTGAAAAAGAATATTGTCCGGAAGGAATGCTGGACTTGACGTCTCTGGCAGTGGATAACAGCCACTATATCAATGGGGTAGCCAAACGGCATGGCAAGGTTACCCAGCGTATGTTCCAGGAGCACAAAATTGATTTCATTACCAATGGGATACATGTCGCCACCTGGACATCACAACACGTGGCCAGTCTTTTTGACCAGTACATCCCTGGGTGGCGTGAAGACAATACCAGCCTGCGCCATGCGATCAATATTTCCACGCAGGAAGTCTGGCAGGCGCACCGGCGGGCAAAAGTGGAGCTTTGTTGATCAGATAAACCGGAATATTGCTGTCGGCCTGGATTTCGACACGTTCACGCTTGCCTTTGCCCGGCGCATGACCGCTTATAAACGTCCCGAACTGCTGTTTCAGGATAGTGCAAGGCTGGTAGATATCGCTGAAAAATCGGGTGATATTCAGATTATTTATGCAGGGAAGGCTCACCCCAATGATCAGCAAGGAAAGGATATCATCCGGCACCTGCATCAGATCAAGGAAGCGCTGAAAGGGAGGTTGAGAATCGTTTATCTTGAAAACTACAGTATCAATCTGGCCAGATCGTTGGTGGCAGGTGTTGACCTCTGGCTGAATACACCGCAGCCTCCGCTTGAGGCATCGGGTACAAGCGGCATGAAGGCCGCCATCAATGGTGTTCCCTCCCTGAGCGGGCTGGATGGCTGGTGGGTCGAGGGATGTATCGAGGGGGTGACAGGATGGGCCATCAGCCAGGATCAAGGACTGGAAGAGCTCGACAGGAGGGCGATGGATGCTCAGTCCCTTTACAGCAAACTAGAGACGACCATTATTCCCATGTTTTACAATGAGCAAGACCGATATGCAGAGGTGATGCGAAGTGCTATTGCACTGAATGGCTCGTTTTTTAATACTGAACGCATGTTGAACCAGTATGTTGCCAAGGCCTATTTCAAGTAAATGTACCCTATCCGGCCATTCAGACCGGAAATATGATATTCGTGTTCCGTATGGTTCAGATTACAGAATCCATGATGGCTGAGCAAGTTGCCAAACTGGTGGTTCTTCCAGACAACTCGTCATCCACCTCGGTGATTACAGCAAGTTGCTCTGGAGCATGGACCATGCGGGGGATTGCTCGGCTCGAACGCCAGCTGGATACCCTATCATGGCCTGGTGGAAGCAGCTTCGTGATCGATGGCTCAGCTATATCTGCGCTGGATACTACAGGCGCGTGGTTATTGCACCGGATAGTTCGCGCAATGGAAGGTCGCGGGTCCGCAGTAAAAATTTTTGGTTTGCGTCCCGAATTCAGTGTCCTGCTACAGTTGGTCGCATCGCGATCTGTGTTGCAGGAAAATGGAGCCCCGCCCCGGGACAGGTTTTTGACGAGAATCGGGCAGCGGTACTGGCGTGGTGTAGCAGGGCTTTTCGCCATGCTTTCGTTTATCGGTGAAACTTCGTTTATCCTGCTGCGTTCTCTTGTCCGGCCACGCATTATCCGCTGGCGGCCGATCCTTCATAATATTCAAGTTTCCGGATTTGAGGCATTGCCGATTGTGGGTTTGATATCGTTCCTGATGGGACTTGTGATTGCCTATCAGGGCGCGGATCAATTGCAACGCTTTGGCGCGAATATTTTTATTGTTGACCTGGTAGGGTTGTCGATGATGCGCGAACTTTCTCCGCTGCTGACGGCGATTATTGTTGCCGGCCGTTCTGGTTCTGCTTATGCTGCACAGATCGGTACGATGCAGGTTACGGAGGAAATTGATGCCCTGCGCACCATCGGGATTGGTGCCATTGAGATGCTGGTGCTTCCCAAAATGGTTGCGCTGATCATTGTCCTGCCGTTGTTGACAGTCTGGGCCGATATTGCCGGGGTATTGGGCGGCATGGCAATGGCCAGCTTCAAGCTTAACGTAGGGTATGGCGTTTTTATCGATCGTATCGGTAGTGCAGTGAGCCTTTCCTCATTTCTTACGGGTGTTGGCAAAGCGCCGGTATTTGCTGCGATTATCGCAATGATTGGTTGCTATCAGGGTTTCTGTGTTACTGGCAGCGCTGACAGCGTCGGCCGCCAGACAACAGTGAGCGTGGTACAGTCCATTTTTCTGGTGATTCTGACTGATGCTTTGTTTTCGGTTGTGTTTAACTGGCTCAATATATGAATGACGGGAAGAGGCCAACGCAAAGTTCCGCTGCAGTGATCGATATTTGCGATCTAAGGACTCGTTTTGGTAACAGGGTAATTCATGACAATATAAATCTGAAGGTCTATCCGGGGGAGATATTCGCTCTGGCGGGTGGCAGTGGCAGTGGGAAATCGACATTGTTGCGTACTATTATCATGCTGTTGCAGCCGGAATCAGGTTCGATCCGGGTGTTTGGCCGGGAAGTGGTTGGCCTGAACGACGAACAGGCTTTGCCTTTGCGGCGGCGCTGGGGTGTGATGTTCGAGCGCGGGGCATTGTTCGGTTCACTTACTGTAATCGAGAATGTCAGTATGGTGTTACGTGAGCATACATGTCTCAGTGTCCGCATGATCAAAGAGATCGCTGCGATGAAGATTGCACTTGCAGGCTTGCCTGCAGATGCGGGGTGCAAATATCCCGGTGAATTGAGCGGGGGGATGCGCAAGCGTGCCGCTTTGGCACGAGCCATTGCGCTGGATCCGGAATTGCTGTTTCTGGACGAACCTACCGCGGGTCTTGATCCTCTTAGCGCGAGTGGCATAGATGAACTGGTGCAGAGCCTGCGAAATGCGCTTGGATTAACCATTATGATGATCACGCATGATCTGGATCTGCTGTGGAGGACGGCGGATCGTGTAGCGGTACTGGGGGATGGGCATATCCTGGGATTGGGATCCATGCAGGAACTCTCACGGTTGGAACAACCGGTCATCAGGGAATATTTTTATGGACCGCGCGGTCGTGCAGCATGGGAGCAGGCATGGAAGAAAAAATAAACCTGGCTGTGATTGGGGCTTTTGTGCTGGTGTTGGGTGCAGCCACCATCGCTGGAGTGCTCTGGTTCAGCAGCGGGAAATATTTTAATAAGGATCAAGATTTTTATCTTACCTACATAGACGAGTCGGTATCGGGATTGAAACTCGATGCGCCGGTGAGTTACAGGGGGGTAGAAGTTGGTCGTGTGCATAAGATCATACTGGCGCCGGGAAATGTCGAACAGGTACAACTGACGCTGGCTGTCGAACATGGTACTCCGGTTAAAATCGATACTGTGGCTACCCTTCAGACACAAGGATTGACGGGCCTGGCTTTTATTGAATTGAGCGGAGGGGCCAGCAGTTCCCCTGAATTGCAAAAAAAAGCAGGTGAGGAATATCCTGTGATCAAATCAGGATTTTCTCGTATTAAACGACTGGATGTTGCGCTTACGGGTCTGATTGCCAATGTCGGCCGGTTTAGTGAGAATCTCAATGCCTTGATGGGTGAGGATAACCAGAAGGCCGTGAGAAGTGCTCTGGCAGATATCGAGGTTTTGTCCCATACCCTTGCAGCACGTTCGGTTGCGATCGATTCCAGCCTGGTTAATGCGGCACGCACCCTGGAAAATACTGCACAAGCAAGCAAAGAACTGCCGCTCTTGGCGCAACGTATACAACGTAGTGCAGATTCATTTGACCGCATGACTAATGAACTCGCCCGGACAGGGGTGGGCGCGCGGAATGCGATTGACGGTACCCGGCAATTTACCAGTGAGACGCTACCGGAACTGCATCAGATGGTTATTGAGTTGCGTGCTTTAACCGGTTCATTGCAGCGATTCAGCAGTGAACTGGAACAGAATCCGGGTGTCCTGTTGCAAGGCAGGCCTAAAACGAGGCGGGGGCCAGGGGAATGATGTCATTAATTTTATTCAGTGATCATTGGATCAAGCCATGAGACTGCATTCACCAAAGTGCAGTGTTCTTCGGATTTTCCTGGTCTTCACATATGCCATGCTGTTAGCCGGATGTAGCATTCTGCAGACGTCTCAAGTGGAAAATCACCGCCTTTATCTGCTTGATTCAGATACATCTGTCAAGACGCTTTATTCAAAGCGGGATGCTGTCCTGGCAGTCAGCATGCCGCGTGCGCGCCCTGGATTTGATACGCCCAGGATGGCATATCTGCTGCAACCTCACGAACTGGAATATTTTGTGGTTAACCAGTGGGCAGATGCCCCATCGCGCATGCTGGGGCCATTGTTGGCTCAAACGCTTGACCAGACGGGAAGTTTTAGAGCGATTGTGCTGAACCCAAGCTTAGTCTCTGTTGATTTAAGATTAGACACTGAACTGGTGCGTCTGCAGCAAGATTTCGGAACAAAACCGAGCAGGGTGAGATTCACGCTGCGCGCACAATTGATTGATGTCGCTGGCAAGAGAGTAATTGCAGCGAGGGTGTTCGACGAAACGGCAAACGCTATTCAGGATGACGCATATGGTGGTGTTATCGCGGCGAATCAGGCAGTTCAAGGTGTGCTGATTCAACTGGCCGAATTTTGCATCAGTGAGTCAGGACGACGATGGTCTGGTGAGTTGCACCCGCAAGAGATCAATGGTGTACCCATGCGCCATAAAAATGGCGGTGAAATGAAATAAACAGGTATGAAATGTACCGGGTATGCAGTGATCTTTTAGTAAAAGGATGAAAATTTCATCCATTGGTACTATGATGAAAGTACTGGGAAGGAGATACAGTTTTATTTCGGGCAACTACATGCTTTATCAGTTGTTTTAATCGCGGGTGAACAATCATGGCACGGGGCGAAACCAGCGGGATGCTTTTCAGTGAATCAGGGAATAATAATATCTATATTAGGGAGGTGAACATGAAATATTCAGGATTAGCCGTATCCTTTGCTGTATTGATGATGTCTGCTTGCGGGAATAAGAGCGAACAGGAGCCTTCATCAGTTACAGCCCCGCCATCTCCCACTGAACAAGATTCCAGGGTTGCTGTTGAGCAGCCTACACCTTCACCTGCTATCATCACTCAGGCTCCGGTAACGACTGAACAGCCTGCAAAGGGTGATTCATCTTCCATTTCTGCAAAGAAACCCGAGAAAACAGAGTCCTCCCCCATCGCTCCGAAACTTGTCCTACCTGTGAAACCGCAAAAACAACCGGAAGTAAAGGCAGCGGAAAAATCAGAATTGGCTGTCAATGCTGTGAAAGCGCCTGTTCCGGAAAAAATGGAAATTCCAGCCAAGGCAAATGCCGAAGGGAAAGAAGGGGTGCTTGGCCGCGAAGAAGGCTTGGCTCTGGCGAATAAGAGCGGTTGCCTGGCTTGTCACAAGATAGAAACAAAACTTGTGGGTCCGGCGTGGCGGGATGTGAGCAAGCGTTACCAGGGTGACCCGGGCGCCAAGGCGCATTTGATATCCAAAGTAAAATCCGGTGGCAAGGGTAACTGGACAGATGTAACTGGAGGAATTGCCATGCCGCCGTATTCTCCCCGTGTTTCAGATGCAGACATTGAAAAGTTGGTGTTGTTCATTTTGTCACAGTGAATGGACCTAAGCCATGGTTGATGGAGTTTGACTAATTTTTCAGGCGTGAGGGCAATTGGCTGAACTACTACGGGAAATTTTGCAAACGAATGGACATAGAGCCTGTTTTCTGCAGAAGTTTCCTGTGTAGTCACATGTGGTGTGGGCACATGTGCGTTAGAGTCTGGCCTGTATATTTGCATAATTTAATGTCATCAAAGTGTTATTAGGGATGACTGCATTCGTGGCTACTGAAATTGAGCTGAAACTGACCATTGATCCTGCGCATGTAACTCGCTTGCGAAACCATCCCATGCTGAAAACGGCGGGACAGGAAAAATCTCGCCGTAGAAAACTATACAGCGTCTACTTTGATACGCCCGATCGGGATTTATACCAGTCGGGCATTGCTCTTCGATTGCGCCGCACAGGAAGATGCTGGATGCAGACTGTAAAGGGAGGAGGAAGTTCGGAGGGAGGGATGCATCAGCGCCAAGAGTGGGAGTGGCCAGTGCAGGGCATGGAGCCTGAACTGATACCGGACGCAGCCCATGCTCCCGCCAACCTACTGACGCCAGACATACTAGTACGGCTGCGGCCGCTGTTTATCACTGATTTCTGGCGTACTGTATGGAAGCTTAGAACAATCAATGGTGACGAAGTCGAGCTGGCGCTGGATCAGGGGGCGGTGTTTTCCGGAGAAAAAAGTTTTCCGATTAGCGAGGTAGAACTTGAACTTAAGGTGGGCGCTGCATCAAGTTTGTTCGAGGTGGCCCTAGCCATACAGGAGCATGTCTTTCTTCGGGTAGAAGACGTAAGCAAGGCCGAGCGCGGATATCGTCTTCATGGCGGAGAATTGCCCTTGCCCCGTATGTCGCGGGAGGTTGAACTGGTATCAGAAATGTCTGCAGAGCAAGCCTTCCGGTGTATTGTACGGGAGTGCATCGGGCAACTGCAGGGCAATGTGGCGGAAATTGGGCGAATCCATAATCCGGAATATCTGCATCAGGCACATGTCGCGACCCGAAGATTGCACATGATCCTCGGGTGGTTGGCTGTTCGGCTGCCTGATGCCACCGATAATGTAATGGAGGAATTGCGATGGCTGATGGGCTGCCTTGGGAAAGCAAGGGACTGGGATGTGTTCATCAGCCAGACGCTACCGCAAATTGCTAATGAGATGTCTGATAATCAGACGCTGCAGAGGTTGCGGGAAAATGCTGTCGGGTTATGTCATGCCCAGTATCAGGAAGTGGTCGGAGCAGTTCTGTCGCAGCGTTACACACGGCTGGTGTTGAAACTCGGGCTCATAGCCGTGCGTCAGGCAGACCAGGATGGAAAAAGGGCCGCGATATTAGAAAGGCTGGCCGGGCAGATTCTCTCCCGCCAGTACAAATGTCTACGTCGCAAGGGACGCAAATATGCTGCGATGAGTCCGGCTGAATATCATTCCCTACGCATAGCGGCCAAGAAGCTTCGTTATGCTGTAGAGTTTTTTGCTTGTCTTTATCCGCGAAAGCGAGCCCGACATTTTCTTTCGGTACTGGCTGCGCTGCAGGACTCGCTTGGAGAATTGAATGATGCTGTGGTTACACAGAGACTGCTTGGCGAACTGCATGTTACCCGTGGGTATGGCGCGGGTATCGTTTACGGATGGACTGTCTGTTCAGCCAGGTGTGGCTTGCAAAAAATGCATTTAGTATGGAGTGAGCTCATGCGGAGAAAACCGTTCTGGCAATAGGAATTCCGTTGAAAATAAGGGGTGTTTTTGATTTTTTAAAGTCTATAGCAAATATTATCAATGTCAGGGAAACAGCATGAAGCTTGAAGTTCTGGGCTGCAGTGGAGGTATCGGGGGGGATCGGCGTACCATGGCGCTGGCTGTGGGGCAGGGGATCCTTATTGATGCCGGGTCCGGTGTGGGTGATCTGAGCCTGGAACGAATGATGGCGATTGAGCATGTGTTTCTTACTCATTCCCATCTGGATCATGTAGCTTTCTTGCCTTTTCTATGTGATGCCACTCTGAATTTGCGTCAAGGACCGCTTACTGTCCATGCGTTGCCGGAAACTATAGCGATGCTGAAAAAGTGTCTCTTTAATTTTATTTTATGGCCTGATTACAGTGTCATGCCAAGCCCGAGTAATCCTTACATTGTGTTTGATCCAGTTGAAGTGGGCCGGAAGATGCAGATTGGTTCTTGTGGCATTATTCCACTTCCAGCTCAACATTCCGTGCCGGCAGTGGGTTACCAACTGGACAGCGGCAGGACAAGCATGGTCTACAGTGGGGACACTACCCTGTGCGCAGCGTTCTGGAAAAAGCTTGAAGCGATAGACAACCTTACTGGCTTGATCATTGAGAGCACGTGTCTGAACAGTAATGCGGAGGGAGCAAGGATCTCCGGCCACATGACCCCTGATTTGTTGGTGCTTGCATTGCGCCAGTTTCGGCGCAATATAGATATTTATGTCGTTCACATGGAACCTGGAAGGGAGGATGAAACCATGCGTGAGATATATGCAGCCATAGGCGTGTTGCGCCCGGTAATGCTGAAGCGCGGTGATGTACTTGAATTCTGAATAATTTGTGAATAACGGGTATGTATCCACTATGCAGGCTGATTTTTTTAGTTTTTGGGGGGCGGTTTGGATCTGATTTTATGGAGGCATGCGGACGCTGAATATGGCATGCCGGACGAGGCAAGGAAACTGACCGCAAAAGGTGAACGGCAGGCACAGCAGATAGGGCGATGGCTTGCATCCCAACTTCCGGAAGATGCACGTATTCTGGTCAGCCCTGCAAAACGGGCTCAGCAGACTGCGTGTGCCCTGAATCGGCAGTTCGAAACCCGTGGAGAGGTTGGGACCGGGGCATCGGTTGAATCGGTACTGGAGATAACAGACTGGCCGAAAACTGTGGGTGCGGTGGTTGTGGTCGGGCATCAACCTACTATGGGGCGTATCGCAGCTACCTTGCTTTCTGGAACTGAGGAAAACTGGATTGTAAAAAAGGGCAGTGTATGGTGGCTTAGCAGTCGCGTGCGTGAAGGCAGGCTAGAAATCATACTGCGTGTGGTGATGTCTCCGGAGTTTCTGTAGCTCAGGAAGTCAATCGAATTTTAGTTTTCAGGGTTGGATAATTCTGGATTACGGATACGCCCATTTATTGCGACATCTGGACTTAAATAGAATTTCACTTGTCGTGCAGGAGAAAAAAATATTTTCAGTCTATGAACATGTTTGCTGGCCAGTTTGATTAAGGGTGAGGATCTGGCTTGATTCTTGGCTGGCCTTTGGTGGTAGGCTGATAGGTATGCCCAGTATCCAAGTAAGATAGTTTTTCATTTCAAATGTATTGATCACGTGAAAGAATAACTTCATTAAGGATAAATTCTGGTCAACGGTTGTTTGAATACTGCGTTTTCTAAGAATAACCTGCCTGGGACTCGAACCTGGAATTGTTTGATCTTGTTCAGCATAACGATTCAGGCAGAGGGTAATTCATAAATCAATTTTTCGTGCTTGAAAATATGGGGAGATCATGAGAACTTCGAAAATAAACCGTCCTGTGATGATTATCACGATTCTTTTATTGTGTGTATCGACCATCGGGACTGCTTTTGCCGGGGGACGCCATGGGCATTTCGGCATTTATCTCGGAGCGCCTGTTGGTTTTGGCTATTATCCATATTACAGGACCCCGTATTTCGGAGCACCATATTATGGTTATCCATATTACGGGGGAATGCCGTATTATTATCCTGCCCCCGCATATTACCCACAGGTTCAGTCTGCCCCAGTAATATATACTGAACGAAGCGATAGTCCGCAAACAACCAATATCCAGACTTCTCCTGGAAATGTCTCTCAAAACGTTCAGCAATCTTGGTGGTATTACTGCGCGGATACCAAAGCTTATTACCCCTATGTTCAGCAATGTTCAGGAGGTTGGATGAGGGTTGCACCGCAGCCTGCCCCCGGCTCAGGCAATCAGCCAGCAATAATAAATGCACCTGCACAATAATTTATTGATTAAATAATACAAAATTTCAGGAATGGTTGTTTTGGCGTAAGCCGATAACCGTGCCCGGAAAATATCTGGAATTGTATTCATCTGATGTGAGAAGGGAGCAGTCACTCTTGCTGCATAGCCGGAAATATATGCTGGCTTAGGGACAGTGTTCCTGAAATCTGTCAGCAAGAGGATTTCAGGTAAGAAAATGAGTAAATTGTAAGCGGTCTGTATCGAATTTATCTTCATGATGGTTCTTTTATCGCTGCCCGGGCGAAATTTTTCAGGTTATTTAGAGCAGCATACTTAACGCGCCTTCAGAAATCGAAGGCTCCTGGTGTCCTATAAGTGTTAACTATAAGACTATCCATATACCCAATTGGCCATTCGTTTTCCATCTCTTGGCATATCACCTGAATCGTGAACTTTATGCAGAAGATCACTTTGTACCGCCTTTAGCAGAATAATTCGGTAAGATTGTGTCTGTAGCGTATTATCTGGTTAGCGTGCGAAATTAGGGTAAGAAATTAAACATGAAAATTCACGAGTATCAGGCCAAGGACATCCTGCGCCAGTATGGTGTCTCGGTGCCGAGAGGAGTTGTTTGCTTCAGTGAGCACGAGGTCATTGCTGCAGTACAGCAGCTGGGCGGTTCCAGATGGGTGGTGAAAGCTCAGATTCACGCTGGTGGGCGCGGGCAGGGGGGCGGAATCGGAGTGGCGAATACGATTCAGGAAGTAAGTCAGTTTGCTGGGAAGTTTCTTGGGATGAAACTGGTTACGCATCAGACAAATGCAGATGGGCAAGAGGTTCGGCAGGTATTGGTTGAAGAGGGTGTGCAGATTGCAAAAGAGTATTATGTAGGAATGGTAATCGATCGGAGCAGGCAGCGTATTGTTTTAATGGCAAGTAGTGAAGGGGGGATGGAGATCGAAGCTGTTGCTGTCCGCTCGCCTGAAAAAATTCATAAGGTATGGATAGATCCCGGGACAGGGTTGACAGATGGAGAGATTGATAATATTGCGAGGCTGATTTGCATGCCAGCTAATGCACTGGATCAGGTACGTATCTGTCTGCATGGATTGTACCGTGCTTTTGTTGAAAAAGAAGCAATGTTGGTGGAGCTGAACCCTTTGGTGCTAACGGAAAATAAGAATTTGCTGGCGTTGGACGCAAAAATTAATTTTGATAGTAATGCGTTATTTCGTCACCCGGAGATTGTAGCGTTACGTGATCTGAATGAAGAAGATCCCGCCGAAGTGGAAGCTTCGGCATTTGGTTTAAGTTACATTTCGCTGGATGGGAATATAGGTTGTCTGGTAAATGGTGCCGGATTAGCCATGGCAACCATGGATATCATCAAATTGTATGGAGGATTGCCGGCGAATTTCCTGGATGTTGGCGGGGGGGCGAGCAAGGAAAAAGTTACAGAGGCATTCAAGCTGATGTTAAAAAACCCGGATTTGAAGGCTATTCTGGTTAATATATTTGGCGGGATCATGAAATGTGATGTGATTGCCGAAGGCGTGGTGGCAGCAGCGCGCGAGGTTCATTTGAATGTGCCCTTAGTGGTGCGGCTGGAAGGCACGAATGTGGAGATCGGGAAAAGAATTCTCGCTGAATCCGGTCTGCCCGTTATTTCGGCCGGCAATATGGCAGAAGCGGCAGCGAAAGCTGTTGCAGCCGCAAAGGGAGCGTCATGTCCATTTTGATAAATAAGGATACCAAAGTTATCACCCAAGGTATGACAGGGAAGGTCGGCCAGTTTCATACTATGCACTGCAAGAATTATGCAAACGGAGCCAATTGCTTTGTTGCCGGGGTTACTCCAGGAAAATCCGGGCAAAGCTATGAAGGTATACCAATATTCAACACCGTGGTAGAGGCACGCAGGGAAACCGGGGCTAGTGTGTCGGTGATTTATGTGCCCCCTGCCCATGCTGCCGCCGCGATTGACGAGTCCGTGGAGGCAGAAATGGAACTGGTGATATGCATTACGGAGGGTATTCCGGTACACGACATGCTGCGTACACGTTATAAAATGCAAGGTAAAAAGACGTTGTTAATTGGCCCGAATTGCCCCGGATTGATCACTCCGGATGAAATCAAGATTGGTATCATGCCCGGTCATATCCACCGCAAGGGTCGCATTGGAGTGGTCTCCCGTTCTGGAACGCTGACCTATGAGGCAGTCTGGCAGCTGACAGAGCTAGGGTTCGGGCAATCTTCCTGCGTAGGAATTGGCGGTGATCCGATCAATGGCATGAAACACTTGGATGTAATGAAGTTGTTCAACGATGATCCGGAAACGGATGCAGTGGTAATGGTGGGAGAAATTGGCGGCAGTGATGAAGAGGAATGTGCGCGCTGGATCAAGATGAATATGCAAAAGCCTGTGGTTGGTTTCATTGCGGGTATTACAGCCCCTCAGGGCAAACGTATGGGGCATGCCGGGGCAATTATTTCCGGGGGACAGGGAGGCGCAGAGGCCAAGCTGGCAGTGATGGAAGAATGCGGTATACACATTACCCGTAATCCTGCGGAAATGGGCAAAATGATGAAGCAGGTTTTAAAGGGGTAACCCTGGAATGCCTGCTATGATCCATAGACAGATTGTTGTGGACAAATATGAAACAAGAATCATGTGTAATTTGGTAGTTTCGATTTGATCTGAAAGTAGGGCATTGTTGGTTTTTCCAGGTCGTTGGAAATCTTCAGTGCCACATGTTGTGGATTTGCGCAGACGATGATTAAGTATTTGTTCCTGTTAATCGTACCCTGAAAACAGGGTGGTGCCAGTGTCTGCCGTTTCTATCTTGGAAAGTATGGGCCTGAATTAATTAAGGTGGATCAGTGTCCGTTTGGTAATGCTTTCATCTCTCTGTTATTGCAGTGCAGGAGTCATACATGCTGGTCTTCAAACAGCCAGCGTGCTTAGATGATTTTCAATTCAGGCTGTTTGGAAGATAGCCTTTACTGTCGAGTTAAATCAGCAGGAACTTCGTGTTTGAGCCAGTACATTTTTTTAACAAGTCAGGAAACCGCCGCTTGCCGGAAGTTCGAACCAGAAGACGCTTCCTGTGCCTACCGTGCTGTCTACACCGATGGTTCCACCCATTTGTTCGGTAAGTTTTTTTGCCAGTACCAGGCCGATGCCCGTACCCTCTATTGGGCCGGTTTCCTGCCCCAGGCGATTAAATGGCTGAAACAGTTGCTCCAGTTTGTTCGCAGGTAATCCTTTTCCGGTATCCCTGATGCTGATGCGAGCCTGATTTGGGGTACTTGCAGGATTGCAGGCTATTTCAATTATTCCGTTTTCACAGTTATATTTGATCGCATTGGAAAGAAAATTGATCAAAACTTGCTTTACACGAATCCGGTCAGCATAAAGCAGCAGTGATTGGTCGGGCTGATAAAAGCTGATGGTAATGTTGCGCAGTTTCGCCTGTGTCTCCATCATGGTTACACATTCCAGAAGAAGATCGTGCAGTGGTATCCACATTAGCGATAGTGAAATTCTGCCGGATTCGATTGCCACCAGGTCAAGAATTTCATTGATCAAATCCAGTAAATACCAGCCGCTGCGAACAATTTCCTTGATTCGCCCCGTCTGAATTAGGGTCGGCGCAGGCGGACCCTGCTCCAGCAACTGGGCAAAGCCAAGGATGGCGTTGAGCGGGGTACGGAGTTCGTGGCTCATGCTGGAAAGGAATTCCGATTTGGCACGGCTGGCATTTTCTGCAGCAATTTTAGCGTTGCTGAGTTCAGTGATGTCGATGTAGGAACCTACATAATGAGTAATGTTATTGTTTTCTCCCCTGACAGTGGAAATTGTAAGCCACTTAGGATATAGCTCTCCATTTTTGCGCCGTCCCCAGATTTCTCCGTGCCAAGTCCCAGTATGGGTAATGGTCTCCCACATCGTATGGTAAAAATCTGTATCATGACGGCCAGATTTGAGCAGCCGCGGGGTCTGCCCCACAGCTTCTTCAGCAGTATAGCCGGTGGTTTCGGTAAAAGCCCTATTGACTCGCAGAATTATTCCGCTGGCGTCGGTGATCATAAGGCTTTCTTGCGATTCGAAAGCTACTGCAGCGATTCGAAGTTCGGCTTCTGTCCTTTTTCTTTCAATTTCATTGGCCTGCAACGTGTTTTGCATTCTTGAGAGGCCGGCAATCACGCTGTTTTCCATGCCGGGTTTGATGGTGGTGTCTGTGGAAAAGTCACCGCGTTCAATTTTGCTGATCTGCGCTTGTACTTCGTCGGCAGAGCCACCGAGCGTTGCGTGTAGGGACGCATAGGATCTCCAGAGCATGAGGGAGACTGCAAGTGCGGCTACAATTAAACCCAGTCGTAATTGGAAGGCATTTTTCTCGGCATCATTGACGGCAGCCAGCGTTCTTTTATTGATTAAAAGGTAGACGTCGTTGATGGGTTTCATGACTTTAGCCATGGCTTTGTGATAATTTTCATCACTCAGGATTTGAAATGCTTGCTTGTATCTGTCAGCTGCATTTGTGCTGTTATTTGCTTTACCCTGTTCCATTGCTTTCTGTTCCAGTTTGGCCAAGCTATCTGAACTGTTTTTCGCATCGGTTAGTTTGCTCAGTTCCTCATCAGTCAAATTAGATTGGCGCATCAAATCCAGTAATGCTGTACCCTGACGGTCACCGGCAGGCGGGGAGACTGCATTCCCGAGCACCATGTCCCAATAAACATAGAAATATCCGTCCGGTCTGGAAATTTTGCCATCACGGATGTCCAGTATGTTCTGATGGAAACGCTTATAGAGGGGGTTTCCATTCATCAGGTAGATTTTTGCCATGCGTGCTAGATCATTGGATGACTGACGTAACTGATCGACAAGTTGAAGCGCGATCAGCCGTTGCTCGTTGGCGCGATCTATTTTCTTTTCAGAAAAAATGTACAAATTGAAAGTAATAAAAAGCGTAAAGACTGCGGCGGTGGTCAGTACAATATTAATAAGTGTTACATTGCTGAAACCTGTCTTGTGCAACATTTTTCAGTATCCTTTTCTTAGTCCTGGGGATGGCCCTGATGACAAAAATCATTAGCAGGTCGCTGCAATTTTATAAATAATCCATGATAATGAAATTGTAACGGTGTTGAAATGCCGCTAATATTTGGTGTGCATGTATTTCATTAAGCGACATAATGTCAATTTATTGGGCATGAAGGTCAAATTTTTGATATCTGACCTGAAGTTGTACTGCGATTCCTGACAGGACGTATGGATGGATCGGCGTAAGCGAAAATATGTAAAGCATACTGAAATTGTGGGGTAATGATTTTATGATGGAATTCTTAATGAATTTTTTTGAGTATATCGAGAAGATTAGGGTATACGAGTATGAATTTATATGGTGCAAATAAACATTGCATTAGAGCAGGTAGAAAACAGGTTTTTTTAAATATTAAGATAAAATTCAAAGGAGTAAGCAATGCGTTTTTTTACACTTAATCCTCCAGTGCATATTAAAACTGTTGGTGGTGGCGATGCCACGATTACAAGTATTGAATCAGACCCACCGGATATTTTTATCGGAACCCTGAAAGTTCCTGCGGGCACATTTAATGTTTCCTGGGATGAAAATGGTTTTTGCCGCAACATGGAGCCGACTGCTAACTTGGCTCCTGGCTCTGGCGAGTTTCAAGCGCTCCTTAAGGAAGCCAGGGAATTAGGCTTATAACATGGTTGCATATTGGGGAATGGGGTACTCAAACAGGATGAATAAATCCGACTTAAAATATCAGCGGCTAATCCGTTGTTTGGAATATATCACTTTTCATATCCAAAATCTTTAGGATTGACTATTCATATGAATAGTCAAGGTGTTGCATGGTGCTGAAAATGGTGGTATGGCTTGTGCCGGAGGGCTAGGAGTTAATTATCAATCACAAGGTTTAAACCACCGGCTTTAGCTGCGACAATATGCCACCCGAATGGAGGTGTGATATAGAATACAGATATGGCAGTCATACGGTGTTTCAAATTGAGTAACCCTATAGCCATCAAAGTGACTGGCAATCAAGCGTGGGATGAACCCAAGCCGGAAATATTTCTCGGAGAGATGTGAGAACGAGAATAACAGCTTCGGTATGACCCAATGAATTCTACTCTGGAATTTCGGGAGTAAACGTACAAGCAGGCAAAACATTAATACTGGAAATACCGGAGGATGGAGTGACCCATCCCAATCATTGAACCATGCCGCTATGATAATCGTGCTCTGTCGAGAGCCGCGCCTTTAAAATTAGTGCTCGGCTGCCCCGTATTGTCCGTAGTAAGTGATTCAGTCCCTGCCGTGACCTTTTCCATGGCGTCGGTCATGACCATGATGATGGTGGTGATGCTTGACTTTCCGGTCATACCCACGGTTATATCTACCGTCATAATTTCTTCCTCCGTCATAATAACCGCCATATCCCCCCCATCCGGCATTTTCATATCCATAGAAGCCAGGGGCGTACACGTTGTTATACCAGTTGTCCTGAACGAAATAGACAGGCATTCCGCAAGCACCATATCGGTAGCAATGTTTATGCCAGTTTTTCCGGTGGCCTGGCGGTACATGCAAGTAAACCGGCTGGGGAGTTACTTGCATTGGCTGGACAATGACTGGTGCAGGGTAGAAAACTGGAGGACGAGGGTAATTTCCGATGTCGATCCGTCCATACATGCCGGGTTGATCGATGCTGATGGATACTCCAACTCCAACATCGGAAGCCCATGCCGGAACCGAGAAAATGGCAATTGCTGCTGCGAATAGAAATCGTTTCATGGTAAAACTCCTTTTTCTCCGGAGAGATGCAGTTACAACGCATCATTACCCAAAATGGATGACAATGATATCAATCAATTGAAAGTGTTTCTGAAGAAGCTGTATTTTTCAATGAATTTTTTTGTGACTTGTATTGTGTGCCCATTTTAGTAGATTGCAATATTTTTAGTATTGGCTATTTGTCAGAGTGCAGTAGAGCTACGAGGAAATTGAAAGTTCCATCCTTGGCATGTCGGACTACTGCGGTGGGGTCGCGATCTTGTTCTGAACCCGGCGAGGTGCGTTCCAGCAATCGGACTCACTTTGTAACGATTGAATAGAATATGTTCGGGTTCGTGCCATCTTCCTGCGGCGTCATGCGGGCAACGCATAAGATCAGGTTTTTATATCATTCTGATTATCATGTAAAAAACAGGTCCGGCAGCACGGGCCAAGTGGCAGAAGAACCGAGCACCTGCAATTTACTGTCCAATCATGTCAAATGATTTAGATCGGGTTTGTTTTGTATTCTCTATTTTTAACCCAGTTTTTTTAATTCTTGCAACTGCCATGATTACTTCGGCTATGGTTGTCTTATGGGTTGCAGCGACTGCAGTAATTTCTGTTAGTAGTTGGGCCATCCCTTCGCTCTGGGCAGTTAATGCTACAGCAGGTGTTTTACCGGATTTAAGAGTTTTAAGTTTTTTCAGTTTGGCTTTGGCATCGGCGATTTTCTGATCAATGGTTTTACGGGTGTAAGTTGGCATTATGAGCTCCTGTATTGTTGCAGTATGGTGAAATATATAGGGAACGGGGTATTCTTCATGTTCCAGCAGTAAATGAATTTTTGATTTTAAGCAGTAAATGCTGACCTCCAGCCAGTATAAGGCCAACAATGGTGCCGCATGCGATATCCCCGAGCAGACCGATTGTCCAATGTGGAAATTCTATATGAAATATATGGGTAATGATGCCCCCGGCCACGGCCATCATTGCAACCATGCCTAATGGACCGAGAATTTTAAGAATTATGGGCGCAGCATTGGCCATCCTGTAGCCCAATTTCTTTTTGAGGCCATTGTCAGCACGTGCCAAAGCGAGTCCCATGTCATCCAAACGGATGATGACTGCGATGAGCCCATATACACCTACTGTCATGACGAAGCCAACCAATATGAGTACGGCAATTTTATAGCTTAAAGAGACATCTCCGATTGCAGCGAGGGAAATTATTCCCATTTCCAAGCTTAAAATTCTGTCAGTATTGATGGCGCCCCGAACCTTCTCGTCTTCGGACATTGGGGGTTCTATGACGGTATCAGGTGATGGGTGCAACATGCTCAGAAGGCCTTCACCACCTTCATAGGCTAAATAGAGCCCCCCGATAACAAGTGCAACCGTAATTGCATCGGGCAGGAGGTGTCCGGCGATAAGCAGCAAAGCACCCAGCCAAATTTTATTTCGTGCGCTACCCTTCGTGATGCGCCAGAGTGCAGCTAGTTCCCTGTTCGGTGAAATTCCCGAAATTTGACCAGCACCGACAGCCAGATCATCTCCAGCTACGCCGGAAGTTTTAACGCCAGCTTTGGCAGCTAAAATGGCTACATCATCGGTTGCTGCAGCTATTTTTGCGCCTTGAGCAGCAAGGTCATCTGCAGCTGCAGCAGCCAACTTGCTGGCATCACGAAGAACAGCGAAAAAAGCGGGGGTGGGCATATTTCTGAAGATTTTTAACGAACTTAATTGGATTTTATTTTTTTGTTAAATATCGTAAAGTATTTATTATCAAAATTTCATATGTGCAAAAGATTTGGCAATCTGTAAATTCAACAAAAAAGACTCATGGCGTTATTATGCAAGGCATGCATATGAATTTTCCAACCAGATAATCCATGCCACAAAACCGGTATTATTACCGATACTCTGAATCAGCGTGGTTGAATTCAGATTGTATGTAAGATGTATCTACTACAATTGTATAACTTGCAGCGCTGTTGAATGGATCATTATTTCGGTACGATCTGTGCATAACTGTCATTGTTCATTCTGATGACATGCAAAGAAGCATGGTTTTCTAATATGTCCGTTGTGTGCATCATGGTGCAAATGAATTTTTTGTGGCTGAGCTATAGGGGGTATGGGTTTAAGTGCAAAAAAATCGGTTGTTCATCAATAAAAAAAGATTTTCTGAACCTTCCTGCGTGCTTATTTTTAAAAGGGTCAAGTTGAACTTTCTCTATTCATTACTTTCCAATATTTGGAAGTAAACGCCTGTATAAGATTGATATCGGGTTGCAATTTGTCGTTTACAAACGGCGGCTGTAGCAGGTTAGTATCTGTTTCAGGATGTAAGGTCGCGGTTGGAAGGCTACAATTCCAACCGAATCTCATGTGATGGGGGATTATCTATGATTAAGTTTGTTTGTAGGTGTTCCTTTTTGCTTCTGTTTACGATCAGCGCTGTTTGTCTGGCAGAAATTGTGCCCAACGGGAGTTACATTGAAGATTCTATGAACTTGCATCGCAGTGATGTAACAAGAGAAACCCAGGTCAATGCAGTGCGAGCGCCCTTTCATTTCAAAGGGGTTGCGTCAAGTATTTCATTTTTTATGGCTGCCAATGGTCTAGCTAATGTGCAGGTGAAAGTGTCGCCTGAGCTGGAAAAAAAGGCTGTTGGAGCGGAAAATAAAACCAAGACCTGGAAACAGTCGAAGTCCGAAATGAAAACCAGGGCAGAGAAGAGATCGAAATCTTTGAAAAATGCGAAAGCAAGGGAGGAAGTCAAGGTAGCAGATCAGGAACGGGTTTTTGAAAATTTTTCAGAAGAACAGTTGGTTGCAGAAGAAGAGGCTCTGCTTGTAGCTGCTCCTGTTGCCGATATAGAGAGTGTAGAGCTGGATGAACCTAGAGTGGATGAGCAGGCCCAGATCAATGCAGCCAGAATTGCAGAAGAATATAAAATTGAGACCGAATTGAAGCAACTAGTGGCGCAGGCAGAAAAGGAGGAAAGCGAAAAAAATGCCAGGGCTGCGCAACAGGAACAGGAAGCAATTCTGGAGGCAGAGCAGCGGGAACAGCAAGAGATTTTAAATGCGAGTGAAAAAAATGCAAGCGAAAGACATGATGCCGAAAAAATGGCGCGGGACGAAAGAATTAAATCTGAGCAAAAGGCAAGAGAGGATAGAATTGCTGTCGAAAAAATGGCGAGGGAAGAAAGGCTTAATGTTGAGAAAATAGCACGGGACGAGTGGATTAAATTCCATCAGAATTTAAGTGAAATTGATCGACAAACGGTAATGAACTATAAAGAAAAAATTGTTACCAAGATTCGTCATAACACCGTGAAATTACACGGAATTCCTGCCAGAATGTCTGCGAGATTCAGTGTGACTATCAATCAGGATGGATTGATAGCCAGTGTTAAAAGACTTAAATCGAGTGGTAGCGTGGCGTACGACTTTATGGTGGAACGAGCTATACAACAGTCGCAACCATTACCATTGCCTCCGGATCCCATATTGTTTGAGAATTTTCGCGTACTACATGTGAAAGTGGGAGCTGACAGCTCAAACAAATAATACTATGTTCTTGGCTTACAGGCACCCTGTGCTGAAAAACTGCCTTGGCTTTTGACTGTACATATCCAGGTGCTTTTAGTACAGCAGTCCAAGAACTGCTGCCCGAATGGCAGCAGCGGTCTTGTTGTTGGCGTTCAGCTTGACCATGGCATTGTTGATGTGAAAATTGACTGTGCGCTCAGCGATCCTCAGTATGTCTGCAACTTCACTGGATGTTTTACCTTCTGCTGTCCAGCGCAGCACTTCGATCTCGCGGCTGGAAAGTGTCATCCCGGCTTCGGGTAACATTTTGGCTGTCAGGCAACGCGACATGCCAAAGTGAGCAGTTTGCGCAAGCCAGCTTAATTCTGAAGTTTTGGCGCGTAGCTCGCTGGTCAATAATTTTTCCCCGGAACGTGCCAGTGTCAGCATTCCGCTGATGCCCTGTGCATCCCTGCAGGATTGCACCCATCCATGTTCAAGCCCGTGCGCCCTGGCGTCCTCCCACAAATCACGTGCGGATGAAAATAGTTTATCCGACCAGATGAAAGGCAGTGTTGTTTGGTTTCCAAGTGCAATAGTCGGGTCAATTGCCAGATAGTTCTTTGCCTTATAGCTGGCTTGCCAACCAGATGGATAATTATTGAACATCTCTGTTTTGGGGGCAGAGATCGGCAGAGGCATGCGAATGCCATAGGCGCAGTAATCGAAACCAAGTTCATGCGCCAGCAATTGGATGCGCTCAAAAAGATCTGTTGCGGAATCACAATTCAACAGCGACTGGATCTGTTCCTCTTGCCAAGTTTTCATTATTCCCGCTTTGAATAGTAATGCCTTAATTTCAGGCACTTGTAATATCACTGTAATATTTGACAGCATAGTCAAATGTACATTAACAGTATTATCTTACTTCTTTTTCCACTTTGTTGATAATTTTCAGGAGAGAAAATCCCATGGCACCTTACCATCAGCAACCAGCAAACCATCTCAGGCAGGAAAGCTCCGGCCTTATCCACCTTTCCCGGGACGGCTATATCCGTCTGGCATACCAGACATTCCGGAAATTCGAAATGACCTGTCTCTACTCCGGCC
>NZ_CAJNBL010000041.1 GCF_905221025.1 Candidatus Nitrotoga fabula
GGCGTCCATATAAGGGCTTCCCTAGGTGTGCCGGGAATTAACATAAAGGCGTCTTATGCAAAGCGCAAGCGCCGGGAAGGCTCCCGCCCTCCGGGTTCGCATAAGTTCCTTTATGTCTTGCGCCCGGTCCGGGTAAATCCCGCCACGCAAGTCAAAGTCAACATCCCTCTCCTGCGTCGAGGGGCAGCAAAACGGGGCTGGTAAAGCGCCGCCCCTTCGCTTTTTGCTGCCCGGTCGACTGCGCGTACTGTTTGATGATTTCCGCTCGGCCTGTCCGGCTGCGCGGCTCCTTTCCCGCTCATTTTCCATGCTTCCCATCCACCCCAAGAAAGCCTCTACCTGTCAATGAAAATTTTACGGCAGGGTACTGGGAATTTAAATATAGTCCGGTAGTTTCCAGCCTTACAGGCCAGATCCAGATTAACATTGGATGCAGGAGGATTTTATAGTGATGCTATAATTTTAGTTTTGGTGCCGTGGACTCTTGGGTTTCAGTTGAAAGTCGTTTCATTGAAAACAGAAATGATTATCTAAATTGATATTACAATCGTTATCTAAGTTACTCCACCGTCATTTGCTCTGGTTTTTGATCGCGGCATATGTCATTGCCGTGGTCTTTCCCGCCCCTGGCCTGTGGATCCGGAATGTTTCCTTCGGCGAACTTACCCTCTACCAGCAGAAAACAAACTTGTCGCTGCTGATGGTGATGCTTGCCATGCTGATGTTCAACGCAGGGCTGGGGTTACAGTTCTCCCAGTTAAAAAATATCCTGCGCAAGAAACATGTATTGCTGGCTGGCCTGGCGGCAAACGTAGCCATCCCGATTAGCTATATTTTTGGCGTTACGATGCTGATGCAACTATGGAGCGATCCGGTAGAAGCCCAGTATGTTCTCGTCGGCATGGCGCTGGTTGCCGCCATGCCCATTGCCGGAGCCTCCACTGCATGGGCACAGAATGCAAACGGCAACCTGGCTTTGAGCCTGGGCCTGGTTTTTTTCTCTACCGTCTTCAGCCCCATTGTCACTCCAGCCTCATTCAATATTTTTAGCGAGATGGCTTCCGAGGAATTCGAGCGCGTCTTGCAGGGGCTGGCGGCATACGGCTCCGGCGCCTTCCTCGGGCTGTGGGTAGTCCTGCCATCCCTGCTGGGCATCGCGTTGCGCCGGACCGCCAGCGAAAACTGGCTTAGCGGATACATGCCTTACCTGAAGCTCGTCAACAGCATGGTCTTGCTATGTCTAAACTACTCCAATGCCGCCGTATCTCTGCCGCAAGCCATGGTGGAGCGGGACTATGATTTCTTGGTTATCGCAATGGCTGTTTCCGCCGGGCTATGCCTTACCCTGTTCACCGCCGGTCATGGTTTAAGCCGGCTATTCAGGCTAGACCAAACGGAGCGCGTTTCGCTCATGTTCGGACTGGGCATGAATAACAATGGAACCGGGCTGGTGCTGGCATCGCTGGCTTTATCCGCCTACCCCAATGTCATGGTGCCGGTCATTTTCTATAATCTGGTCCAGCATATCATGGCGGGAATTGTGAACGAGGGGATGAACAGAAAAACGGTTCGTCTCAACCAATCTGGCTAGTCATCATCTGTTTTGGACAGGATCCCCAGGATAATGGCAGCTACCAACATGATCCAAACCATAATAAATTCGTTCTCCATTTTACGGCACCATATCATTATGATTTATGGATTGTACCCATTGAAAATGAACTATTTATTACACCAGACACTGATCTGACATATCAGGCAGATGGTTGGCAGGCAGGCCAGATCCGCACAGCAGGTTTATGATTCCCAGCCGCCGAGGGTGATTCATAAAAGATTGCGGCTTGGTCCCGTGCTTAATAGAGCGTCTCGCACCTGCAGGCTGGACATGTAGTGGAGTCTGCGCAACCCCCGGCAGTGATCTGATTTATCCTCGTCGCTGAAGTCTTGGCTTTTTGCGAAGCGCACCAATTTGTCGGAGAGGTATTTGTAGAAGATGAAGCCGAGGATGTAGTCCTTGTATTCATTGGCCTCGATTTGGGAGCGCATCTGGTTTGCGGATTCCCAGATTTTGGCGGCGAGTTGTTGTTTGTTCATAGTGGAGACGTTTTAAAGTTATCTGCTAGAAGCTTGGTTGTTGTGGTCCACGATGGTTCTCGCAAAAGCAACGGAGGCCGCTGCACATATTCATTCTGACCTGTCTTTAGAAGAAATGGATAGACGTGAAAAAGCAATCTATATTTTGCATGAGCGGATTGGCCAGCTAGTAGGTCAGCTTTCGAGCCATGCGACTCAGCTGGGTTTCCCATTCGATAGCACTCCTGTAGCCATCACAAATATGGTGACAATGGGGTACATTGCTTCTGCGCTTCCCAAGGAACTGGCGCCCACGCAAGACGCCGCCACCTTCACCCAGCGTGCGGCACAATTTTTTACTTTGTTTGACAACGGCCCCACCCCAGAAATCAGCGCCGCGCTGTTGGCCAAGGGGCATGAAGGGCGCATTTACAAGCACCGCAATGGTTATCGTTTTACTTATCTGGGGGCCACCAAATCACGGCAAACCGGCCTGTGGGAAGACTATTGGCGCGCCCGCTATAACGGAGCATCCCCACCCCAGTTCCAGTGCGCTGATGGCCCTGCTGGACGACATGGCCAGCGGCAAATCAGCGAAAACCGTGGTCGAGCAATTTATCCACAACCCCAGCACATCCAAAGACTGGCGCTACTACTTGGCCAAGCATGCAGCCATGCGCAGCACGCAGCTAGAATTTACCGGGAACTATGTGATTGCTGATGGAGCGGGTTACGCTATTTGCATTCCCAAGAGCGACTTTTGCGACGGCCGCAGTTACCACTACGATGCATATCTGTTGGCGCTGGTACAAGAAGCTGGCATTGCACCAGAGCATATCGACAATGAAGGCCGGCCGCGCTGCTTTCCTGGCGATCAAATCGAAGAACGTCACTTGAAGCTGCGCCGCAGCGGGCTGCAGATCCGGTGCCTTGAAGGCGGCTGGGGTCTGAGCAACTTGTCCACCCAGACCGATCAACGCCAGGCTTTTGACAAGGTGGCCAGCAAGTACTTGGTTTCCAACGGTATCTGCGCCATTCCCCAAGCGAACGGTGTCGATACCGAGGATCGCATTGAGATGGGGGGCGGCGCTGCTGCGTGACTTGGAGATTGCGGGGTTGTAGTTGTGAAGGCGTACTTCAGGTTGGCGTAAACGCCCCGCGTCTGGAGAGAACTAGACGAGTGGTTGCGCTACCGTCTGCGGGCAATCCCACTCAATACTTGCTGCCGACGACCATTCCCTAACTATCTGTCGATTCTCTTGCAAAGCTGCGAAGCCAGGGTTCCAGGTGGGCGATGTCGAAGGTGCATGATTCGAACATCTGAATTATCTCGGTGTGAATCTGCATTGGTGGGCGCTGCAGATGCCAGCCATTGATTCTCAGGAACACATCGGCAGCTACGAAAGCGACACGCTTGTTGCCATCGATAAAAGGGTGGTGACGCCCAGACTTTCCATTAGCGCGGAAGTTTCGGCCACAATATCCTTATAGTAACCGGTTTGCGGTCTATATAGAGCGGCTTCGAGAGCGCCAGGGTCGCGTACGCCCATGATACCGCCGTAACGCTGGATTAGGATCGTGTGTATTCCAATTACATCTGCTACGGTTAGGAAATCTCGTTCACCCATCGCTGCTTATTTGGCAAGCTCACGGTAGAGAGTGTCAAATTCATCCAGGCTGGATGCGAACGATGTCATCACATGCCGGCGTGGACGTTCTTTTTGATGGCGGTCAATGTAGTCACGCAGGGCTTCATCAAGTACAGCTTGAAACTGGCGTCCTTGCGCTTCGGCAAGCTGACGAAGAGCTGCCAGCACCTCAGGTGCAGCTTGGGAGGAGAATTTTTCGCGAATAGAGGCACTCATGGCAAATTCCATCATGATTTATCTTGATGTTATATCTTAATGCAAGATATGTTATATCTTAATGCAAGATGATTAAATACGCCATTTCAGTTTGTAGTATATTTAAATTCCTTTTAGAGCGCTCATTGCAGCCCATAGCATCCTAATTTGTTTGCATTAAGTCGCCACAGCACCAGGAATTTTGAAAATTACCGCATGTAAGTCTTGGCTCAGTGCGGATGGAACGGTGTAATTAACCTGGTCGGATGAATGTTCATCCCCCGTTAATTGGGTAGAGCTAGTCTTGAGAGTTTTTACTGATGCAAAAGTAACCCCAGTGTAACCCTGAAATTAAAAAGCACTATTGAAATTATCGCAAGTGCTTAAATACTTGGCTCCCCGACCTGGACTCGAACCAGGGACCTGCGGATTAACAGTCCGTCGCTCTACCGACTGAGCTATCAGGGAATTGATGAGACCGATATAGTAATGGTTGTAGGCTTTTCAGTCAATAGTGAGATGCTGCAATCTCATGGTTGTTGTTAAATTTGGGTAATTAAAATTTGGTTTTTTTCCAGTATAAAGTATGGGCATAAAAAGTATTTTCTTGCAATTTGCGCAGAAAAAGAATCAAGTCAATGCCCGGGAGATGCGAGCCATTGCATTTTGCAGGTTTTCCATGGAGGTGGCGAAAGACAGGCGAATATAGCCTTCGCTGCCGAATGCAGAGCCAGGCACGATGGCTACCCCGGCTTGCTCCAGCAGATATTCGGATAACGCAACGTCCGAGGCTTCTTTGATGATGTTTTTCTGGTGTAACCGGGCTATCGCCTCACGGACGTCGGGGAATGCGTAGAAGGCTCCTCCGCTTGAAACGCAATGGACGCCGGGAATACTGTTCAGCGCATCAACGATGAACAGGTGTCTTTCGCGGAAGGCACGAAGCATGGGCGTGATGCAGTCCTGGTTGCCATTCAATGCCGCTTCTGCGGCGACCTGAGAAATGGAAGTGGGGTTGGAGGTGCTTTGGGATTGCACGTTTTCCATCGCGGTGATGAGGTGTTCCGGCCCTCCGGCATATCCTATGCGCCAGCCTGTCATGGCATAGGATTTGGATACGCCGTTCAGAACGATCGTGCGCGGATACAGGTCGGGGCAGGCGTTCAGGATGTTTACGAATTTCTCGTCCTGTAGCGCGATGTGCTCATACATGTCGTCCGTTGCGATCAATACCTGAGGATGCTGGCGCAGTACTTTCCCAAGTGCCCGTAGCTCTTCGAGGCTATATACTGCGCCTGAAGGGTTGCTGGGGCTATTGATGACTACCAGTCTTGTTTTGGGCGTGATGGCGGCAGCCAGCTGCGCCGCGGTCATCTTGAAATTTTGCGCGATTCCCGCCGGAACGATGACTGGTTTGCCTTCGGCAATGAGAACAATGTCCGGATAGGATACCCAGTAGGGAGCCGGAATGATGACCTCATCCCCAGGATTGATCAGGGCGAGCGCCAGGTTGAAAAAGCTTTGCTTGCCACCGCAGGAAACCAGGATCTGTCTGGGGGTATATTCCAGGTGGTTGTCGCGCTTGAATTTGGCGATGATGGCTTGTTTCAGCGAGGGGGTGCCGCCGACCGCGGTGTATTTGGTGAACCCCTGGTTGATGGCTGCGATGGCGGCATCTTTGATGTGCTGCGGGGTATCGAAATCTGGTTCGCCAGCTCCCAGCCCGATAATGTCCTTGCCTTCCGCCTTTAGTTTGGCAGCCCGTGCAGTAACGGCGAGAGTGGGGGAGGGTTTGATTGCCTGCACGCGTTTCGAAAGTTCCAAGATGGTATCCTTATCAATTCAGAGTAAACTGTCCTGTTTTTAAAATGTATTTAATTATATTTTATCTGTTTGAAATTATACCGTGATTAAGAATTTTCCCAATAGCCCATATTTGCTGCACCAGCCGTTTGATCCGGCGGGAGATCAGCCTGCCGCAATTGCGCAGCTGGTGGAGGGTATAAATGCAGGCCTGTCATTCCAGACACTGCTTGGCGTAACCGGTTCTGGAAAGACATTCACCATGGCGAATGTGATTGCCCGGCTTGGGCGCCCGGCCATTATCATTGCACCCAATAAAACGCTGGCAGCCCAATTGTATTCTGAGATGCGGGATTTTTTTCCGGAAAATGCCGTTGAATATTTTGTTTCCTATTATGATTATTATCAGCCTGAGGCTTATGTACCTGCGCGCGATATGTTCATCGAGAAGGATTCCAGTATCAACGAGCAGATCGAGCAGATGCGTCTATCGGCCACCAAATCCCTGTTAGAAAGGCCCGATGCGGTTATTGTAGCCACTGTCTCGGCTATCTATGGTATCGGTGATCCGGTAGATTACCACGGCATGGTGTTGCATTTGCGCGAGCATGAGAAGCTGGAAAGGCAGCAAGCCATCAAGCGGCTTACCGAAATGCAGTATGAACGCAACGATGTGGAGTTTTCGCATGGCCATTTTCGTGTGCGAGGCGATGTGATTGATATTTTCCCGGCTGAAAACAGCGAGCATGCATTGCGCCTGACGATGTTTGACGATGAAGTGGAAAGCCTGTCACTTTTTGACCCGCTGACCGGGCATATTCTGAACCGCGTGCCGCGGTTTACCGTGTATCCATCCAGCCATTACGTTACGCCACGCAGCACAACGCTTCAGGCCATTGAGACGATCAAGGTGGAGCTGGCCGAGCGCATCTGCTTTTTTCAGCGTGAAAATAAGCTGGTGGAAGCGCAGCGCATTGAACAGCGAACCCGTCACGATCTGGAAATGCTGAATGAAATTGGATTTTGCAAGGGCATCGAAAATTACTCGCGCCATCTTTCCGGGCGCAAGGCAGGTGAGCCGCCCCCCACACTGATTGATTATCTGCCGCCGGATGCGCTGATGTTTATTGATGAAAGCCACGTTACTATTCCGCAGATCGGGGGGATGTACAAGGGGGATCGAGCGCGCAAGGAAAACCTGGTCAATTACGGATTCAGGCTGCCTTCGGCGCTGGATAATCGGCCATTGCGTTTTGATGAATTTGAGCGGGTGATGCGCCAGACCATCTTTGTTTCTGCTACGCCGGCTGATTTTGAGGCAGAGCACAGCGGGCAAGTGGTAGAGCAGGTGGTGCGTCCGACGGGGCTGGTCGACCCAAGGATCGAAGTCAGGCCGGCCTTGCATCAGGTGGATGATTTGATGTCCGAGGTGACCTTGCGCACGGCCAGAGGAGAGCGGGTGCTGGTGACCACCCTTACCAAGCGCATGTCTGAAGATCTGACCGATTATTTTACCGAGCATGGCATCAAGGTTCGCTACCTGCATTCTGATATCGAGACCGTGGAGCGCGTGGAAATCATCCGTGATTTGCGTCTTGGCGTATTTGACGTGCTGGTGGGGATTAACCTGCTGCGCGAGGGACTGGATATTCCCGAAGTGTCCCTGGTTGCCATTCTGGATGCGGACAAGGAAGGTTTTCTGCGTTCTGAACGGGCCCTCATTCAGACCATAGGTCGCGCTGCACGCCATATCAATGGATGCGCAATACTGTATGCCGATAGCATGACCAGGTCTATGCGCCGGGCGATTGATGAAACGGAGCGAAGGCGGCATAAACAGTTATTGCATAACGAGCAGCACGGCATTACCCCGCAGGGCGTGCAGAAACGCATCAAGGATATTATCGAGGGTAGCTATGAGCCTGATGCCGCCCGCACGCAACTGAAAGCGGAACAGGAGCGGCAAAAATATCTGGCGATGAGTGAACGTGAACTGGCCCGGGAAATCAAGCGCCTGGAGAAGGAAATGTTGCAGGCAGCCAAAAATCTTGAATTTGAACGTGCCAGCGAATTGCGTGATCAGCTGAAGAAGTTGCGGGAAGGAGCGTTTCTGTCTCCGCTATAAGGCAAAAAATTTGCGTGATACCTTACAATGAGCTTTTGTTCGTTGTTTGAGGTGCTGCAATTGAAGAAAACCAGAGTATTGTTTTGTTGTCTTGGGAATATCTGCAGATCGCCTACTGCAGAAGCGGTGTTCAGGGTGCGCGTTGAAGAGGCCGGACTGGGGCAGCATATTGAGATTGATTCTGCGGGAACGCATGATTTCCATATCGGAAAACCGCCGGATACACGCACTCAGCGTGCGGCCATGAAGCGCGGGTACGATATGAGCGGGCTGCGTGGCAGGCAGGTTGAAATTTCCGACTTTTCCCGTTTTGATTATGTGCTGGCCATGGATCATGCCAACATGGAAAATTTGCAACGATTGTGCCCGCAAAAGGAACAGGGACGTTTAGAACTGTTTCTGAAATATGCAAGCCGGCATGGCGAGCGTGAAGTACCGGATCCGTATTACGGCGGAGAAGAGGGTTTTGAGCGCGTGCTGGATATGGTGGAGGACGCGGCAGAGGGGTTGTTACGGTATATCCGGCAGGCCTCTGGCTAGCGGTTTCTGGTGATGTGGCTTGGTAGCTGGAATAAAAAGCCGCACAGCATGCTGTGCGGCTTTTTATCCGGATAACTGTATAAGCAGACAGTTACAGATCAGTTCGCCGGATGCTGAGTTTCAATCTGGATCAGCGGTTCGCTGTTTTCCATGCTGTAAACTTCACGGGGCCGCGAGCGGCGGCGGGACACCGGCGGTGGGGGGGCATCCTGAATGGCGATGGTCTTTGCACGCTTGGCTGCATCGGTTTCGATCTGCACTAAACCAGTTTCATCCCTGGTAGTGGCAAGACCCTGTGCCGGCACTGAATCCCGTTCAACGGAATTAATGGATCCGATTTTTTCCGGTACAGATGCTGCTTCGACTTGGAGCGTTGCAGGTGCATGCTGAATATCCTCAGCAGGCTTGGCCGGACTGATTTCAGGAGATACCTGGACTGGCGTGATTGCCGGTTCCGCCGGACTGCTTGCAGTGCTGGCCTCGCTCTGTGAGTGAACAACCTGTTTCAGCGAAGGCTGGACGGGTTGTATATTCTGCGTGCCTTGCGATGTGGCCGGTTCGAGCGGCTGTGCGGTTTCCACTGGCTTGATTTCTATCTGTTGTACAGCTTCAGGCTGTGCAGCCTGCTGTTCACTGGATAAATGACCGACTGCCTGTTGCTGTTCGCGGCGTTCGCGTTCGCGCTGCCCTCCACGCCGGCCGCGCTTGCGTCCGGTACCTTGGCCACTTTCTCCTGTGGGTGCAGTCGGAATGGGTGCAACCTTCGCAATGCTTTCAATGACTGCCGTTTCTACCGGCGGGCGTGGCTGGCGGGGAGGACGTTCTGCACGTGGTTCCTGGGTCTTGGCAGGAGCAGCCTGTACCGGTTTTTCCGTACGCGGTTGAGATTCCTCGCGGTCGCGACGCGGGTTACGCTGGCGGTTGCCTTCAGTCCGGTTGGTTTCCTGGCGATTTCCTCCCTGATTCTCGCGTTCACGTCGTGGTTGCTGAGCGGGGCGCGGTTTGGCGGCTGGTTTTTCGGGTGCTGGTTCTGCTCCCAGCGTTTTGAGCCAGTTTAACAGCCTGGTAAAAATAGAAGGCTCAACTGTTTCCCTGCCGGATCTGACCGGGGCGGGCTGAGGCGGGGTGATGCTTTGAACGACGGCCTTTGGACGCGGAGGCTTGGTTTCCTGGCTGGCTTTGGAGGTAACCTGGTTGGATTCCGGAACTGCTACCAGTTTGTAGCTGGCCTGCTGGTTCTCAATGGTCATGTCGTCCTGCCGCAAGCGTGTTACCGTGTAGTGCGGAGTTTCCATATGCGCGTTGGGGATCAGCATAATGGTTACTTTCAGCCTGGATTCGATCTGGTGAATCTCGGATCGTTTTTCATTCAGCAGGAAGGTGGCCACATCTAATGGCACCTGTACATGAATGGCGGCACTGTGTTCTTTCATTGCTTCTTCGCGGACGATGCGCAAAATATGCAAGGCAGAGGATTCGGTACCCCGGATATGGCCGATACCGTTGCAGCGGGGACAGGTGGTGTGGTTGCTTTCCTCGAGACTGGGCTGCAGTCGCTGCCGTGAAAGTTCTAGCAGACCGAATCGCGAGATTTTTCCGGTCTGCACGCGCGCCCGGTCATAGTGCAGGGCATCGCGCAGGCGATTCTCAACTTCGCGCTGGTTACGGGAGCTTTCCATGTCGATAAAGTCAATCACGATCAGGCCGCCCAAATCGCGCAGGCGCATTTGCCGTGCAATTTCTTCCGCAGCTTCCAGATTGGTATTGAGGGCAGTTGATTCTATATCCGTGCCGCGTGTGGCACGGGCGGAATTGATGTCAATAGCAGTTAGTGCTTCGGTGTGGTCAATGATTATGGCGCCGCCGGAGGGAAGGTTTACCTGGCGGGCATGCGCGGATTCAATCTGGTGCTCTACCTGGAAGCGCGAGAACAGGGGAACGTCATCCTGGTATCTTTTAATTACATTGACATTGTTGGGCATGACCGTGCTCATGAAGGCACGCGCCTGCTGGTAGATGTCGTCGGTATCAATGAGGATTTCCCCGATTTCCGGGTGGAAATAGTCGCGGATTGCGCGCACTACCAAGCTGCTTTCGAGATAGATCAGCGAGGGTGCTTTTTCAGTTTTTGCCGCGCTTTCAATGGCTTCCCATAATTGTCGGAGGTAGTTCAGATCCCATTGCAGTTCTTCCAGATTCCGGCCGATTCCGGCTGTTCTGGCAATGATGCTGGCCCCGGGAGGAATTTCAAGCTGTGAAAGGATGTCGCGCAGTTCGTTGCGTTCTTCGCCTTCGACGCGGCGCGAAACGCCACCCCCGCTTGGATTGTTTGGCATCAACACAATGTAACGGCCGGCCAGGCTGATGTAGGTGGTGAGCGCGGCTCCTTTGTTGCCACGCTCATCTTTTTCTACCTGGACGAGCAGTTCCTGGCCTTCGCGCAATGCTTCCCGGATACTGGGGCGGCCGCTGCCGTCGTAATTCAGGTAATTGTCGGGTGAAACCTCCTTGAATGGCAGGAAGCCGTGGCGGGTACCGCCATATTCGACAAAGGCTGCTTCCAGGCTGGGTTCGATACGGGTGATGACTGCCTTGTAAATGTTACTTTTGCGTTGCTCTTTTCCTGCGGATTCAATGTCTAGGTCAATTAATTTCTGACCGTCAACAATGGCGACACGAAGTTCTTCCGCTTGTGTCGCATTGAATAACATGCGTTTCATTATATTTTCTCCCGCGCTCTGACACGGGCAGAACAAATCCAGACATAGTTAACCGCTTGCGAGGAGGCGAATAAGGGCCATGCAATTTTTGCTGATATGGCGATGTCGATGTTTGTTCAAGATATTATTCTCTGTTATTAGCTTGTTACTAATTGCAGGTGCCGCCGATGCGTTGGTTTTCGGGGCGACACGGAGAAAATCAACAGGTGCTTTGAGCGCGTAAATCAATTACTATCACTGCTTATCCCGGTGAGTGACATTAACCGGATAGCGTTTACGGGGCGGCGGCATGGTTGCCTGCTCGTCACTTATGGGGAATTTACATCCCATTTTTCCGTTAGCCAGTACGCGTTACATTAGGAATACCCGAACACGTTATTGTAGAGTATAAGCATATTGGAACATTTACGCAAAGAATCTGTATTTTGGACAAATATTGACGAAGGTAGTTGTGGTCAGCGCATAGATAATTTTCTATGCAAATTTCTCAAGGGTGTGCCCAAAAGTCATCTTTATCGCATTTTGCGCAGCGGGGAGGTGCGCGTCAATAAGAAACGTGTTGACCAGAATTATCGCCTGCAGGCTGGCGATCAGGTTCGTATCCCGCCAGTCAGGGTGGCAGAGGAGCGAGCCCGCGATTATGTCCCGGCGCTTGAATTTCCTGTTCTGTATGAAGATGAAGCGCTGCTGGTGATCGCTAAACCAGCCGGGGTTGCGGTTCATGGCGGAAGTGGAGTCAGCTTCGGGGTGATTGAGCAATTACGTAGCGCCCGGCCACAAACCCGGTTCCTGGAACTGGTTCATCGCCTGGATCGTGAAACGACGGGCGTTCTTCTCCTGGCAAAGAAACGCTCTGCCCTGGTTCAACTGCACGAGCAGTTCCGGGAAGGGAAAAACGACAAGCGTTACCTGTGTCTGGTGGCGGGAAACTGGCAGAATTCCAGGCAGCACGTGAAATTGCCTCTGCATAAATTTATTTCCCGGGATGGCGAGAAGAGAGTGATGGTGCGGGACGATGGTCAAGCTGCACATACCATTTTTACCTTGCAGAGAAACTGGCCGGGTTATAGCCTGCTTGAGGCAGAGTTGAAAACCGGGCGCACGCACCAGATTCGTGTGCATTTGTCTCATTTGGGTTTTCCTATTGCGGGTGATGACAAGTACGGCAATTTCAGCGGGAACAAGCTGCTTGCCAAACAGGGCTTGAAGCGCATGTTTTTGCATGCCTGCAGTATTACTTTTGCCCATCCGCTAACCCAGGAAATTTTGCGGCTGCGGGCACCCCTGCCCGTTGAGTTGCAGCGCTTTCTGGACAGGCTGGACAGAAATGATTTGTCACCGGTGGATGCCAGTCGGTGCAAGTGAATCTGGTTTTGTTGCAGCATCAGGGTTGATCTATCACTTCAACAATCATTTCCGGGGGGTATTTTCTACTTCAGCCTTGGCTGACAGATGCGAATTTTTCCAGAGAGCATACGCAGCCGTGAAAACATGTCATGTTTGCTCCCGATGGGCTTTTTTTTCTCATAAAGCTGGATCGTATCCGGATGGGGCGTGCATGGAAGCGTATTCCTGACAAAAATGCTAGAATATATCATTGAATTTTTGATTGAATTACATGGCAAAACGTTATGATTTGATTGTGTTTGATTGGGATGGCACCGTGATGGACTCGACCGGGGTGATTGCTGGTTCTATTCAGGCAGCGTGCAGGGATTTGGGTTTGGATGAGCCCAGTGATATGGTCTGCAAGCATGTGATCGGGCTCGGGTTGCATGAAGCTTTGCGCCAGGCCGTTCCGGGCGTGCCTGAGAGTAAGCGCGGCGATCTGGTAGAACGTTACCGTCATCATTATCTTTTGCAGGATGGCACCCTGTCGTTGTATGAAGGGGCGGTCCAGACCATTACAGAATTGCATGCTGCCGGTCACTGGCTGGCTGTTGCAACGGGGAAAAGCCGGATCGGTCTGGAGCGTGCCATGAAGACCAGCGGAATGAAGCCATTTTTTCATACGACCCGGACTGCGGATCAGACATTTTCCAAGCCGAACCCGGCAATGCTGCTGGAAATAATGGATGAAATTGGAATCGAGGCAAGACGTGTACTGATGGTGGGGGATACTACTCATGACCTGCAGATGGCTCGTAATGCAGGAGTGAACGCAATTGGAGTGACGCATGGAGCGCATCCGGCAGAGCAATTGCTTGCCATGCAGCCCTTGGCATTGCTGGATGATTTTACGGGTTTGCGGTCGTGGTTCAAGGAGCATGCATGATCAGGGCCGTGCCGGACGTTACTGTATATGTTGCATAAACGTATAGTTTATGGGTGTGTGTGGTTGGTTTTATGTATTCAGGGCACAGCCTAAATGTTGAGGGACAATAATGTTAGAGCAAGAAAATAACTGGGAACGCGGTGTGCTGGAGAAACTCGCGATGTCCGCTTTGCAGGAGCAACGTCGCGCACGTCATTGGAGTATTTTTTTCAAAATTCTGATGTTTGGGTACTTGGGCATATTTCTGTTCTTTCTTGCCGGCTGGATTGGAAATGCAGGTTTGACGCGAAGCGGAAAGCATACGGCACTGGTGGATATGCATGGCGTGATTGCAGCAGAAACTGCAGCGAACGCGGACAGCGTCATATCCAGTTTGCAGGATGCCTTTAAGGATAAGCATACCCAGGGCGTGATTCTGCGGGTGGATAGCCCCGGAGGTAGTCCGGTGCAGTCTGGTTATATCAATGATGAAATCTTGCGCCTGCGCGCTAAATACCCGGATATCCCATTATATGTGGTTGTTGAGGATATATGTGCTTCTGGATGCTATTACGTGGCTGCTGCTGCAGACAAGATTTTTGTCAACAAAGCCAGTCTGGTGGGATCCATTGGCGTGCTGATGGATGGTTTTGGTTTTACGGGTGCGATGGAAAAGCTGGGGGTTGATCGGCGTCTGCTGACGGCAGGCAAGAATAAAGGATTCATGGACCCGTTTTCTCCTGTCAATGAAGGGCAGAAGGAGCATGCTAAAAAAATGCTTGCGGATATCCACCAGCAATTTATTGAGGTTGTAAAGCAGGGTCGAGGTCAGCGCCTGGCTTCATCCCCGGATTTGTTCAGCGGTTTGATTTGGACCGGGAAAAAAAGCATCGAGCTTGGCCTGGCAGATGAAATGGGCAGCCTGGAAAGTGTGGCACGTGATGTGATCAAGGCCGAGGATATTGTTGACTTTACAACCCATGAAGGTCTTACTGAGCGTCTTGCAAAGCGTTTTGGTGCAGGGATGGCAAGCGGGTTGCAGGAATTGATTGCACAGACTGAAATCAAGTTTAGATAAATTCAACTGGCAGAAACGAAAATTAGCCTTAAAGAAGCAGTTTTAGCCTGGCCAGGATGGTTTGCATGATCTGCTTTTGTGCCGAAGCGGTGGGGTGCAAATTGTCGGCCTGAAATTGTTCCGGTTGTATATTGTCCAGCATGAACGGCACAAGTTCTATGCGGTGGCGTTGCGCCAGCCTGGGGTAGATTGCCTTGAACTGACTGGTGTATTGTTTTCCATAGTTTGGTGGGATCTGAATTCCAACCAGCAGTACTTTTCGGTTGCTTTTCTCTGATTGCCGGATAATAGAGCTTAGGTTGGCTTCGATATCGGCAATGGGTGCGCCTCGCAGGCCATCGTTAGCGCCGAGTTCAACAATGACAATGCTTGGGGAGTGCTGGCGCAGGGCATAAGCGATGCGCCGACTTCCTCCGCTGGCAGTTTCGCCGCTTATACTGGCGTTTACCACCTTGTACTGGGGATAAGTGCGCTGTAGTTCCTGCTGCAACAGATGGACCCAGCCTGAGGTCCGAGGCATTCGGTATGCCGCAGACAGGCTATCGCCAAATACCAGTATGGTTTGCTGCTGTGCGTTACTCACACCGTACAGCAGACAGAAAACAACAAATAAAACGGTTTGTAGGAAAGCGGAGTATTTCATGGCATTCATTTTGCAGGCGATTGATCTGGGTAAGCAAGTAGAAAGCGGGGGTCAGCCCCTCGTCATTCTCAACAATATCAGTTTTTCTGTCGAAACAGGGGATAGTCTGGCTATTCTAGGTGCTTCCGGCTCGGGAAAATCCACACTGCTTGGGCTGTTGGCCGGACTGGATGTTCCCAGCAATGGTACCGTGTACCTTGACGGGGTGGATATTTTTTCTTTTGATGAGGATGGCCGTGCCCGCATACGTGGACGACTTGCAGGTTTTGTCTTTCAGTCTTTTCAGTTATTGCCAGCGCTGACCGCGTTGGAAAACGTCATGTTACCGCTGGAGCTCCATGGTTTGGCAGATGCGCGCGAGCGGGCAACCGCCGCCTTGCAGCGCGTAGGCCTGGAGGCGCGTCTTGGCCATTTACCCAGGCATTTATCGGGAGGTGAGCAACAGCGCGTGGCTATAGCGCGCGCATTTGTCGTACGGCCAAAAATTTTGTTCGCAGATGAACCCACGGGTAACCTGGATGCTGTTACCGGTGGCCAGGTGATTGATCTCATGCAGGAATTGAATAGTGCGCAGGGCACAACCCTTATTCTGGTGACGCATGACAAATCTCTCGCGCAAAAATGCGGGCGCCAATTGCATCTTTCGAATGGACGGCTTGTGTCGTGAATATTTGGCTCCTTTCATGGCGTATGCTGCGGAGGGACTGGCGTACCAGGGAATGGCGCGTGCTGCTGATCGCTCTGGTGCTGGCGGTAGGAAGCATTGCGACTGTAGGATTATTTGCTGACCGTGTCAGTTTAGCGCTGCAACAGGAGGCCACCAGCCTGCTGGGCGCTGATCTGCGCCTGGTTTCTTCACGTCCATTTTCATTAGCGTACCGTGTCGAAGCGTTGCAACGGGGGTTGCGTGTGGTTGAGACCACCAGTTTTCCGAGCATGGTGGTTTATGGTCATAAAAATGTTCTGGTGGAAATCCAGGCAGTGGAAGAAGGCTATCCGCTGCGCGGTAATATTGAAATTGTTGAAGGTGTCACGCAGCATCCTGCACAGGGTATTCCAATACGTGGTACGGCTTGGGCAGACAGCCGGTTGTTGCAGCGCATGGAATTGCATGTCGGGGATAAGATTGGTGTCGGAGAACTGCAAATGCAGATAGCGGCACGGGTAGTGCGCGATGTGGATCAGTCTGTTGGTTTTGCCAGTTTTGCACCGCGCGCGCTGATCAATGCAGCAGATTTGCAGGCCACTGGCCTGATCCTGCCGGGCAGCAGAGCCAGCTACAAGATTCTGCTTGCGGGTGATCCGGCTCAAGTTTCAGGTTTTCGCGACTGGCTGCAAGGCCGGCTAAATACGGGTGAAAAAATTGAGGATGTGCGTGACGCGCGCCCAGAAACCAGAGCTGCACTGGAGCGCGCCGAACATTTTCTAGGATTGGCTGCACTTACTTCCGTAGTCCTGGCTGGGGTTGCCATGGCACTCGCTGCGAGCCTTTTCGTCAGGCGCCATCTTGATATTTGCGCCATGATGCGTTGCCTGGGGGCAACCCAGGCGCAGGTACTGCGTCTTTTTATCAACCAGTTGCTGCTGTTGGGTATGGTTGCCGTATTGTTAGGCGGACTGCTTGGTTACGTTGCCCAATTCATGCTGGTGAATTCAATTGAGAGCATGCGTGATGCGGCTCTGCCCCAGCCGGGGTTGCTTCCATTGTGGCAGGCAGCGGCCAGTGGAATGGTGCTTTTGCTGGGGTTTGCCTTTCTGCCTTTGTGGCAACTGAAAAATGTATCACCATTACGTGTGATTCGTCGTGAACTGGGTATGCCTCCGGCCCGCACCGGTATGGTGTATTTGACGGGCACTGCTGTTCTGGGTGCATTGTTTTTGTGGCAGGCTGGTTCAGTCAAACTTGGCCTGACTGTGTTTGCGGGTTTGGTTGCTGGCATGCTGTTTTTCGGCCTGCTGGCCTGGTTTTTTCTGCATGCCATGGCACGAGTGCATTTGCGCTGGAATCATGTTTTCTTGAATTTGGCCAGATATGCCCGCATCAATGCCCTGCAAATCGTGGCCTTAAGCCTGGGCGGTATGGCGTTGCTGCTGCTTACCTTTGTGCGTTCCGATTTGCTGGAAAGCTGGCGCGGCCGCATGAAGCCGGACACCCCGAACCGTTTTGTTACCCAGATCCAGCCAGACCAGCGTATTGCGGTTAAGGATTTTTTTGCAATGTGGCAGTTATCCGAACCGCGATTATTCCCCGTAATCCGGGGGCGTTTGATATCGATCAATCATCATCCTGTGAGTGGAGCCAATTACGCCGAGCCTCGTGCTCGTGCCCTGGTGGAACGCGAGTTCAATTTGTCCTGGTCAGATCATATGCCGGTTCATAATACGCTAATACGAGGGGAATGGTGGGAACGGGGAGACTCCTCAGTACTTTCGCTGGAAGAAGGAATGGCTAAAACGCTAGGTATCCGCATCGGTGATGTTCTTACCTATGATGTTGAGGGTGTTTCCTTGCAGGCAACAGTGACTAATTTACGCAAGGTTCAGTGGGATTCCATGCAGGTAAATTTTTTTGTGATTACGTCGCGAGATGTATTGGGAGATTTTTCAGCCAGCTACATAAGCAGTTTCTATTTGCCGCCTGACAAGAAGGACGCGGGAGATGCGCTGATTAAGAATTTTCCCAACCTGCTGCTGATTGATATGGATACGGTGATTGAGCAAGTGCGTCAGGTGATAGACCAGATCGCCCGAACGATGACTGCGGTATTTCTGTTTACGCTTTTGAGCGGTTTGGTTGTTCTTTATTCTGCGATTCTTGCAACGCAGGATGAGCGTGTTTATCAGGCGGCTATTTTGCGCACACTGGGAGCCAGTCGACGCTATTTGCTACGCTTGTATCTGATCGAGTTTGCGGTTCTGGGTGGCTTGAGCGGGTTTTTTGCCGCAGCTGGCAGTGTCTTGCTAGGCTGGGTGCTGGCGGTCAATGTTCTGGATATTCCTTATCATTCTCATGCTTTGATATGGTTGGCCGGGGTGGGCGGCGGAATTGTCACTGCAACGCTGGCCGGGTGGCTGGCTACGAGACATGTGGCTTATACGCCGCCATTGCAGGTGTTGCAATCTGTATAAAACAGGCTCACTTTATTTCATGGGGTTGTTTTTTTCTGAATTCAGGAAGGATTTAAAATTCTGGGGAGGAATGCCATGCCAGTACATAATGCCGACCTTGCTGCCATATTCGAAGAGATAGCCGATCTTCTGGAAATCCAGGGGGCAAACCCTTTCCGTATCCGTGCGTATCGCAATGGTGCCCGTATTTTGGGCGATTTGCCCCATGAGGTACGCTTGCTGGTGGAGCAAGGAGAGGATTTGACCCGATTGCCTGGTATTGGTGTGGACCTGGCAGGAAAGATCAACGAAATTATTTCTACCGGCCGTTGCAGTATCCTCGAACGATTGCATAGGGAGTTGCCACCGCACATCAGTGAATTATTAAAAATACCGGGGCTGGGACCAAAGCGTGTCAGGGTTTTGTACCATGATCTGGATGTGCAAACCATAGAACAGTTACGTCGTGCCGCCAAAGATGGACGTATTCGTTCGATTCCAGGTTTTGGCGAAAAAACCGAACTCAATATACTGCGGGCCGTGGAGGCCCATGCAAATCAGTCGCGGCGCATCAAGCTGGCAGTAGCTGCCCAGTACGCGGAATCAATATGCGTCTTTCTGAGGTCGATTCCCGGGGTGCAGCAGGTTGCAGTAGCAGGCAGCTTCCGACGCATGCGCGAAACGGTTGGGGATCTGGATATTCTGGTCATTGCTTCATCCGGCAGCCGGGTAATGCAAAGTTTTACAGGTTATGACGAAATAGCCACAGTGTATTCTGTTGGTGATACGCGGGCCAGCGTTCTTCTTAAGTGTGGCTTGCAGGTTGACCTGCGCGTGGTCGGACAGCATTGTTATGGTGCAGCATTACATTATTTTACCGGCTCCAGAGAACATGGCATTGCCATTCGCCGAATAGCGCAGCAGCGTGGCCTGAAAGTAAATGAATATGGGGTATATCATGGATTCAGGCGTGTCGCCGGAGACAGTGAGGAATCGGTTTATCAGGCCGTTGGTCTGGCATATATTCCACCCGAATTGCGCGAGGATCGTGGTGAAATTGAAGCTGCCCGTGCTGGGCGTTTGCCCCATCTGGTCGAGCTTTCGGATTTGCGCGGCGATTTGCATGCCCATACGACTGCTTCCGATGGGCATGATAGTCTGCATGATATGGCCTTGGCAGCCAAGGAGATTGGCCTGGAGTATCTGGCCATTACTGAACATTCGCGTCGTCTTGCAGTAGCGCACGGCCTGGATTCATTGCAGCTTGCGAGACAGTGTGATGAGATTGACCGGCTGAATGAGCAGCTATGCGGCATTACTCTGCTTAAAGGGATTGAGGTGGATATTCTTGAGGATGGTGGGCTGGATTTGCCTGATTCCGTGCTGGCACGTCTTGATATTGTGATAGGTGCGGTGCATAGTGGTTTTGACTTGCCGCGTGCGAAACAGACTAAACGCATTTTATGCGCCATGGATCACCCTAATTTTACCCTGCTTGCTCATCCATGTGGTCGTCTCATCGAGCGCCGGGCTCCGTATGATGTAGATATGCTGAGTATTATTCGCCATGCCGGGAAGCGAGGCTGCTTTCTCGAGTTGAATGCTCATCCGGAACGTCTTGATTTGCTGGATATCCATTGTCAGATGGCCAAGGAAGAGGGAGTGCTGGTGAGTATAAATTCGGATGCACACAGCGTATTTGACTTTCATAATTTGCGGTATGGCGTTGGACAGGCGCGTCGTGGCTGGCTGGAGAAAAAAGATGTTTTGAATACCCGGTCGCTTACCGATATAAGATCGTTGCTCAGGCGTACAATGTCAGTGTGATGAATATTGTATTTTCAGGTTTTCTCAGTAAGAAATCGTTTGGATAGGTGTATTTTACGGGAGCGGTTTTCTGAACGGTTTTTCAGTATTCGCAATGCAAAATTTTGAACAGGCGGTGGGTGTGAGGGAAAAGCTGATTGCAGGCATGGGAAGGTATTTCATTCGCATAGTGTTTGAAGGGTTAGGGTGAGATTGACCGTTTGTATTTTCGCGGGTACGATAGCTGTCTTCGCTGTTTTGAAAGGCAAGTGTAAAAATGCAACGCAAACTCATTATCGGTAACTGGAAGATGAATGGGACGCTGGCAAAGAATGAGGCTTTGCTTAAGAAGCTGACGGATGGTGTAACCGGGATGTCCGGGATGGATTGCGCGGTATGCGTGCCATTTCCCTATCTTGCACAGACGCAGGCATTGTTGCGTGGTACTTCCATAAAATATGGGGCACAGAACGTGCATCAGGCTGAGAAAGGCGCTTATACTGGCGAAGTTTCGGTTCACATGCTGCGTGATTTCGGATGCAATTACGTGATTGTCGGACATTCTGAACGGCGCACCCTGTCGGGAGAAAGCAGTGGGCTGGTGGCGGAAAAATATGCGAGTGTCCAGAAGGCAGGGTTGACGCCCATTCTTTGTGTTGGTGAAACCCTGGAACAGCGCGAAGCGAACATGACAGAAACCGTGGTCGGGGAGCAGTTGGCTGAAGTCATCAAGGTACGGGGCGTGCAGTCATTCCGTACGGCAGTCATTGCTTACGAGCCTGTCTGGGCGATAGGGACGGGCAGGACGGCTTCACCGGAACAGGCGCAAGAAGTACATGCCTTCATTCGTAAAAAGATTGCCGGATTTGATGAGGATTTTGGCCATGCTTTGTGTATACTTTACGGAGGTAGTGTAAATGCTTCCAACGCAGCCGAGCTGTTTGCCATGCCAGATATCAATGGTGGGTTGATAGGTGGCGCATCGCTGGTTGCCGAGGATTTCCTTGCCATTTGCCGAGCGGGTACGAGCTAAATTTAAATTTGATATTCTGGGGTGGTCTGTGGAAATTTTTGTCTGGGTTGTGCATGTTTTAGCAGCAATTGTGCTGATCGGACTGGTATTAATGCAACATGGGAAGGGTGCGGATATGGGAGCCGCATTTGGTACCGGGTCGGCAGGGAGCGTGTTTGGCTCTAGCGGATCGGCCAATTTTTTGAGCAGAAGTACCGCAATAGCTACAGGGATCTTTTTTGTTACCAGTATGTCGTTAACTTATATTTATGCTAATCCATCAAAATCACATGGCGTAATGGATCGGCATGATGTATCGAAGCCAGTTCAGCAGCAAGCTGTACCCGCTTCGTCACCCGGCGATGTCGGGAGTTCGAAATCGCAAGAAATACCAAAATAAAATTAAAAATTTATTGCAATGCCGATGTGGTGAAATTGGTAGACACGCTAGCTTGAGGGGCTAGTAGCGAAAGCTGTAGCAGTTCGAGTCTGCTCATCGGCACCATTAATTAAAACACTAAACCAAAGTTGTCTGGCTCTGGTTCGTAAATACTGGGAATGCATTCTTCGCGTCCGGTTTGTCCAGGCGCAAATATAAGGGTGGGAGATTCAGATGTTGGAAAATTATTTTCCGGTACTGCTGTTCATAATTGTTGGCCTGGTGATGGGCGTGGCGCCTATGCTTCTCGGTGGTCTGGCAGCACCGCATCGGCCAAATAGTGCCAAGCTTTCACCCTATGAGTGTGGTTTCGAGGCCTTTGAAGACGCGCGTATGAAGTTTGATGTGCGATATTATCTAGTGGCTATTTTGTTTATATTGTTTGACTTGGAGATTGCCTTTCTTTTTCCATGGGCAGTGGTTCTTAAAGAAATAGGATTGTTCGGATTTATTGCCATGGTTGTTTTCCTGGCTATCCTCGTAGTTGGATTTATCTATGAGTGGAAAAAGGGAGCATTGGAATGGGAATAGAAGGAGTTCTCGAAAAAGGGGTGGTAACTACATCACTTGATGTTCTTATCAATTATGCCCGGACCGGTTCGCTTTGGCCCATGACTTTTGGTCTGGCATGTTGCGCGGTAGAAATGATGCAGGCTGGCGCTTCGCGTTATGATCTGGATCGTTTTGGTATTACGTTTCGACCCAGTCCCAGGCAATCGGATGTTATGGTGGTGGCGGGCACTCTTTGCAACAAGATGGCACCTGCGCTGCGCAAGGTATACGATCAGATGGCTGAGCCACGCTGGGTAATTTCGATGGGCTCCTGTGCCAATGGTGGCGGTTATTATCATTATTCCTACTCTGTCGTTCGGGGTTGTGATCGCATTGTGCCTGTAGATGTTTATGTGCCAGGTTGTCCACCGACAGCAGAAGCCCTGTTATATGGGATTATTCAGTTGCAAAGTAAAATCAGGCGAACCAACACGATTGCTCGATAAGCCAGAAAAAATATAAAGTTACTGAAATCTGATGTGTACTATCCTGGTGTGAAATATGTCTTCTGACTTGAACCTTTTGGCTTCTAACTTAAACACGGTTTTCTCTGGCAGGATTGTAAGCCTTGTGAATTCTCTGGATGAACTGACTATGGTCGTTCAGGCTAGGGATATGCTGCATGTGCTGTGCTGCTTGCGGGATGATCCGGCTTTCCGGTTCGAGCAGTTGATGGATCTGTGTGGAGTGGACTACTCCACATATGGAAGTGCTCTTTGCGAAGGCGGGGTATACCTTAGAAATGACGATGTTCCTGATGCGTACCCTTTGCGATTTGCCATCGTATATCACTTGTTGTCCCTGGCACATAATGTTCGTTTAAGAGTTCGTGTGTTTGCTGAAGATAATGATTTGCCTGTGTTGGATTCCGTGGTGGGTATCTGGCCGTGTGCTAACTGGTATGAGCGGGAGGCATTCGATTTGTATGGGATCGTGTTTGCCGGACATCCAGATTTGCGCCGTATCCTTACCGATTATGGTTTTGTTGGTAACCCCTTCCGTAAGGATTTTCCATTGTCCGGCCATGTCGAGATGCGCTACGACCCTGAGCAGCAGCGCGTGATTTACCAGCCAGTATCAATAGAACCGCGTGAACTTGTTCCCCGAATCATTCGTGAAGAACATTATGGTGGCGGCAAATGAAAACCGGAAATTTAATTCCCAAGCGCATGGGTACGTTGTCTGAATATTGGCAATGGTTTTTGGGTTTTTCCATCTGTGCAAAAATCACGGGAGAAGGTTTGAATCATGGCTGAAATAAAAAATTACACCATGAATTTTGGTCCTCAGCATCCTTCTGCTCATGGAGTATTACGTTTGGTCCTGGAGCTGGATGGTGAGGTGATTGAGCGCGCTGACCCGCATATCGGGTTGCTGCATCGCGCAACCGAAAAGCTGGCGGAACACAAGACTTTTTTGCAATCCCTTCCCTATATGGATCGCCTCGACTATGTGTCGATGATGTCCAATGAGCATGCCTACGTGCTTGCGTTGGAAAAACTTCTGGCCATTGAAGTTCCCTTAAGAGCACAGTATATCCGGGTAATGTTCGATGAAATTACCAGGATCATGAATCACCTTCTGTGGCTGGGTGCTCATGCCCTGGATATAGGTGCAATGACCGTCTTTTTGTATGCTTTCCGTGAACGGGAAGATCTGATGGATGTGTATGAGGCTGTATCTGGTGCACGAATGCATGCTGCGTATTACCGGCCGGGAGGAGTATACCGGGACTTGCCCGATTCCATGCCCTTATATCAGGCATCCAAGATTCACAATGCCAACGCGGTAAAACAACTGAATGAAAATCGTCAGGGTTCTCTTCTTGATTTCATTGAAGATTTTTCAAATCGCTTCCCAACATGTGTAGATGAATATGAGACATTGCTAACCGACAACCGGATATGGAAACAACGTACAGTCGGTATTGGCGTTGTGTCCCCGGATCGAGCACGGGCACTGGGTTTTAGCGGACCAATGTTGCGCGGTTCCGGTATTGTCTGGGATCTGCGCAAAAACCAGCCTTATGAAGTGTATGACCGTCTTGATTTTGATATTCCTGTCGGTGCCGAAGGGGATTGCTATGACCGCTATCTGGTGCGTGTGGAGGAAATGCGCCAGTCAAACCGAATAATAAAGCAATGCATAGCCTGGCTGCGCCAGAATCCTGGTCCTGTGATAGTTGAGAATTATAAGGTGGCCCCTCCAAAACGGGAATCCATGAAGCAGAACATGGAGGAGCTAATCCATCATTTCAAGCTGTTTACCGAGGGTATGCATGTTCCTGTCGGAGAAGCTTATGCTGCAGTTGAGCATCCCAAAGGAGAGTTTGGTATTTATTTGATTTCCGATGGTGCGAATAAACCCTACCGCATGAAAATACGTGCTCCAGGTTTTGCACATATCGCTGCGCTTGATGAAATGTCGCGAGGCCATATGATTGCTGATGTAGTGGCGATTATCGGCACGCAGGATATTGTTTTTGGTGAAGTTGACCGTTGATGAACCTCTCTGGCGCCATATCTGATCATTCTCCATCGAAGAGCCGTGCATCGGATGTTTTTATGATAACGGCAATTTTAGAGGTTCTTTAATTTAGAGGTTCTTTAATGTTATCCGAGCAAGTTCGAGCAAGAACAGACCGAGAGTTAAAAAAATACCCGCCTGATCGGAAACAGTCGGCAGTTATGGCTGCATTGCGTTTCGTGCAAGATGAAAAGGGCTGGATTAGCAATGAAGATATGGCTGATGTTGCAGCCTACCTTGGCATGCCGCAGATAGGCGTATATGAGGTGGCTACTTTCTATAACATGTATAACCTCAAACCCATGGGAAGGCATACGTTAACTGTCTGCACGAATTTGTCCTGCCAACTGGTAGGGGCAGAAGAAATTCTGAATTATATCAAAGACAAGTTAAGTATCGGAGTGGGCGAAGTGACCGCAGATGGGAAGTTTGGTTTGCTGGAGGGCGAGTGTCAGAATGTTTGCGATGAGGCACCGTTATTCATGATTAACAATAAAAAGACATGTGGTCGGCTGACGAGAGAAAAGATCGATCAAATTCTGGCTGAATTGGATGAGCAATGAGCAGTCCGATTTTATTGAACACCATGCAGTTCGACCAGCCGTGGACGCTGGAAAATTATCTTAAGGTGGGTGGATATCAGGCGCTTCGAAAAGTGCTTGCAGAAAGCATGACGCCCGAAGCGATCATTGCCGAAGTCAAGGCTTCTGGCCTGCGCGGGAGAGGAGGAGCGGGGTTTCCTACGGGTCTGAAGTGGAGTTTCATGCCTAGAAACTACCAGGGAGATAAATATCTGGTGTGCAATTCAGACGAAGGAGAGCCGGGTACTTTTAAAGACAGGGATATATTGCGCTTCAATCCGCATCTTCTCATTGAAGGCATGGCCATTGCCGCTTACACCATGGATGTCAGGGTCGGATATAACTACGTGCATGGCGAAATTTACGAGGCTTATGAACGGATGGAAGCGGCTGTTGAGGAAGCACGTGCCGGAGGATATCTAGGAGATAACATACTAGGCAGTGATTTTAGTTTTGATCTATACAACCATTTGGGGTACGGCGCTTATATTTGCGGTGAGGAAACCGCTTTGCTGGAGTCGATCGAAGGTAAAAAAGGTCAGCCCCGCTTTAAGCCTCCATTCCCTGCGAGTTTCGGTTTGTATGGTAAACCGACCACAATTAATAACACCGAAACTTTTGCGAGTATCCCCTACATTATTACAAACGGGGGGCAGAATTTTCTTGAGCTGGGGAGGCCGAATAACGGAGGAGTTAAGTTATTCTCTATTTCTGGTCATGTGAACAATCCGGGAAATTTTGAAGTGCCACTGGGTACACCATTCAAAACCTTGTTGGAAATGGCTGGTGGCATGCGAGGAGGCCGTAAGTTGAAGGCTTGCATACCTGGAGGATCCTCCATGCCAGTATTGCCGGGCGAAATCATGATGGATCTGGACATGGATTATGATTCCATTGCCAAGGCTGGTTCCATGCTTGGAACGGGTGCGATTATCATCATGGATGATACGACCTGCATGGTACGAGCCCTGGAGCGTCTGTCCTATTTCTATTATGAAGAATCGTGTGGCCAGTGTACGCCATGCCGTGAAGGTACCGGCTGGCTGTATCGCATCATACATCGCATTGAAAATGGAAATGGTCGACCAGAAGATCTGAACCTGCTTCTTGATCTCTGCGAAAATATTGCTGGCCGTACAATTTGTGCCCTTGGTGATGCTGCAGCGTGGCCGGTACAAGGTTTCCTCAAACATTTCCGTAGCGAGTTTGAATATCATATAGAGCACAAGCGTTGCTTGGTGCCAGACTGATGGTTAGGTGAGCAATGATCAACATTGAAATTGACGGCAAACGCATCGAGGTGGAAAACGGTTGCTCTGTGATAGAGGCGGCGCGTCGGTTGGGGATTTACATTCCACACTTTTGCTATCACAAAAAATTATCCATCGCAGCCAATTGTCGGATGTGCCTGGTGCAAGTGGAGAAAGCCCCCAAGCCGCTTCCTGCCTGTGCTACACCGGTAGCTGAAGGCATGAAGGTTTTTACCGCTTCTGAACAGGCAGTGAAAGCGCAGAAAGGGGTGATGGAATTTTTACTGATCAACCACCCACTGGATTGTCCGATATGCGATCAAGGTGGGGAATGTGAGTTACAGGATCTGGCAGTTGGATATGGTGGAAGCGCATCCCGGTATCAAGAAGAGAAGCGCGTTGTATTGAGTAAGGATATCGGCCCTCTGGTGGCGGCCGAAGAGATGAGTCGTTGTATTAACTGCACCCGCTGTGTGCGGTTTGGTGTTGAAATTGGCGGGGCAATGGAGCTGGGCCAGGCATTTCGCGGCGAACATGCTGAAATTATGTCTTTCGTGTCTGACACGGTAGATTCCGAGTTGTCCGGAAATATGATCGACCTATGCCCTGTGGGGGCTCTTACCAGCAAACCCTTCCGTTATAGTGCACGTACATGGGAGCTGTCGCGTCGTAAATCCGTTAGTCCGCATGATAGCCTTGGATCCAATCTGGCCGTGCAAGTCAAGAACAACCGTGTGATGCGTGTGTTGCCAATTGAAAATGAGGCAGTCAACGAGTGCTGGCTCTCTGACAGGGATCGTTTTAGCTACGAGGGATTGAATTCGGCTGGACGCCTTACCAAGCCAATGATCAAGCAGGGGGGCAAGTGGCAGGAAGCAGATTGGAAGGCTGCGCTTGAATATGTGGCGAATGGATTGCGCCAGATTTCCAGTGAGGCAGGAGCCGAATTTATTGGTTCCCTGGCAACGCCCTATTCTACTCTGGAAGAGCTTTATTTATTACAGAAGTTGATGCGTGGCCTGGGGAGCCATAATGTTGATTTTCGTTTGCGACAGTCCGATTTCAGTGCAGATGGGAAGCAGGCTGGAGTCCCTTGGTTAGGGATGACTGTGGCAGACATCAATCAAATTGACCGTTTCCTGATAGTGGGCAGTTTCCTGCGCAAGGATCACCCGCTTCTAGCGGCAAGGGTGCGTTTTGCTGCAAATAAAGGAGCCCAGGTTAACCTGGTTCACTCTGCAGATGACGAGCTGATGATGCCTGTTTGCAATAAGGCGATCATTCCACCAGGTGAAATGGTTGCGGTTCTTGGGCAAGTTCTGAAAGCGCTGTCTTTGATCAAGAACTTGTCGCTGGATGACAGCGTTCGAAATGTCGTGAATGCGGTTACCCCGTCTCCCGTTGCCCATGCAATAGCCAGCAGCCTGGCCAGTGGGGAGCGGGTGGCTATTTTGCTTGGCAACTTTGCCCAGCAGCATCCGCAAGCGTCGCTGCTGCAACATCTGGCGGAGCATATTGCTGCTTTGTCCGGGGCAAAATTTGGCTTCTTGGGAGAAGCTGCCAATAGTGTCGGGGGGTATCTGGCACAAGCTGTACCTTTCTCCGGAACCGAACTTCAGGGTATGAATGCTTCGGCCATGCTGGCTTCCCATCGTAAGGCCTATGTCCTGCTGAATGTTGAAGCAGAGCTGGACACGCAGAACCCGCAGCAGGCACTGGCCGCGATGCACGCTGCGGACATGGTGGTAGCGATGAGTGCTTACAAACATCATGCAATCGAATATGCCGATGTATTGTTGCCAATTGCTCCATTTACTGAGACTTCGGGTACTTTTGTCAACGCCGAGGGCCGTGTGCAAAGCTTTAAGGGTACAGTACGGCCACTAGGGGAATCACGTCCGGCATGGAAGGTGCTGCGTGTTCTGGGCAATCTGCTCAATGTCCCTGGGTTCGATTTCAACGACTCAGAGGAAATTCGAGATGAAGCACTCAGGGGTATAAATCTTCCGGAGAATCTTGACAACAGCTTGCGAGGCATATCCTTGCAACCGGAAACCATGTCCAAGCGACCGGAAACAAGGAAAACTGCCGGCTTACAGCGTGTAAGCGACGTGCCGATCTATGCCACAGACTCCATTGTACGCCGGGCAGCCTCGCTACAAAAAACCCGGGATGCAGCGGATCCAGTCGCATGGATGCATAGCACGGAATTGGAAAAGCTGGATCTGCGGCCTGGGGAAATGGTCAAGCTAATTCAGGAGGGTGGCAGCGTGCGGTTGCCCACTTCTGTAGATGATGGTCTGCCATGCGGGGTAGTGCGTGTGGTATCCGGTCATTCCGCTACTGCGGGGCTTGCCGGGATGTTTGGAGAGATCAGGGTGGAGCGCGCATGACAGAATTGATGCAATATTTGCAGAATTTGCTAGGTGTGGCTTGGTTGCCGGTATGGACGCTGGTCAAAATACTGGTGATTGTGGTTCCGATCATGCTGACTGTTGCATACCTTACTCTTGCTGAACGCAAGGTAATTGGTTATATGCAGGTGCGCATCGGGCCAAACCGTGTTGGTTATTTCGGACTTCTGCAACCACTTGCAGATGGTCTCAAGCTCCTGATGAAAGAGATAATCGTTCCGTCTGGATCCAACAGATTCCTGTTCGTAAGTGCCCCGATTCTTGCATTAATGCCGGCTCTTGCAGCATGGGCTGTGGTTCCATTCGACGATGGCATGGTACTGGCCGATGTAAATGCCGGTTTGCTTTATATTCTGGCAATGACCTCTCTTGGCGTGTATGGCATCATCATTGCAGGCTGGGCATCCAATTCCAAATATGCTTTCTTGGGTTCATTACGCTCAGCGGCACAGATTGTGTCCTATGAAATTCCAATGGGATTTGGCCTTGTCTGCGTGCTGATGGTATCCCAGAGCATGAATCTGGGGGACATAGTTCTGGGTCAATCGGGTTCGGCAGGCTTATTGGGCTGGTATTTCATCCCGCTGTTTCCAATTTTTGTTGTGTATTTTATTTCAGGCGTAGCAGAAACCAATCGTGCTCCGTTTGACATGGCGGAAGGTGAATCAGAGATTGTTGCGGGTTTTCATGTCGAATATTCAGGCATGGCTTTCGCACTCTTTTTCCTGGCTGAATATGCCAACATGATTTTGATTGCCATACTTACGGCAATTATGTTCCTGGGCGGATGGCTGCCTCCGTTCGATATTGCACCGTTTAACCTGTTACCAGGAATTTTCTGGCTGCTGGCTAAAACTTCTTTCATGCTTTTCCTTTTTTTATGGTTCCGTGCCACATTCCCACGTTACCGTTATGATCAGCTGATGCGTCTGGGCTGGAAAGTTTTTATTCCTTTAACGCTGGTTTGGCTTGTGATAGTAGGCGCATGGATGCAAACCCCTTATTGGCTCTGGTAACCGCCAAGGATTAAAGATAATGGAAAAGATAGCGAATTTTTTTAAATCATTTCTGCTGGTAGAGTTATTAAAAGGCATGGCATTGACCGGTAGGCATTTTTTTGCCCGTAAGATTACCGTTCAGTTTCCTGAAGAAAAAACGCCTCAGGGATACCGTTTTCGTGGTTTGCATGCATTGCGCCGGTATGCCAATGGTGAAGAGCGCTGTATTGGCTGCAAATTATGCGAAGCAGTCTGTCCTGCCATGGCTATCCATATTGAAACCGAGGAAAGATCCGATAACACCCGGCGTACTACGCGCTATGACATCGATCTGGTCAAATGTATTTTCTGCGGCCTGTGCGAAGAGGCCTGTCCGGTTGATGCCATAGTAGAAACGCGCATTTTGGAATATCACGGAGAGAATCGGTCAGATTTGTATTACACCAAACCGATGTTGCTTGCGGTTGGTGCAAAATATGAAGAACAGATAGCAAAGGATAAGGCATCGGATGCCAAATACCGTTAAGATCATTTAACAAACCATTATCATTGCAGTAATGAGAATATTCATAGTGTTTTGACACGGATAGTGTGGAACTGGTGCCCAGATGTTATTGCAAGGCAGAAAGGATTTCTGCAATGGATGGATTGAAATGACCTTTACGGTTCCGGACACAGTTAAAGGCTTGAGATTATGCTGATGAGTTTTGAGACACTTGTTTTTTATATGTTTGCCGTAATTACCGTGTTTGCATCTTTGCGGGTCATTACTGCACGCAACCCGGTTCACGCCGCTCTGTTTCTGGTTCTTGCTTTCTGCACTGCGGCTGGAGTCTGGATGCTGCTGGAGGCGGAATTTCTTGCGATCACCCTTGTTCTGGTGTATGTCGGAGCGGTGATGGTGCTATTCCTGTTCGTTGTAATGATGCTTGACATTAATCTGGAGCAGTTGCGTGAAGGTTTCTGGCGGTGGTTTCCGTTTGGAGCATTGCTAGCAATCATTATGGTATTTCAGATGATATGGGTTTTGGGGAACCGCCAGACTGCCGAAACCGGGGCCCAGGTAATAAAGCATGCAGCCAATTACAGTAATACCAAAGAACTTGGGCGTTTGATCTATACGGATTATGTGTACGCATTTGAGCTGGCGGCAGTGTTGCTTCTTGTGGCAATTGTTGCAGCTATTGCACTCACTCTGAGACGCAGAAAGGATGCCAGGTCACAGGAACCGGATAAGCAGATCCTTGTGAAAAAAGCGGACCGTCTTCGTATTGTTTCTGTAGTGGTTGAAAATAAAGAGAATAAATCGCAGTAACAGTGATTGATCGGGTAAATGCTGTATTAAAGCGGAAATGGTCGGATTTCCAGCCTATATGATGTACTGCATGGTGCAAGTGCCCGAATAACGGGTGGTGCAGCGGATGCATCTATCGGATTACATGAAGATTCAATAAAGGGAGCATATGCTGAACTTGAGTTTGTCGCATTTTCTTGTGTTTGGGGCGATCCTGTTTGCCATTGGAGTGGTAGGTATTTTTCTCAACCGGAAAAACATCATTGTCCTGCTGATGTCCATTGAGCTGATGTTGCTTGCGGTAAATACGAATTTCGTTGCTTTTTCACATTATCTGAATGATGTATCAGGCCAGATATTCGTGTTTTTCATTCTTACGGTGGCTGCAGCTGAAGCGGCTATCGGTTTGGCGATTCTAATCGTGTTATTCCGTAATCTGCGTACCATTAACGTAGATGATCTCGGCAGCCTGAAAGGGTAACAGCGAATGAGTACTATGGAAAATCTATATTTGCTGGTTCCGTTGGCTCCTCTGGTGGGTGCAATAATTGCAGGCCTGTTCGGCAATATCGTTGGACGAACTTTTTCTCATTGCATCACCATCTTGCTGGTTGCTGTTTCCTTCGTTGCCTCGGTGTTCATCTATCAGGATGTCATGGCGGGAAATACTTTCAACGGTACAGTCTATCAATGGCTCAACCTGGGCGATACGCGGCTTGAAGTGGGTTTTCTGATTGACCATCTGACTGTGTTGATGATGCTCGTGGTTACTTTCGTTTCACTGATGGTGCATATCTATACCATCGGCTATATGGCGGATGATGCAGGTTATCAGCGCTTCTTCAGCTATATTTCACTGTTTACTTTTTCGATGCTCATGCTGGTGATGTCCAACAATTTCCTGCAGCTATTTTTTGGCTGGGAAGCAGTGGGGTTGGTTTCATATCTATTGATCGGTTTCTGGTATACCCGCCCCACTGCGATTTATGCGAACCTGAAGGCCTTTTTGGTCAATCGTGTTGGAGATTTCGGCTTTCTGTTGGGTATCGGATTGATCTTGATGGTATTCGGGACGCTGGACTACGCAGAAGTGTTTGCCAATGTCAGTAAATATGCGAGTGATGTTGCGCCGATTCCGGGTGTATCCTGGAACGTGATTACTGCAATCTGTATCCTGCTCTTTATTGGCGCCATGGGAAAATCTGCGCAGTTTCCACTGCACGTATGGTTGCCGGATTCGATGGAGGGCCCAACCCCGATTTCAGCTTTGATTCATGCCGCCACTATGGTGACAGCAGGTATCTTCATGGTGGCACGCATGTCGCCGCTGTTTGAGTTGTCCGATACCGCTCTGTCGTTTGTCATGGTGACTGGAGCCATTACCGCCCTGTTCATGGGCTTCCTTGGTATCATTCAGAACGATATTAAGCGTGTAGTAGCCTATTCGACCTTGTCGCAACTTGGCTATATGACCGTGGCACTGGGTGCTTCGGCCTATTCGGTGGCCATTTTCCACCTGATGACCCATGCTTTTTTCAAGGCACTGTTGTTCCTGGCTGCCGGTTCGGTAATCATCGCCATGCACCATGTCCAGGATATCCGGCACATGGGTGGGTTGCGCAAATACATGCCAATTACCTGGATCACGTTTCTGATCGGTTCGCTGGCCTTGATCGGAACACCGTTCTTATCCGGTTTCTACTCCAAGGACAGCATCATTGAAGCTGTGGCACTTTCGCATCTTCCTGGTTCCGGTTTTGCCTATTTCGCGGTTCTTGCCGGGGTTTTTGTCACGGCATTTTATTCATTCCGTTTATATTTCCTGGTGTTCCACGGAAAAGAGCATTTTGGACAAGCGCATCATGATAGTCATGGTGCAACCAATGACAGCCATGACGATCACCACCATGGCTTGGCACCTGGACAGAAACCGCACGAAACTCCATGGGTAGTCTGGCTGCCCCTGGTTCTGCTTGCTATTCCTTCCATGATAATCGGATATCTCGTTATTGAGCCGATGCTATTTGGAAATTATTTCAGTGACTCAATTTTTGTTGATCACGAGTTGCACCCATCTATGGCTGAAATGAAACACGAGTTTCATGGGCCTTTAGCGATGACATTGCATGGACTTACTTCATTGCCGTTCTGGCTTGCATTGGCGGGAGTTGCAATGGCATGGGTCTTCTATCTGAAAACCCCGAATATTCCTGAAATGATCCGGCAAAAATTCAGCTGGATATATACCTTGTTTGACAACAAGTATTACTTTGATAGCTTTAATGACTGGTTTTTTGCATCCGGTGCCCGCAAGGTAAGTGGAATGTTATGGAAATTTGGTGACATCAAGCTGATTGATGGTCTTGTAGTGAATGGTAGCGCGCGTATGGTTGGATTTTTTTCAAGCGTGTTGCGCCACATTCAGACCGGATATATCTATCACTATGCGTTTGCCATGATCATCGGGGTATTCCTGTTGCTAACGATACATACTTGGTTTGAATAATACGCAAAGCGAGAAACTGAAGGAATAAGAATGATTTTTGGATTTCCCCTGTTAAGTCTTTCAATCTGGTTGCCAATTATTTTTGGTTTGCTGGTTCTTGCTACCGGAAATGATCGCAATGCACCGTTAGCGCGTGTGGTTGCCATGATTGGCGCGATACTGGGCTTCCTGGTTACGATTCCGCTCTATTTGGATTTCGACAAGATGACCAGCGCCATGCAGTTTGTTGAGTTGTCTGAGTGGATTCCTCACTTCAATGTTCATTATCATCTGGGTGTAGACGGGATTTCCGTACTGTTTGTTATCCTGAATAGTTTCTTTACTCCGCTGGTGGTTATCGCAGGATGGAAGATAATCGAGAAGCGTGTTGCGCAATATCTAGCCGGATTCCTTATCATGTCCGGTTTGGTTAATGGAGTATTTGCTTCCCTGGATGCAGTGCTGTTCTATGTTTTCTGGGAGGCTATGTTGATCCCCATGTTCATCATTATTGGTGTATGGGGCGGCCCGAATCGTGTATATGCTGCAATCAAGTTTTTTCTATACACTTTCTTTGGTTCGGTGCTGATGCTAATCGCGCTTCTATACCTGTATGTCCAGTCTGGCGGCAGTTTTTCAATCCTTGAATATCACAGGATGCCAATTCCGATGACTGCACAGATTTTGATATTCGTAGCGTTCTTTATGGCATTTGCAGTAAAAGTGCCCATGTTTCCGGTGCATACCTGGCTTCCCGATGCGCATGTCGAGGCTCCAACAGGTGGTTCTGTCATTCTTGCTGCGATCATGTTGAAAGTTGGTGCATATGGTTTTATCCGTTTTTCCATGCCTATTGTTCCAGATGCGAGTCACTACCTTGCAGGTTGGATGATCGCCCTTTCGCTGATCGCTGTTGTATATATAGGTCTGGTTGCATTGACCCAAACTGACATGAAGAAACTGGTGGCTTATTCTTCCATTTCCCATATGGGTTTTGTCACGCTGGGTTTCTTCATCTTTAATGCTTATGGAATGGAAGGTGCTCTGGTACAAATGATTTCGCACGGTTTTGTGTCAGGTGCATTATTTCTTTGTATCGGCGTGTTATACGACCGCATGCATACCCGTAATATCGCTGATTACGGCGGCGTTGCCAGCAAAATGCCGATGTTTTCAGCATTCTTTGTACTTTTTGCGATGGGTAATGTTGGGTTGCCAGGGACCAGCGGGTTTGTAGGTGAGTTCATGGTGATCATGGGAACAGTCAATGTTAATTTCTGGTATGCCTTTGCGCTTGCAAGCATACTGATTTTCGGGGCAGCCTATACTCTGTGGATGGTAAAACGTGTGGTCTTTGGCGCAGTAGCCAATCCCCATGTTGAGGCGCTGACCGACATTACTTTCCGGGAGAAATTGTTGCTTGGCATATTGGCGCTGACTGTCCTTGGCATGGGGTTGTATCCCTTGCCGTTTACAGAAATTATGCATACGTCCGTGAATGATCTGCTGGTTCATGTTGCCCGATCCAAGTTATAAGCTATCATCAACTGAGGAATTTATGAGTTATTTGTCCACCCTGACTCCCGCCTACGCAGAGATATTCCTGCTGGTGATGACCAGCCTGATTTTAATTGCGGATTTGTTTGTCACTCACCCGAGCAAAACTCCAACCTATCTTCTGGTTCAATTTACATTATTGGGTTGCGCACTGATTACGGTTTTTACCCATGAGCCTGGTGTAATCTATATTTTTAACAATCAGTTCGTGGATGATCTGATGTCCGATGTGCTTAAGTTGGTTAGTTATCTGGCCATATCCATGGCTCTGGTATATTCGCGCAGATATTTGATATTGCGTGAATTATTTACTGGTGAGTTCATGGTGCTCACATTGTTTGCATTGCTGGGGATGATGGTGATGATCTCGGCTTCTCACTTCATCACTTTGTATATCGGTTTGGAATTGTTGTCGCTAAGCTTGTATGCCATGGTTGCATTGCAGCGTGATTCCGCTATCGCCAGTGAGTCTGCAATGAAGTATTTCATTTTGGGTGCGCTGGCTTCCGGTCTGCTTTTGTATGGCATGTCCATGTTATATGGAGCAACCAGTACACTGGAAGTTACCGGTATTGCTGATGCCATCAGGCAGGGGGTGGATAACAAATCATTGCTGGCATTTGGTTTGGTGTTTGTAGTCGCAGGACTGGCATTCAAACTTGGAGCGGTGCCATTTCACATGTGGGTGCCCGATGTTTATCATGGAGCCCCAACTGCCATGACCATGATGATTGGTTCCGCTCCAAAACTGGCTGCATTTGCATTTGTCATGCGTATTCTGGTAGATGGCTTGCAGCCATTGGTAGTGCAGTGGTCCGGTATGTTGGCAATTCTTGCCATATTGTCAATGGCTGTCGGGAATATAACTGCTATTGCACAGACTAACCTGAAACGCATGCTGGCTTATTCCACAATCGCGCACATGGGTTTTTTGTTGCTCGGCATATTGAGCGGAGGGATAGACGGTTATAGTTCCGCCATGTTCTATGCTGTTATCTATGTATTAATGAGCCTTGGCGGTTTTGGCATGATCATGCTGCTCTCACGTGAAGGATTTGAAGCAGACATGCTTAATGATTTCAAGGGGCTAAATCAGCGTAGCCCGTGGTTAGCGTTTATCATGCTGATATTGATGTTTTCAATGGCTGGTGTACCTCCGACGGCAGGTTTTTATGCAAAACTGTCTGTTTTGCAAGCAGCTGTGGGTGCTGGGTATACCCCATTAGCCGTGATAGCGGTATTGTTTTCTTTGATAGGCGCTTTTTACTATCTTCGCATTGTTAAGCTGATGTATTTTGATGCCCCGGAAACTCATGTTCCTATTTCTATTCAACCTGACAGTGGTTTGTTAATATCTATTAATGGCTTGGCAGTTTTGGTATTGGGTATTCTGCCTGGTACGTTAATTTCGGTTTGTGCAGTAGCGGTGCAGAAATCATTGATGTTGTATTGATATTGTTTCCATAGCTCATGAGTAAAATTAAATTCCCGCCAATGGCGGGAATTTAATTTTACATACTCAGATAGATCTGAAGACGCAGCATAATAATGTAGAAACTTGCTGCTGTTTAGAACTGTCCAGGATATTTTTTATCTAATCGCCTGAATTCTTGTGAATGCAGCAATCTGATTGAGAGCAATCTATTCTTTTTTCCAATGAGCTGTGATTTTTTAAAATCCGGTTTAGGAAATATCATGTATCCGATTCAGGATTTTTTCTGCAGCCAGGTAATCAATCAGTTCTGTAGGGTGATGCACAATCAGAGGTGCTCTGATCAAAAAGTATTCATGATGCGGTGTAAGATTTTTTGCGCAGTTAGCTTTTTTATTTAATGAATGATGTGAACATTCTGTGAGCCAGATTTTAATTTTTTTCTTGTTTCTTTCAATTCTTCCTTCCGGTGATGCGCTAGGAATTGAAAATACGGACAGGCCAACTATCGCAGGAAGCGCACGAACTCAAGATAGGGGGGGGGGTGACAATCAAATTACATCTAAAAATCAAACCAATATCAAAAGTAAAACTGTCAGGAAACAGACTGTTGTCAAGGGTAAAACCAAGGAAATTGCCAATGGGAAGCCCCGTGTTAAAAATCAATTCCATGCAAAGAATAAAGCAAAAAAAACCACTGTAAAAAACTTGATTTCTGCGAAAAGCAAAACAGCCTCCGGGAGTAAAGTTACTACCATGACTAAAACTGTTGGCGGCCAGGCCAAGGCTTCTGACATGCGTGATGCTTCTGCGGGGGATAGGAAGGTTCAGGTAAATGCAACGGACAGTGTGAGCTTGCAAGATGCATCTGCTGCGCAGAGAGCCGAGCAGGCGCCAAACAACAGTCTGCAAACCCTGCAAAGAGCTGCGTTGACAGGAGATGCTGATGCGCAATTTAATCTCGGATTGCTGTATGCAAGAGGAGATGAAGTATCCAAAGATTCGGTTATGGCAATGGATTTGTTTCAGAAATCTGCTATTCAGAGTCATGCAGCAGCAGAGTTTTTTCTTGGAGTAATGCATGCGAAAGGCGAGGGGGAGACTGAAGATTTTGCAAAGTCTTTCGAGTGGTTTCAAAGGTCTGCGGATCATGGATATGCAGAAGCGCAATTCTTCCTTGGTTCGATGTATATGCATGGAGAAGGAATTCGCAAGGATGAGAAAAAGGCTGTGGAGTGGCTTCAGAAAGCTGCTGATCAGGGACATAAGGAAGCCCAATATAATCTGGGCTGGGTTTTTTCAAATGGTGAGCAAATCTCCAGAAATGGGACGAAAAGTATAGAGTGGTTTCAGAAAGCTGCGCTTCAGGGACATGCGGAAGCGCAATATAATCTTGGGATTATGTATCGGGATGGCGAAATAATACCCAAGGACTCTGTTCGGGCAGCTGAATGGTTTCAAAAAGCGGCTGAGCTGCAGCATGTCGAATCGCAGTATAGCCTTGGGGTGATGTATCTGGATGGAGATGGTGTGCCAAAGGACAATTTAAAGGCTATTGATCTGATGCAGAAGGCTGCATTACAGGGGCATGCTCATGCCAGACTTCTGATTGGCGAATGAGAGTGCTTATGTTTTTGCTATCCTAGTTGAGAAACCGGTCGACAAGCACTGCTGCATGATCTCTGGTGTGCAGGAACTTCAAAAAAAGAACAGAATGGATTGGCAGTGGAAAAAATTCATGGCTCGGGAAATTGCCGTTACTGTACTCGACCGCATAATTACAGGCAGAGTCAGAGTATATATTGCGTGGACCAGTTATTTTTGATTTCAAGCACGACCAGGTATGGGCTGCTTGGATTTTGCTGCTCTGATTTTGGATAGTCTGCCATCTGAAATGGATATATGATTGGAGATGTCCCAATCAGACATCTGATCCCGTAATTTTTTGATGAGGAGAACACCGTGCGTATCTTGCTGCTATTTCTGGCTTGTATTTTTGCTATGGCCTTAAGCGGTTGTGGCTATAACACCTTACAGATAAACGATGAACAAATTAAGGCAAGCTGGGCTGAGGTGCTGAACCAGTATCAGCGTCGAGCAGATCTGGTTCCTAACCTGGTTAATACAGTCAAGGGCTATGCAGCACAGGAACAGGCTGTATTACTGGGGGTTACCAATGCACGGGCCAAGGTTGGCAGTATCCAGGCGACGCCTGAGCTTATCAATGACGAACAGGCTTTTGCCAAATTCCAAGCCGCTCAGGGAGAGCTGACCTCGGCGTTAAGCCGGTTGCTTGTAGTCAGTGAAAATTATCCGCAGTTAAAATCGGATGCGAATTTCCGTGATTTGCAGGCCCAACTGGAAGGAACGGAAAACCGTATTACCGTGGCGCGCAACAGGTATATCAAGACGGTACAGGATTACAATGTTACTGTTCGTTCCTTTCCCAGCAATCTGACTGCCATGCTTTTCGGATTTAAGGTCAAGCCGACATTTACAGTCGAAAACGAGAAAGAAATTTCAAGGCCTCCGACTGTTGATTTCAGTGCTCCTGCCCAGGTAGTTCCTGCCAGGTGACATGATGCGTCTTTGGGCGTGGCCAGCCGTTCTGCTTATGCTGTTTCTGCTAGGCTGCACAGCTTATGCCGAGGTGGCGGTGCCGCAACTTTCAGCGCGTGTAACCGATTTAACCGGCACGCTTGATGTTTCACAAAAACAGAAACTTGAAACTCGACTTGCAGAATTTGAAGCAAGGAAAGGCGTACAGATCGCTGTGCTGGTGGTTCCGACAACTCAGCCTGAAACGATTGAGCAGTATGGAATCAGGGTATCCGAAGCCTGGAAACTTGGACGCAAGGGAATTGATGATGGCGTATTGCTGCTTGTCGCCAAGGAAGATCGTACGCTACGCATTGAAGTTGGTTATGGTTTGGAAGGAGTGATTCCGGATGCTGTTGCAAAGCGCATTATTTCCGAAACCATCATCCCATATTTCAAAAATGCTCATTATTATGATGGCATTGCAATGGGGGTCGAACAACTGGTAGCTATTATTGAAGGGGAACCGCTTCCGCCTCCCCGCGATCGCCGTGCGACATCAGGCAGTTTTGAAAACATTGAATCAGCCTTATTCATTAGTTTCATGCTGGCCATTGGAGTGGGTAGTATTTTGCGCAAATTCTTAGGTCGCCTACCTGCAGCTGTGATCGTCGGTATTGTGACAGCCATGTTTGCCTGGTTTGTCGTTGGAACCTTGTTTTTAGCGGCTATTGCCGGCCTTGTTGCGTTTATGTTTACGCTAACCGGTGGGGGAGGCGGCATGTGGGGAGGTGGCGGTTTGGGACGCGGAAGTTATGGGGGGGGAGGTTTCGGAGGTGGCGGAGGAGGCTTTGGTGGCGGTGGTGCTTCTGGACGATGGTGATGTCTGTTAAACGTATTATTAAGCATTTGATTACGGGGAATATTGCAGTACGTTCAGCATTCCCGGCACATTCGCTGCTTGCCATTGAGCGAGCAATCCATAAGGCAGAAGCAGGACATGCCGGGCAAATCCGTTTTGCCGTTGAAGCCTCGCTTGATTTTGGTGTACTGTTTCATAACCAGACCGCGAGCGAACGGGCAATCGACTTGTTTTCGCAGTTGAGGGTATGGGACACGGAGCTCAATAATGGTGTGCTGATTTATTTGCTGCTCGCGGACCGAGATGTGGAAATTGTTGCGGACCGTGGTATTCATAGTGTAGTTGGATCATCCGTATGGGAAGAGATTTGCATTGAAATGGAGAGTGCGTTTCACTCTGGAAAATTTGAAGCAGGTGTAATTCAAGGAATTCATGCCATCAGCGGTCATTTACAGCGGAATTTCCCAAGAAAATCCAATTCAGCAAATGAGCTGCCAGATGAAGCTGTTATTTTCTAGGTGGTTTCATTTTCGAGTGGGTGATGCAGTCTGAGTGTCCGGATGATGTGTCTGTCACCTGCTGGATTCAATTTTTACTCGCCTCAAACGAGGTATAAATTCAGGTAGGAAAGGTTTGACATAACCTTGGAGTTGCTTAAAGGGGCGTTGCTCAAAGGGCATATTGCGCTATTATGCAAAGATATATGGAGCATCTTACGTGCCGGGGTTGTCCGGATAAAATAAGCCATATTGTGAATGGGTTTGTTTTTTATTATTGGGTTTTTCTGATCATTCAATAAGCTTTATGAATCGTAATCGCCATGCAGGTCGGTAAAATCTGACTGAAATTTGGCGAGTCTGCGTGCCCGTGGCTTGAACAGTACAAATTTAATCCACAGTCAGGTATTCTTTAAGCAGGTGTTGCACTTTAAATTTGAATCTGCGTAATTAATAAGGAGATCGTGATGCTGAAACAAAAAATTATATTTACATTGCTGCTTGCAACTTTGCCGTTTACAGCCAAGGCTGCAGATTCGTATGTGATTGACCCTCAGCATACGTATGGGCATTTCTCGGTCAATCATTTGGGCTTTTCGACGATGCATGGTCGTTTTGATAAAACAGGCGGTACAATTATTCTAGATCGTGCTGCAAAAAGCGGATCGGTTGATGTCACCATTGATGCTTCCTCCATCTCCACTGGGTTTGTCAAACGTGATGATCACCTGCGTTCGCCCGATTTTTTCAATGTTGCTGAATTTCCTTCTCTTACCTATAAATCTAGTGCGATTAAATTCAAGGGGGATGCTCCGGTAAGTGTTGAGGGTAATCTGACTTTACTCGGGGTAACCAGGCCGGTAGCTCTTACTATTGTTTCCTTTAGATGTGGGAACCATCCGATGAATAAAAAGGAGTTATGCGGTGCCGATGCCAGGGCGAAAATCAAGCGTTCGGATTTCGGCATGAAGTTTGGGTTGCCTAACGTAGGGGATGAAATTGTTCTGGAATTCGAAGTGGAAGCCTATAAAAATTAATTCCTGGATTTAAGGTAAACAAATGGCAAGCATCTGCTTGCCATTTTTATGGTCAGGGAAAATGCTGATGAAAGGGATTGCATTTGCAATTCAAAAATTTCATGCCAGAAAAAGGATGCGCAATCGTTTCATCGCGCGCGCCATTTTTTCCGGAAAGATCATTTCCTAGGATACCGCTTTGTCCTGTTGCCAGATTTTTATGGCGGGCGTATTTTTTACGCCGAAGCAACATGGGTACAGCTTTAGGGTAGCAGTTTTTGCGACAGTTTAAGGATAGATGCTGATGGATTTTTGCGTGAACGCAACGGACGGATCGGCCCGTCGCGGTACCCTGTCCCTGGCACACGGCATTGTTGAAACTCCTGCCTTTATGCCAGTAGGGACTTATGGAACGGTGAAGGCCATGTCGCCAGCCGAGTTAAAGGAAATTGGTGCCCAGATCGTACTAGGGAACACATTCCATTTATGGTTACGTCCGGGCATGGAAGTGATTGAGGCGCATGGGGGGCTGCACGCATTCATGGGCTGGAATGGGCCGATTCTGACCGATTCGGGGGGATTCCAGGTTTTCAGTTTGGGTGCCCTGCGAAAAATTACCGAAGAAGGGGTGCGATTCCGTTCTCCTGTGAATGGGAATCAATGTTTTCTGACACCGGAAGAATCTATGCGGATTCAGCGGGTTTTGAATTCTGACATTGTGATGATTTTTGATGAATGCACCCCATTCCCTGCGGATGAAAGGCAGGCGGAAAACTCCATGCATCTCAGTTTACGTTGGGCAGAACGATCGAAGCGTGCTCATGCCGATAATGCCAATGCACTTTTCGGCATTGTGCAGGGTGGCATGTTCGAGCATCTGCGCGATGAGTCTTTGCGTGAGCTGGTAAATGTTGGTTTTGACGGTTATGCAATAGGAGGCCTTTCTGTGGGGGAACCCAAAGAGGACATGTTGCGGATTTTGATGCATACCTCGCCGCAGTTACCTGCAGCCAAGCCGCGATATCTGATGGGCGTTGGCACACCGGAGGATCTGGTGGCTGCCGTTACTTACGGCATAGACATGTTTGATTGTGTTATGCCTACACGCAATGCCCGCAATGGGATGCTTTTTACCCGAAATGGAGATATTAAAATTAAAAATGCCCAGTACCGTATGGACACGCAACCGATTGACAAGAATTGTATCTGTTATACCTGTCGTAATTTTACCCGTGCTTATCTGCATCACCTCCACCGTATTGGAGAAATACTCGGGGCACGTCTGAATACCATACATAATTTACATTATTATCACGACTTGATGTATGAAATCCGATCCGCCATTACAACCGGCAGGTTTGAAGAGTTTGTCTCTCGGTTTAGGCAAGCCCGTGCCAGTTCGTGCTAGAATCCCGGGCTACTAGATTTTAACCGGGGGAAGTGTAATGTTGATTAGCAATGCCTTTGCACAAACCGCTCCAGCTACGTCTGGCTCAGGTTTGCTGGAATTTCTGCCGTTGGTCATAGTATGTGCAGTATTCTATTTTCTGCTCCTGCGTCCGCAACAAAAGCGCGCCAAAGAGCAAAGAGCGATGCTGGCCGCCCTGCAAAAGGGGGATGAGATTGTTACCATAGGCGGACAAATAGGCCGTGTTTCCAAAGTTGGTGAAACCTATGTGAGTCTGGAAATTGCCGACAACCTTTTCGTACATATCCAGAAAAATGCGGTTCAGACCGTTTTACCCAAGGGAACCATCAAGTCGATCTAAGGTACTGAAATGAACCGTTATCCGCTGTGGAAATATCTGCTTGTCATGGTCGTAATTATTTTTGGCTTTATTTATACCTTGCCAAATTTTTATGGTGAATCTCCCGCTGTTCAGATATTGCCATTGCGCGCCAATCTTAAGGCGGATCATGCCTTGCTGCAAAGGGTGGATCAGGCGATCAGGGCGGCCAATCTGGGCACTGAAGGGGTTGTGCTTGATTCTACCAGTGTGAAGGTACGTTTCAATAGTACCGACACGCAGCTGAAAGCCAAAGATATTCTGCAGTCCCAGCTGGGCGATGACTATATGGTCGCCGTTAACCTGGTGTCGCGATCCCCGCAATGGCTGACTGCAATGAATGCGCAGCCGATGTATCTTGGGTTGGATCTGCGTGGTGGGGTACACCTTTTGTTGCAGATTGATATGAGCAGCGCTCTGGAGAAGGCGGTAGAAGCCGCTTCCGGTGATATGCGCAGTGTTCTTCGTGAACGCAATATTGCCTATTCCGGTGTCAGTCGTGAAGGCAGGGAAGTGACGGTCAGGTTTCGTGACGAAGAGATGCGCAACAAAGCCTTGGCGGAATTCAGGCAACGTTTCGGTAATTTGAACTTTATCGATAAAAATGCAGGAAATGAAATAGTTCTGCTTGCAACAATCAGACCGGAGGAAGAAAAACGCATTCAGGAATCCGCCGTGCAGCAGAATCTGGTTACCTTGCGCAATCGTGTCAACGAACTGGGTGTGGCTGAGCCTATCATCCAGCAGCAAGGAGTGGATCGCATAGTAGTACAGTTACCTGGCGTGCTGGATACGGCGCATGCAAAGGATATCATCGGACGTACTGCCACGCTGGAAGTGCGGCTTGTGGATGATGAACACTCATTCAGCGAAGGTTCTCCTGTACCATTTGGTACGGAAATGTTCAAGGATCGGGATGGCACTGCGCTATTGGTGAAGAAAAACGTGTTGCTCACTGGCGAGCGCATTCAGGATGCACAGCCGGGCTTTGACAATCGAACCAACGAACCGGCGGTGCATATCAATCTGGATGGCGCAGGTACGCGCAAATTCAAGGAAGCGACACGCGAAAACGTGGGCAAGCGGATGGCGATCCTGTTATTCGAGAGGGGAAAGGGTGAAGTTATCACCGCTCCTGTGATCCGTGAGGAAATTGGAGGCGGCCGTGTGCAAATTAGCGGTCAGATGGATACCAAGGAAGCAAATGACATTTCCCTGTTATTGCGTGCCGGTGCACTGGCTGCACCGATGGAAATCATTGAAGAGCGTACTGTCGGCCCCAGTCTCGGTGCGGATAACATAACCCGTGGTTTTCAATCCACGCAGATCGGTTTTGCAGCGATTGCAATTTTCATGATTGCCTATTATCTGATGTTTGGCATGGTTTCGGTTCTGGCGCTAGGCTCCAACCTGTTGTTGCTCGTGGCATTGCTTTCCATGCTGCAAGCTACGCTGACCCTGCCCGGGATGGCAGGCATCGCTTTGACCCTGGGAATGGCGATTGATGCAAATGTGCTGATTAATGAACGCATACGGGAAGAACTGCGTAACGGCATTACTCCACAGGCGGCAATTCATGCCGGATACGAAAACGCATTTCGGACTATCCTAGATTCCAATATTACCACCCTGATTGCAGGTATAGCGTTATTTATGTTCGGCTCAGGAGCGGTGCGCGGTTTTGCGGTTGTATTGTGTCTGGGTATTCTTACTTCGATGTTCAGCGCGGTGCTGATATCACGCGCACTGGTCAATCTGATCTACGGGCGCAAGCCGCGCCTGACCAAGATCTCTATCGGTTAAACCGCCATCCGACCAAGGATTTGAAGAGGCAATAAATGGAATTTTTCAAGATCAAGCGCGACATCCCGTTTATGAGTTACGGGAAATATACCACTACGATTTCCCTAGTGACATTTATCCTGGCGGTGTTTTTTATTGCAACCAAGGGCCTGAATTTTGGTGTGGACTTCACCGGAGGAACGGTGATGGAGGTGCATTATTCTCAGGCCGCGGATCCAGGCCGGGTGCGCGAGCAATTGGCGGGAATAGGGCTGAATGACGTGCTGGTCCAGAATTTTGGATCCAGTCATGATGTGCTGATTCAAGTATCGCTCAAGCAGAATGTCGTGGGAGCCAATCTGAGCGAGATGATACTTGCACAGCTCCGCCAGCAGGACGCCAGTGTAGAAATGCGCCGTGTCGAATTTGTCGGTCCGCAGGTAGGCAAAGACCTGGTGGAAAATGGTGCGCTTGCTTTGTTGATCGTGTCTATGGGTATTGCGTGCTATCTGTGGCTCCGGTTTGAATGGAAGTTCGGTCTTGCCGCGGTTATCGCCAATTTGCACGATGTTGTGATCATACTTGGATTTTTTGCCTTTTTTCAGTGGGATTTTTCACTTACCGTGCTGGCAGCGCTGTTGGCGGTGCTAGGATATTCGGTAAATGAATCCGTGGTTGTGTTTGACCGAATCCGGGAAAATTTCCGCAAAATGCGTAAAACCGGGGTTGCAGAAATTATCGATAATGCGATTACACGTACCATGTCGCGTACCATCATCACTCATTTCAGCACCCAACTGGTTGTGACTGCAATGCTGTTTCTTGGCGGAGAAACGTTGCATTATTTTGCGCTTGCGTTAACGATCGGCATTTTGTTCAGCATTTATTCCTCAGTGCTCGTAGCTAGTCCATTGCTTATGCTGATGGGGGTTTCCCGCGAGGATTTCATCAAGACGGAAAAAGTCGCTGAAGAAGTAATGCCCTAGGCCGTGGAACTGCTCGCTTCCTTTATAGACATAGTCCTGCACCTGGATGCACATCTGCTGGCTATCATCCAGACATATGGCATGTGGGTCTATGTCATCCTTACCCTGATCATTTTCTGTGAAACCGGGTTGGTGGTCATGCCGTTTCTGCCTGGGGATTCATTGCTGTTCGTGGTAGGGGCGCTTTGCGGGGTCGGTGCGCTGGAAATTAAGTTAATTTTACCATTGTTGATTGCAGCGTCCTTCCTGGGAGACAGCGCCAACTACTGGATTGGCCGGTTGGTGGGAATACGTATAGTCAAGCTTGCGAATTCGCGCTTTCTTAAAATTGAGCATCTGGAAAAGACGCGTATTTTCTATCAGAAGCATGGTGGTAAGACGATATTGTTTGCCCGTTTTTTGCCCATTATTCGAACTTTCGCTCCGTTCGTGGCTGCCATTGGTTCAATGCGCTATCGTCTCTTCATGCTGTACAGTGCCCTGGGAAGCATCTCGTGGATCACTGTGTTCGTACTGGGGGGCTATTTCCTGGGTAATATCCCCGTAGTGAAAGATAATCTGACCCTGATGGTTCTGACGGTTGTTGCCGTTTCATTTCTGCCAGCGCTGCGCGAATATTTCCGTCACCGTCGTACACAAGGTGTGCAATAATTTTTCATGACCCGTCCGATTGATTGGTTTTTGCCTGTCATTTTAATTTCCTGAAGAATAGTCTCGTTTTTGGGAAAAAATGATCATTGAGGCAGCCATCTGTCTTGTATTTTGATGTCGCTTGATTTAATCCAAATTTAATATAGCATATCAAGTCAACCGGAATTCTATCGTAACCGTTGTTACACCGAGTTCACGGTAAAATAAAAGGCATGACATTATGATTCGAATAGCAAAACCCGATAATGCATGGAATGGTTGTAGAAAAGGATAGATGTAATTCGTCTTGCGGGTACAGTTGAAATTTAACATCAATGGCTCATTCGTATATTTTTTCCTTTTGCATGGATGAATTGTCTGCTGCAGCGTGTATGGTTGGCCGACCGTTTCGCTCTCACCGATTTTAAAAACATGACGTATATGTCTGCCATGTTGTCAGCTCGTCGAAGAAATAGCCGGAATTCTTCCAGCTACAATTTTTTCTTCAGATACAGAAAGCAAGGCCTACTATCGAACCTCCCAAGGAACAGCATGTGCAGGTTATGGGATATCGTCGTATATCCGGATATTCATTAACATGCCAATCCATTGCAAGCTTGAAGACCGGGGTATGGATTCAGCCGCAGGCAATGTCAGTCACTTGAAAATCACAACTGGCCAAAAAGAGACTGGCATGTCCCGATTCAGGAGGATTTATACAAGAAATCTGTTTAACCGGGTTGCGGTCGCGTTTATGGTGTTACTCAGCGGCTGTGCGATGGGTCCTGATTTTAAAAAACCAGCTGCACCGGTTTCAAGTGGCTATTCCCCTCAATCCGAAAATGGGCATGCCAGCCCTGAACCGGGTCAGGCAGCAGGGCTGCAAAAGTACAATGTAACGGCTGCCATTCCGTTTGACTGGTGGACACTATTCCATTCGCCGCAGATCAATTCATTGATTGAGCGCGCTTTCAAGGCTAATCCCTCAATTCAGTCTGCACAGGCAGCATTGCGTGAAATGCAGCAGAGTGTGATTGCGCAACAGGGGTTTTTCTATCCCACTGTGGGTATTGGCTATACTCCCTATCGTGAAAAACTTGCCGGAAATAATGGGGGGAATGCGCTGGGTCTGCAAGGGAATGGCAGAAATATTCAAACAGTTTCCAATCCGGCCGGGCCGATATTTGTTGGCCCAGCCTATTACAACTATCATCTCGCCAGTTTGAAAGTAGGCTATGTTCCGGATGTTTTTGGCAGCAACCGCCGGCAGGTCGAGTCTCTGCAGGCGCAGTTAAGCGCGCAGCGCTTCCAGCTGGAAGCAACCTACATTACGCTAGCCTCCAATGTTGTGGCCGCCGCATTGCAGGAAGCATCCCTGAGAAGCCAAATCGAGGTCATGCAAAAAATAGTCAGGCTCAGCAATGAAAACCTGGAAATTATGCGCAAGCAGCTTAAGCTCGGTTATATTGCCGAAGCAGATGTGGCGAACCAGGAGGCCGCAAGAGCGCAGGCAGAACAGGCACTTATTCCATTGAAAAAACAGCTTGAGCTTACCCGCGACCTGATCCGGGCACTTGCAGGTAATCTGCCCGATGAAGAGGTGCCTGAAAAATTTGAACTTACAACGATCCGACTGCCGGAGGAACTCCCATTAAGCCTGCCTTCCCAGCTTGTCGAGCAGCGCCCTGATATCCGCGCCGCCCAGGAGCAGTTGCATTCGGCCAGCGCGGAGGTCGGCGTGGCCATAGCCAGCAGGCTGCCCCAGTTTTCGATTACCGGAGCGATCGGCGGAATGGCCTCGACGCCATCGTGGATGTTTAAGACCGGCGGCCCGTTTTTTTCGTTGCTGGCCAATATTTCACAAACCCTGTTCGATGCCGGGACTTTGAAGGCAAGAGAGGGCGCAGCAAGGGAGCGCCTGATCCAGGCCAGCGCGGATTACCGGACAGTGGTGATTACCGCATTCCAGAATGTGGCCGACACGCTGCATGCAATCCAATCGGATGCTGATTTCCTGGAAGCTGCAGCGCGTTCCGAGAAAGCCCTGAAAGCCGCTGCCGAGATTACCCGAAAGCAATATAAGCTGGGTTATGCCAGTTATCAAATGGTTGTAATGGCAGAGCAAAGTCATCAGCAGTCGCTGATTAACCTGATCCAGGCCAAGTCAAACCGTTTTGGCGATGTGGCAGCTTTATATCAGGCGCTTGGCGGAGGGTGGTGGAACCGTCCCGGTTCCACAAGTGTGAATTGACCTATTCATGTTTTCCTTCCCCGGCAGACGAGAAAGAAATTTAATGAACCAGCGCTACAGAAAGCTGCTTATCCTGACTTTAGTTACCATTCTGGTGTTTGTGGCAAGTTACTGGGGATGGATCAGACTGCACTCTTCCATGCCGGAAACCCGCAAAGAGCCTCCCCCTGTCCAGTCGGCTGCCGACGAACTGCGGTTTGCGGCAAATGCGCCACAATTGTCGTTTTTGAAAATCAAGATGGTTGAAGCATTTCCCGAACCCTTGGTAGAACCCCTGAATGGGCGTATTGCCTATAATGATAATTATACTGCCCGTGTTTTTTCCCCTGTTGCCGGTCGTGTAATCAAAATTCCAGCCGAAATAGGGATGCCGGTCAAGAATGGAGATGCCCTGATTGTGCTTGATTCTCCGGATTTTGCCCTGGCTCTGGCTGATCTGGAAAAGGCCAAGGCAGACCTGTTGCGCAAGCAAGAGATTCATGAGCGAGCCAGGCTGCTTCTGGAAATCAAGGGGATTGCTCTCAGGGAGGTTGAAACCGCTGCTGCCGACTGGCAGCAAGCCAAGGCAGAATTCCTGCGCGCCAAGGCAAGGCTGAAGAATCTGAATGCCGAAGCTTCAGCCGCAGGTGGGCAGTTTGTTTTACGTGCGCCTTTGGCCGGGGTGATCAGCGAACGTCAGGTAAATGCCGGTAGCGAAGTACAAGCCAGGGCGGATGCTGACCGCCCGCTGTTTGTAATCACCGATCCCTACCGTCTTTGGGTGCAGATTGATCTGCCGGAGAGACAGCTCGATAAAATCAGTCTCGGGGATGTGGTTTTCGTAGAAGTGGACGCTTATCCCGGGGAAACCTTTCAGGGGAAGGTGACGGTCATTGGCGGCGCTGTCGATCCCCTTACCCGACGGATACAGGTACGCTGTGATATTGACAATCCTTTGCTCAAACTCAAGCCGGAAATGTTTGCCAGGGTTACTCCGATTGCAGGAGAAAAATTCAGGCTCCCGCGAGTACCCAATGCAGCCATTGTAACCCAGGGTCTATATAGCTATGTGTTTGTCGAAAAATCCCCTGGTGTGCTGCAGCGACGGCGGGTTACCTTAAGCCTCCAAGGTATCGAATATGCCTATATCCGGGAAGGCTTGCAGGAAGGAGAGCGTGTAGTGACCAGTGGAGCCCTGCTGCTCAATTCCGAACTCGGAGCAAGCGGGAATACCGCTCCCAATTAAACCCTGGCGCTGATTTAATGTTAGAAAAACTCATTACCTTCGCATTGCATCAGCGGGTATTTGTGCTTGTTGGTACGCTTGTATTGATCATTTATGGCTGGATGGCGGTTGGAAATCTGCCAATTGAAGCTTTTCCGGATGTGCAGGACGTGCAGGTGCAGATCGTTACCCAGGCTGTGGGTCTGGCTCCGGAAGAAGTGGAGCGTAGCGTAACCCTGCCGATCGAACGTGAAATGAGCGGTGTTCCCCGCATGACCCAGTTGCGTTCTGTATCGATCACTGGCCTGTCGGTCGTAACCCTGACTTTTTCTGACCGAACTGATGATTATTTTGCCCGTCAGCAGGTTCTGGAGAAATTGCAGAACATCAGCCTGCCCCCGAATATACAGCCTAGCCTCGCGCCACTAACCAATGCAGTGGGGGAGGTGTTCCGTTATGTGCTGCAAGTCCCGCAAAGCATGGAGCCCCGGGAAGCACGTGCCCTTCAGGACTGGATATTGCGCCCCGCGCTACGTCAGGTTCGCGGTGTGGCGGACGTAGTCAGTTTCGGTGGCGCAGTAAAAGAGTATCAGGTCCATATCGATCCCTTCCGCTTGCGCAAATACAATGTAACCATTAATCAGGTGGCACAGGCTCTGGGCGCAAATAGCAACAATGGGGGAGGAGGGTTGCTGATTCGGGGCGATGAATCACTGGTAGTGCGCAGCATCGGGCTGTTTAAAAACCCTGGCGATATTGCACGTGTTGTGATCATGGCCAAGGATGGCAAGACGGTTCTGGTCAGCGATGTGGCCGAGGTTGTGATCGGGGATCGACCCCGTTCCGGTATTGTGGCTTTCAATGATTACGATAATGTCGTGCAAGGCATTGTGCAGATGACCAAGGGGCAAAATGCCACCAAGGTTGTGGAAGCACTAAAAACTCGTATGGAAGAAATTGAATACAAATTACCGCCCGGGGTAAAAATCATTCCTTACTATGATAGAACCGACCTGGTGCGGCATGCGGTACATACCGTAAGTGAAAACCTGATCGTCGGGGCACTGCTGGTTATTGCGATTCTGATCCTGTTTCTGCGTAGCTGGTATGCGGCGCTTGCCGTTGCCGTGATTATTCCGCTTGCCATGCTGTTTGCGTTTATCCTGCTGGATCAGGGGGGGGTATCTGCCAACCTGATTTCACTCGGCGCGGTTGATTTCGGGATTATCATTGATAGCGCTGTAGTGCTGATCGAAGCACTGATGGTGAAGCTTGCCCTGGCCAAGGCAAGCGGATTACCCCAGCAACAGACCTACGGCTGGCGCCTGCACCTCATCAAGCAGACCAGCATTGGAATGGGAACGCCAATTTTGTTTTCCAAGGCAATCATCATACTGGCGTTTTTGCCGATTTTTACGTTTCAGCGGGTGGAAGGAAAGATTTTCACTCCGGTAGCGCTTACTCTGTCATTTGCCCTTTTAGGGGCAATTCTGCTAACGCTAACCTTGCTGCCCACCATATTGAGTTACACAGTAAAAAACAAAGATATCTCCGAGAAACACAGCAACTGGATGCACAGGCTACAGGAACAGTATCATGCGTTGTTGCTGTGGGCAATCAGTCGCCGCAAGAGAATTGTTGTTGCCTCAACCTGTTTTCTGGCTGTTACGCTGATATCCGTGCCCATGCTGGGCAGCGAGTTCCTACCCAAGCTGGATGAGGGCAATATCTGGCTGACCATCAGCCTGCCACCTGCAACATCGCTGGATAAAACCAAGGATGTGGAACGTCAGGTAAGGGCGATTCTGAATTCCTATCCCGAAGTGCACAACGTTGCCACGCATGTTGGTCGTCCCGATGATGGCACGGATCCGAAAGGACCGAACAATCTGGAAATCATGGCAGACCTGAACCCGCGGGATACCTGGAGTTTTTCCGATAAAGAAGCGATGATTTCGGATATGACCCGAAAGATTCGTGCGATTCCGGGTGTTCCAACCAATTTTTCCCAGGTGATCCAGGACAATGTCGAAGAAGCACTGTCAGGGGTAAAGGGGGAAATTTCGGTAAAGGTTTACGGACCGGACCTGGAAATTCTGGAAGACAAATCCGAGCAGATTGCTCACATTCTTAGCGGCATCCGTGGTGCGGCCGACGTGGCCGCCATTAAAGTTGGCGGGCAGACCGAAGTGAATATCACCCTCGACCGGATCCGCATGTCGCGTTACGGCCTTAACGTAAACGATGTAAACGACACCATCAAGATTGCCATGGCCAGTAGCACGGTAAACGTATTTTATGACGGAAGCCGTCGTTTTGACGTGACCATTCGTCTGGATAAACCCTACCGGGATGCGGTGGATGATCTGGCGGACCTGCCAGTTACCCTGCCTGCGGGAGGAACGTTACCCCTGGGGTCGATTGCAGATATTACGGTACGCCAGGGGGCGGCACGCATCGGGCGCGAAGCCGGCGGCAGGCTGGTTGCCGTGAAAGCCAATTTGCTTGGGCGTGATCAGGGAAGCTTTGTGGCCGAGGCCATGAAAAGAGTTAATACGCAGGTAAAGCTTCCACCGGGGTACAGAATGACCTGGGGCGGGCAGTTTGAAAACCAGCAGCGTGCCATTAAGCGCTTGCAAGTGATTGTACCGCTCTCCATCCTGATGATTTTTATTCTGCTGTTCTGGGCATTTCGTTCCATGCGCAAGGCGTTGCTGGTGATTCTGATGGTTCCCTTTACGCTGATAGGAGGTATTGCCGGGCTTGGGCTGGCCGGGCTGCACCTGTCTGTTTCAGCGGCAGTCGGATTTATTGCTGTAGCGGGTATTTCGGTTCAGAACGGGGTGATCATGGTGGAGCAATTCATGGAAGGCCTGCGTAATGGCAGGGAAATGTACGAAAGTGTACTGGATGGGGCGGTGGCGCGGCTACGCCCTATTCTGATGACTGCGCTGATGGCCGGGCTAGGCCTGTTACCCGCCGCCCTGTCGCATGGTATAGGCTCGGAAACGCAGCGCCCGTTTGCTGTGGTCATCGTCGGCGGAATTGTATCCGCTACGCTGTTTACGCTGTTATTGCTCCCATTGTTGTTCCCGGTGTTTGCTGAGGAAACCCTTGCTTCCCCCGCTCCTAGCCAATAACCCGTGAATGGGCGTGTGGTTCTTGTTTTCCTGGACAAATTCCATGTTTAGGAGCAGCGGGAACCAAGACATAGGTGTTAGCTGGCCGGGGCATGTAAAATAAAGTCAATTTTATGCAGACGGAAGAAGTGCTGCAATTTTTCCGAATCATGCGTGTTCTCAGTGATGCATGCAAAAAACTTACAGATTCATCAAAGGGTTATTCATGAATTTTAAAGAAAAGCGCCTGGATACGGCTGTCATGTACGAGGGTCACTTTATCCGGGTCTTCAAGGACAAAGTACAGCTGCCAGATGGCAGCGTGAGCGAGCGTGAGCATATAGATCACCCCGGTGCCGTTGCCGTGCTTGCGATTCTGGAAAACGGCAATTTGCTGATGGAGCGGCAATTCCGCTATGCACCGCACCGTGAATTCTTCGAGTTACCGGCAGGGAAAATGGAACGTGATGAAGATATGCTGTTGACCGCACAACGGGAGTTGCTGGAAGAAACCGGATATGTTGCCTGCAAGTGGACGCATTTGACGACAACCTGGCCGTGCATCGGCTATGCCAACGAGCGCATGGAATATTTTCTGGCGCAGGATCTGATGTTCCAGGGAAGGAAGCTGGATGATGGTGAATTTCTCGAAGTATTCGATCTGTCTTTGGTGGATGCGATGGAGTGGATCAGACAGGGAAAAATAAATGACAGCAAAACCATCATCGGCATTTTCTGGCTGGAAAAAATTTTAAACGGCTGGAAAAGCGCCGGGCAGTGAATTTCGGCCATTCATTCGAGTCCGATGCACCAACATGCGGCATGTGCAGACCGGAAATGCATCAAATTGGTGAGCCTGGCCTTTTTTCAAAGGTTTTTTAATTGTTTGAATCTTTTGTAATCATATATTTATAAAACATGGAATGAAATTTGCTTATGTATGATAGGTTCGTTCATACATGGAGCAGAAAATGGAAAGCATCGAAAGTCTGAAATCAGCGAGTGACACATTGCTGGTTCTATTGGGAGCAATTATGGTTCTTGCAATGCATGCCGGTTTTGCATTTCTTGAGTTGGGCACGGTGCGCAAGAAAAACCAGGTCAATGCGCTGGTGAAAATTCTTACGGATTTTGGTATCTCCACGCTGGCCTATTTTTTTATCGGGTACGGCATTGCTTATGGCGTGAATTTTTTCAGCGATGCGTCGCAGCTGGCAGATAAGAATGGCTATGCCCTGGTCAAATTCTTCTTTCTGTTAACTTTTGCGGCAGCCATCCCGGCAATTGTTTCCGGGGGAGTGGCAGAACGGGCAAAATTCAATCCGCAGATTATGGCCACTTTCATGCTGGTTGGCTTTATTTATCCCTTTTTCGAAGGGATCGCATGGAACCATCGCCTGGGTGTGCAGGATTGGCTTCATGGCCGGTTCGGCGCAGAGTTCCACGATTTTGCTGGTTCGGTCGTGGTGCATGCTGTGGGCGGTTGGATAGCCCTGGCTGCAGTCTTGCTGCTTGGGGCAAGGCATGGGCGCTATGGCAGGGATGGGAAAATATCGGCGCACCCGCCTTCCAGCATTCCATTTCTTGCACTGGGCGCATGGATACTGGTCGTAGGCTGGTTTGGATTCAATGTCATGTCGGCTCAGGCAATCGGAAATATCAGTGGTCTGGTTGCCGTTAATTCGCTGATGGCGATGGTGGGTGGAACGTTGGTTGCACTTTGCGCCGGGAAAAATGACCCCGGCTTCCTGCATAACGGCCCGCTGGCTGGACTGGTTGCAGTCTGTGCCGGTTCGGACGTGATGCATCCGATAGGTGCGCTGGTGACTGGTGGCATTGCAGGGGGGCTGTTCGTATGGATGTTTACCCTGACGCAAAACCGCTGGAAAATCGACGATGTGCTGGGCGTATGGCCGTTACATGGGCTGTGCGGCGCATGGGGCGGCATTGCTGCAGGTATTTTCGGCCTGCATTCCCTGGGGGGATTGGGAGGGATTAGCTTCATGGCGCAGGTGATTGGCACGCTGCTGGGCATCGCGGTTGCATTTGGAGGCAGCTTTGCTGTTTATGCAACCCTGAAATATACCGTAGGCATCCGGTTGAGTGCGGAAGAAGAATTCAATGGTTCGGATTTGACCATACACAAGATCACTGCCACACCGGAACGCGAATCGGGATGGTAGGCCGCCATACATACAGCGTGCGCTGGTTACGCGGGAAGGGGGGTTCATTATCTGGTCAGCCCCTGTCAGCAAGGGTAATCGCAGCAAAAATAATGCATTGATAATAGCTAAATATTAAAGTATTGCGAGACATATTTCGAAATTACATGAACATGGTTTAATTTTGAATGGAGTTTCCAGAGCCAAATAAAGAACATGCATCCGGATCTTTTTGACGCGCTGCCGGTTCCTCAATTGCAACCGTTTCGGCTTGATGATGGCGCAGTTTTGCTGCGCGGCTTTGCCGGAAGTGATGACCGGGTACTGCTGGAAGAGGTGGAAAAAATTATTGCCGTGGCCCCGTTGCGCCATATGATTACCCCGGGCGGCTTCCGCATGTCCGTGGCCATGAGCAATTGCGGCCAGGCCGGATGGGTAAGCGATCCGGGCGGTTACCGTTATGATGCGATTGATCCAGAAACGGGTAAGCCATGGCCGACTTTGCCCGCAGTTTTCATGGAACTGGCGAACAGGGCGGCCCGGAGTGCCGGCTATGAAAATTTTATTCCTGATGTTTGTCTGGTCAATTGCTACGTGCCAGGAACACGGCTGTCCCTGCATCAGGATAAGGACGAGCGCGACCCGTCCGCACCGATTGTTTCCGTCTCTCTTGGTCTGCCTGCGGTATTTTTGTTCGGTGGCTCACAGCGTTCCATTCGCCCGATGCGCTATACGCTCCTGCACGGTGATATTGTGGTATGGGGCGGCCCTGCCAGATACCATTTTCATGGGATTGCCCCGCTTGCTGAAGGGCATCATGCGATCGCCGGCCGCAAGCGTATTAATTTAACCTTCAGGAAGGCCCTGTAACCATGACTGAAGGCAGCATGAGCCCTGCAGACCCGTTTTCCCCTGCCGTTTCTCATCTGGCAGCCCTGGATCCGGACTGGAAATGTCTGATTGCCCGGGTCGGGCGCTGCGGACTGAAACCCCGGCCGGAGCGGGAACCGTACGAGGCACTGGTCCGGGCAGTGGCTTACCAGCAATTGCATGCACGGGCCGCAGAATCGATTCTTGCACGTTTTCTGGCGCTGTACCCGGATGGGTCTTTCCCGTTGCCGGAATACCTGCTGGCGACTGATGTCAGTCTGCTGCGTGCCTGTGGTTTTTCGACCGCGAAGGCCATAACTTTGCGTGGGATTGCAGAAGGCGCGCTTTCCGGTATCGTGCCGTCCCGAGACGCTGCACAGGCCATGACCGATGAAGAGTTGATTCATACGCTGGTAACGCTACGTGGTATCGGCCGCTGGACGGTTGAGATGTTCCTGATTCATACCCTGGGGCGCCCAGATGTTCTGCCGGTTCAGGATTTCGGCGTGCGCGAAGGTTGGCGGGTGCTGAAGCATCTGCCTAGGCAGCCGCTTCCGGCGGAACTCTCCAGGATCGGGCAGGCCTGGAGTCCATATCGTTCCGTGGCAACCTGGTATCTGTGGCAGGCTGCAGAGCTTTTTAAACGCAGCAAGGTGGCTTGACTTTATTAGGAATGGTTCTCGAAAAATTCATATATTATAGCAATATCAAAATATTAATGATGTTTGTTATAATTTTATGTCAAGTTGATTTGTGTTTTGGTCCGGCTCAAACCATGAGAGTTTTTCCCTGAGTTGCACCACCCCGCCTATGATGATCAGTGTGGGGGCTTTCAGTTTTGCGGCCTTGGCTTTTTCTGGCAGTGTGGCTAGTGTGCCGGTGACCACACGCTGGTTGCAGGTGGTTCCCTGCTGCACAATGGCGGCAGGCGTGGATTCCGGAGAGCCGTGCTCAATCAGCCTGGAACAGATGGTTTCCAGCCCATGCAAGCCCATGTATACCACGACGGTCTGATTGGGGCGTGCCAGCACTTCCCAGTCGAGATCCATGCTGCCATCCTTCAGGTGGCCGGTTACAAAAATACAGGACTGCGCATGATCCCTGTGCGTGAGGGGTATCCCGGCATAGGCCGCCACACCCGATGCAGCGGTGATGCCGGGTACGACCTGAAAATTGATTTTGCATTCGGACAGCGTTTCAATTTCTTCTCCCCCCCGGCCGAATATGAAGGGGTCTCCCCCTTTCAGCCGCAGTACTCGTTTCCCCTGCCTTGCCAGCCTGACCATGAGCTCGTTGATGCTTTCCTGCGGCATGCTGTGGTTGCTGCGCATTTTTCCGACAAAAATCCTATGGGCGTCGCGCCGCGTCATTTCCAGCACTGGCTTTGAAACCAGATTGTCATACAGCACTACATCCGCCATCTGCATCAGCCGCAGTGCACGGAAGGTGAGCAGATCCGGCGCACCGGAGCCTGCGCCGACCAGAAACACCTCTCCGGCACATGCATGATTGCTGTTTTGCAGCTTGTCCAACAGCATGGATTCAGCCGATTGTTCGTCTCCGGAAAAAATCTTTTCGGCAACCGGGCCTTCCAGTACGTTTTCCCAGAATATCCTGCGGTTGCCGTCATGGCGGATGCGTTCCCTGACCTTCTGTCGGAATCTGGCGGCAAAGGCAGCTAGCCGTCCGTATCCCGGGGGAATCAGTGCTTCCAGTTTTGCCCTCAGCATCCTTGCCAGGATGGGGGCCGCCCCTCCGGTTGAAAAGGCTACCACAAGGGGGGATCGATCCAGTATGGCTGGCATGATGAAGGTACACAGCTCCGGATTATCAACCACATTGACCGGCAGTTTTCTTTTTCTGGCTTCCATCGAAACTTCCTTGTTGACCGTGGCGTCATCGGTGGCGGCGATTACCAGTGTGGCATCGTGCAGGTGTGCGACCTGAAACGGTTCTGGCAGATGCCGGATTGTGGCAAGTTCATTGAATGCTGCACACAGTTCAGGCGAAACTACCGTTACTGCCGCCCCTGCCTGTAGTAGTACGGAAACCTTTCTGAATGCAACTTCCCCACCTCCGACGACGAGGCAGGGGCTGTTCTTCAGGTTTAGAAAAATCGGGAAAAAGTCCATTTAAGGCAGGGTTTCTGGTAAAAGTGGATGCAGGTTGGATCAGTATGGTTAAATTTAACCATGAAAATAAAATTTTTTCTGGCAAGGAATCCTGTTGCACTGGATCTTGGGAAAAAAGTTGCCGTTTCGTCGTTCCATCAGGTTTCAGGGGATTGTAAGGGGCTGAGTAGTATGCAGTCCCTTGTAATCAATCGGTTTACACCGGCAAACGATCCGCCTCATTGCCCTGTCGTCATTATGCTGAAATATTTTGTGAATATCATGAACATGAAGCTTAGAGGCCTTTTGATTGTATGGCAATTCCTTGTTTGTTGCGGCCATTGCTTCTGGTGGGAATCAACCGGCCTAAAACAGACATAGTTTTCTCTATGGAACTTGTGAGAAAGGTGATTGCCGAATAGAAAAACTGTTTTAACAGGAGGTTAAGATGAATATTGGAGGAATGACTTTAAATTTAACCAATGCAACTGTTTCTGTGCTTGTGATCGTAGCCGTTGTTGTATACACCTGGTTTACCCAAGACAGGGATACCATTGATGACAGGGATCATTGAGGCATGCCTCATGAATGCCCATTTGATAAACTGCCTGTCAGGAGGACGACCTCCGGCATCTAGCAGTTAAGATGAATCCGCATCCCGGGACGGCCCGGCCTACAATTTTCCTATGGAGGGCTTATGGCTTGGGTTTGTTTGTATATCGCCGGGGTGCTTGAGGTTGTTTGGGCCTATTCAATGAAACTGTCGGCAGGATTCACCCGGTTCCTGCCTTCCACCGTTACTGTTGTAACAATGATGGCCAGTTTTGCCCTGTTGTCGATCTCGATGCGGACGTTGCCGCTCGGTACAGCGTATACCATTTGGACGGGAATTGGCGCTCTTGGAGCATTTGCTTCTGGAATCCTTTTCCTTGGGGAACCAGTGAACGGACTGCGTATCCTGGCTGCCGCGTTGATTGTTAGTGGTATTGTGTTGATGAAATTGTCTTCAACGTACTAAATTGTTAGGGATCAATTTTCTTAAAACACGGGAAACGGAATACAGTCCGAGGGTGTTGGTGTGGGATTAGACTAAAAAAGCCACAATCGAATTAGATGCTCATGTTTTTTATTGTGTATCATATAAAGTTCGACGGATATCAATACTGAATGCGGTGTATATGTATACGGAACATCCGGAGTTTGAGCCACCTGAAAACGAAGAAGTCAAGGTATGGCGATATATGGATTTTACAAAATTCGTATCACTTATTGATACTCAGCGCCTATACTTTGCTAGAGCTGATAAATTCGTCGATCCATTTGAAGGATCCTTGCCTAGAAAGAATGCGCATGCACGATTTATGCCATTGGCATCACCTGATATGTCGCTAGGTGAGATCAATGCGCTTCTTGATTTGAAAAATCAGTTGAGGGACATAACGCGTCACTATAAGAAATTTGTGGCCATTAACTGTTGGCATGCAAATGGACACGAATCTGCGGCAATGTGGAAACTATATTTAAAAAGTAACGAGGGGATAGCCATTCAATCCACATATAAAAGATTACGCGATTCCATTATCGATGACAGACAAGTTTATCTTGGCAAAGTCAAGTATATCGATTATGAAAACGATGTAATAAGAAGCGACAATATGCTTGCTCCATATATGCACAAACGCAAAAGCTTTGAGCACGAACGCGAAATCAGAGCGGTAGTGAGAATTCCTTGGACGACAACAGATATCAAGATTACAGAACAAGAGCCTGTAGATCATGGAATTCAAATCAGGATTAATATCGAATCGTTAATTGAGAAAATTTATATTGCCCCGGGCACGCCAAAATGGTTTATTGATTTAGTTAGCGCTGTAATTAAACGTTATAGCTGCACATTTAAAGTAGTTCAATCAAAACTCGATGAGCAGCCTGTTTTTTAAAAATTCCGCAATTAATCTGCCAATACATATTTTATCAATCCGGTAACGCCGCAACATTCCTATATCCGAGGCGTTGCCCATACTTGAGCCATACGTTTGGACAAATCAATATCCGTCCGTCTTTAATGAAAAGATTTCACCAACCCGCATGGTCAATAGTTTGCTGTGCTACCCATGCGTTTGTTTCTGCTTTGGTGCGGAAGGTTGGAGACAGGAAATGGCCGTCAATGCATATGCAGGCACGGTATGTCTGGCCTCGATCTTTATAGGCGACATGTATTCGGCCACTTTTGGGGAAAAGCGCACCATATTAAAAGCAAAGGAATGCTACGGTTTGTCTTGATGAAACGATGCTAAGTGCATTATTTCATTAATTTTGAATTAATTTGCTACAGGGTGCTATACTGTCTTTGGTGCCCAGAAGAGGACTCGAACCTCCACACCTTGCGGCACACGGACCTGAACCGTGCGCGTCTACCAATTCCGCCATCTGGGCAAAAAACATGCTTTGCTTCTCAAGGGCGCACAAGTTAATCGTTTAAAGGTTTTCTGTCAATGACTAATAAGAAAAAAAATATCCGCGAGCTCGATCCATTCCTGGAACGTGAGCGCGGGCAGTATGAACATCCGTTGCCAAGCCGTGAATTTGTCCTGCAATTATTGGAGGAGCAGGGAGTTCCGGTTGCAGAGGAAGATCTTTGCAAAATGTTGCATATTCATGAGCATGAGCTGGAATTATTCTTGCGGCGCCTGCGCGCGATGGAACGTGATGGCCAGATCATGCGCAATCGCAGGCGGGCGATCTGCGTGATGGACAAGCTTGATCTGATCAAGGGTAAGGTGCAGGGCCACCCGGACGGATTCGGCTTCCTGATCCCGGATGATGGTAGCCCCGACCTGATGCTGAGCGCCAAGGAGATGCACAAGGTGCTGCATGGCGATACAGTGGTGGTCCGTGAAACCGGGATGGACCGGCGCGGGCGCCGCGAAGCCAGTATTGTAGAAGTGCTGGAGCATGCCACGAACCGTCTGGTCGGGCGGTTGTATGAAGAGCATGGCATTCAGTTCGTGGTGGCCGAAAATCGCCGTATCAGCCAGGATATTCTGGTTGCCCCGGGAGAACATGGCGGGGCAAAGGCGGGGCAGGTGGTGATGCTGGAGATTCTGCAGCAGCCCAGCAAGCATGCCCAGCCGATCGGGCGTATCGTGCAGGTTCTGGGCAATTATGCGGACCCGGGCATGGAAATCGAGATTGCGCTGCGCAAGCATGACCTGCCGCATGAGTTTCTAACCAAGACCAGACGTCAGGCTCAAAATACTCCTTCCCAGGTGTTGCCGGAAGACTATGACGGGCGCGAAGATTTGCGCGCGCTGCCCCTGGTTACCATAGACGGCGAGACGGCGCGGGATTTCGATGATGCGGTATATTGCGAGCCGGTTGCCGCCGGCTTTCGCCTGGTGGTGGCCATTGCGGATGTCAGCCATTATGTCAGCCCTGGAGACGCGCTGGACAAAGAGGCGCTGGACCGTGGCAATTCGGTGTATTTCCCGCGGCGCGTGATCCCGATGCTGCCGGAAGAGTTGTCTAACGGCATCTGCTCGCTCAATCCGGATGTGGAGCGCCTGTGCATGGTATGCGACATGCAGATCAGCGCGCAGGGCGAAATCGAATCCTACCGATTTTATCCTGCGGTCATGCGCTCGCATGCGCGCATGACCTACACCGAGGTGGCGGCAATGCTGGAAGATCCGCAGTGTGCCTCCGCGCAAAAATTTTCCTCCGTGCTGCCGCACGTTCGCCAGCTGCACATCTTGTTCCAAACGCTGTTGCAATCTCGCGAGAAACGCGGCGCAATCGATTTCGAGACGATTGAAACGCAAATGATGTTCAATGATCAGGGCAAGATCGAGCGTATTGTTCCGGTGGTGCGCAATGATGCGCATCGCCTGATCGAGGAATGCATGCTGGCAGCTAATGTGTGCGCCGCCAGCCTTCTCCGTGAGCGCAAGCATGTTGCATTGTACCGTGTGCATGAAGGCCCTACCCCTGAGAAACTGGAGGCGGTGCGCGAGTTTTTCAGGGAATTCGGGCTGGAGCTTGGCGGGGGAGAAAAGCCGGAGGCAGGGGATTATGCCAGGCTGTTGAAGCAGGTAAAGGGACGGCCCGATGCCGCGCTACTGCAGACCGTGATGCTGCGCTCATTGCGCCAAGCGCGGTATTGCCCGGAAAATACGGGGCATTTCGGCCTTGGGTATGATGCCTATACGCATTTTACCTCGCCCATCCGGCGCTATCCCGATCTTCTGGTGCACCGTGCGATCAAGGCAGTGCTGAATAACAAAAAATATCGGCCCAGGGTGAAGTGGGATGAACTGGGTATGCACTGTTCCCTGACGGAACGGCGGGCAGATGACGCCACCCGGGATGTCGAGGCCTGGCTGAAATGCTTCTATATGCGGGATCATCTTGGCAGCTGTTTTGATGGCACCGTTTCGTCGGTAACCGGTTTTGGCCTTTTTGTAATGCTGGATGAGCTTTACATCGAAGGGCTGGTGCACGTTTCGGAACTGGGCACGGATTATTTTCATTTCGATGCAGCCAAGCACCAGATGCTGGGCGAGCGCACTGGCAAGCGTTATCGGCTTGCGGACCGCGTGCGCGTCCAGGTGGTGAGAGTGGATATGGAGAGCACCAAAATCGATTTCGTGCTGGACGCGCCGGATGAAAAGGTGCCAGAGGTGTCCGATGTATGGGACGCGAAAAAGAAAAAGCCAAAGAAAGGCAAATCACGTAATGGCTGAGACCCGAATCATTCACGGTTTTCATGCCGTTACCGCGCGTATACGCCAGCAGGCGGAAAGCGTGCTGGAGCTTTACCTGGATACGCAGCGCCGCGACGCGCGCATTCGCGATCTGCTGAAGCTGGCGGAGGATCATCATGTGCGGGTAATTCCGGTGGATTCCAGGCGTCTTGACGGTCTGGCAGGAAACGTGTCTCATCAGGGAGTCGCCGCCCGGGTGAACGCTGCGCAGAGAGTGCGACACCTGGACGACGTACTGGATATCCTAAACGAGCCCGCGTTGCTGCTGGTTCTGGATGGTGTGCAGGACCCGCATAACCTGGGTGCCTGCCTGCGCAGCGCGGATGCTTTTGGCGTCCATGCTGTAATTGCACCCAAGGATCGTGCCGTTGGCCTGAATGCCACGGTGGAAAAGGTTGCCTGTGGCGCTGCGGAAACGGTTCCATACATTACGGTTACCAACCTTGCGCGCACTCTGCGCGAACTGCAGGAACGCGAGATCTGGGTGGTGGGCGCGGATGGCGCGGCGAAAAAGGACCTTTACGGCTTCCGCCATGCTGGGGGATTGGCCTGGGTGTTGGGGGCGGAGGGGGAAGGCCTGCGCCGCCTTACCCGCGAGACCTGCGACGAGCTGGTACGCATCCCGATGCTGGGCAGTGTGGAAAGCCTGAATGTATCGGTCAGCGCAGGGATATGCATGTTCGAGTCGAGAAGGCAGCGCGCAGGGTAAAACCGGGGCGGCGGCATGCATGACCGCTCAGCCCAGCATCGCCTTCAGCCGCGCCAGTTTCGCCATCCCTGCATCTTTGCTGACTTCGGGGGCTTTGCCTGCCTGAGAGATCCCCGTGTGAATGATTTCATCTGCTGGCAGCTCCTGCAGGAAGCGGCTGGGTTCACAAGCCTGCCATTCCTTCCCGTGTTTGCGCCGGGTACAATAACTGAGGTGCAGCGAGCGTTCTGCGCGGGTGATGCCGACATACATCAGCCGACGCTCTTCTTCAATCTGTTCCGGAAGCTCGCTCTGGCGGTGCGGCAGGATGCCTTCTTCCACCCCAATCATGAATACATGGCCAAACTCCAGACCTTTGGCGGCGTGCAGGGTGGACAGTGAAACCGCATCGGGTTCCTCTGTGCGCGATTCGAGCAGATTCATCAGGGCGATGGTCTGGGTCATTTCCAGCAGGGTCTTGCTGTCGGCTTCCGCTTTACGTTTGATCCAGCCGACAAAATCGGCAACGTTCGCCCATTTGCTTTCCGCCTGACGCGGCTCATGGCTGTCGAAGAGCCATGCCTCGTAATCAATGGCAGCCATTAAATCCGTGATCACCGCTGCGCATTCTTCTTTCCCGGCGCGCGCTTCCATGCGGTGGATGAAATTGCAGAAGGTAAGCAGTTCCTCGTACTGTCGCGCAGGAATCTGGTGTGCCATGGCGGTTTCGAAAGCGGCCGCAAACAGGCTGATATTGCGGGTGCCGGCATAGCCCGCAAGTTTTTCCAGGGTCTGGTTGCCGATGCCGCGTTTGGGCGTGGTTATTGCGCGAATAAATGCCGGATCATCATCGGTATTGGCGATCAGGCGCAAATAGGCAGTCAGATCCTTGATTTCGGCGCGGTCAAAGAAAGAACTGCCTCCGCTGACGGTATACGGCACTTTCTGCAGGCGCAGCTGTTCTTCAAGGGGGCGCGAAAGATGGTTGCTGCGATACAGGATCGCGTAGTCGGAATAGCGTGTGTTGTGCTCGAATTTGTGCGCCAGTAGGCGCATGACCACCGATTCGGCTTCACTTTCGTCGTCCCTGGCAGCAAAAACGCGGATCGGGTCTCCCGGCCCGTGTTCACTCCACAGCCTTTTTTCGAATAGCTTGCTGTTGTTGCGTATTAGATGGTTGGCGCAGCTCAGGATGCGCTGCGAAGAACGGTAATTCTGTTCCAGCTTGATTACGCGCAGATTCGGGTGGTCGTTTTGCAAATTCTGCAGGTTCGCGGTGCTTGCCCCGCGCCAGGCATAGATCGCCTGGTCGTCATCCCCCACTGCCGTGAGCGCCGCACGGCTCCCTGCCAGCAGGCGAGCCATCTGGTACTGGCATTCGTTGGTATCCTGGTATTCGTCGATCAGCAAGTAGCGGAATCGCTGCTGCCAGCGTTGCAGCGCTTCCGGAAAATTTTGGAACAGGGCCACCGGCAAGCGGATCAGGTCGTCGAAATCCATCGCCTGATAGGCTCGCAGCGTTTCTTGGTAGCGTGTGTAGAGTAGCGCATTGCGCTGCTCTACTTCGGTCTCTGCAAGCTGGTTTGCCTGTTCCGGCAGGATGAAGGAGGTTTTCCATCTGGACAGGGCTCCTTGCATGATGCGGATATCCTGCTTGTCTGGTGCGCCCAGTAGTTCGCTGATGATTTTTGCGGTGTCCGCGCTGTCGAAGACTGAAAACTGCTTTTTGTAGCCAAGCAGGCCCGATTCTTCTCGTAAAATCTGCATGCCCAGTGCGTGGAACGTACTGACGGTCAGCCCCTTGCTGCGTCCTGCCATTAGCCGGGATACGCGTTCGCGCATTTCATCTGCGGCTTTGTTGGTGAAAGTGATGGCCGCGATGTTGTGCGGCGCATAGCCACACTGCTCGATCAGATAAGCCAGTTTATGGGTGATCACCCGCGTCTTGCCGCTACCTGCACCGGCCAGCACCAGGAGAGGGCCATCCAGATAGCGGACTGCTTCTCGTTGCGAGGAATTGAGTTTGCTCAGCACCGGAACCTTTCCTTGAAAATTTCACTTTTGCCGGTGGGGAATTGTAAAGAATACTGTATTCTGGTTCGGATTTCAGGGAAAAATTTGCGCATTCTAGTGTCAGGGATGCAAGTACAGGGAACCATGCCAGACCGGATATGGATGCAGGAATGACGTTGGAGAACAGCGAAACAGGCCTGTCTGCTATCTTCACATTCTGTTGAATGTATGTGGCTGGTGCCCGGGACCGGACTTGAACCGGTACAAAGATTTCTCCCCGGCGGATTTTGAGTTCTTGCAAAATCCCATTTATCCAGCTTTATTTGCTTTATGTAAGAACAATATATTTTTACTTATTGATTAGTTAATGTATTATTTAATCCGTTGTGGCTAGATGTTGTTTTATTAAATCTGCTTACATGAAACTAAAACCTGGTGTCCGGGCCTTGTCGTGAAACTGACCAAGACCCGCGTCGGAGCTTTACTTACCCCGGTAACTGGTCAGGCATTTTACTGGGATTGGGAGGATGCGCCTAATGGTTTTGGTGTGCGGATAACCCCATCCGGGGCAGGAAGTTATATTTTGCAAAAACGGGTCGATGGCAAGTTGAAGCGATTACCCTTGGCGCACATGCGGATATAACCTGCGATCAAGCCAAATTAAAGGCTTCTGAGGAGGTTGTTTTATTAAGCAGGGGCACAACCTCATATCAGCGTGTAAAATTTTCCAGATTAGGGGTGGAAACAGTGTTCAATAGTTTCCACGCTGATATGTAACCATCCGGTATTTTTGCCGGGGGTGTCAATCAGCGTTCAATATTTCCCACTTTTTCGATTTGCTAAGATTTGTTTTTCCGTTGCTTAAATCGGTAAGGATCGTTCTCTGTTTCCAGGATATCGCAGTGATGCGTTATATTAGCCAATTTGACTGTCAGATTGCCGCCATTGCCCGTGCACATCAGGCCGCTGTCGTTACGCGTAATATATCAGACTTTGAAGGATGTGGAATTGAGGTGATTAATCCGTGGCTTCAATCCACCAGTAGGGAAAAAGAGGAAGCATAAGTCTGTATTTGTTGATCGGTCAGTATTTATTGAGGAATATGCTGACTTGAATTCGGTTCGATTCTGGCTAATACCATTTCCAGCTCCGGGTACTGGGTTCGCACTTTTCCGTATTCGTTATCAGCGGTTAGAACGCGTTGATGAGAACGGGTTTGACACTGGTTGCCACCCCACCACCACTCTCGTGTGGCAGGCATTGCACACTACCACCATTACGTTCAGCACTCTGCCTCACCAGTGCCAATCTCAGCCCGTAGCTACCATCTTGCTCGCTACTAGCCGCTGGCCGGTAGAACGGCTTGAAGATGCCAATACCACCAAGCCGTACTTCTATCCAATCGGATGCTGAATTATGTTCTAGTTCTGTTCAGGACTTAAGACATTGTCGTGCCGCGACAATATCTGACCAGCCAGCGAGAGTCCCAGTGCAGAGACAATCAGAGCGGAAGCCATCCCGAAGGTGATTTTCATACCCATCTCGATATCTTGCGGTGATGCGATCGTAATATCGTTCGCTCCTGAACCCAGAGCAAATATCATACCCATTACAGAGGCTCCGGTGATCAGTCCGAGATTGCGCGACAGACCCAGCAATCCCGACCCCACACCTCGTTGCTGTGCAGCCAGGTGTATCATGACTGCTGTGTTATTGGCTGCCTGAAATAACGCATAGCCTGTCGTCAGTATCACGAGCGGGAGGATGTAACCGAATACGCCCAATGCCACCGGCATCATGGACAAGAGCGCAGTGCCAATCGCCATGGCAATCAATCCGGTAATGATTATCTTGACCGACCCAAGTCGGTCAACCACGCGTCCTGCGGGAGCCCCTGCCAGGGCGGCCACAATTGGACCGGATGCCATAACCAAACCGATCTGGGCAGCATCCAGTGCCAAGACCCCGGAGAGATAAAAGGGTCCTACCACCAGGGTGGCCATAACCACGGTTGTCACCAGAGTACTCATTGCAAATCCGGTCGTCAGTGCAGAATTGCGGAACATGGACAACCGAATCAAGGGGGAGGTGGATCTCATCTGGGATAGGATGAATAACCCCAAGCCAAGCCCCGTTGCCAAAAGCAGCGTCCAATTGATGGTGTTAAAGTGGCCGTGGCCCAGGGTCATCGCGAGTGCATAGGCGATCAAGGTCAGGGATAACAGCAAGGTACCCATGGCGTCGAAGAGAGGCCTTTCCCTGGAAACTTGCAGGCAATCCGCGGGCAGGAAGCGGTAGGTCAGAGCCAAGGCTACAATGCCCAATGGGGCGTTGACCAGAAAGATCATTGGCCAGCCGTACCCGGCGATCAGCAAGCCGCCGAGCGAAGGACCCAGTGCGGTTCCAATTGCGGAAACGGTGCCGAGTATTCCCATGGCACTGCCGATTTTTTCCTTGGGGATGTTTTCGCCCACCAAAGCCATTGCAAGCGACATCATTAAGGCAGCACCCAACCCCTGCATCATCCGGGCAGCTATTAATAGTCCGAGGGTGGGTGCCAGGGCGCACAACACTGAAGCTATGGAGAACATTGTGATGCCAATCTGGAGCATTTTCTTTCTTCCAAAAAGGTCGCCTATCCGTCCTGCGCTGACAATAAGAGTGGTGATGGCAAGCAGATAGGCCAGGACGACCCACTGGACTTGCTGGAAGGATGCGCTGAAGGTTTGGGCCAGCGTCGGCAGGCCGACGTTAGCGATACTGGATCCCAGGGACGACAGCAATGCTGCCAGGGAAAGGCTGGTCAGCGCCCAGCGAGCGGAGCCATTCTGCTTGGAGGACTCACAGTCGTTTTGAGTGGCAGGGTTGTGCATGATTTCTATCTTTGTGCTGGGGTTTTGGCAAGAACCAGAATTTCCGGGCATTGCTGTTGGTGGAGTTTTACATGTTGTCATTTTTAGGTTCCTGTCATCGGTGGTTGTCAAAAGTATATGCGGTCGCATATCATTGCGGAAGACGCATGGTTTACATGTAATAAATGCATATGACGCCATATCAGCCGATGTTGCGATTACCATGACCTCCAGCCAGAGCTACTCTATGCCCACACCAGATTTAAACTTGCTGATCACCCTGAATGTATTGCTGGACGAGGGCAACGTGGCTCGCGCAGCACGGAGATTGAAGCTGAGTCCATCCGCCATGAGCCGGGCGTTAGCACGATTGCGGGAGACGATGGGGGATCCGCTGCTGGTTAGAGCCGGACGGGGTCTCGTACTTACTCCACGGGCGCTTGAACTGCGTGAGTCAGTCGCCCGGTTATCGCAAGACGTTCAAGCGGTTTTAAGACCTGCAGAACAAATTGATCTCAAAAGGATTGTTCGAACCTTTACTCTGCGAACCAGTGATGGCTTTGTGGAGAATTTTGGAGCTGAACTCGTGGAGTGGGTTAGTCGGGATGCCCCCGGCATTCGACTGCGTTTTATGCAGAGAACAACCAGGGATAGTCTGGCTCTTCGTAACGGATCCGTCGATCTGGAAACAGGGGTGATCGGGGATGAAACCGGGCCGGAAGTGCGAGTCCGTGCATTATTTAATGATCGGTTCATTGGCGTGGTGCGCATGGGACATCCATTGAGTGCAGGCGATATCACCGCTGTTGACTATGCAGCAGCCAGGCATGTTCTGATGTCGCGTCGAGGTCTTGATAAGGGCCTTGTTGATGATGCGTTAAAAATTCTGGGTCTGGAGCGAAAGATTGTGGCGACGGTCGACGGCTTTGCCGCCGCCCTGGCGCTGACACGTTCAACAGATCTGGTGGCAGCCGTTCCCGAACGTCATACCGAAAACTTGAGAAAAGGCTTGTTTAGTTTTGCCCTACCTTTTCCAGCGCCTGAAATCAAGGTTTTGATGCTTTGGCACCCGCGGATGCATGGGGATCAAGCACATCGCTGGCTGCGAGAATGTATTCGGGAAATCTGTGGGCGTAAGGATGGCAAACAGCCCGATGCAGCAAATTGTATCCACGCCCCGAGTTAAAGGCCGATCTGTTCTCTCTGATTTACCCACACCAACGGCGGATCCGCAGCCAGTTCCAGCAACGTGATATGGTCGGGCAACGTAGTATCATCCAGAATCGCGGCCAACATATAGGGTGCCTGCGGCACGATCTCACTGATCATCACAGGCTGACGCATCATAGTACCTAACTGGCCCAGCACCGCTGCTTCCAGTTCCGCTGTCGGCAACCTCGGCAGTTTGGATGCACCGGCATATTCCTTGGCATCCTGCTGCGGAATATAGTACCGGTATCCTCTGGACAGGGGTGCAAGCACAAAAATTCGTTTCCATTGCCGCTTGTTTTGATCATTCCCATATTTCTTTGGCAACCATGGAAACCTGTGATTACAGTTGTGCAGGGGGAGGGTGGGTCAAATCTCTATGCAGAGAAAAAATCCCATTTTTAAGAGGTAATCAGCAAATGGCAGGGAAACCAGGCAGAAGCGGAGGATTCCGCATTAATTCAGGCGGAGCATGATCAGGAGCAGGCAGGCCAAGCAAGGCGGATGTTATATTGCCAGTCTAGATGAAAGCGGGCACGCTGGATCTAAAATTTTTTTGTTGGCTGTTCTAAATAATCCTGATGTTGATTGCAAGTTGGGAATTAATGCGGCCCGGACTTTGCTGCCGTTCATGTACCCCAAGATCAGGGAGGCAGGGAAAAAGGAGGGATAACAAAAAGCTGCTAAGCTGGCCAGCAAGGGCCGATTCTCCTCAAGCCCGCCGCCTGTTCTTTTACGGGCCGTAAAGAATGAGCCAAGAATGAGTGATTTAAGCCATATGTAAGCAATATATATTTAAAACTGCTTACATTAGATTTTTTCTTACAAAAGTCTACACAGTAAAAATTATGTAACTTTTTGATTGATTGGTGCCCGGGACCGGACTTGAACCGGTACAGAGATTTCTCCCCGACGGATTTTAAGTCCGTTGTGTCTACCAATTTCACCACCCGGGCAGGATAAAACATGGCTGGATCGCTCCGGATGCCGGGAGCGTTTTCAGGTAGCGCACATTATACAGAGTTGCTTCGCAGGTTAGCAAAAACATCGTCAGTTTATGCTTCCGGGCGGGGGAAATTCCCGGCATGGCCACAGTACGAAATAATTTTCGTTCCGGCTGGCGTTAAAGTTCTTGACATATTTGGAATCAGGCACGTAGTATGCTGCTCTGAGCCTGTCAGATTTGGAGTATGGGCAGGCTTCGTAAAAGCTTGTGGCGTAGAAGAGAGGCCGGCCTTGATTCTATTTTACTAATCTAGCGTGTTTTATAATTTGAAGGAGCTCCTCATGAAAAAGAATATTATTGGTTTAGCTGTTGCTTCCTGTTTTGCATTTGGCGCATCTGTGGCCATGGCGCAACCTGCCATTACCCCTGCGATGGAAGCGGACAAAGCCGTTCCATTTTCCGGAAAAGGCCTGAACACTCCATGGAACTGCTGCAAGCAGTATGAAGGGCAGACCGGCGAGCGTGATCAACCTGCCCAGAAGCATGCCCCCGGAGCCAAAATAAACCACAGTCAGGCGCAAAGCTTTAAAGTGGATCCTGGCTACAAGAACGACGATGGCAATCGCTTGCCAGAATTCAGAAGACCAGGTACCAATACCGCATCTTCCGAGCCAACCGATACCGCCAAATATGGTGCCGGCAGGGATGCAGCAAAAACCGGAAATCCAGAAGGAACCGGGGATACCCTGGGCAAAAGCCACTTTGATGCCAATTCCCATCAAAAACAGTGGACCAGCAATCCTAGCTAATCTGCAAATGATTTTGTAGTTTTTCAGGCCAGATTTTATCTGGCCTGTTTTTTTAGCATCTGCATTTTCTGCGGGGAGCAGCGCAGAAAACTTCTTTTCTACTCCATTTCATTGGCTGCCTGGCAGACGCTGCACCAAAAATCAGGTTTACTGTTCCAGCCAGATGAAGGTTCCCATTCTTCCGGTCACGTTATCGCGCCGGAAAGAAAAAAATTTTTTACTGTCGGTATAGGTGCATAGTCCGCCTCCGTACACGCGCGTAATTCCCAGGTCGCTCAGGCGCAGGCGCGCCAGATGATAGATGTCGGCGAGCCATTTTCCGGGCAAATTCTGGCGGAAGGCAGCGGCAGCCTGAGGATTTTTGGCAATGAATTCGGCGCGCACCTCATCTCCGACTTCAAAGGCATTTGCGCCAATTGCTGGGCCCATCCAGGCCATCAGGGCATGGCCGGGTTCATCCATTGCGTATGCGGTCTGTTCGATCACTCCATCGCACAGGCCGCGCCAGCCTGCATGCACGGCGCTGACCACGCTGCCCCTGTCGTTGCACAGCAGTACCGGCAGGCAGTCGGCTGTCATGGCCACGCAAACCGAACCGGGCTGGGAAGATATGCTGGCATCGGCCTTGACAGGCTGGGTTGCATGGTCCGCATCCGCTACCGTTATGCCATGCACCTGCTGCAGCCATAACGGCTCTCCGGGAAGAACAGTCTGCAGCAGTTCGCGGTTGCGTGTCACGGCAACGGGATCATCCCCTACGTAGCTACTGAGGTTGAAACTGTCGTATGGAGCGGCACTGATGCCGCCGTTGCGCGTGGTTTGGAGTGCCCTGACGTTTTTCGGGGCTGGCCATTCTGGGATGATGCACTGTTCAAGCAGACTCATTTTTTGCGTTCCTGATTTCGTTGAGCAAGTGGGCCATGTCGGCCGGTATCGGTGCCTGCCATTCCAGCCATAGCCCGGTTGCCGGGTGCTCCAGGCCTAGCCGGGTTGCATGCAGTGCCTGGCGAGGAAAGGAAGCCAGGATCGGATGCATCCGGGGCGGGCATTTCTGCACACCCCGGATATATACGCTGTCACCAACCAGCGGATGGGACAGGTGGGCAAGATGGACGCGAATCTGGTGGGTGCGCCCGGTTTCCAGTTTGCAGCGCAGCAGGGTGCATCCGGGAAAGCTTTCTGCGATCGTGTAATGTGTAACCGCAGGCTTTCCTTCCGCCACAATGGCCATTTTGGTGCGCTGTACGGGATGGCGACCCAGGGGGGCGTTTACCGTCCCTTCCCGCTGCATCTCACCATGGACCAGCGCGTAATATTCGCGCTGCACGCTGCGCGCCTGCAACTGGCGTACCAAACCGGTCTGTGCGACCAGGGTTTTTGCAACCACCAGCAAGCCGCTGGTATCTTTGTCCAGCCTGTGTACAATACCTACGCGCGGTATTCCGGCAAGTGGCGGCGCATGATGCAGCAAGGCATTCAGCAGAGTACCCTGCCAATTGCCGCTGCCGGGATGCACGACCAGGCCAGCTGGTTTGTTGATGACCAGAATGCTTTCGTCTTCGTGCCGGATGTCCAGCCCGATTTCCTCGGCCTGATAGGGTTGTTCGGCTGGGCTGACCTGCGGCGTGACTTCAATGGTTTCGCCGCCCCACACTTTCTGTCTGGGGGTTGCATCAGCGCCGTCAAGCTTAACCTGCTGCCTTACGATCCAGTCCTGCAGGCGGCTGCGCGAATATTCGGGCAGCAGCCTGGCTAAAACCTGGTCAAGGCGCATCCCGGCATATTCATCGGATACCCGGAATAAAAGTGGTACAGTCTTCGTTGCAAGCTGGCTAGGTGCGGCAAGGTTTGCGGTATAATCAGGCAATATTTTTATGGATGTATCCATGCGACTCAGTTTAACTTTATTTCTGGTGCTCATGCTAAGTGCATGCAGTATTTTTTCCTCGAAGGATGACAAATCTGCGAAAACCGATGAAGCTGAGGAAATTTATGCGAAGGCCAAGGAGCAGATGGAACGTGCGGATTATACTGCCGCCATCAAGCATTTTGAAACCCTGCAGTCACGCTTTCCCTATGGACGCTATGCGCAGCAGGCGCAGATGGAAACTGCCTATGCCTATTACAAGCTGAACGAGACGGAATCCGCGCTTTCCGCTGCGGATCGCTACATCAAGCAATACCCGAACAGTCCCGGCGTGGATTATCTTTATTACCTGAAAGGACTGGTCAATTTCGATGATGATCTTGGCTACTTTGGCTATGTGGCGGAAGAAATTCAGCCGGACATGTCCGAGCGCAATCCCAAGGCTCCGCGTGAGGCATTCGATGCTTTCAATGAGCTGATTACCCGTTTCCCGAACAGCAAATATACGCCGGATGCAAAGGTGCGCATGCAGTATCTGGTGAATGCTCTGGCGCGGCACGAAACGCAGATTGCCGGGTATTACCTGCGCCGTGGGGCTTATGTTGGCGCGCTCAATCGTGCCAACGCGGTGCTGATTGATTATCCGATGACCCCGGCTACGCTGGATGCGTTGCAGATCATGATACAGGCCTATGACGGGATGGGCATGAAAGAATTGCGTGACGATACGCAGCGCGTCCTGGACCTGAATGTTGCGAAGGGCGGCCTGAAGCCGGCTATCCAGCAATCTGCGGCGCACAAGAAACCATGGTGGAATTTCTGGAAATAGGATTTCAGGTTTGCCGGGAACCTGCTGATGTCTTGCGGTTTTCTGGGCATGCGGAGGACAGGAACCCGCTTCGAGCCATTCGGTGAGCCGGTTTATCCGGATAACCGGGGCCGGAGGTAAGCCGGGGGTGGAGCGAGTGATGCTGCATGATGGGTTATCCGTTCATTATGCAAGGAACAGCCTATGAAATTTTGCCCTGAATGCAGCTCTCCGGTTGAATTGCGTTGTCCGCCCAGTGACAATCGCATGCGTCATGTGTGCATTTCCTGCGCTACGATACATTATCAGAATCCGAAGCTGATCATTGGCAGTATTCCTGAATGGGAAGATGGACGTATACTGTTGTGTCGTCGTGCAATTGAACCGCGTTATGGGCTGTGGACCTTGCCTGCCGGTTTTATGGAAAACGGGGAGACAACCGCAGAGGCAGCCATTCGCGAGACTATGGAAGAAGCGACTGCACGCATTGAATTGGGCGAGTTATATTCCATGTTTAATCTCCCTTATATCAATCAGGTGCATATGCTGTTCCGCGCAAAGCTTCTGGATCTGAATTTCTTTCCCGGACCGGAAAGCCTGCAAGTCGAGCTGTTTGCGGAACAGGATATTCCGTGGGATACCCTTGCTTTCCGGCCGGTCCATTTCACCTTGCGGCATTATTTTTCTGACCGTAAAAGCAATCAGTTCCAGTTCCGGATCCGTGATCTGGCACCCGCTCAGCGTTAGCTATTGCAATTGCCCGGATGATGCAATCCCTGTTTTGCTTTACTTTGAGGGTGGGTCGTTATTCCGGGAATAATGCAGGTATTCTCAGGTTCAGAGCGGAAACAGCTGTCCCTTGACCGGCTCTGGTTGGAAGAATTGATTCAAAGGGAAGTTGAACAAATTGCCTTATAGGATTTGCCTATATGCAGATATAATGAACCGCGCAGCATGGTGCATGGGCAGGATGATAGACTGCTGGCAAAGTGCGCGGGTTTCAGGTTGGTGGGTCTGGGTAATTGCCTGGTTCTTGTTTTTCATGTGGATATTTGATCAATTTTGATTGAAATTTGCCGGGATATGTGGTTTCATGAAATGGGAATCACGAAGGGCGATACCGTATTATTTAAATTTAATAATTTGATAAGTAGATAAATGGAGTTGCATATGAAAAAAACTGTAAATTGTCTTGCCATCCTGTCAAGCTTTGTATTGGGCGCTTCGTTTTCCTACGCAGGCGGCACTGGCCCGCAGGATGGCGCGATGCATGGAAGAATGCACGGAAAAATGCAAGGAGACATGCATATCAAAATGCACAGGGAAATGTACAAGGCCATGGATTCGGATGGAGATGGTGCCATCAGCAGCAGTGAATTTGATGCTTTTCATGCAAACAAATTCAGGGAAATGGATGTAAATGGGGATGGCCGGATCACATCGGATGAAATGATAATGCACAGAAGAAAAGGCAAAGGTGCTGCTCCAGGGAAAACCGAAGAGGCCCCTGGAAAGTTCGATTACTACAAAACCAGGAAGCTGTAAACTGCGGTGCTCCGAAGACGGGGCACCAGAGTTTTTCCGGACGTATTCTGAAGTTGTAGAAAAATCCAGCCTTGCTCTGTTCAGGCCAGCATTCTGCTGGCCTGAACATTTGTAGCATGTATATTCAGTGCATATATTTGCGAATCGCGGTGTGTACCTGCTTTGCGGTAGGCGTTTGCAATCAAGCAGCGGATACATTTTAACTGGCTGTCTGGCACCGGAAGTGGTCGAGAGTGGCTTCTGCTGGTGATTAAAAATTTTCCCACATTGGTATATATGAATGTTAAAATCAACAAGCAATATTGGTCGTGTGGCTGAATGATCGGCTGATTTGCAGTTTGTTCAATTCGTTTTTTGTAAAAGCTGTTTTGGTTTGTCTCGATCTGGAGAACTTGTCTCGTTTGTTTTTTGCAGGGTGTTCTGATTCAGAACAGGATTTTCCCGGAGAACGCAGACAGGCACCATTTCCTTTTCCCGGAATTATTTTTTTAATTTATCAACGGAGTTAAAAATGAAAAAAACTGTAAATTATTTGGCGATCTTATCCTGTTCTGTCCTGGGGATCACGCTGGCTCATGCGGATGGGTATGATGGTCATCATTTAAAACCATACCCAACGTATCCTGCGTCTTCGTCTTCTTCGATGCCTTCTTCGTCAATGTCTTCTACATCGAAGCCTGCTTCATCGAAGTCTTTTTCATCGGGATCTTCTGCATCTACGTCGTCTGCTGCTTCCTATAAAACATCTTCTTTCGGCCCGGTTTCTTCCGAATATTACAAAACGGGTCCGATTGTGAATGTGCCAGGTGCGGATGCCTCGAAGGGAGGAGCAGCAGTCGCCCCATCTGATTATTATAAAACTTACAGGCTCTAAACAGGTTTTGTTATTTTTTCAGCGGGATAGCGCTTCCAGCTGAAGTTGGCGGCAAGAATTCGGACACGGATCTTTCATTCCTGCGTGTGTTCCAATAATTTCATTGGACCATGGCATGCCGGGAGCAGTCAGATGTCTGCATCCATGAAAAATTGCCGCCAGAATGCGCTCAGGATTATTTCCTCCAGCGTATCCAATCCATGTTTGGCTGATGAATGACGCACCATATATTCTGGATTTTTCGGAATTCATGGTTTTCTGTTTTAATCCACGGGATATGAATTTATCCCGTTCTGTTTTTTTAGTGGACAGGGATATTTTGTCGGTTAACCAGCAACAGAATATGCAATTCATTTATTCAGCACAAGATTTTTCCTGAAACGGGTCATGCCAGTCGGCTGATTGTCCAGCCTGAACCGGATGCATTCCACCCCCCCCTTTTTCGCGTGTGTTCTCCCCGTAATGCTCATTTCCTGCTGTATGCGCTCTGCGCAAGGCTGGTTGTTTTTTATTCCAGGCAGAATGCTGTAGAGGGAGCCGTGTCCTACTGAATCAGGCCTGCAGGTTTGTATCCCGCAAGGCGGAGATTCGAGTGTTTCCATAGAGATTTAAAGCATTTATGTGGGTTATTTCATTTGCTTGTTTACTTTTTATTGCGGTCATCCTATTATGCAATCCTCACCTGCATTTATAAGCGAAGGGGAGGCGAGTTGGCTTAAGTGGGGCTGAAGTTGAAAATGGTCATCATTTAATGGCACCTGGCAGACTCCATGATGTTGATCATTTGTGGTGTGAGAAGATGCATGCAGTAATGTCTGTAGGCGGAGAAACTGTGGTTAGTTGTTTTCGTTTGCAGATCGCTTGATTTACACATAACTATGCGGATTATGTAATCTGATCAAATAGTCATGGTATTGCAGTTGAAGCATGATGTTACGCTTCTGCTTTTGATTCGGATTGGAAAAAGGAGTGATCAGGAGAATACTTTATACGTATGTTTTTTTCTGTAGCCGGTGAATCCTGGTTGTAGTACTGATCATATGGTGAAGGTTGAGTCTGCTTGAATGAGCCAGACGGGTGCTATGAGAAGCGGTACAGGGTTTGCGTCCATGATGATTATTTGCGTGCGTAATGTAATATAAGAAGTTTGCAGGTGTGAGGTGCAGTTCATGCCCGTTCAACTATCCTCGTACGATTTGATATTTTAAGGAGCTTATAATGAAGAAATCTGTTTTGACTTTAGCTGTTGCTTCCTGTTTTGCACTGGGCTTCTCCATGGCCCAGGCTTCAAGCCATTCCCATGAGCATTCAACCGCGGATGAGCATGGCGATGCACACGGACATGGTTCCAGCCTTCCTTACGCCGGCCATACCGATCTGACCGGTCAGACACATAATGTCAAGGTGGGTGCAGATGGCGTTCGCCTGCCATACAACATGGCTCAGGACAAGCCAAGCGTGAGCGATGCACAGAATGGCGTAAGACCTGTTCGCGGCGCAGCGAATCCTATGTTTGCATACAAGAATACACCTAAGACAAGGGTTGAACCTGACGCAACCTGGGGTATGAGCGGAACCAACCGTCCAGCCGGTGCCAATCACAATAACTATATCCATAGTTATGGTGGCGGTTATAACGCAAGGTAATATGGGGTGATTTCTCTTCAGGAATCCTGAAGTGAACGGGGCCGGCAGCAATGCCGGCCTTCTGCTTTCAGGCAGGAATATTTTTTATAGTGGCCGTAATCTGCAACTCCAGAGTGGGTTCCAGCGATGCCTGTGGATGATCCTGCGTAATCCCGTTCTGTTCATGATCTTCCGCAACCATAAGTTTCATTGCATGCAAGCGCCGCTTGCAAGCCCTGGATTTCAGGAATAGGGCAGCCTTATATTGCCCCAGCCTGATGCGCCTGTTCATCAGCATGATAGCTGCTGCGAACCATGGGCCCGCAGGCTGCATGGGAAAACCCCATCTCCAGGGCGGTCTGTTCAAATTTTTTAAAGGTGTCCGGGGTGGCATAACGAAGCACTGGCAGGTGGCCTTCCGAAGGCTGCAAATACTGCCCCAGCGTGAGCATCTGCACACCATGCTCGCGCATGTCCTTCATGACCTGCAGCACTTCCTCGTCGGTTTCGCCCAGACCCAGCATCAGTCCGGATTTGGTGATTACCTGCGGGAAGCGTGCCTTGAAATCCTTTAACAGCCTGAGCGAGTGATGGTAGTCGGCCCCCGGGCGGGCCAGCTTGTACAGGCGGGGTACGGTTTCCATATTGTGATTCAGGACATCGGGCAGGCAGTGGCCAAGAATGTCGAGCGCGGTTTCCAGGCGACCGCGAAAATCCGGTACCAGGGTTTCCAGTCGGGTTGCGGGGGAAACCGCGCGAATGGCGGACAGGCAGTCGACGAAATGCTGGGCCCCTCCATCCCGCAGATCATCGCGGTCCACACTGGTAATCACCACATATTTCAGTTTCAAAACGGCAATGGAACGGGCTAGATGGGCAGGTTCATCCGGGTCGGGTGGCAGCGGTTTGCCGTGCCCTACGTCGCAGAAGGGACAGCGCCGCGTGCACAGGTCGCCCAGTATCATGAAAGTGGCCGTGCCCTTGCTGAAGCATTCTCCAATGTTGGGGCAGGAAGCTTCCTCGCACACCGTATGCAATTTGTGTTCACGCAGCAGGCGTTTGACATCATGGTAGCCCTGGCCGCTACCGGATTTTACCCGTATCCATTCCGGCTTGCGCAGTCTTTGCTCCAGCTGGACGATTTTGATCGGGTTGCGTGCTGTTTTGGCTGCGCCGGTCTGTTTTTCTCGGATGGTCATAGTGGTTATTTCTCTGTATTAGTCAGTATGCATGTATGGAAAATGGTTTTGATCGCTATGGTCCGCCCATATACGGTGCGGCAGGATAGATGAGATTTGAAGCCGGGTTGAAGGCAGGGCCGTCTGTCAAGGTTTGCATGATCGGGTGATTTTTTCCGGTTCCTGTTGCTGTAACAAATAAATCAGGTTCTGTGCCAGCAGAGTTTCGAGCCGGGTTTGCGAGACTTCAATTCCCAGATTTTTCGCCTGGGTAATGCGCAATCCGGAAAATCCGCACGGGTTGATGCTGGAAAACGGGGCAAGATCCATGTTTACGTTAAATGCGAGGCCATGGTAGCAGTATCCACTGCGGATTTTTAAGCCGAGCGAGGCAATTTTTTCATCACCCACATATACTCCCGGTGCTTCTGCGCGACCTTGTGCTGATATGTCGAAGGATGCAAGCAAATTAATTATGGCCTGCTCCATCAGGCGCACCAGTCCGCGTACATTCAATTTCCAGCGGCGCATATCCAGTAGCAGGTAGGCAATGATCTGGCCTGGGCCATGATATGTGATCTGTCCGCCACGGTCGGTCCGGATTATCGGGATGTTGCCCGCATGGAGCAGATGTTCCGGTTTCCCGGCCAGCCCCTGGGTATAGACCGGTGGATGCTGAAGCAGCCATATTTCGTCACGGGTAGCGGCATTGCGCACATCCGTGAATTGCCTCATTTCCTGCCAGGCATTTTGGTAATCGATCATGCCAAGATGTTTGACCAGCGGCTGCATGGTCCTAGAGCACCATCACCACTTGCGGATGAGCGCTCAATTCCTGGTACAGTGCATCCAGCTGCTCGCGTGATGTTGCACGTATGGTACATGTCAGGCTGATATAGCGTGCCGCCTTGCTTGGTCGCATTTCCACGGTGGCCATATCAAAACCAGGGTCATGCCGCATTACCACGTCCGCTACTGCCTGCGCGAAACCATGCTGAGACAATCCCATGATCTTGATGGGAAAATCGCAGGGATATTGAATAAGGCTTTCCGGTAGAACCATGGCTGATTTCATGTCCGTTCTATAGTTCAGTGTTTCTGTCATCGCAGGATTTTCAGCCTGCCATGCAGTGTATATTTTATTCATCAACTGGATGCTCATGCTACCCGTCAGACTGCTGGCCGATTGTATAAAACAAGGGTCTGATTTTTTCAGGAGGTTTTACGCATCACATCCTGTTTGTAATCCTGGTATAGCTTGTGCAGTCTGGTAAACATCGCCCCGGGTTTTCCGGAACCTACTGGCTGGTTATCCAGTGTGGTGATGGCCAGAACCTCTTTGGTAGAGGATGTCAGCAGCAGTTCATCTGGGCTGGACAGTTCTTCCTTCCCAATCCGGCGTATTTCGTAGCGGATGTTGTTGGTGGTGGCAATTTCCAGTATCACGTCGTAGGTAATTCCCGGAAGCATGAAATGATCCTTGGGCGGGGCAAGCAGAACGTCGTTTTTCACCAGGAAAATGTTGCTGGCCGCTCCTTCTGTCATAAACTCATTGTCGCGGATCAGTATGGTTTCGGAACAGCCTGCATCTATTGCCATCTGGCGCAACAGCACATTGGGGAGGAGGGAAGTCGCCTTGATGTCGCAACGCAGCCAGCGGTTATCCGGCGCCGTTATTGCCCTCACGCCGCTTGCAAGAAGTTCGACGGGCGGAGTAACGAGCGGGCTGCTCATGATGAATATGGTCGGCTGGACCAGAGGATTCGGGAAAGCATGGTCACGTTTGGCTACGCCGCGTGTGATATGCAGATAAATGTACTGGTCTTCTGCTTCATTGCGTTTGATCAGATCATTGATGATGCCGGTCCATTCCTGGTTGCTATGCGGGTTTGGCAGGCGTATTCCGTCCAGGCTGTATTGCAGGCGTCGGAGATGCTCTGTCAAGCGAAAAACATGACGTGAATATGCCGGGATTACTTCGTATATCCCGTCGCCGAAGATAAAGCCACGATCCAGTACCGGGATTCGGGCTTCTTCAATGGGCATGAATTGCCCGTTCAAATAGACTGTCATGGTGCGATCCTTTTGCATTTTTGAAGATGCGATTATTTAAAAAGCAGGCGAATACTGTCCCATCCGCGCGAAAATACATTGGCCAACGGTACTGGGCTGAGCGCAACCAGCTTGTATTCGGCATAGGGTTTCCCGCCCAGGGTGATTTTCATTGTACCGATTGCCTGGCCACCGGAAACTGGCGCAATCAGCGGCCGGGGGGTTTCCATGGTGGCTTTTAGTTGTGACCGCTGCCCTGCGGGTATGTTCAGGAACAGATCGTTCCGGAATCCTACATTGATTTTGGTTTCGGTGCCTTTCCAGATCCGCAGGCTGGCGACGGGCTGGTTTTTCTGGTACAGACGGACAGTTTCAAAATTCTGGAAGCCGTAATTCAGCAGTTTCTGGCTTTCGGTGGCGCGCAAGTACTCGGAAGGCGCACCCAGTACCACGGATATCAGGCGTCTCTGGTCGCGTTTGGCAGAGGCAACCAGACAGAATCCAGCGCTCTCTGTATGTCCTGTTTTCATACCGTCGACATAGGGATCCATCCACAATAAACGGTTGCGGTTGGATTGCCTGATATTGTTATACTGGTATTCGCGCATGCTGTAGATGGGGTAGTGTTCAGGAAACTCACGCACGATGGCGGCTGCGAGCAGTGCGGTATCGTATGCACTGGAATAGTGCTGAGGATGCGGCATGCCGGTGGCATTGGTGTAGTGGGTGTTGGCCATTCCCAGTCGCTTTGCTTCCTGGTTCATCATTCCGGCGAAACTTTCTTCGCTGCCGGCTATGGTGATTGCCAGTACGCGTGCAGCGTCATTGCCGGATTGAACGATGAGACCGCGCAATAATTCAGAAATCGTAACCGGCTTGCGTCTGTCCAGAAACATGACAGATTCGGAGCCCAGCTTCTGCAATGCTGCTTCCGGGGGTGTGACAGCATGATCCGGGGAAAGTTTTTTCTGTCTGAGAGAGCTGAAAGTCAGGTAAGCCGTCATCAGCTTGGTAAGGGAAGCGGGTTCGTTGCGCTGATGGCCATTTTGGTTGACCAGAGTCTGATTGCTGGCGAAATCGTAGAGTACATAGGATTTGGCCGCCAGTACTGGCGCAGGAGGTACGGCTGCTACTTGTGCCTGGGCAAGCAAAGGCAAGAACAGGACGATAATAAATGACAGTACAGACTTCATGTCGGGTCCAGTGCTAAAAGCGTAATTATAGACTTCCGGAAATGGATGGGCTACGGGAGAGTGATCGGACGCCCGGTTATGAGCATCGGGTTATGTGTATATGGCAAGAAAATCCGGAAAACTGCAGGTTGGATAGCCGCCCTTTTCCAGATTTCCTGTAACTAACGTCTTGCAGGAAGTGTGGTGTCTCAGATATGGACTGGAGTATTATGTCAATACTGGCGTCATAGTCGGCATGTCTGGCGCACCCAGGCAGAAAAAGGACGATCATTGTTAATTCTTGCATATTTAATGTATCGTAACAATGCAATAAAAATTTTGAAGACAGAAAGGGGATTCATGTGCGTATTATAATTGCAACCATCGTGCTGTTTTTTTCAATCCAGGCTTGGGCAGGGAACGTGGCGGTGAGCGATGCTTCGGCACGTGCCACCGCACCCGGACAGGACAGCGCCACCATCCGGCTTTCCATTACCAGCCAAAAAGATGGACGCCTGGTGGCAGTGTCCAGCGCGATTGCCGGTGCTGTCGAAATTCATGGCATGGTACATGAAAACGGCATGATGAAAATGCGTCCTATGGATTCACTCCCATTGCCGGCGGGCAAGACCGTCAAGCTAGGTGCAGGCGGCACGCACGTAATGTTGCTGGGTCTCAAAAAACCGCTTAAAACAGGTGATATTGTGCCTCTGGTCATCACGGTAGAGTTTACAGACAAGAAGCAGGAAAAGGTTGATGTGAACGCTGGAGTCAAGCCTCTTGCTACCGGTCGTGGCGGACATGATCATTCCATGCATTAGTTTTGATTGCTGAATCTGGAAAGTCTGTTCCGGGGATGTGATGGTCTGTGTGCCTATTTCTGTTTATTTCCCGGTGATAGGGAGACAAAGTTCTGCGGTAAAATAGGCTCGCCGATCAGCGAAGGAAAATATGATGTCACTTACCCATGCCACAGCAGTCCAGAAAGCGCACACTCTATCCGAGGCGCTGCCCTATATTCAACGATTCTTCGATAAAACCATTGTAATCAAGTATGGCGGTAACGCCATGACCGATCCGAAACTGCAGCAGGGTTTTGCACGTGATGTGGTATTGCTTAAACTGGTCGGTATGAATCCGGTTATCGTGCATGGTGGCGGGCCGCAGATCAATGATCTGCTTAAGCGTATTGGCAAGGCAGGGGAGTTTGTGCAGGGCATGCGTGTCACGGACGAAGAGACCATGGATGTGGTCGAAATGGCGCTGGGAAAGGTCAACAAGGATATTGTCAACCTGATAAACCAGTACGGTGGCAAGGCAGTGGGGCTGACCGGACAGGACTCTTCCTTCATCCGGGCAAACAAGATGCTGCTCGAAAGCCGCGATGCTCCGGGCACGATGCTGGATATCGGATTGGTTGGAGAAATTAACCGGATTGATCCATCAATCATCGCTTTTCTCGATTCTGGCGATTTCATTCCAGTTGTCGCGCCGATTGCCGTCGGACCCGATTCCGAGACGCTGAATATTAATGCCGATGTGGTGGCCGGCAAGCTGGCAGAGGTGCTCGGAGCAGAAAAACTGGTGCTGTTAACGAATACTCCGGGCGTGCTGGATAAAAGTGGAAATCTGCTCACCGGCCTGACGCCTATACAGATTGATGAACTTGTGGCTGATGGCACGCTGTCCGGGGGCATGCTACCTAAAATCAGCTCGGCGCTGGATGCGGCCCGTGGCGGGGTGAAATCGGTGCATATCATTGATGGCCGCGTGGAACATGCCCTGCTGCTCGAAATTCTGACCGATGAAGGTGTGGGTACGCTGATAAAAAGCAAATGAGCGGTATTGTCTGGATTTTTGATCTGGATAATACGCTGCACAATGCTGTTCCTCATATTTTCCCTCATATCAATCGCAGCATGACTGCCTATCTGCAGCAGCACCTTGCGTTGGATGAAGGTATGGCGAACGAATTGAGGATGCAGTACTGGCAACGTTATGGTGCCACTTTGAGTGGCATGATGCGGCATCATGCCACGGACCCCGAGCATTTTCTGTGGCACACGCATCAGTTCCCAGAATTGTCTCAAATGGTAGTGAGCGATCCCCGGCTGCGTCATGCGCTGAAAAGGTTACCCGGGAAAAAGCTGGTGTTTTCGAATGCTCCGCAGCATTATGCGCAGGCTGTCTTGCAATTGCTGCGGATACAGGATTTGATCGAGGATGTTTTTTCCATCGAGCAGGCGCGTTATCAACCCAAGCCGCAGTTGCCGGGGTTTTTACGCTTGCTCGGCAAGCATCGCCTGGATCCTTCGCGCTGCGTGATGGTGGAAGACAGCACGGATAATCTCCAGACTGCAAAGCGGTTGCGCATGAAGACGGTATGGGTGAGCGATTCATCCACCTTGCCGGGATATGTGGATGTGAAGATTCGTGATGTGATGCAGTTGCCAAACATGGTATCGCGGTTGAGCCTGGGTAGGGCGCATAATTAATGAATGGCGGCCGTATATTGCATCCATTGTATAGATGACTGGTGCATCAGCAAGCTGGTGCAATTCTTTTCAGCGGTCATTTTTTCAACTGAATTGCCGGGAACAGGCCTAAAACAGGCTCGTCATGCTGTCCGGATCATTTTCAGCAGGTATGGCAGCAGTGTTGCCAGATCGTGATGATAAGGTTGCCGTTTGCCATGACCAGGCTTTTTTTATTAATACAATCAGGGGTGCCCCCACATGATCTTGATCTTGTCCTCCAATACTGACCGGAATAGTGCGGATTACCGACAACTGATGGCCTATCTTTCCGGATTGCGCGATATTGCCGTGCGTGTGCATGAAGAGCGTGGCGCAGAACAGTCTCTTACAGAGATTTACCTGATTGGCGATACCATGTCGCTGGATGTCAAGGACATGCAAAGCCTGCCTTGTGTCGAACGGGTCGTGCGAGTATCAGAGGAATTCCGCATTCTTGGGCGGCATAAGGATGATTTGCGCCCACAGCATTTTGATTACAATGGCATTCGTTTCGGTCAGGATACGTTTCATGTTTTTGCCGGACTGTGTGCTGTAGACAATGCCGGACATGTCGAGGCCATGCTGAAGGCGTTACGGGATCAAGGCCAGGTCTGCACGCGTATGGGTGCCTATAAACCGCGAACCAGTCCTTATGCCTTTCAAGGGCATGGCAAGAATTGCCTGCCATATGTTTTTGACTTGGCAGGAAAATATGGCATAAAAGTAATTGCCATGGAAATCACGCATGAATCTCACCTCGATGAAATCCGTGCTGCATTGCAGCAGACGGGTAACCCTACCGGCGTGATGCTGCAGATTGGGACACGAAATACACAGAATTTTGAATTATTGAAAATTGTCGGACGCCAAAAAGAATTTCCTGTGCTGCTCAAGCGGGGTTTTGGTATCACGCTGGATGAATCGCTCAATGCTGCCGAATATCTGGCATCGGAAGGGAACCGCAAAGTCGTGTTCGGTTTACGCGGGATGAAAACCAACATGGGGGACCCTCACCGCAATTTTGTGGATTTCGCTCATGTGCCGGTAGTCAAGCGCCTGACCCGGATGCCGGTTTGCATTGATCCTTCACATTCGGTTGGCATCCGTAGTGCTGCACCCGACGGAGTTCTTGATTTAATGCATGTTACCGCGCAGGGAGTGATGGCTGGCGCCAACATGGTGCTGGTGGATTTTCATCCTGCCCCGTTACAGGCTTTGGTGGACGGACCGCAGGCATTGTTGCTGAAAGAATTGCCGCATTTTCTGGAAGATGTGCAAATTGCACGTGAAGCATATCTCCAGCGCGTGGCACTGGCGCAACGGTATGCACAGTAAACAGAATTGCTGCATTACTGCCGGTATATCTCTTTACGCGTTCTTTTGCCCCACATTCAGTTTTCCGTTGGTAGACGGATACGAATGAAGATAGTGCAGCAATGCCTGTTTTTGATCTTATGGCTGCCTGTTTTTTGTCAGGCTGCGCAGGCTGTGACCCGGCATACGGTTATTGATGATCAAGGCAATCAGGTGGCATTTTTTACACCTCCACAGCGAGTGATTTCTCTTGCTCCCAATCTTACTGAGCTTGTCTTTGCGGCAGGGATGGGAGGCCATTTGGTAGCCGTTTCCGCATACAGTGATTATCCCCGGCAAGCCAGATTGCTGAAGCAGATAGGCGACGCATACCGTCTGGATTGGGAGAAACTGATTGCTTTCAGGCCGGACTTGCTGCTTGCGTGGGGTAGCGGCCTTTCAACGCAAGACCGTGCCAAGCTTGAGAAGCTGAAGCTGAAGGTTTTGATATTGGAACCTCGCAGCCTGAAGGATATTCCCAGGATACTTCGTTTGCTTGGGCGTATTTCTGGAAACAGGGTACAGGCAGATGCTTCGGCGACAGCCTTCGAGCGAGAGTTGCGTGACTTGCGCATGAAATATGCCGAGCGGGATCCGGTACGCGTTTATTTCCAGATTGCTGCTTACCCCATGCTAACTGTCAACGAAGATCATATAATCAGCGATGTGCTGCGCTTATGTGGTGGGCAGAACGTATTTGGTGCATTGTTTCAGTTGACTCCTGTTATTTCCAGTGAGGCACTGATAAAAGAAAACCCTCAGATACTGCTGGCAGCCGTTTCTACCCGTGGACAGGAGGAAGCTGTCGAGGAAATGTGGCGAGGGCTGCCATTACAAGCGGCCAGGCAAGGCCGCATGGCCTTTATCACCTCGGACCTGATCAGCCGCTCTGCGCCGCGCATACTCTGGGGAGCAAGACAGGTGTGCGAACAGATCGAATTAGCAAGGCATTGATGGCGGAGCAGGGCGGGCGTTGCAGGGAAGTGTTCTGCATGGAATTTCATCATGCATGAAAGTGAGTTTTGCAATATACCTATAAATTTAGCTGATATTTTCAGCTTTTCGCTTCATGCAAATAACAATGCTGATAAAAAAATCCGGGAAGTGGTTCCCTAGAACGAAATTTGTTATGCTGAATTTTGTTTAATAACAAATTATTATTGTTATTAATTAATGTGATTTCTTTAATAAAATCCAGGCAGGATCGCGCTTTTTTTACTACGAATAAGCCAGGATGTTGAGCCGGATTTCTGATGCGATATATAAACGGGTTAATTGATTATGGATGATAATTCCAGAATTTATATTGCGGGTCACCGCGGTCTGGTTGGTTCTGCGCTAATGCGAAACTTGCATGCCAAAGGTTTTAAGAACCTGATTGGCCATAGTCACGCCGAACTGGATCTGACCAACCAGGCAGCTACGGACGCTTTTTTTTCACAGGAAAAGCCCAATTACGTCTTTCTGGCTGCCGCAAGGGTCGGGGGAATACTGGCTAATCATACCTATCCGGCTGAGTTTATCCGTGACAATCTGGCTATCCAGACAAACGTTATTCATGCAGCGTACCGCGCTGGAGTAAAGCGCCTGATGTTTCTGGGTTCCAGCTGCATCTATCCTAAATTTGCTCCTCAGCCCATGCGTGAGGATTATCTTTTGACCGGTCCACTGGAACCGACCAACCGCCCGTATGCCTTGGCAAAAATTGCCGGTATTGAAATGAGCTGGAGCTATAACCGTCAGTACGGGATGCAGAACCTGGCCGTGATGCCGACGAATCTGTATGGTCCCGGGGATAACTACGATCTGAACAATAGTCACGTGATTCCGGCTTTGATTAGAAAATTTCATGAAGCCAAGGTTCGCAACGAGAAACATGTGGAGGTCTGGGGAAATGGTTTAGCCAGGCGTGAATTCCTGTATAGCGAGGATATGGCGGATGCCTGCGTTCATTTGATGAATCTGCCGGACGAGCAATATTGTGGATTGCTCGGTAGCGATGAAACTGTTAGTGGAAAGTTCGAGCCTCCTTTGGTGAACATTGGAACAGGGGAGGATATTGCCATCCGTGATCTGGCTGCCCTTGTACAGGAAACCGTGGGATATGAAGGAGAGATTTTTTTTGATTCATCCAAACAGACGGGTACGCCGCAAAAATTGCTGGATGTTTCCCGTCTGAAAGCTTTAGGGTGGAATCCTCCTACATCCCTGCGGCACGGGCTGGAAAAATCTTATGAAGATTTTAAAAAAAATCAAAAGGATAATTAATTATCCTGATAATATTGTTTTGGTTGAAACCAGAAATTACGGAAGATTTGTTCGGAATGACTTTCGCTATGTTGAAATCAATGCAATGGCAGATGGATGCAAGCTCATGATTCGGGAAGTTGTCCTCTGATTTAGCCCACGGAATTCAAAATTATGTTTTCTGACACATCAGAAAAACGGACGGGTTGCGTTCATGTTTATTCATGATAATCAAAAGCAGAAAATCCGTGCTTTTTAATCAGTTCGTCCCGTTCTGCGGCTTTCAGGTCTTCGCGCACCATTTCTGCAACCAGTTCACGAAATGAAGTTCTGGGTGTCCACCCCAGTTTCTTCTTTGCCTTGGTTGCGTCTCCCAGCAGGGTTTCTACCTCGGTCGGCCGGAAATAGCGCGGATCCACGGCTACGATACATTTTCCAGAAGCATCATAGCCTTTTTCGCTGACTCCTGATCCTTTCCAGTACATCCGGATGCCGAGCTCTTCTGCCGCAGCTGTTACAAAATCACGCACACTGTATTGCACACCGGTGGCAATGACATAATCCTCCGCCTGTTCCTGCTGTAGCATGAGCCATTGCATTTCTACATAGTCCCTGGCATGCCCCCAATCCCGTAATGAGTCCAGATTTCCTAGGAACAGGCAACTTTGCAGGTTCAGTTTGATGCGTGTGAGGGCGCGTGTAATTTTCCGGGTAACGAAGGTTTCTCCACGCAACGGGCTTTCGTGGTTGAACAGGATTCCATTGCAGGCATAGATACCATAGGCCTCGCGGTAGTTGACCGTAATCCAGTAGGCGTAGAGCTTGGCTACAGCATAGGGAGACCGGGGATAAAAGGGGGTAGTTTCCTTTTGCGGAATTTCCTGCACCAGGCCGTACAGTTCGGAAGTAGAAGCCTGGTAAAACCGGGATTTTCTTTCCAGTCCCAGTATCCGGATGGCTTCCAGTATGCGCAGGGGTCCCAGCGCGTCGGAGTTGGCTGTATATTCCGGTTCCTCGAACGATACCGCTACGTGGCTCTGTGCGGCAAGGTTGTAGATTTCATCTGGTTGCACCTGCTGGATAATGCGAATCAGGCTGCTGGAATCGGTCATGTCGCCATAATGCAGAATAAAATTCCGGTTGCTAACGTGTGGATCCTGGTACAAGTGATCAATACGGTCTGTATTGAATAAAGAAGCACGACGCTTGATCCCATGTACATGATAGCCTTTTCCCAACAGGAATTCGGCAAGGTAAGCGCCGTCCTGCCCGGTTATGCCCGTGATTAAAGCGGTTTTTTTCATTATTCAGGTAACCCTTGAGAGTGTTGATTTTAGGCCATCAAAATCTGGAAAATCCGGTTGTAATGGGAAATGCTGACAGCCGATTTTTCAGCAATCCCTGGTGGTTGTGTGCAAGTCATCCGCCCATTTCAAGAAAATCCAACAGGGCGAATGACGGTGTTTCATGCTGTGCTGCCTGCCAGATTTTTCTGCCAGTAAGTCTCGCTCTGTCCCATTGTACGGTTGAGGACACGACTCAATACAAATAATAAGTCAGATAAACGATTCAGGTAAGGCAGGGCATGCAGAGGAACCGCATCGTGAAGCGCGAGTGCAGCCAAATCCCGTTCAGCGCGCCGGGCTACTGTGCGTGATATGTGGCATTGCGCTGCGGCACGGGAGCCCCCGGGCAGAATAAATTCCTTAAGCGGGGGCAAATCGGAGTTGTAAAGGGTAATCGCGGCATCCAGAGATTGGAGCTTGCTTTCGGAAAACTGGGCAGCAGGGTATGCAAGCGCACCACCAAGGTCAAACAGGTCATGCTGTATATGCAACAGCAAATTGCGCAAGTCATCGGGTGCGGATTCTGCGAGCAGAAGTCCGATGTGGCTGTTGAGTTCATCCACGCTTCCGATAGCGTGGATGCGCGGGCAATATTTTTTTACGCGTGTTCCGTCCGCCAGTCCGGTGGAGCCATCATCTCCAGTGCGGGTGACAATTTTGCTTAGACGGTTGGCCATTATTGTTTTTCCAGGCAATTGAAATAAATGCCAGCATCAATAGCCGTGCCGCTGCGTTGCGATTGCCAGATCATTTCCCCCAAACATTCCATCATCCGATGTTGAGCGTCGTGTTCTGATTCATGAAGCACGGTCAATCTCTGAAAGTGTGTGCGGATTCCAGGCGGCTGGTTGATGGAGATCTGCTCTTCGATGGCGAGATGCATCATCAGGTGCAGAAAGGGGTTGGTCGTGCCCTGTTCCGGGGTATAGTCCTTATGCTGGTAGTGTTCCGGGTTTTCCAGTATGGGGAAGTATTCCGGGTGTTTTCCTATAAGTTGCGCAGCCAGGTCTTCCAGAGGGGAGAGAAGTTCCCCCGTACGGTGCTTGCGCCAGGTCTCGATGAGGAACATGCGCGCTTCTTCTCTGCTGGGGTTGAACATTATATTTCCTTATATTTCCTTGTTGGAATAATCGCACAGATCAACGATGCGGCACATGCCGCATCTGGGTTTGCGTGCCTGACATATATAGCGCCCATGCAGAATCAGCCAGTGGTGGGCATCATGCTTGAATTGATCCGGTACGACTTTCAGTAATTTTTTTTCCACTTCCAGCATGGTTTTTCCGGGAGCAAGCCCGGTGCGGTTGGATACACGAAAAATGTGGGTATCCACCGCGATCGTCGGCTGGCCGAAGGCCGTATTGAGCACGACGTTTGCTGTCTTGCGCCCTACGCCCGGGAGAGTCTCCAGAGCTTCGCGCGTCTGTGGAACGGCTTCACCATGTTTCTCCAGCAATATCCGGCAGGTTTGAATGATATGCCGTGCCTTGGTTTTGTAAAGACCGATACGCTGTATGTAATCGCGTAATTTATCCTCGCCCAGATCAAGCAACCCCTGCGGGGTGTTGGCTATCGGGAATAGCTGGCGGGTAGCAGCATTCACGCTGACATCGGTAGCCTGGGCCGAAAGGATGACTGCAACCAGCAGTTCAAATGCGGAGTGATACTCCAGCTCGGTAGTCGGGTGCGGATTGGCTGCCTGCAAGCGCAGAAAAATTTCCTGGCGTTTTGCTGAATTCACAGAGCGGTTTTACTCCAGTAAAAAAAGGGATTACAGTGCTTGCGCGTCATTGGGGAAGAGTACGCCCGTATAATACAAAATAGACCGGGAGCCCTGAATTGGTACCCGGAAATTGGATGCAATGCCTATGTGTAAGATTTGCGTAGTTTTGTGAATATTTTACATGACAAATGGATGGTTGCCATGGACAGAAGAGATAAATAATGTGGTCTGGAGAAGCTGAGGACGATGACAAATGGTACAGTGTCATGCATTTGCAGTGCATGCCCGGAGCAGGTGGTTTTTCTGGCGCTCACCCAGTTGGCTTCGTTTTGTGTCTGGTTCATGGATATGTAGAGGCTGCTCTGGATGAAAAGCCGGCTTATTTAATGTTGCCGGGAACCGTGATGAATATAGAACCCGTTCACCTTTTGCCTAACGCGCCAGCGCCATTGATCCGGTCTGCGTTGGGAGCAGGTGCTCGTCTTGACGGCAGGGTATGCTGTACGCTACGCTCACACTGATTCAGTGATCTACCAACCTTTCAGTCAACCTTTCAGTAAATTTTATGTTTAATGGGAAAATAATGGGTTTTGCGGGTTATTCCGGCAGCGGAAAAACCACCTTGCTTGAAAAAGTAATTCCGATTTTGACTGGAAAAGGTTTGCGTATTGCCGTTATCAAGCATGCGCACCATGATTTTGATATTGATAAGCCTGGAAAGGATACTTATCGTCATCGCAAGGCAGGAGCGCGCGAAGTGCTGATTGTTTCTGCACAGAGATGGGCATTGATGCACGAATTAAGCAAGGAGACGGAACCTACACTTGAAGATCTCTGTTCAAGATTTTCCGGATATGACCTGATTCTGGCCGAAGGATACAAGCATGCAGCTATACCAAAACTGGAAGTGCATCGCAAGGAAACCGGGTCTGATGCCATATATCCGACTGACCCGGGAATTATTGCTGTTGTGACAGACAGCAAGGATTCTTTCCCGTTGCCGAAACTTGACATTAATGCACCGGAAGAGGTGGCCAATTTTATTTTGGACTATTTTTCAAAGGGTAATCATGCGAATTGAGATCGTTTATTTTGGTAAGCCGAAGGAAAATTTGAAAATATCGCAGGAGACGGTAACAGTTCCCGGAGATGCGCTTACGCTTTCTGGTCTGCTAGAATGGCTGAGGTCGCGCGGAGGAGACTGGGTGCGTGAAATGGATGAAGACAAGGTGCGTTGCGCTGTCAATCAGGATTTTGCTGCGCTGACGAGGGAGTTGAAAGAGAATGACGAGGTCGCTATTACTGCTCATTATCATGGCTGTGCAGAATTCTGGGAGGGGGATCCCCGGCTTAGGCCGCTTCAATCCAGCACCGTAATGAAACATTGTTCGTGATGGCCGCCCCTGCCATTTCTGGCATTTGCAGGAAATAGCATTTTGCAGATTGCAAGATTTGTTACCGGGTTTTCTGGATGCAGGAAAACGGTACGAGCATTGCAATAAACGGACTTTATTCGGGAAACAGGGAAGGATGCTGCATATGCAAAATATGCAGCTGCCATTTTCTTCATGAGTGGCATCAGGGTACGATGGACCGGTTGATGTCAAGCGGGTTGCAGACGCAGACAAGTTTCAAAAGTCATTTGTATTTGTTTGAATTATTTTTCAGGAACAGCCATGAAAATTGAACTGGTGTATTTCGGTCGACCGAAAGAGCATTTAAAGGTAGCACGTGAAACGGCAGATTTGCCAGCGGGTACTTCTAATCTGGCAGGTGTGCTGGCATGGCTGCGTACACGTGGGGATGTATGGGCACAGGAGCTGGCCGACAACCGTGTGCGTTGTGCGATTAACCAGGAGTTTGCCGATTTGCCTGCCACCATTAAAGAGAATGACGAAATCGCCATTTTCTCGCCCATCTCCGGAGGTTGAAATGAGCGTATCAATACAGGAATCTGATTTTGATCTTGCCGCCGAATTGAATACCCTGCGCTCTGGAAACTCAAAAGTAGGAGCCATGGTCAGCTTTGTCGGTTTGGTGCGGGATTTTAATCTGAATGAAACCGTGGACAGCATTTACCTTGAGTATTACCCTGGCATGACCGAAAAGGCGCTGAACAAAATTATCGCCGAGGCTACCGAACGGTGGAATTTATTGAACGTCCGGGTAATTCATCGCATTGGAAGACTGTATGCCAGCGACCAGATCGTGCTGGTGGCCACTACAGCGCTGCACCGCGGGGAGGCGTTTGCTGGGTGCGAATTTATCATTGATTATCTGAAAACGGCTGCGCCTTTCTGGAAAAAGGAGGAAACCGGGGAAGGTTCGCACTGGCTGGAAACGCGTGAAACGGATGTGCAGCGCATGGAATATTGGCATAGCGATAAAGTCAGGAAATCGGCATGAATAATGGCATGACACATTTTGACCAGGACGGTCAGGCGCACATGGTTGACGTTGCCGGAAAAAGAGAGACCCAGCGTGTTGCCAGGGCCTCCGGGTATATTCAAATGAATCCTGCAACGCTGGGGCTGATTGCTTCCGGAACCGCCAAAAAAGGTGACGTGCTGGGCATTGCCCGCATTGCTGCGATACAGGCAAGCAAGCGTACCTCAGAACTTATCCCATTATGTCATCCTTTATACCTGACCCGTGTGGCTGTAGAGTTCCACCTCGACCATCAGAACAATATGGTGGAATGCATTACGACTGCAGAAACATTTGGCCGGACTGGTGTCGAAATTGAGGCCTTAACCGCAACCAGCATCGCCCTGCTGACGATCTATGACATGTGCAAGGCGGTGGATCGTGGCATGATTATCAACGATATCCGACTGTTGGAGAAAAAGGGCGGGAGATCAGGCCACTGGCGGGCTCCAGAGGAATCACAGTCCTAAAAATCGCTTGAAAATCACTCCAGAATCCTGCTGAAAAATGATGAAAAAAGCCTTTCTGTCCAAATCCTGTCCAAATGGGATTTCACAGAATGGCTTCAATCCGTTACCGCAACGGCAAATATCAGGTAAGAATTTCAAAGACTTGTACTTTTGCGTACATTTGAAGCGTGAATTTGGTCTTGGTAATCGCGACATCATCTGACAGTTACCCGATTTGATCGAAGTGACTGTCAGTTCAGATTCAGCTATTCAATGTGGTGATTTTATCGTGCCACGCCTCCTTTCCGTCAATTAAAGTTTGCATCGGGGTGCGCCCACAACACATCTTGCCTTGATGAGTGCGGTCGTTGTTGTAGGTCACTATCCAGGCATCCAGGTCAACCTGCAGTTCTTCAATTGACAGGTAAATCCTGCGGCGGAACGCCACCTGATAGACTCCGTGCCTCGATCCGTCAGAATACGGATCAAGCCCATCCCTTGTTCGGCAAAGAACGGCAGCACCTTGTCATTGAGCAGATCGGCAGCGGTGATTGGCGTCTTGGTGGTGTATAGCCTGGCTGCAGCCCACTTGGAATAAGTATCTACAAAAGTTTGTTGATAAATTCTGCCTACGCCCTTGATCGTGCCGACGTAAAAAGTGTCCTGGCTGCCAAGATAGCCAGGATGCGCGGTCTCGATTTCACCGTGTGCGGCGTCATCTTCCTGCTTTCTCTCGAGTGCCTGTACCTGCATCTCGGTCAGCACTTCACCGGTCTGGGCAACATGGCTCTCCAGTGCCGACAGGCGCTTCTTGAACGACTCGAGGTTATGTCGCAGCCAGACCGAGCGGACGCCAGAAGGTGAAACAAAGATGCCGCGTTTGCGCAGTTCATTTGAAACACGCAACTGCCCGAAGGCGGGCTGCTCCAACGCAAAGGCGGTGACGGCGGACTCCGCTATTTCCTCAACACGGTTCTTGGGATTGGGTTTGCGGCGATTGGCATCGATCAGCACCTCGACTCCGCCGGTTTCAACGGCGGCCTGATAACGATAGAAGGTATCGCGTGAAAAGCCCATCACCTTGCAGGCGCGGGATACGTTGCCAAGTACGGCGGCCAGATTCAGCAAGCCAACCTTGTGTTTGATAATATTCTGTTGAACACTACTCATGGGGTTACTCCTTTGCGCTTACGCGCTTTGGTTGATAAAGATTCGCACCTCTATCAAACCGGGTAACCCCACCCTTTGGCAAGACCTTACTGTCAGATTAAGTCTGGACTACTAATTATGTCTCTGAACCGTATTTTCATTAGATGGCTGTCCACTGAATTTTTGGCGGTGAAATTAAAGAAAAATATCCTACAAGTTGCGTGAATTTATACACTTAGTTCGTAACAAGGATATAATATTCATTCTTTGATTTCCTTGGCATGTTACCGCAGATTTCAATGCGCTGAACGTCTCAATATCCTTAAAGAGGTATGGATAATTCTCTGCAGATTGCAGCTGGCCTGCATAATGAAGCGGTTGCAAAATTTCGTTCAGGTTATATTGAGAATGCGATTGAAACTTTCAATATATCTTTGAATATGGGGCTTGCTGCTTCTGGACGGGCACTGTTTGAAATTTACCGGAAACAGCAGATGCCATATCTGGCTGGCGAGGTTTCTGCACGTGCTGCGCTGCTGGAACCCATGAATTTCAGTTTTGTGCAAGATGCTTTGGCGTTCAATGTCCGTTATGCTTTCGAACAGCGTATTCTATATGAATCTGTCAGCCCACGAGTTCCAGCGGACTGGTCGGTAATTGTTTGTAGCCACGACAATGACATGTATGCGACATTTCAGGAAAATTTCGAGTCTGTAGCAGGTAATCATCGTTTACAATTTGTACGCATTTCCGATGCGACTGGCATGAATGAAGGATATAAACGTGGTCTAGAGATGGCTTGGTTTGGTAATATTATTCTTTGTCATCATGATATTGAATTGCTTGTTCCAGACTTTTTTGACAGGCTTTTAGGTCACCTTGATTGTTATGATTTTATTGGAGTTGCGGGTGCGTCCAAAATGTCTGGGCCAGCCATTTTATTTGATGGACATCCGCATCTTCTGAGCAGACTTAGCCAGCCTGCGAAAAACATGAAATCCAGAATACTGGCTTCATCCAGCCCATTTGCCCATGTAAGACCTGCGGCTGTACTGGATGGTGTATTTATCGCCTGCAAGCGTTCTGCTTTAGAACAGCTTGGATTTGACACGCAAATTACCGGTTTTCACTATTATGACGTGGATCTCAGTCATCGAGCTTTTAAAGCTGGATACGATTTGGCGGTTGTTCCAGACCTTGCGCTTCACCATCAGAGTTATGGGAACTTCAATACAGACTGGGAGAGGGGATTGTTACTGTTCAAACAGAAGTTTCCCGAACTACGAGGAGAGCCTTCCCCGCACAGGCATTTCTATACAACCTCTATCGGTTCGGAAAATGAAATTTCAGTTTGGTCATGGCTGAATACTTTGTCTGGCAAGTGGGACCAATTCAGAAGAGCTTCAGCTGAAGTTCAACCTGGTCTGGCCTGTATGAAGTCAACTGATCCTATGTTTCCATCGGTGTAATCCCAGGTGCGGTCCAATGAAGTTTTCCTCAAATTCAGGGTAGTAACATAACCAGCTTGGATGATCATGAACAGGATACAGCCCCCGAAAATTGGCGCGAACGGTCAAGTTATGGCAACTGCACGATCTATTTCGCTTTTTGTGCTGATTTTGGGCGGAATGCCTTGATGATGTCCGGATTGGTCTCGATATATGGGCCACCGATCAAATCGATACAGTAGGGTACGGCTGCAAATATTCCATCCAGTGTTTCTTTGATTGCCTTTGGTTGACCTGGCAGGTTCAAGATCAGTGATTGCCCCCGTGTCACGCCTGTCTGGCGTGACAGGATGGCAGTTGGAACGTAGCGCAGGCTGACCGCGCGCATTTGTTCACCAAATCCGGGAAGTATCTTATGTGCCACGGCTAGCGTGGCTTCCGGGGTTACGTCACGCAAAGCGGGTCCGGTTCCTCCCGTCGTAAGGATCAGATGGCATTTTTTTTGGTCTGCCAGTTCTATGAGGGTGGTTTCAATCAGTTGCTGTTCGTCCGGTATCAGGCGTGTGATGGACTGCCATGGGCTGATTAGTGCCTGTGTGAACCACTCCTGCAGGGCAGGGAGGCCGGCATCCTGGTATACGCCGCTGCTCGCCCGGTCACTGATGGATACAAGGCCAATGGTAAGAGTATCAGTCATGTTGCTGGTTTGGTTTGATTCGGAAAAATGGCGTGCAGCCTTTTTTCCTAGATTCAATTATTAATTATTAATTATAGTTTGCATATGCTGAAGCCGCAATCTTATTGTGTTGTATAAGCGGTAAAACTAGGGTGTAGAGACGGCATGTTTTCTATGCAGCTAATTTCAGTGCAATTTGCGCTAACCGCTTGCCCAGGGCGATACAAAGTTTTTTCTCCACTTCGCTGACGGGATGTTCGTTGGCCATGCCTGCAAAATGGCTTGCGCCATATGGGGTGCCGCCTCCCAGAGTGCTGGAAAGCTCAGATTCTGAATAAGGTACACCCACGATGATCATGCCGTGATGCATTAGCGGCAGCATCATCGACAGCAGGGTACTTTCTTGTCCACCATGCATGGTTCCGGTCGAGGTGAAGCAGGCTCCGGGCTTGCCGACCAGGGAATGCTTTAACCACATGGAGCCTGTACCATCCCAGAAATATTTCATTGGGGCCGCCATATTTCCAAAGCGCGTGGGGCTGCCTATGGCAATGCCAATGCATTCTTGCAGGTCCTGCAAGCTGGCATAGGGGGCTCCCTCGTCCGGGATGCCGGGTTCGGATGCCTCGCATACCGTGGAAACTTTAGGTACGGTGCGCAGTCTTGCCCGCACTCCGCTGACCATTTCCACGCCACGCGCAACCATATGAGCCATTTGACGTACTGCACCGTGCTGGCTGTAATAGAGTATCAGGATTTCTTTGTCTGTCATCATGGCTGTTCATGCAGGATTATTTGTGGTCCTGGCTTCATGGTAAAGAGGTAATGTGTGTAGTTTTTGACCTCAGAAATGAGAGGATGTCTTTCAGAGGGATGAACTGGGCTTCCAGATCCCATCGTCCCTTGTATTCAACCATTGGTACATCCTGCGCAAGTCCACGATCCCCGATCACGACACGGTGGGGGACGCCGATCAGATCGAGGTCAGCAAACATGACCCCAGGGCGTTCATTGCGGTCATCCAGTAGTACCTCTATATCTGCAGCATCAAGATTTTTGTAAAGCTGTTCGGTTGCTGTTTTTACCGTTTCGCTCTTGTTCATGCCGATCGGTAAAATTCCTACCTGGAATGGGGCAATGGCGGCAGGGAGGGTAATTCCCTTTTCGTCATAGTTCTGTTCGATTGCAGCAGCGACAATACGTGAAATTCCGATGCCATAACAACCCATTTCGAAGAACTGGGATTTACCTTGTTCATCCAGGAAAGTGGCATTGAGTGCTTCGGAATAATTGGTGCGCAGCTGAAAAATATGGCCAACCTCGATCCCACGGCAAAGCTCCAGGATGCCTTTCCCGTCCGGGCTCGGGTCGCCTGCGACCACGTTTCGCAGATCGTGCACGTTGGACTCTTCCAGGTTGAAATCGCGGCCGGCGTTTACGCTAATGTAGTGAAAACCGTCATCATTGGCTCCGCAGACAAAATTGCTCATGGTTGCAGCAGAGCGATCCGCCAGGATGCGTACCGCTGCATTGACCGGGCCAATATAACCGGTACGGCATCCCATGTACCGATGAATTTCATCGTCGCTGGCGAAGCGGAATTCGCCGATTATCTTGGCTGCTTTGATTTCATTCAGCATATGATCACCACGCAGCAGGATCAGGATGAAGTTGTTTTCTGCATCCAATACGGCGATGGTTTTTAGTACTTGCTGCGGTGACACATTGAGAAAGGTGCAGATTTCCTCAATGGATTTCTGACCAGGCGTAATGATCTTTTGCATTGTTTCGCCGGTGGGTGCGCGTACCATACTGGACGGGATGGCTTCTGCCAGTTCCACATTCGCAGCGTAATCAGAAGTGGGGCAATAAGCCAGCCCGTCTTCTCCTGAATCAGCCAGAACATGGAATTCGTGAGAATTGCTACCGCCTATGGCTCCTGTATCTGCCGCAACAGCACGGAACTGGAGGCCCATACGGGTGAAAATACGAGTATAGGTGTCATACATGACTTCGTAGGTTTGTTTCAGGCTGTCAAAATCGGCGTGGAATGAATAGGCATCTTTCATTACAAATTCGCGTGCGCGCATCACGCCAAAACGGGGGCGGACTTCATCACGGAATTTAGTCTGGATTTGGTAAAAGTTCACAGGTAACTGACGGTAGCTGTTGATTTCACGGCGAGCGATATCCGTAATCACTTCTTCATGGGTGGGTCCGAAGCAAAATTCATTGTCATGGCGATCCCTGATTTTCAGCATTTGCGGTCCGAATACTTCCCAGCGCCCGGTTTCCTGCCAAAGTTCTGCCGGCTGGATCGCGGGCATCAGTACCTCTATGCCGCCCCCTTTATTCATTTCTTCCCGGACTACGGTTTCTACCTTGCGCAGTACGCGCAGCCCCAGAGGCATCCAGGTATACAGCCCGCTGGCCAGTTTCTTGATGTAACCGGCGCGCAACATCAAGCGGTGGCTGATAAGCTCTGCTTCAGATGGAGCTTCTTTCTGGGTGGAGATAAAGAATTTGGAAATGCGCATGATATTTTTGTTAGTTAATCTAATAATCAGGTTTTTGAATTTTACAGCGAACTGGTCAAGGATGCTCTATTGATTATGAAGGGTCGTCTTTCAATATGCAGTGAAATGTGAAAAAATCCGGACTTTAAAAAATAAAATAATGAACAGGTGACGAAGATGATTGATCGGGATGGTTATCGCCCCAACGTCGGCATCATACTGGCTAACTCAAAGAACCAGGTATTCTGGGGAAAACGCATCAGGCAGCATGCCTGGCAGTTTCCGCAAGGTGGCATTCAGCATGGTGAAACACCAGAGCAGGCAATGTATCGCGAACTGCAGGAAGAAATTGGCCTGGAGTCCTGTCATGTGCAGATACTTGGCCGTACGCGTGAATGGATACGTTATGATGTACCGCAGCATTGGGTTAAGCGCGAGTGGCGCGGTAACTACAAAGGACAGAAGCAGATATGGTTTCTGTTGCGGCTGGTTGGGCGTGATTGTGATGTAAGTCTGCGCGCTTCGCAGCATCCGGAATTTGATGCTTGGCGCTGGAACGATTACTGGGTTGGAATTGACAGTGTGATCGAATTCAAGCGGGATGTTTATCGCCTGGCATTGAGTGAACTGGTGCGCTATCTGCCGCAAATCAATCATGCAGCGAGCCGGGATGCAGGAAAGAAACGTGATGCCGGATCAATCCGCTAGCGGGTAATGATGCAAGCCCTGACTTTTGGCGGCCATGACTGGCAGAAAATTCCGATTTGACCTCGCTTGTTAAATTAAGAATTGCTCTTGTGATAATCTGAATCACCCGGACGCTGCTTGCATTGCAGATTTCTGATGTACCTGTCTTCCATCCGCAACAAGGGAAATTATTAAGGATGCAATCATGTCAAAGAAAGCTTTTCTGACCGATATCGTTACCCTGCGCGAACGCGCCCGCAAGCACATAGAACAGGGAGCGATTACCGCCGGTTATCGCGGTGACCGCGAGACCATTGTCAAGCTGCTGAATGAAGCACTGGCGACAGAAATAGTTTGCGTGCTGCGCTACAAACGGCATTACTACACTGCTACTGGCATCAATGCACAAAGCGTTGCGGCAGAGTTTCTGCAGCATGCCAATGAAGAACAGCTCCATGCTGACCAGATTGCACAGCGTATCGTGCAACTGGGTGGAAAACCGGATTTTTCTCCCGAGGGTCTGGCAACGCGAAGCCATGCCGAATACCATGATGGCGAGGACTTGCTTGAGATGGTACGCGAAGATCTGATTGCTGAGCGGATTGCCATTGAAAGCTATGGTGAGATGATCAACTATCTTGGTAACGATGATCCTACTACAAGGCGTATGCTGGAATCCATACTTGCCATGGAGGAAGAGCACGCTGATGATCTTTCTGGCCTTCTGGCGGAGATGGTGGGGTAACAATCGGTTGATTGCGGAATTTTTAACAGTCTTTCAGTCAATTTACCTCGGTTCAGTGTGGGTTGATTTGCCACAAAGCTTATGTCGTTGACGGGCAAATTGAATCTGATTATGCATAGTATTTTTTGCTTTTTTCATTCCTTGCTTTCAGACAAGATTTTTGGTTTGACTTTGATGTTTTTTCTTCGGGACAGGATGATTCCTGGCTCAGGAATGGGAGCATTCCTTTAACCTGGTTCCAGCTTGGGCTGGTCGTTTAATGCATATTTCCACGTGAGGGCTGATATTGAGACCAGTGGGCAATCTGTGCGCAACTCGTTATTGTATGTTGGTGTTGTGTGTCATTGTTACAATGAAGCCGGGTGAGGCTCATTTTTGTTGAAATTATTGTGGAAGTATAGGGTTCTGGCATGGACGGACCTATGCACAGATGAACATTCGTTGAAAGGTATGCATGCGTTATTTCAGGGTTTCATTCCTGTTGGCTTTTCTTGGTCTTGGGCTTGCGGTATGGTGGGGATATAACCGTGGCGGTTGGATAGGGGCTTTTGAAGCTTTTGGAATTGCTGCGATTCTGAGTATCATGGAAGTTTCGCTTTCTTTTGACAATGCGGTTGTCAATGCTTCGATCCTTAAAACCTGGAACAAGTTCTGGCAGGACATTTTTCTGACAGTAGGGATGCTGATTGCAGTATTTGGAATGCGGTTGCTCTTCCCGCTGGTAATTGTTGCCTTTGCAGCGGATATCGGAATTCTGGAAGTGTGGAGCATGGCGCTGGGTAAACCAGATGAATATGCACGCCATCTGCATGAACATCATGCAGAGGTGGCTGCGTTTGGGGGAGTTTTCCTGTTGCTCGTGTTCCTGAATTTTCTGCTGGATGAAAACAAGGAGCTTCACTGGCTGGGTCATATCGAGAAAAAAATTTCCAGTTTTGGCAAGGTGGAATCCATTTCGGTAATGGTTGCGATTGGTACCTTGCTGGGCAGTCTCACCATGGTCGGAGAAGAAAAACAGCTTGCAGTTCTGGTCGCCGGTCTCTGGGGAATCCTCTCCTATGTTGGCGTAGATGCGATCAGCAGTCTTCTCGAAAAGGAAGAAGGGGATGCCAAGGTTGGGGATGCCATCAAGCAGGGCGGGGTAGGTGGATTCCTCTATCTGGAGGTGCTGGATGCTTCATTTTCTTTTGATGGGGTGATCGGGGCGTTTGCCATTACCAAGGATATTGTCATTATCATGATAGGCTTGGGCATCGGGGCGATGTTTGTGCGTTCCTTGACGGTTTTTCTGGTACGGAAAGAAATTCTCGATGCGTACGTTTTTCTGGAGCATGGCGCGCATTATGCAATCGGAATTCTTGCAGTTATTATGCTTGCGAGTATGAAATTTCATATTCCCGAGGTTTTCACCGGCCTGATCGGAGTAGCCTTTATCATTGCGGCGCTGTGGTCTTCATTGCGCTACAGGCGTCGCCTGCAGACCAACCACTGATCCACGCAGCAATATTGCTGGTTTTTGTTTACAGGGCAGTTAAGCGCTCGGGGGAGCGCCGTCAGCGGGCAGATCTATTTCCAGGAACTGACAAGAATATTGCAGGAAATGCAAGCGGGTGCTGCTTTTTTCTGGAACCGGCATGTTTGATTTTTTCCAGGTTTTCTCATATTCCTTAAGATTTGTATATGCAGGAAATTCTTTTTCCCTTTTTAGGAGGCATTGGATTATTCCTGACAGGCATGATGTTGCTTTCAGACGGACTGACTGCTTTTGCCTCAGGAACATTCAAACGGGCTTTGGGGCAATATACCGGAACCCCCTGTCGGGCCTTTGCGTCAGGCACACTGGTTACTGCCCTGGCGCAGTCATCGACAGCAACAACCGTAACCCTGATTGGTTTCGTCAGTGCCGGGCTGATTCCCTTCTCGCAGGCGATCGGCGTCCTGATTGGTGCAAGCCTGGGAAATACAGTGACAGGCTGGATCGTGGCTGGTCTTGGTCTTAAGATAAATCTGGGCTTCTACACTCTACCACTGATCGGGCTGGGTGCCTTGCTCAAGTTATTGACCCGGGGCAGATGGGCGGTGCTGGGCATGGCCCTGGTTGGTTTCGGACTGATGTTTCTTGGTCTGAATACCTTGCGTGAGGGCATGCAAGCTCTTTCTGCCATGGTTAGCCTGGCCGAACTTCTAGCTGGTGGGTTCAAAGAGCGTTTCATGATCATGTTGTTCGGTCTGGCTATGACGATCATTCTGCAATCTTCCAGCACAGCGATTGCCACCACCCTTACCGCCCTTCATGCGCATACCATCAATCTTGATCAGGCTGCAGCCCTGGTCGTCGGGGCGGCCATCGGAACCACGTTTACCGGGGTACTGGTAACCATAGGCGGAACCATATACGCCAAGCGTACGGCGCTGGCCTATATTCTTTTTAATGCTATCACTGGTCTTTTTGCCATTTTACTTCTGCCCATTTATTTTTCACTGGTTTATTACATCGGTCAATATTTCAGCCTGCAACCGGGCGCCATCAGCCTCGCGGCTTTTCACAGCCTGTTTATTGCTGTCGGCGTCGTTCTTTTTCTGCCGTTTACCCAGCAGTTTGCTCAGATAGTGGAACGCATTTTACCCAGCAGTGGTGAAAACATCACGGAACGTCTGGATGACAGCATGCTTGCAATTCCGGCAGTTGCGCTGGAGGCATCCCAGCGTGCGCTGGAACAGGTTGCAGACAGGCTCCTGGATGCCTATGACCAGCTTCTTCAAAGGTCTTTATCCTCATCCTGGGAGCAACAGTTAATCGAATCCGGCATAGTGCTGGACGAAATTTTTATATTCGTCAGTCGGGTCCATTTTCCTGCCGGGGAAGGCAGATGGGATTCCCGGCGGATCGCCCAGCTTCACGCAATTGATCATTTGTTGCGGCTTCGCAGCCGGATTCATGACCTGTTTCAGGCGGAGATTAATTTCTCGGAACCTGTGTACGGTTGGGCTCTTGAAAATAGCCGCTGCATGCTGGAGCTGGCCCGCAAGGGGATCGCTGAGAAGGATCTGACGGCCCATATGGAGCGGATTGAGCACATAGCGTCAACCCTGACCAACCTGTCGCATCAGGTGCGGAACGATTTCCTGCAGACAACCGCCCCGGGAAATTCCCATGCTGCTGCGGTATTGCGGACAACCGATATTTTCCGGTGGTTGAATCGAACGGGGAATCATATATGGCGTACCTGCCATTATCTTTCGCTGGGACGTAATTCTGGCCATTTCCCGGCAAAGGTGGTAGAAAATTTTCAGCCTGATCCAGATACATGATGTTGCTTGGTATTTTCAAATCTGTTTGGTATTTCAGGTAAATTGCAAGACAGGGGGCAGAAAAACTGAATCTTCAGTTCGTAATCTGGCTATCCAAAAGCACTAGGTTAAATAGTTCTTGCTTGTGGATATGTCCTGAAGGAGCCTGTTTATCCTGAGAAGGTTAATCGAGAAAATCTTCCGTGGCGTAAATGGGCAGGTTGAATGCCTTGGCGACCGCAGGATGCGTGATTTTTCCGGAGACGATGTTCAGCCCCTTTCGCAACGCGGCATTTTCTTTTGACGCCTGTTTCCAGCCTTTCCCGGCCAGTTGCAGTATATATGGAAGCGTTGCATTGGTTAGTGCCAGGGTGGAAGTGCGCGGCACGGCTCCAGGCATGTTGGCAACGGCATAATGAATGATCCCGTCGACGACATAAATCGGTTTTTCGTGTGTGGTGGGCAGGGAGGTTTCGATGCAGCCCCCTTGGTCCACAGCTACGTCCACAATCACTGACCCGGGGCGCATGGCTTTCAGGTCGTCGCGGCGGATGAGCTTGGGGGTGACAGCCCCGGCAATCAGCACTCCGCCGATGACAATATCAGCGGTGGAAATCTGTTCCAGAAGATTATGGCGGTTAGAGAATATCAGTTGCACGTTAGCAGGCATGATGTCACTCAGGTGCCGCAGGCGTTCCAGTGAAACATCCAGGAGGGTTACTTTTGCGCCCAGCCCAGCCGACATTTTTGCTGCATTCATGCCTACAACACCGCCGCCAAGAATGACGACATGAGCGGGTGGAACGCCGGGGACCCCACTGAGTAAAACGCCTCTTCCTCCGTACAGTTTTTCAAGGTATTTGGCGCCCTGGTTGATTGCCATGCGCCCGGCAATTTCCGACATTGGGGTGAGCAGCGGCAATTCTCCGGAAGTCAGCTGGATGGTTTCGTAGGCGATACAGGTAGCGCCTGATTCCATATGTGCCTGTGTAAGAGCATGGTCTGCCGAAAAATGGAAATATGTGAAGATGGTTTGATCATGGCGGATATGTTGCCACTCCGGGGCGATGGGTTCTTTCACCTTTACGATCAGGTCTGCTTCCTCCCATAAACTGGCGACATCTGGAACAATGATTGCGCCAGAGGCACGGTATTGTTCGTCATGGAAATCGCTGCCGAGCCCTGCGCCCTGTTCGACCAGCACGGAATGTCCTGCCGCGATCAGGGCTTCTGCTCCGGACGGAACCAGGGCGACGCGGTTTTCGTTAGTCTTTATTTCCTTGGGAATTCCAATTTTCATTGAATTGCCTTGTCTGAATTGCTACAGGGGTTACTAATTTTATCTGGAGACGGGCAGGGGGAGTGAATTTGATTCATTCCACGGCGCCACCTTGAACAGCAATATCATACCCGGCAGCGCAAGTAACGTGCAGAGCATGAAGAATCCTGTCCAGCCGATTGACTCCACCAGCCAGCCGGTGGCGGCGTTGGCGAATGTGCGGGGCATGGCGGCAAGGCTGGTGAACAGAGCGAGTTGCGTTGCAGTGTATGCGGGATGGGTTGTGCGGGCAATGAATGCGACGAAAGCAGCCGTCCCCAGTCCGACTCCCAAGGCTTCTATACCAATTACGATGGCAAGCTGGGTAAGCTCCAGCGTGGTGATTTCCGGGTGATGCCCGACCGAAGCCAGCCAGAGGAAACCGAGGATCGAAACTACCTGGACCACACCGAACAGCCACAGGGCTCGGTTAATGCCAATTTTTATCATCCATAATCCACCCAGTAATCCTCCAGCCACGGATGGCCATAGCCCCGCATTCTTGGCAATCAGGCCGATTTGTGTTTTGGAGAACCCCATGTCCAGGTAAAACGGGGTGGCCAGAGCAGTGCACATACTGTCACCAAGTTTGTAAAAAAACAGGAAAATGAGAATGAGGAGTGCATTGTTCCATCCCCGCCGGTTGATGAACTCCCGGAACGGCTCAACCACTGCTTCACGCAGGGATCGTGGGAAGGAAATGTTCAATGGTTCCTTTACCATTATTGTCATGAGTATTCCAGGTAGCATGAACATTGCGGTGATAAAAAATACTTTGTCCCATGGCAGAATATCCGCAAGTATCAGGGACAGCGATCCGGGAACCAGGCCGGCAATGCGGTAGGCATTGACATGCACGGCATTGCCCAGTCCTAGCTCATTTTCTTCAAGCAATTCCCGGCGGTAGGCATCCAGTACAATGTCCTGAGTAGCGCTAAGAAATGCGAGCAGCGTTGCAATGTAGGCGATGATGTGCAGATCGTTTTGAGGAGAAAAGGCTCCCAAGGAGGCAATGACTGTAAGCAGCCCTATCTGGGTAAGCAGCATCCATCCCCGTCGCCTGCCAAGCAGAGGCAGGGCATAGCGGTCCAGCAAGGGCGACCACAGGAATTTCCAGGTATAAGGGAACTGGATTAGAGCGAACAGGCCGATAGTTTTCAGATCAAGCTGTTCGCTACGCAGCCAGGCTGGGATCAGGTTGAAGAGCAGGTACAGCGGCAGGCCGGAGCTGAAGCCGGTAAACACACAAATCAGCATGCGCCGCGTGAACAGCTGCGCAAATACGTTCATAAGGTTATGCCGCTCGCTTGAAACGGTACACTGCGGTGTTTCCCAGCAGATTGGGTAACAATCCGATCTCGATCTTCCCGGTCATGACGCGGCGTTCCAGGATATTGATCTTGTGTTCAGCGCAGAAAATTTCAAAGTCCTGCAATGTGCAGAGGTGAACATTGGGAGTGTCATACCACTGGTAGGGTAGAGACTCCGAAACCGGCATTTTTCCCTGCATAATGTTTAAACGGTTTTTCCAGTAGCCAAAATTCGGAAAGCTTACTATACCTTCGCGCCCAACACGCAGCATTTCCTGCATAAGCGATTCAGTGTGATGGGTGGCTTGCAGGGTTTGCGACAGAATTACGTAATCGAAAGAATTGCTTTCAAAACCCGAGAGCCCGGATTCCAGGTTCCCCTGGATAACGTTTACCTGGTTACGGATGCAGGCCAGGACATTTTTGTCACTGATTTCAACTCCGTAACCCCGCACTTTGCTGATACTCTGTAAATAGCGAAGCAGGCTGCCGTCTCCGCAGCCAAGGTCAAGGACGGAAGCGCCGTTTGGAATCCATGCTGCGATGGCGGCAAAATCAGGGCGGCTTGATGCCAGAGCAGAATGGTCTTGTACGCTCATGCAGTAAACTCACTGGCAATATTGTTGAAATAGGTGCGGATTAGATCATGATAGTGCGCGTGTCGCATTAAAAAGGAGTCATGTCCGTGTGTTGAAGTAATTTCAGCGTAGCTTACCTTGAGCTGGTTGTGCAGCAATGCTTTGACGATATCGCGTGAGCGCTCTGGCGCAAAACGCCAGTCAGTTGAAAATGACACGATTAGGAAATTTGCACGGGCAGTGGCGAAAGCCTTGTTCAGATCATCATCGAATTCGCGAGCTGGATCAAAATAATCCAGAGCTTTGGTCATCAGAAGATAGCTGTTTGCGTCAAAATATGTGGCAAACTTGTCACCCTGATAGCGCAAATATGATTCGATTTCAAATTCGATATCATAGCTGTAGATATATTTTCCCGAGCGCAGCATACGTCCGAATTTGTCGGCCATCACATCGTTGGAAAGGTAGGTGATATGACCCAGCATGCGTGCAAGGCGCAGGCCGCGGGCAGGAACCACTCCATGCGCATAGTAATTTCCACCATGAAAATCCGGGTCGGTCAGAATCGCATTGCGAGCCACATCGTTGAATGCAATGTTTTGTGCGGTGAGTCGGGGCGCCGATGCGATTGCCAGCACGTGGCGCACCCGCCCAGGGTACGCCATGGACCATTGCAGTGCCTGCATTCCACCAAGGCTGCCCCCAATTATTGCAGCAAATTGTGTGATGCCAAGCTTGTCAGCCAGGCGGGCCTGGGATTCAACCCAGTCTTCCACCGTAACGAAGGGAAAGCCGGCTCCGTAAGGTTTCCCTGTTTCCGGGTTGATGCTGATGGGGCCCGTGGAGCCATGGCAGCCTCCAAGGTTGTTTAGTCCGATGACGAAAAACCTGTCCGTGTCCAGCGGTTTTCCGGGGCCGATCATATTGTCCCACCAGCCGATGTTTTTCGGGGCATCTGCGTAGTAACCGGCTACATGATGGTGACCAGAAAGGGCATGGCAGACCAGGACTGCATTAGATTTGTCGCGGTTTAGCGAGCCGTACGTTTCGTATACCAGTTCGTATTCCGGCAGTATTCCCCCGCTTTTACAGGCAAGAGGAGAGTTGAACTGCGCTCGCTGCGCACTGACGATACCGATGCTATGTGTTGCTTCCAATTAAAAATCCCTAAAAACAAACCGTTCAGCCTGAGCGGAGCGGGTTGCTTCGCTTTAGCTGGAATTATTTAAGTGCCCCGCAAGCTGATGTCAAATCGGCACTGACGGATAGTTTCCGTGTTTTGTATCGGACTGTCAATTTGCTTGGCCCAGTAATTTTTACTTCCATATGAAAAATAAAGATATGCAAGCCATTTTTAATTGGTTCACGCAATTAAATATTCTCTCCAGAATGCGCACCTCTATTTGTGAATGTCTGCGACAAGCTATTTTTTTGGAATGAACTGGAAAGGAAATGAAAGTGAAAAAAACGTTACTTACAACTGCACTGGTTTGGTTATTCAGCACCGGGAGTACGGGCGTTCTGGCTGAAAATGTCAAGTTGCTGAATGTCTCCTACGATCCAACACGTGAACTGTATCAGGAATTCAATGAAGCATTTGCAAAATACTGGAAGGCGCAGGGCGGCGGTGAAATCACTATCAGGCAATCGCACGGTGGATCGGGCAAACAGGCACGCGCCATCATAGATGGCTTGGCAGCAGACGTGGCGACCCTTGCTCTGGCGTACGATGTGGATGTGCTGCAGAGCAAGGCTGGTCTGATTCCTGCAAATTGGCAATCACGATTGCCACACAATAGCTCGCCCTATACATCCACCATCGTATTTCTGGTACGCAAGGGTAATCCGAAAAAAATTCGTGACTGGGATGATTTAACCAGACCGGGTGTCTCTGTCATTACACCGAATCCGAAAACTTCTGGCGGTGCACGCTGGAATTATCTGGCTGCCTGGGGGTATGCACTCAGAAAGAATGGCAATAACGCAGCCAAGGCAAAGGAATTTGTCGGTAAATTGTTTTCGAATGTTCCGGTGTTGGATTCAGGTGCGCGAGGTTCAACAACTACATTTGTCGAGCGTGGCATTGGAGATGTATTGCTGGCATGGGAAAACGAAGCCTTTTTGGCGGTCAAGGAATTGGGGCCGGACAAATTTGACATTGTTGCGCCATCGCTGAGTATCCGGGCCGAGCCGCCGGTTACCGTGGTTGATAAGAATGTTGACAAGCATGGCACGCGAAAAGTGGCGGAGGCCTACTTGCGATACCTCTATAGCCCGATAGGCCAGGAAATTGCCGCCAAAAATTACTATCGCCCAACCGATGAGAAAGTGGCGGCCAGGTATGCCAAACAATTTCCAAAGCTCAATCTGATCACGATCGATGAAGAATTTGGCGGCTGGAGCAGGGCACAAAAGGAACATTTTGCCGATGGCGGCCTGTTTGACCAGATTTACTCGAAGAAGTAGCAGTCAGGCATGTTGTGCAAGGGCCATGCTGTTTCTGGAGGTCAATTGTATATTTTTCAAGGGATAATTTATGGAAATAACCAATGGAGACAAAAGGTTCGTGCGCACTGAAGCCAGTCACAGCGAACGGAGTCATTATGAACAGGTTCTGCAGTTTGTTGCTGGAAACGGACATCAGGAGGAATCAAGTGTTGATGCGATCCTGCGGCAGATGAACGGTTATTCCAACAGCTTGCTGCTGTATGAAATCCGGTCCGGCATTCAGTTAATTCTGGCAAATAGATGCCGCCAAGTTGGCTGTTGGGATTGTGCCTGGCTGTATTAGTTTATGTTAAATACGACAATAAATATTAAATTGAATAAATTCAATTAGTTGATGCTATTGAATAGAGCTGGTTATCGATTTTTGATGATTTTGGAGAATAGTAATGACTATCAGTAAAGTAAATGTAAGAAATCAGTTCAGGGGTAAGGTCATCGAGATATTGGCCGGGCCAGTGGTGTCGGAGATTGTGGTAGGAACGCCATTCGGCACGATCACTTCTGTCATTACCACGAGATCCATTAATGAGCTGGATTTGACCGAAGGTTCGGATGTGGTAGCAATGGTGAAATCCACCGAAGTGTCTATTGCAAAATTATGAGCTGAATAATCAAGATAATTGCAGGGTGACCCAGATGGAATGGAATAAATGAATCGTTGGATCACCCTGATTCTCAGGAGTTTAAGAATGAATTTTTTGTATCGGAACAAGAAAAAAGTATTCCGGTTATCGGTGGTTTCCAGTCTGCTTGTCGGTGCGGCATGGATCAACCAACCTGTTGCCAACGCGCAGGAAGATGCCCCGCAGTTAAGTGATCAGGAGTATGAACTGGACCAGAAAAGGCGCATAGCAGAGCGGCTGCAGGAAATAGAAGTTGAAAAAGTTGTTCTGAACGCCAAGGAATCTCCCAAGGCAGAAAACCCCACCTATTATGTTCCTGTCCGCAGTTATGGCTTGACGCGGGAAACCGAGCCCCCGCGATACGTCAGGCAGCTAAACAAGACCTGGCTGAATGATACGGAAACCTTCAAGGGGGTGGATTGGGTAGATTTGGGGCTGGAATACCGGCTTCGCTATGAATATCGAGATAATGACTATCGACGTCAAAAGCAGACTCTGGATGAGCCCATCCTGCAGCGTACCAAATTTTATGCTGCCGTTAAACATAAGTTCGACCCGTTTCGGGCTACCGTTGAATTTCAGGATTCCCGGCGTTTCAATAGTCAGTTTACACCCGACAACCGGGATTTTAATTACTTCGATATGATTCAAGGGTATGGTGAATTGTATTTTAAGGATGCTCTAGGTACCGATGATCTGGGTAATGCACGTCCCGTCAGCGTAAAAGCCGGGCGTATGGCTTTTGAATTGTCCGATCGGCGCCTGATTGCCCGGAATGAATGGCGCAATACCACGAATTCCTTTCAGGGAGTGCGGGCAACTCTTGGACAGCAAAAAAGCGACTGGCAGGCAGAACTGTTTGCCTTTCAGCCAGTAATCCGTTTTACCGATTCTGCGGATAAGGTCGATGAAGGTCAATGGCTTTATGCCGCAGTCGGAGACTGGCGCAAGTGGTCAAAAATTATTTCCCTGCAACCTTATTATTATTTGCTCAAGCAAAATGGTAACAGAGTTGAATATGGCCAAAATGGAAGTCCTGCAGCCCTTAGTGCTAAAAAAGATCGCGAGATTCATACCCTGGGTTTGCGTGGATATGGTGTGATTGGCAACACCGGCCTGGATTACGACCTGAATTACGCCAAACAATGGGGGCAGGATGGCGCTCTGAATCACGATGCCTATGCCTATAATCTGGAAGCAGGGTATACCGCAGAACTTCCATGGAAGCCCCGTTTCAGCTGGAGCTTCGGGTTTGCCAGTGGTGATAAAAACTCAGCAGATGGATCGAGCCAAAGGTTTGAGAGGTTGTTCGGCTTTGCCCGTCCCTGGTCCAATAATGATTATTTCCAGATGGAAAACATCGTCACCAATAAGCTTCGCTTTGAGTTTACTCCTGTCGAAAAGCTGAAGGTTGATTTTGGGTTCAGTTCATATAATCTGGCCAGTGCGACGGACCGCTGGAATAACGCGGGCTTGCGCGATTCCAGCGGTAAAAGTGGGGATGACGTAGGTTCGGAATTTGATATTCGCTTTCGCTATCCAGTCAGTAAGTACCTGGCGCTGAATATAGGTTATGCCTACTTCAAGGCTGGAGATTTTACGAAATCAACTTCCCAGAAAATCGATCCAGGTCGCAAGGACAGTTCAAACTTCCTGTATGTTGAAACTTCTGTGTTTGCCTTTTAAAGGATAGAGAAATGATAAAACATCTAATGTTGTATTGCATGTTATTTGTTTTGCTGGAAACCGCCGTGCAGCCTGGTCTTGCTGCAGAGGTTACCTTGCTGAATGCATCCTATGATGTGTCGCGTGAATTTTATAAAAGTTATAACCCGCTATTCACTAAATACTGGAAGCAGAAAACTGGAGATGATCTTGCCATTAAACAATCGCATGGCGGATCCAGCAAACAGGCGCGTGCAGTACTGGACGGGTTGGAGGCAGATGTAGTGACGATGAACCAGTCCATTGATGTAGATGTGCTGGCAGAAAAACAACTGGTTCCAGTTAATTGGGCTGAACGCTTGCCACATGGTAGTTCTCCTTTCAGTTCTACACTAGTTTTTCTGGTGCGCAAAGGTAATCCAAAAAGGATTAACAATTGGGATGACCTCGCGAAAAATGGGATTTCCGTAATTATTGCCAATCCAAAAACATCCGGTAATGGACGTTACGCTTATCTGGCAGCCTGGGGTTCAGTCATCAGGCAAGGGGGAAATGAAGCGCAGGCAAAAGATCTGACTGCCAGGGTTTTTGCAAATGTACCTATCTTGGAAACTGGTGGGCGCGGCGCAACGACGGCTTTTGTTCAACGTAATATCGGTGACGTGCTGGTTACCTTTGAAAATGAGGTTCAATTAATCAAGCAGGAATATGGAGCGGACAGGTTCGATATTGCCTATCCAGTTGTCAGTATCGTGGCTGATCTGCCAGTAAGTGTGGTGGACAAGGTAGTGGATAAGCGCGGTACCCGCAAGGTGGCGGAAGCCTATCTGAAGCACCTTTATTCATCCGAAGCCCAGGAAATTGCGGCGAAACATGAGTTGCGACCACGGGATCCAGCGATTCTTGCAAAATACAGCCGCACCTTGCCGCCACTTAATTTGTTCACTGTGAATGAGGTATTTGGTAGTCTGAAGCAGGCGCAGACAGTACATTTTAAGGATGGTGGCCTGTTTGATCAAATTTATTCACGGAAGTAGGAGGCTCTGTCATGTCACCTCTTTTTCGTTTAAATGCGCTGCAAAATGAGTTGCGGGATGTTCTTAGCCTCAGCCTGAATGATTATCGACTGGAGGTTCAGGAGGGTGATGTTCGGGCAACCTTTATTGGGATGCAATTGCGCAGCGCATTTCAACCAATATTCAATCTGGATGCAAATATCCCTTTGGGATATGAGGCGTTGCTTCGGGCATCGGATCTTAATGGAAATGTTATCGCTCCTCTCGTCGCGTTCAGGAAGGCAGAGGTTGCCGGGAAACTGGTTAAGTTTGATCGTTTGTGCCGTACGTTACATACGCTGAACTATTTAAATATGGGGACGAAACAAAATATTCTGTTCCTTAATGTGCATCCTGAGTTGTTAGTGGCGGTGAATTCACATGGAAAAATATTTGAACAGGTGCTGCATATTCATTCTTTGCAACCGGATAATGTGGTAATCGAAATCAATGAAAGTGAAGTGAGTGATGATAATTTATTGAATGATGCCATAGTTAATTACCGCGAGCGTGGCTACAGGATTGCCATTGATGATTTTGGTAAAGCGCATTCCAATCTAAACAGGCTTTACAAGTTTTCGCCTGACTATGTGAAATTCGATCCCAGTATTATCAAGCTTGCCGAAAAGAATGACCGTATACAACGTATTCTGCCCAAATTGGTAGGTATAATCGGCGAGTTGGATGCGAAGGTGATTATTGAGGGGATTGAAACAGAAAATCAACTTGAACTTGCACGCCATGCTGGAGTACATCTCGTGCAGGGGTATTTCCTCGGACGTCCGGCGCCAGCGCTTAGCTGGGATCAGGCAGATCTTGCCCTACCTGTCGCTGCATGAATCCCTACCAATAGCGTAAGCTATCTTGGGAAAGAATATTTTTTGCAATTAGGGTAATCAGCTTTATGGCTGATACATATGCATCATATCATCCATGAGTTTTGCAAAACTCAACCAAATCTACAAGCGAGTTAAATATCGAATTAGCGAAATCCTCTGAATAGAGGATTTCGTTTCTTTGTGTTTCAGAGAACCGATATTTTATATCATAAATTCTGTGATGAATATAATATCTAATTGTTTTTAAAAATAAAAATTTTCATGTAATCTGATTCCAGTTTGTTTACATGGAGAATCAGATGGCCGCATTAATTGTAGGGGGGGACATTATTACAACAATCAAGCATGAATTATCCGCTCATGGAATTTCTGATTTTGAACATTGGGACGGTCGTAGACCTGGTGACTTGCATCGCATTATTCCAAAAAATACTGAACTAATCGTCGTGGTAACTAATTTTGTAAATCACGGATTGGTATCCAAAATAAAAAGAGATGCAAAACGCCTCCGCTTGCCAGTTGTGTACAGCAAAAATTCCCGTTCATTTTTTGCTTCCGTTTCCTCTGTTTAGTGCAAAGCTGAGTAGATAGCCATTCGGTCCATTATTAACGGGCAGATTTTCTTTAAATCAATGCTTCACTTTGGGTTGCTTTTTTTCAATGATTATTGTTCTTATTCATGGGTAGATACGATTTGCTTTGTTGTTCATGAATGTGAGATATAAAGTAGCCGAAATCGCTGTGGTTTTGTGCATGTTTAATAAACCGCCTTGAAAAGTTTGAGGTAGGCTGAAAAAAAGTGGAGTCTAACGTTTCTGTAGAATCATGTAAACGGAGGACGAAGATGGAACGACTACCACGAGGGGTTTACAGCCGTGAATTTCGGGGGCAGGCAGTTCGTCTGCATGAAGGACGGGCTGACGGTGCCGGAGGTGGCTAAGCGTTGATCCCTGCCGTAGGGGACGCTGAAAAACTGGGTCTATGCGGCCCGCCAAGGTTAACTGGCTGCGGTGGTCAAGAATTAGACGCTACTGCCTGAGGTGGAAATGGAGTTGGTGCGGGTCAAGCGCGATCTGGCTGAACTCAAAATGCAGCGTGATCAGTTAAAGAATGCGGCGGCCTACTTCGCGAAGGAATCGTGGTGAAGTTCGGTCGAATGGAAGAATGGCGGCAGCAGTACCCCCCGGTGGCGGGGATGTGCCTTGTTTTTGACGTATCCGAAAGTGACTACCATGCTTGTCGGGATCGACCCATGTCACGATGTGCGTAAGAAAATGCCCGCCTTGAAGTCGAGATTCGAGCGGCACACCAGTCCGCCCGTGAAACCTGTGGCCCGGAGCGGTTGCAAAGCGACCTCGCTTCGCTTAATCTGGCTTTCGGCACATTTCATCCAACGATTTAACTGGGCTGGGGATCGTTGTCAGTTGAGCTACTGGTTCTCCTTCATAAAACATCCAAAATGTGCCTGGCGTCATTGCCTGCCAAGGCTCGTTATCCGTTAACGGCATAGTGGCGATAATGGCAACGCGATCATTAGGCGTAGTCACGTCACTGAAATTTACGGACACATCTTCATCCTTCAAATGCGCTAAACTAAACGGGCTCTGGCGAATCAGAAAACATAATTCGGTGGAACAATGTACGAACAGGCATTCGCCATTCGATAATAAATAGTTGAAAATTCCCATGCCAGCGAGGAAAGTGGTCAGTTCGTGCAGGGTCGCAAAAAGAACATCGCGCGTTGGCGGATTATCGTTAAAGCGAATTCTCAGATTTTGGAGAAACCAGCAAAATATACGTTCGCTATCTGTATTGCCCACCGGAACAAAGCCGCCGAACAACTCTGGCTGAAACTGCGGCAAATTGCCGTTGTGCGCAAAAACCCAATACTGGCCCCATAATTCGCGCACAAACGGATGAGTGTTTTCCAAAGAAACATGGCCTTGCGTCGCCTTGCGAATATGAGCAATGACATTGAGGGAATGGATAGGATAATTTCGCACCAACTCCGCGATAGGCGATTGCGCAGAAGGTTTGGGGTCTAGAAATAACCGCACCCCTTTGCCTTCGAAAAAAGCAATACCCCATCCATCTGCATGAACCCCGGTTTCCCCACCTCGCTTCCGGAAGCCAGTGAAGGAAAAACAAATGTCCGTTGGGGTATTGCAATTCATGCCAAGCAGCTCACACATTTGTATTCTTCTGACCTTTCCAAAGGTATTGAGTGTATTGCATCTTCACACATTGTGCATATAACAACATATAACAAAAAAATATTTGAATAGCTGAATTAATGATTTCTGATAAATGGCGGGTATCGGTACACTGCCCGGCAAATTCAGCTTAAGGACAAGACAATGTTAAAACTCAAGGAGCATAGTGTACTGCCCGGATTCAATCTGGCGCTGGGTTTCACCCTCCTCTATCTTTCTTTGATCGTACTGATTCCCTTGTCATCACTGTTTTTCAAAACAGCAACGTCAGGCTGGGATAATTTTTGGGAGATAGTCACAAATGAAAGGGTGCTGGCCTCGCTGCGAGTTACATTCTTTTCTTCCCTGATTGCTGCTGCATTGAATGCCATTTTTGGTCTGGTCATCGCGTGGGTGCTGACTCGCTATACGTTTCCCGGGAAACGTCTGATAGACGCGCTGGTAGACCTTCCATTCGCATTGCCTACTGCAGTTGCAGGCATTACCCTCGCTATGCTGTATGCACCCAATGGCTGGATCGGCCATTACTTTGCTGAATATGACATCAAGATTGCCTATACCCCGCTTGGCATAGTCATAGCACTGACCTTCATCGGCTTGCCTTTCGTGGTGCGTACTGTACAACCAGTATTGGAGGAAATGGAATCGGAAGCTGAAGAAGCAGCGGCGTGTCTGGGCGCAAGTCGCTGGAATACGGTTCTGCGGGTTATTTTTCCTTCCATTTATCCTGCCTTGCTGACTGGATTTGCATTGGCTTTCGCACGATCCATTGGGGAATATGGCTCGGTGATTTTTATTGCGGGCAACATGCCGTTCATCTCGGAAATTGCACCTTTGTTGATCGTCGCTAAACTGGAGCAATACGATTATGCTGGTGCAACCGCAATTGCACTTGTAATGCTGCTGATTTCATTCATGCTACTCCTGATCATCAATGGCTTGCAAGGGTGGAGCAACCGTCGGGGTATGAAATGAGGAATTCCAGCCGATTACAGCCAAGCCACATCAAAATCGCTACTTGTGAGCCCAGAATAGTGGCACGAATTCTTATCGCGATTGCACTGTTCTATCTGGCATTATTTCTTGGCCTGCCTTTGTTTGCGGTGTTCTACGAAGCGCTTGGCAAGGGATGGGAATTATATCTGGAAGCATTGCGAGACCCTGATGCAGGGTCGGCGATTGAACTGACCCTAATTGCGGCAGCAATCGCCGTTCCGGCCAATCTGATTTTTGGTGTCGCTGCGGCATGGGCTATTGCGAAATTCGAGTTCCGTGGCAAAAACCTGTTGATCACGTTGATTGATCTGCCCTTTGCCGTCAGTCCCGTAGTGTCTGGCATGATCTATGTCCTTCTGTTTGGTGCACAAGGCTGGCTTGGCCCATGGCTGCAGGAACATGATATTAAGCTGATTTTCGCCGTCCCGGGCATTGTGCTAGTCACGATCTTTGTCACCTTTCCCTTCATTGCCAGGGAGTTAATCCCGCTGATGCAGGCACAGGGCAAGGATGAAGAAGAAGCAGCGGTATCACTGGGCGCTTCTGGCTGGCAAACATTTTGGCGCATCACCGTGCCCAATATCAAATGGGGGCTGCTATATGGGGTCATACTGTGCAACGCCCGCGCGATGGGAGAGTTCGGTGCGGTATCGGTAGTCTCTGGGCATATCCGGGGTATGACCAACACGGTGCCGCTGCATGTCGAGATTCTCTATAACGAATACAACTTTGTTGCTGCATTCAGCGTGGCTTCACTCCTTGCCTTGCTAGCTCTGATTACCTTGCTCGCCAAATCAATAGTCGAATACAGGGTCAGAAAAGATAGCCAGACCATTCCTCACGGAGAAACAGAATGAGCATCACAATTCAAAATTTAAACAAGCAGTTTGGCAATTTTACTGCACTGAACAATATTAATCTGGAGGTCGAAAGCGGAGAGCTGGTTGCGTTACTGGGGCCGTCCGGATGCGGGAAAACCACGCTGTTACGCATCATCGGCGGATTGGATGTACAGAATTCTGGAAACATACTCTTTCACGGGAAAAACATTGCACATCGCAATGCACGCGAGCGCAGTGTCGGATTTGTGTTCCAGCATTACGCCTTGTTCCGGCACATGACATTGTTTGAAAATGTTGCCTTCGGTCTTCGCGTGAAACCAAAAAAGGAACGGCACAACGAAACTGAAATCAAACGCCGTGTACATGAACTGTTGCAACTGGTTCAACTGGACTGGCTTGCCGACCGATACCCGGCACAACTTTCCGGAGGACAACGGCAGCGTGTCGCCCTGGCGCGTGCATTAGCCGTTGAGCCACAGATACTATTACTGGATGAACCGTTTGGAGCACTGGATACCAAGGTACGCAAAGAACTGCGCCGCTGGCTGCGCCGCCTGCATGACGAACTTCACGTCACCAGCGTGTTTGTCACCCATGACCAGGAAGAAGCTCTGGAAGTAGCGGATCGGATCGTAGTAATGAATAAAGGTGAAATTGAACAAGTGGGGTCACCCGATGAAGTATATGCCAATCCTGGTTCTCCATTCGTATATGAATTCATAGGAAATGTAAACTTGTTCCATAGCCGTACACATGCTCTATGGACACACCAACATGGGGACGCCATTGCCTATGTCCGTCCGCACGATATTGAAATAAGCTCCGATCCGCATCCATCTTCCCTGACAGCCATCGTAAAACAGATCCGGGCAATCGGGCCTACCGTCAGACTGGAAACGGCAACCCTGCCGGACGGAGAAATAGTAGAAATCGAGCTGAGTCGCGAGCGTTTCAATGCAACACCGGTAAGTGTAGGAGATAAAGTATTCATTTATCCTCGCCATATCAGGCTGTTTGAAGAAAAAAAGAAGAACCCTGAGTTTTCAGCAATTGCGCATCATTCATGAAACGGTAGCGCAAAACTTCAACTGACATAAGTTGAATTCATGTTGCTGTGGAACAACCTGTAACGATGATTACCGATCCACCGCTACCGTCGAAGAAGACACTGAGAATGGGGGATTCTTGCGTTCTGGAACGGACAAGAATGGATATGGCGTCTGCCCTCGTCGCGATGAGGAACAGCTTCTTGTAGCGATATTCTTCCAGTGGTCGATGGAATTTCCGTCGCTGTGCTGCCACTACTGTACCTCCTTGGCGGCTTGTGCCTCATCACTCTCGGCAAAATTTCTGCTGAGCAAGATGCGAGGCATGCCGCCAAGTTGGCCTTGCAGGTAGCTCTTGCTGATGCCATGGCATGCAATGCATCACAGACACTGGATGGTCAACATGGCGATAACCACTTCGCTCAGGATTTCCTTGGAAAAGTTTTGACCCACTGTCTGACATTAAATCACTGGTATCACGAGAAAAATTTAAAATCCAGGACCGGGAGAAGGGCATGCAGGTTTGAATTCGGTTCGACCGATGACGACCCACGCTTCGTTTTCTTGGTAAGGCAGATTGTAAATGACATGTTATATTTCCAGGGGACGGGCTGCAGCCCGGCTTAAATTGAAAAGTTTTTGAAGAAAACTGAACGATCTAACCTTCCATGAAAAAAAATAATGATTTCCCTTCCAATGGCAATTTACGGTATTTTATTCATCTGGATACCGTACGATGCTATGCGGTATTCATGGTGGTTTTTGCGCATATCTTTCAAATCTGGACATGGAAAGATGCAACTGAATCGCTGTTTCCATTGGGACAGACTGGAGTCGTCTTATTTTTTGTACTAAGCGGATTTCTGATCACTTACATTTTGTTGAAAGAACCGCAACACAAGCCGATAGCGCAATCTTTCAAACAATTCTACATCCGCCGTTCCTTGCGAATTTTTCCTATCTACTATTTGTTTCTTGCCATATGTTACATAGCCAACATCTCTAATGTTAATGATTATGGCTTCATGCTCTGGTTTTATCTTGGCAATTTCTATATCTTCAACCACAATTCCTGGATAGGAGAATACAGCCATTTATGGACACTTGCAGTGGAAGAGCAATTCTATCTGCTGTGGCCTTTTCTAGTCTTGTTTTTACGCACACGGACAAAAGCTCTGCTGATTCTGTTTGTTTCCGTTATCGCACTGGCTTCTCTAGCGCGATTTTATCTATTGTCTGATGGCTTTTCATATACGCAAGCTAAAGTTTTTCCGTTGGCCAATGTGGATTTCTTTGCCTTGGGTGCATTAATAGCTTTAGGCAACATTTACTGCCAACAGACAGTTCGCTCATCAGGTTATCCATTAGTAGTAACTGGTCTAGTACTTTACTACGGCTCATATTACGTATTTGAGAAAATGATTTTCTATATGATTGGACAACTATCAATAGGATTAGTGGCGACCGGAGTCATCATCATCGCACTATTTTCTCAGGCAAAAGAAGGAATTCTGCACAACCGGATGACGGTGCATATAGGAAAAATCAGCTACGGAATCTATCTATATCATAATGCAATTGTGGCTCACTATGCCGAAATCGCCGGCTATTTTGGAATAGATGCAGGAAATTCGTATTATATTAAGATCGTCATATCAGTCTTGTTTACTTTGATCATTGCAGAATTGTCATTTTGGTGTATTGAGAAACCTTGCTTGCGTTTTAAAGACCTTTTCCGATCAGCTTGAAAATCAGAATCTTTACATTTCTTTATCTTTCGTAAATTCAAATATTGAAGTGCAACGTATGATTTGAAGAATACCTGGTTTGGTGTTTGGTATCCAAGGGAATCCATGAACAAGTCAGCCGTCCTGTAAAATGCTCATAAGCCAACGGTAACCTGTATCAGGTCCGGCGAGCGTTACTGGCGTCGGGGGCGCAGTCTGCCCGGAAATATGAAAATCACCGGAAATCCCGGAGCACTGAATGGATGCTTGTTCCCTAACTTCCTTGGTTGCCTGGTCACAAGATTGCCCCTGGAACTGCATTTGGTTCAATTCATGGTAATTGACCGTACAGCGGATGCGAAGGTATGCTTCAAATTGATGGTCCAAAGAATGAGGTGCAATCTTGGGCAATATTTTGATAACAGGCTGTCCGCATTCGGGGAACGATGCCGGCATGCTTCGCCAGATCATTGCCGGAGCCTGCGTGGAGTCGCCTCATTTGTTGCATGTGCTGCATATACTGCAACAGAAATTTTTGCATGTTTCTGAAACTGCCATCCGGGAAGTGTCCGCTATGCTGGCTCTTCCGTACAGTCAGGTGGAGGCTGTGGTGGAGTTCTATTCCTTTTTCCACAAAACCCCGCGTGGAAAATACGATATTCTTTTCAGCAACTGTATCTGTTGCGGGTATCTGGTGGACGGGACGGACCTGATGGCAATGTTTGGCCGGCGGCTGGGTATTGTTGCCGGCAGGACACGCGAAGATGGCCTGGTAAGCATGGATCAAACTTCTTGCATCGGGATGTGTGACCATGGGGCGGCATTGCTGGTCAATGGGATGCCTGTTACCGGACTGGATGGCAGCTTGTTGGAACGCATCGCCATTCTGATTGAAGATCGGGTACCACTGGCAGACTGGCCGTCTGAATGGTTTCAAATTGAAGATTCCATTCGCATGAGCGGCATGTTGCTGGATCACGAGATGCCAAGAGGAGACAGCTTGCGTGCGATGCTTGCGTTTGGCGCAGAAGCGAGCCTGAACGAGATTATTCAGTCGGGTTTGCGTGGTCGTGGTGGTGCAGGGTTCAGCACTGGAATGAAGTGGAAATCCTGCCGTGTAGCTCAGGGTGCCGCGCATTATGTGATATGCAATGCCGATGAGGGAGAGCCTGGCACATTCAAGGATCGTGTGCTGCTTCATCGCTATGCGGACAGTCTGTTTGAAGGCATGACAGTGTGTGCCTATCTGATTGGAGCCAATCTGGGTTATCTGTATCTGCGCGGGGAATATCGCTATCTGCTGCCCCATTTGCAATCTGTGTTGCTGCTGCGTCGAGAAACCAGCCTGCTGGGTACGAATATCTGCAACCAGCCTGGTTTTAGTTTTGATGTCCAGATCGTAGTCGGAGCTGGAGCCTATATCTGCGGAGAGGAATCGGCGCTCATCGAGTCGCTCGAGGGGAAACGCGGGATTCCGCGCGTGCGCCCGCCGTTCCCGGTTTCTCATGGTTATCTTGGCCAGCCAACCGTAGTGAACAATGTTGAGACGTTTGTCGCTGCCGCTTGCGTTGTACAGAAAGGCAGTACCTGGCTCAGAGCAATGGGGGATGAAGTCTCGAAGGGCAGTAAAATCCTGAGTATTAGTGGGAATTGTGCCAGGCCGGGAATTTATGAATATCCGTTTGGAGTTTCTATACGGCAGGTGCTGGAGGACTGTGGGGCTGCGGATACTTATGCGGTGCAGGTCGGGGGACCTTCCGGGGTGCTGATTGGCAGCCCGGAATTTGATCGCAGGCTTGGATACGATGATTTGCCCACGGGGGGTGCGGTGATGGTTTTTGACAAATCACGGGATTTGATGGCGATCCTGGTCAATTTCTCCCGTTTTTTTTCTCATGAGAGCTGTGGTTTCTGCACCCCGTGTCGGGTAGGAACCGTTCTGCTCAGGGACAGACTGGATAAAATCTTCAGTGGGCGTGGTGCGCAGACTGATCTGGAAGAAATACTGCATACCGCCAGGCTGATGAAGCAATATTCTCATTGCGGTTTGGGACAGACCGCGGCGAATCCTGTTCTGGATGGATTGCAGCGTTTTCCGCAGGTGCTGGAGAAGTTTTTGCTGAATCGTGATTTTGAGCCGGATTTGGATCTGGACAAAGCGCTTGCCGAGGGGCGTCGCATTCGTAAGGGTAACGATGGAATTGCATGCGCCGACCGGGGCGGGCAATGATGAAAACGGACAACAGGCAGGATCAGGCTGCCCGGAATACGATTACGATAGACGGACAGGAAATTCCGTTTCAACACGGGCAAACTATCATCGATGCAGCGCTGGAAGCCGGGATTTACATTCCGCATCTGTGTCACCGCTCGGGACTTTCGCCGCATGGGAGTTGCAGGCTTTGCATGGTTGATATTGTCGACCGTAAAGAAACTCTTGGTGATTCTGATCGACGGAGAGAGGGGAAAATACAGGAGGAGACCCGCAGCAGGAGTGTAGCCGCATGCACTATGCCTGCAACGGCCGGACAGTGGATTCGCAATAACACGCCAGAATTGAATGAGGCACGCAAGGTAATTACGCAAATGTTGTTTACAGAAGGGAATCATATCTGCCCATCCTGTGAACATTCTGGGAATTGTACGTTGCAGGCTGTGGCTTATTATCTGGGAATGCTGGATGGGCATTTCCCGCCATTTTTTCCGCGGCGGGACTTGGATGCTTCGCACCCGACCGTTATGCTTGATCGTGACCGTTGCATATTGTGCGAGTTGTGCGTACGTGCCAGTCGCGAGGCGGATGGAAAAAATATGTTTGCGATTGCAGGCAGAGGAACCCGCGCCCGTTTAATCGTGAATTCAGCGAGCGGTATGTTGGCTGACAGCGACATCGAAATGCATGACCTTGCAGTGCATGTGTGTCCGGTAGGTGCGATTCTCATCAAGGAACAAGGCTATCGGGTGCCGATTGGACAACGAACATTCGATCTTCACCAGGTCGAAGAAATCGACCTGGGAAAAACCATACCCCCAGAAATGGGGCAGAAATGACCCGGATCAGGATTGCCACCACCTCGTTGGCAGGTTGTTTTGGTTGTCATATGTCCCTGCTTGACATGGATGAACGGCTGGTTTCCATTCTGGAAAAAGCCGAATTTGACCGTTCCCCGTTTACCGACATCAAGCATTGTGGCTCTTGCGATATCGGTTTGGTAGAGGGCGGAATATGCAATGAGGAAAACGTTCATGTGCTGCGCGAGTTTCGCAAGAACTGCAAAATTCTCATCGCGGTGGGAGCCTGTGCGATCAATGGCGGGGTGCCGGCCTTGCGCAACAGCTTTCAGTTACGGGCGTGCCTGGAAGAGGTTTATTTGCATGGGGAGGGAGTGGAAAATCCACAAATTCCGAATGATGCGGAATTACCATTGCTACTCGATAAGGTGTATCCCATTCACGAAGTAGTGCAAGTTGATTTCTATCTCCCGGGCTGCCCGCCTTCCGCTGACCAGTTTTTCCGAATGTTCAATGATCTGATATCGGGAAATGAGTTTTCACTTCCACGCAAGCTGTTGCATTTTGATTAAATCTGTTTTTGTATCAGCTCGCACAGAATACCGGAAGTTTCCATGAGGATGACAGAGCACCCGGATCGGCTACACTTGCTTTTATTCTTCTCAATCCTGCTCCAGCAGTGCTGCCCAGAGCGCAACCACAGGAGTTGTGTCGATTTCTTTCCTGTCGATACGGCAAGGTGATTGATTGTTCAGTCGCATTTTGTGCTGCAGGGCGCGCAGGATACGGTAGCAGTTGCTGGCAGCTTCCGCCATTTCCATTTTGATTAGTCCCAGTTCGCCAGCTATCTTCAACAGCGCCAGATTTCCCTTGTTTACCGTTAGCTTAGGCTGGGTGTGGGCATGGGCAAGTATCAGAAACTGTACTATGAATTCGATGTCCACCATGCCCCCACGATCATGCTTGATATCGAACAAACCACTGTTGTTGGGATGCGAATCCAGCATTTTTTTCCGCATTGACACAATTTCCTGGCGCAATGTGTTCAGGTCGCGCTGTTTTCGCAATACCTGCTCGCGAATGATTGCGAATTGCCTGCCAATCTGTCCATCTCCGGCACAGAAGCGTGCCCGGGTCAGGGCCTGATGCTCCCATACCCAGGCCTGGTTCTGCTGGTATTCAGTGAATGCCTCTATGGTGCTGACCAAAAGGCCGCTTGCACCATTCGGACGCAGGCGCAAATCTATTTCATACAGCCGTCCTGCTGCTGTATAGCTGCTTATCATGGTATTAATGCGTTGCGCGAGCCGGGCGTAAATTTCTGCTGCGTCCGGATGCGGGTCGTCATATAGAAAAATCAGGTCCAGATCTCCGGCATATCCAAGCTCACGTCCGCCAAGCTTGCCATAGGCAATAATGGCAAATTGTGCCTGGGGCTGGTGTTTTTTTCGCGCATTTTGCCAGCATAGGCGTAGCACTTGCTGCAATATCAAATCGGCCAGGCTGCTTAAATGGTCGCAAAGTAATTCCAGTGGCAACAGACCCTGCAGATCCATTGCAAGCAAATGGAAAATCTGGCCATGCTGAAACTGCCGCAGTAAATCCATCTGACACTCGGTATCGGTGCTGCATTGCTCCAACTGCGCCAGCAATTCGTCATTTCGCGCAGTCCAGTCGGGTGTAAGGTAGATCTCACGGGTATCAAGCAACTCATCCAGCAGAATGGGATGCTGAACCAGATATTCGCAGGCCCATTCACTGGCGCTGGCCAGTCGGACCAGTCGCGGCAAGACTTTTGGATATTCGGCCAGGAATGCAAGATAGGAGGCACGCCTACTGACACTTTCCAGCAAATTCAGAATGCGCGGCAAGGTCTGGTCCCGGTTGTCGGAGCCGGCGCACAGTATGATGAATTGCGGGATCAACTTATCCATACGCTGGCGGCTTGAATCTGGCAATTGGCGGTAACGTGCGCTGTCACGGATCTGCAGCAGCCTTTCCGCCTGGGGCATGCCGTCTGCATACCCCAGGCTCTTCAGACCCATGTTCAATTCTTCACTGGAAATGTTTTCGCGCCAGAGGACGTTAGATTCCGAATCATTTTTTTGCGTACTGAAAATATGGGCAAATTGTTCGCTTACCAGAGCCCGGTGAAGGTTCAGCTGCACCAGCATGGCAGGGTAATCCTGGTAGCCCATGCTTTCTGCAATCAAGGATTGATCCTCGCTTTGTCGGGGAAGATCGTGTGTCTGCTGGTCATCCAGATATTGCAGACGATGTTCCAGATTGCGCAAAAATATATAGGCCGTGCTTAATTTCATTACGATGTCCGGCTCAATCTGGCCGCTTTCGCTGAGCAGATTCAGTACTTGCAAGGTAGGACGAATTCGCAGTCCTGGCTCGCGCCCACCCCGGATCAATTGAAAAACCTGAGCAATGAATTCAATTTCGCGGATGCCGCCTGGCCCCAGTTTGATGTGATTAACCCTGTCCCGGTGCTGAACCTCCTGGCTGATCTGCGCATGCAGCTTGCGCATTGATTCAAATGTTCCGAAATCCAGATACTTACGATAAACAAATGGTTGCACCAGTTTCATCAACTCTTGGGATGCAGGATCATCAGGAGGAGAGATTACCCTAGCCTTGATCCATGCATAGCGTTCCCATTCACGTCCCTGTTCTATCAGATATTCTTCTACCGCGGCGAAGCTCATAACCAGAGGTCCACTGTCCCCATAGGGCCGCAATCGCATGTCGACACGAAACACGTATCCATCAGGGGTAAGGTCGCTGATGAGGGTGATCAGGCGACGCCCCAGGCGGGTAAAGAAATCGTGATTGCTGATTCCCCGTGCTCCATTGCAGGTACCATCTTCCGGATAAGCAAAAATAAGATCAATATCTGAAGATACATTCAATTCCTTGCCGCCCAGCTTTCCCATGCCAATTACCAGCATTTGCTGGGGCGTGCCGCTTAGTCCTCCCACAGGCTGGCCATATTGCTGCACCAGGTTCTGCATGAGAAACGAATGTGCGCGCTGCACGGTCATTTCTGCCAGAGCGGACATGCATGTCATCACTTCGTCCAGGCCAGCCAGGCCGGTCAGATCTCTTGCCAGAAGCTTCAGCATGACACGCTTGCGCAACCAGCGTAATGCATGTGACAGAGAATTTTCGTCCGTGACGGGTTGCGAGTCCAGCCAGGTTGCCATTTCATCACTGGTACAGGGTTGCGGGTACTGCTCGCGCAGCCATGGCAGTAACTCTTTGTCGCTGTCGAGCAGACGCTGCGCAAATCGGCTGCCGCGCAGCGCACATTGCAAGACTTTCTCAAAACTGACTGAACTAAGCTTGATTGCGGTATTCATAGAAGAGGCTAGAGGTTACACTGCTACAATTTCATTATCTACTATAAATTTGCAATGCATGCACTGGATTTTTGCTTGCATGGGCATTGAAATCCTCCCATTTTATGCTGAAAAACAGGGTGCGCACCTCCTGGCGCCAATTTAATCGTGTATCTCGTTTTTTCCTGTCGTGTGCAGTCTTGCTGCTGCTTTTTGCCGGCGGATTGATGCTGGCGTTGCGTTACCTGGTGTTGCCGGATATCGAACGCTATCACGACAGTATTACTTCCATTGCCAGTCAAGTTGCAGGCCAGCCGGTCACCATCGGCAAGATCAAAGCGGATTGGCAGGGTTTGCACCCGCATCTTTTGCTTATTGATGTGCGCATCCTGGACAAGCAGGGAAAAATCATGCTCGCGTTGCAGCAAGTGGATACGGTGGTTTCATGGATGACTGCATTGACCGGCCAGTTACGGCTGCACACCCTGGAAATCACCCGCCCGGATTTGCAGATCAGACGGGACAGGCAGGGAATTCTGTATGTCGCTGGAATGCCCGTGGCAAGTACCCTGCCTGAACAGCCTGTGGATTATGCCCTGGCAGACTGGTTGCTGCACCAGAAGTATATTTCCGTGCGCGAAGCACGTATTTTCTGGATAGATGAGCAGCACACCGGGCTGCCGCTGGCATTAAGTCAGGTGAACATGCTTATTCAGAACAACGGCCAACGTCATAGATTTTCCTTGAGAGCGCAACCTCCGGCGGAGCTTTCAGCGGAAATGGATCTTCGTGGTGAATTTTATGGCTCCAGCTTTGCCAGTTTCAAAGCATGGAGCGGAAAGATGTATGCCGCGCTTGACTATGTTGATGTAACAGCATGGAAGAGCTGGCTTGCCCTGCCTGTTGAAATCCGGCAGGGCAGAGGTGCGCTGCGTGGCTGGCTGGATATAGAGAAAGGAAAATTCAATCAGCTGACTACGGATCTGCTTCTATCGGATGTGCAGGTACAACTGGCCGATGGTTTGCCTTACCTGGAATTGCAAAGACTGCGAGGGCGTGTGGCGTTGCGGGATATGGGCCGCGGCTTTGAAATTACCACGCGCAAACTATCGCTTCAGATGCCAGATGGTCAGGTCATGCCTTCCACCGATTTCAACCTGCATTTTGTGGATGCGGAAGCCGGCCGTCCCGCCAGCGGTACGATCAGCGTGAACCGGCTGGATATGGGCAGTTTTTCCAGGCTGGCGCATTTTCTTCCGCTGACATCGGGCATGAAGCAACGCCTGATTGATTTCGAACCACGGGGGCTGGTTTCTGAGGTGCAGGGAAAATGGCAGGGTGATTTTGAAAACTTGCTGAATTATGGGATACAGGCGCGCTTTGACAAATTATCCATACAGCGTTCTGGAAAAATTCCAGGCTTCAGCAGGCTGAGTGGCCGGGTGGATGGCAATGAAAAACATGGAGTGTTGTCGCTTTATACGCACAATGCCAGGGTAGATGCGCCGCTGATTTTGCCGGAACCTTTGGTTTTTGGCTCACTGATCGGCAATGTCAGCTGGAAAAAGCTGGATCACGGGATGGAATTCAGATTTAACAAATTTTCTGTGGAGAATGCCGATCTTGCCGGGAATTTTTCAGGAAGTTACCAGACCCTTCCCCAAGGACCTGGCCTGATTGATCTGACTGTGCACCTGACTCATGCAGCAATCCGCCATGCAGCGCGATATACGCCATTGATTGCCTTGGATGGCGAAGCCCGCGACTGGCTTCATCATGCCTTGATTGATGGGAAATCAGGTGATTTTAATTTGCGTCTGAAGGGTGACCTGAGAGATTTTCCCTTTGAAGAAAAGCGCAACGGCCTGTTTAAGATCGAGGCGCATGCGTCGGATGTTGTAATCGAATATGCAAACGGATGGCCACGAGTGGAGCGTGCCGATGCTCAGTTGAAGATTCAGGGCCGGCGGCTCGAGGTGATTGCACCAACCGCCATGACGGCTGGCGGACAGTTGCAGAATGTCACTGTGGTTCTTCCGGATATGCTGGGCTCCAGCCTTTTATTGCAGGTTCGGGGAAGTTCATCAGGGGAGACCAGACATGCACTGAACTTTATCCGGCAGAGCCCGGTACGCGGGTATATCGATGGTTTGACCGATAATATTTCTGTGACTGGAACCGGGGAGCTGAATCTACAGCTGGAAATACCGCTGAATGAAGATGCGCCGGCAGTCGTTTCCGGTCGGTACCATTTTCTGGATAACGATGTGAACCTGGGTAAAAACCGGGTGAGCGTGCAGAAAATGAATGGCGATTTGCTGTTCAGTGAGGCAAGCGTACAAACGAAGGATCTTACCGGACAAATTCTTGGAGGACCCGCCACCATTGCATTGCATAGCAGTGACGGTGGCGCTGTGCGTGCCAAGGTCACAGGCCGTTCCAATGTGGATACACTGCGTGATCTGGATCCGCACCCGCATCCCTGGTTGAATTTTCTGCATGGCGGGTTTGATTGGAGTGCGGAGGCTACGGTAGAAAACAAAAAAACCTCTCTGGCATTGACATCGAGCCTCACGGGTCTGGTATCTGATTTGCCTGCACCTTTTGCAAAGCGTGCGAACGAGGCGATTCCGCTGCGTCTGGATATGAACAGGTTACCCGGGCAACAGGATTTGCTATCAGTGCAATATGGAAAGACTCTCAGTGCCAGATTTTTGCGTGCAGAGGAGGGGGAAAGCCAGGTAATCCGGCGTGGCACGATAAAATTTGGCAATGCCGGAAAATGGATGAACAAGGATGGCATCTGGCTGACCGGAAAAATACCAGAAATATCCATCGAAAGCTGGAGAAGGGTGGTTTCCGGGGCAGGAGAATCTGGATTCAATATTTCGGGTGCCGATTTGCTGATCGGGAGGACCAGCGGATATGGTTATGCAGTGGAAGATATGTCTGTCAATGCACGCAGTGTGAATGGTGCGATTGTCGCACTCCTGGCAGCCAGGGATGTGAACGGTGAAGTAAACTGGCATCCGTATGGAAGGGGGAAATTTGCTGTACGCCTGAAAAATCTGAATCTGAAACCCGACCGGGTTACACCCGGGGAAAAAGATTCGGCCCTGGCCAATTCAAATACTTCAAATGAAGTAAGCAATAAAACTGCGGGGATAAATTTGCCCACTTTTGACTGGATGGTTGGCAGCATTACGATGGGTGGCAAAAAGCTGGGCAGGCTGGAATTATTTGGGCAGCAGCGTGATAAAGAATGGGTGCTGGAGCGTTTGGCCATTTCAAACCCGGACGGTGTGCTGGACGCTCATGGAAAATGGCAAGTAACCCCGACAGGGGAACAGACCCAGGTGAGCCTGAAACTGGATATCAGTGATGCTGGAGAAATACTTGGCCGTTTCGGCTATTCCTCTGCCGTGAAAAACGGTAACGGGAAACTGGAGGGGGATTTTTCCTGGGACGGTTCGCCAATGGATTTCAGCTATGCTACGCTGAATGGGAATCTTGCATTGGATACGGAAAATGGTCAGTTCCTGCAAATTAATCCGGGTGTCGGGAAATTGCTCAGCATATTGAGCCTGCAGGCTCTTCCCAAACGCATTTCACTGGATTTCACGGATGTATTCAGCAAGGGTTTCAAATTTGATACCATCAGTGGAATGGCGCAGATCAGAAAGGGAATCCTGTCCAGCAATGACTTCAAGATTTTTGGATCATCTGCCAAAGTCACCATGAAAGGGCAGGTGGATCTGGTACGTGAAACGCAAGACCTGCGGGTGCAAATTCTTCCTACCGTAGGGAACACGGCTTCGTTGTTGAGTGCTTTTGCAGCCGGACCGGCCGTAGGTGTCGGGGTTTATATTGCCAACAAGCTATTGCGTGAGCCACTCGATAAGTTGATGTCATTTGAATACAGTGTCACCGGCTCATGGGTCAATCCAAATGTGGAAAAGCTGGGTGGTACCAATCCTGCTGCCCCCCCGCGGGAATGATATTTTTAAAGAAATCTCAAGAATGCAAGATAACCATGCTATCCGAAGACAGTTTTCCACCCCAGTGAATGCAGATGCTTTCAAGGTCGCTGCTGTGCAGATGGTATCGGGCCCCAGCGTTCCTGATAACCTGAATGAAGCACGCCGTCTGATTAAAACAGCTGTAGATCACGGGGCAGGTCTGGTTGTATTGCCGGAATATTTTCCCATTATGGGTCTGAACGATGCAGACAAGCTGGCGATATCCGAGCAACCTGGAAAGGGAGTCATTCAGGAGTTTCTGGGGGAAATGGCGCATACTTATAAAATCTGGCTGGTTGGCGGCACCATTCCCATGGTGGCAGATTCACCGGGTAAAATGCGCAATGCCTGTCTGGTTTTTGATGAAAGAGGCAAACAGGTGGCTCGCTATGACAAAATGCATCTGTTTAACCTTGATCTCGGCAAGGAGCAATACCATGAGGGGCGCACCATCGAACCTGGTGACCGGGTTGTGGTGGTAGACAGTCCATTCGGCAGGCTGGGTCTGGCAATCTGCTACGATCTGCGTTTCCCGGAAATTTTCCGGGCGATGCAAGATGTCGATATCATTGCACTTCCTTCTGCTTTTACTGAAACTACTGGAAAAGCACACTGGGAAGTCCTGGTGCGCGCGCGTGCCATCGAGAATCTGGCATATGTTGTTGCTGCGGGGCAAGGAGGATTTCACATCAACGGTCGTGAAACACACGGGAATAGCATGATCGTCGATCCCTGGGGCAAAATACTGGATCGTTTGCCCCACGGTTCAGGCGTGGTGGTTGAGGAAGTGAATCCGGCTTACCGCGCAAGTCTGCGTGCCAGTTTGCCCGCACTGTCTCATCGCAAGTTTGCTCCGTACCTGATCTGAAAACCGCCCGTCGTATTTTTTCCGGATGAGGCAAGGAACAATAACGCGCAAGATACGTCCTATTGGCGGTCTGGATCGGATATCAAGACAGAATCGGATACCGTCTGGAGTTTCTGGACAGGCAGGATTTTTCATAAACAATTTATTACATGTATATAGGTTTGACCATGCAAAATAATGATACGGTTTTTTCTCTTGCACAGCAGACCCTGCTTGCGCCAAATGCTCTTGAACCCGGCCAGCTGGAGCAGATTTTTGCCAAGATGCGGACGCACCAGGTGGATTATTCCGATCTGTATTTTCAATACGGACGTTCCGAAAGCTGGTCATTGGAGGAGGGCATTGTCAAATCAGGCAGCTTCAACATCGATCAGGGCGTAGGCGTGCGGGTGGTGAGCGGTGAAAAAACCGCATTTGCCTACTCGGATGACATCAGTATTTCTGCCCTGGAAAGCGCTGCAAAGACCACTCGGGCAATTGCGCGGCAAGGTGGGATGCAAATCGCGCCGCTGACGCGCGCGAACAGAAACCGTAGCCTGTATCTCCCACATGATCCGATTGCCAGCTTGAAGGATGCAGACAAGGTCGGAATGCTTGAGCGCGTGGAACGCTATGCGCGCGCGATAGATCCGCGTGTCACCCAGGTCATAGCCGGATTGGCGGGGGAATATGAAGTGGTGCTGGTGGCACGCAGCGATGGCCTGCTGAATGCCGATATCCGTCCCTTGGTGCGCCTTTCCCTACAGGTCATAGTGGAAAGCAATGGCAAAAGAGAACAGGGTTCATCCGGCGGGGGGGGGCGCTTTGACTATTCTTATTTCACCGATGAAGTGTTATCCGGGTATGCCGCCAAGGCTGTGCACCAGGCAGTAACCAACCTGGATGCCCGCCCTGCGCCTGCCGGGAACATGACGGTAGTCCTGGGCCCAGGCTGGCCTGGCGTTTTGCTGCATGAAGCTGTAGGGCATGGCCTGGAAGGAGATTTCAACCGCAAGGGCAGCTCCGCCTTTTCCGGCCGCATCGGCGAACAGGTGGCTGCCAGCGGTGTGACGGTCGTGGACGATGGTACGGTTGCCAACCGGCGTGGTTCATTGCAAATGGATGACGAAGGCAATCCAACACAGTGCACGGTTCTGATTGAGAATGGCATTCTGCGGGGATACCTTCAGGACAGCCTGAATGCCCGCCTGATGAACGTGCCTGTCACAGGAAATGCACGGAGGGAGTCTTTCGCGCATTTGCCGATGCCGCGCATGACGAACACTTACATGCTGAATGGTGACAAGGACCCGCAGGAGATAATTGCCTCGGTCAAACGCGGTTTATATGCTACCAATTTCGGTGGAGGACAGGTGGATATTACCAGCGGCAAGTTCGTATTTTCCACGGCGGAGGCCTATATGATCGAAGATGGGAAAATCACCTATCCGGTAAAAGGCGCAACCTTGATAGGCAATGGCCCCGATGTGCTGACCCGAATATCCATGATAGGCAACGACATGGCGCTAGATCCAGGCGTTGGGGTTTGCGGCAAGGAAGGTCAGAGTGTCCCTGTAGGGGTAGGCCAGCCAACTCTGAAAATCGATGGCCTGACAGTAGGAGGGACTGCGTAAGCGCTACGTGCAAGCGTGATGCGTGAATCCCGGAAATGGTCCATGAGCATCATGCTGTGATTTCCAGGATGGATTGTTTGAAAGAGCAGCAGGGTTTGCAGCTGCGTTTTGTTCGGCATTCCCGGGCACAGGCCGCAACTATCGTGTAATTGGATTTTTTTGTTTCAATCAGGATTTTTTGAGGTTTCAGAGCCGGAAGGAAAGAGAGTCTCATCAGAAGAATTGCTCGAGTCTGTCAAGCTGGTAGAATACGGGTATCAGAAGTGAAGTGAGAAACCGGGTTAACCAGTCAGAATTCTATAACTTGAGAGGAAAAGCAGTGCAGATACCATTACAAATTACCATTCGCGATGTAGATCATTCCGATGCGCTGGAACAGAGAATCCGTGAAAAGGCCAGCAAGCTCGAAGATTTTTTTAAACAAATCATTTCCTGCCGGGTTGTGGTTGAAATGCCGCACAAGCATCATCATCAAGGCAAGCAGTTCGATGTACGCATCGATATCGGGGTTCCTGGAAAAGAAATCGTGGTGAACCGTGATCACCACGAAGATGTGTATGTTGCTCTGCGCGACGCATTTGATGCGGCCAAACGTCAACTGGAAGACTATGTGCGGATCTCTCGTGGAGATGTCAAGAATCACGAGTTAAAGCGCACCGCAGAAAATACTGGTTCGGCAGAAGAGTAACAGAATACTGGCAGGAGATTTTTACTGTGCATTGTGGCTGTATCATGCGGTTCAGCCACAATTTTTAACCTCAACGGGGTTCCGGAATCCGTTCCGAAAAAAACCGGAGCGGTTTTTACCTGTGATTCATCACATGAGGAGTTCAACCATCATGTCTCTGATCATCACATCCCCCTCCTTCCGTCATAACGGCAAGATTCCTGCCCGCCATACGTGCGATGGCTCCGGAACTTCTCCTGCACTCAGCTGGAGTGGTGTGTCGGAGGGAACAAAAAGCCTGGTTTTAATTGTGGATGACCCGGATGCTCCCGATCCGTCTGCTCCTGAAATGATATGGGTGCACTGGGTTCTTTACAATCTCCCCCCCGACATTACTGGCCTGCCGGAAGGCATCCATGCGGAAAACCTGCCAGCGGGTACTGTGCAGGGAATCAACGACTGGTCGCGTACCGGCTATGGAGGGCCGTGTCCGCCAGTCGGCAATCATCGTTATTTTCACAGAATTTACGCATTGAATACCGTATTACCGGATCGTAAAAATGTAACCAGGACCATGCTGATGGAAATGATGCAAGCTCATGTCATTGCACAGGCTGAACTGGTTGGGCTATATCAAAGGCAGGAACCGATCCGGTAAATGGAGCGCCCGGTGAATAGCCCGGGTGAGTTTGCAAAGGCTACCAAAAAAATCAGAACCTCCACGGTAACCGCCACGAACCGGCATCCGGTGTAATTTTCGGGTGCAATTCTGTCTGAAATATTCAATACACAGATTCAAACAGGCGAACTTCTAAAATATCGGCTTAGGTGCAGGATTCCAATATCCCGCATATTCATTCCCAATATGCATGGCGGGGCAGGTTTTTACAGATAATTGTTCTGTTATGTGCGCTATCCAACATACCTGAAATGAAAACCTGATATACTTTTTTCGCGTTGCAATCATACCGATTTCTGTTTCCCTCTTCTGCCGGCCGTTGTTTACGGATGCGCACGGGCCAGGTGAGGTGACCAAAATGAAAGGAACCGCGACATGAATATCAGAAAAAGAATGGCAATTGGGAGCGCGCTTATCGCCTTGGGCTGGTTGTCTTTGCCCGGATTCTCGTCTGCAAGCGATCAGGTCGCCGCAAAAAAAATTCTTCAGCAGAATTGCGTCCAGTGCCACCGGCTGGAAGGCAAGCCAGACTCCCGTTTCAATCTCAAGGCTCCAGATCTGATCTGGGCCGGCAGCAAGTATCAGCGCCCGTGGCTGATCCGATGGCTGACCGGCAAGGAAGCGCCGCTCTATTCCAAAGGCTATCGATGGGATTTGAATCAAACTCCTGCCAAACATCCAGTTGTCAGTGAATCCGAAGCCAATGCGCTTGCCGATTATTTTGCCGCACACAACAAGGACGCACGGGTTACCGTCGGTGCCTTTGATGTCACGAAACTGTCGCGATATGAAGCCGATTTTGGCGCAATGGCCTACAAGGCGCATGCCTGTCTTGGCTGTCACACCATCGAGGAAGACGGGAAATTGATCGGCGGACCGCAAAGCACGGCACTGCATGAGTCTGGAAAGCGCTATGACAAGGACTGGCTCTATCGCTTCGCACTGAACCCGCAGGATTTCGTGCCGCATAGCGGCGAGTTTCTTGCAGATGCGACCGACCCGCAGGTTCGCGCGGTAATCGGATACCTGATGACGCAGGGCGTAAAAGACTTCCAGTATTATGAGCCCTGGACGAGCGCGGAATTTGACAAGGCCAGCGTCAGTCGCGGTAAGGTCCTGTACAAGGAATATTGCTCGCAGTGCCATGGGTTGACCGGGAAAGGGGACGGGCCGGCTGCATCCGGACTGGAACCCAAACCTGCAATCCACGCCAATATACCGTTCGACCAATTGCCAATGGAGTACCTGTACAACGTGATCAATCATGGTGGACCTGCAGTAGGAAAATCGTCCAATATGCCCTACTGGAACCTGACCCTTGGCCAGCAAGGCGTAGCCGATGTAATCGCCTACCTCAAGGCGACCTTCAAGGGAGCACCGGAAAGCACGGCAGCTACCAGTGCCGCTTCTCCAGCCGCTGCTGCAGCTGCCAGCGTCCTGCCTGCCAAGGCAGCGGCCATTGCAGCCCCGATTGCTGCTGTCGCTGCTGCAATTTCTTCGTCGGGGGGGGGCGGCCAGTCGGATGCCTGCATACAGCCGCGCAAGACAGTCCGGGCTCCAGACAGTTTCATGGCCATGAAAAATCCGCTCCCTGCCTCTGCCGAAGTATTGCAGGCCGGAAAGGAGCTATTCCAGAAAACCGCCAAGCCTGCTGCCTGTGCCATGTGTCATGGTGACAAGGGGGATGGCAAGGGCATGATGGGGGCGGCACTGGTGCCACCGCCCAGGAACTTCACCTGCAATGCCATGATGAAGGATATTCCGGATGGTCAGCTTTTTTGGATCATCAAGAAAGGCTCGCCCGGAACCGGCATGATGTCCTTCTCCGGATTGTCCGATGACAAGGTATGGCAGCTGATTCATTACATCCGTTCGCTGGCTCGCTAGGAAGCTCATAAAAGGGGACTATCATGAACAAGAGCAATTTGAAACAGGCAGTAAAGGCAGCTATGCTGATGGTGGCGGGCGTGTCTCTGCTGTCCGGGTGTGCTTCCGGTCATCATCAGGGAAAGCTGGAAAATGAACTGCATGCCGAGGCGGATATTGCCGGACCGGGCATTACCGGTAAGGCCTATTTGTCCCAGGAATACGAAGGCCGCGTCAAAATCAGAATTACCCTACAGGGTATGCCTGACAGCAAGCTGACCCCCGGCCGACATGGGGTTCACTTCCACGAAACCGGGGCGTGCGGGCCGACATTCGCGGCTGCGAAAGGCCATTACGATGGCAACATTGATTCGCAAATCAACCCGAAAGCGAATGTCGATCCCAGTCTTGGAAATCATCCCTATCACCTGGGCGACCTGCCGAACCTTGTGGTGGATGAGAACCGCAAGGGTACGCTATATGCCGTCAGCAGCAGTGTAACGCTGTCGCCCGGGCTGACGACCCTGTTTGACGCCGATGGGACCGCATTCATTATTCATGAGATTGAAGACCGGTTTCAGCCTGATCCGCCGACGAAAGATGGCCCCGGAGGAGCCAGGATCGCGTGCGGGGTGATTCAGAAGAAGACCTAACGCAAGGGAGAAAGGGGCCATCCTCGGTACTGATCGATGGCCCTTTATTTTTCAGGAAAGAAACCGCAAAAAAGAATAACAAAGGAGAACAAGAATGGCTACATTTATCGTTTCCGGCAGCCGGGGTACGGACGACCCGACCATGGCTACGCTGCCGTTCATGGCGGCAAAAGCCGCGAAAGAGCAGGGGCACGACGTGGTACTCTGGCTGTGGAACGAAGCCGTAACGCTTGCGCGCAATGGAACGGCGGAACATGTGCATGGCGTGAACCTGACCCCGATGAAAGATCTGCTGGCCGCGATACAACAGGCGGGAGTCCCCGTCTGGGTCTGTGGTGCCTGTGCCGTAGCGCGGCAGATCAATGCCGCGGATCTCGTAGCCGGCGCAACGATCAAAGGAATGCCCGATTATATCCGTGCGGTGGCGGAGCGCGATCGTAACGTGGTGTTCTGATCATTGGTATATCCAATATCATTGTTCCATACGGACATAAGCCAACCACACGGATGATCCAAAAATCTTAAGGAATTTTGTTACCTCATTTGGATTGCTGGCATCGAACACGATCTGAACGCTAGACCAGATCGAAGCGGTCAGCATTCATGACCTTCGTCCATGCAGCAACAAAGTCCTGCACGAATTTTTCCTGGCTGTCATCCTGAGCATAGACTTCGGCATAAGCGCGAAGGATCGAATTGGACCCGAATACGAGGTCAACCCGGGTTGCTGTCCACTGGACTGCACCGGTCTTGCGGTTGCGGATTTCATACAGGTTGTTTCCGGCAGGTTTCCATGTGTACGCCATGTCCGTCAGGTTGACAAAGAAATCATTGCTCAAAACCCCCACGCGATCGGTGAACACACCGTGCCGGGTGCCACCGTGGTTGGTACCCAGAACACGCATACCGCCTACCAGCGCGGTCATTTCAGGGGCCGTCAGACCCATCAGCTGGGTGCGGTCTAGCATCAGTTCTTCGCCATGGACGGCATAATCCTTTTGGAGCCAATTGCGATACCCGTCATGGATCGGTTCCAGCACGTCGAACGACTCGGCATCCGTCATGTCCTGGGAGGCGTCCCCCCGTCCCGCAGCAAAGGGAACGCTGATGTTCACGCCTGCAGCCCGGGCAGCCTGCTCAATCCCCACGTTGCCGGCCAGCACAATGACATCGGCCACGCTGGCACCGGTATCTGCCGCGATGCCTTCGAGCACCGTAAGCACTTTGGCCAGGCGCGCAGGTTCATTGCCTTCCCAGTCTTTTTGCGGGGCGAGGCGGATACGCGCACCGTTGGCCCCGCCGCGCTTGTCCGAACCACGGAAAGTACGTGCGCTGTCCCATGCGGTGGTTACCATTTCGCTGACACTTAAACCGCTGGCTGTGATCCTTGCCTTCACGGCAGCAATATCGTAGTCGGTGCGGCCTGTGGGAACCGGATCCTGCCAGATCAGGTCTTCTTTCGGCACATCCGGCCCGAGGTAACGTGATTTCGGGCCCATGTCGCGGTGGGTCAGCTTGAACCAGGCTCGTGCAAAGACTTCTGAAAAGTATGCAGGATCCTGATAAAAGCGCTCGGAAATTGCCCGATAGGCCGGATCCATCTTCATGGCCATGTCGGCATCGGTCATGATCGGGTTGTAGCGGATCGAAGGATCTTCGACATCAACCGGCTTGTCTTCTTCCCGGATGTTGATGGGCTCCCACTGCCAGGCACCGGCCGGGCTCTTTTTCAGCTCCCAGTCGTACGTGAACAGCAGGTAGAAATAGCCGTTATCCCACTGGGTGGGGTGAGTCGTCCATGCGCCTTCAATACCGCTGCTAACCGTATTGCGTCCAATGCCGCGTTGGGTCTTGTTGATCCAGCCCAGACCCTGGTCGTCGATATCAGCCGCCTCAGGAACCGGGCCCAGCAGCTTGGCATCGCCATTGCCGTGGCTTTTGCCCACCGTGTGGCCACCAGCGGTGAGAGCGACGGTCTCCTCGTCGTTCATGGCCATGCGCGCGAAAGTCACGCGCACGTCATGCGCGGTCTTGAGCGGGTCAGGCTTGCCATCCACGCCTTCAGGGTTAACGTAGATCAGCCCCATCATCACCGCGGCCAGCGGATTTTCCAGGTTGCGCTCGCCGGAATAGCGGCTGTTGGCGCTGCCACTGGGGGCCAGCCACTCTTTCTCGGAACCCCAGTAGGTGTCCTTTTCCGGATGCCAGATATCCTCGCGCCCAAAAGCGAAACCGAAGGTCTTCAAACCCATCGATTCATAGGCAATGGTGCCAGCCAGAATCATCAGGTCAGCCCAGCTGAGCCTGTTGCCGTATTTTTTCTTGATCGGCCAGAGCAGGCGGCGAGCCTTGTCCAGGTTTACGTTGTCGGGCCACGAGTTGATGGGCGCAAAGCGCTGGTTGCCCCTGCCGCCGCCACCACGACCATCCGCGATGCGATAGGTGCCCGCTGAGTGCCAGGCCATACGGATCATCAGTCCACCGTAGTGCCCCCAGTCTGCCGGCCACCAGTCCTGACTGTCCGTCATCAGGACATGCAAGTCCTTTTTGAGCGCTGCCACGTCCAGTTTTTTGACCTCTTCACGATAGTTGAAGCCACTGCCCATCGGATTGGTCTTGCTATCGTGCTGATGCAGGATGTCAAGGTTGAGCGCCCTGGGCCACCACTCCATGTTTGACATGCCGGTAGACGTGGCTCCGCCATGCATCACCGGGCACTTGCCGCCAGTATTTGTATTATTCTGATCCATCGTTAAGCTCCTCTGCTATGTCTAAATGATGTCCTGATTGCTGAATATCAAGCCTTAGTTCATGGAGATGGCAATATTGGCTACAGGAACCGATCTCTCTGCCATTTCATTATCTTACTATGTGGTGATCTTGCCCAAAGAGATATTTTAATGTGGCGGTGGCTGGAATATAGGCATGGAGTCAGCACAGTGTCAAAAATGATGATCAGTGAATAATTACAGGTCGAAATAACGACTCAACTATTACAGGTTAGTACCGCTTGCAGCTCAGGGTTTATGTTCTGGCCAATCTGGTAGAAAATACAGGATATGAATGACTGGAATGCTGGCTGGATTGGGAATATGGATTGCTACGTAATGGGTTTTAGCCAGAATGACGTTTTGTGGATGCACGGGCAGGTAGCGCATGGAATTTAACCCGGACTGCCGTCTATGCCCGCGTCTTGCGCATTTTCTGGAAGCAGTGCGCCAGACCCACCCTGAGTATTATGCCCATCCGGTGCCATCCTTTGGCGACGCAAAGGCGCCTCTGCTGATCGTGGGTCTGGCTCCCGGCATGCACGGTGCAAACCGCACCGGGCGTCCTTTTACCGGGGATTTTGCCGGAAAACTGCTGTATTCCACCCTGTATCAATTCGGGTTTTCCAGTGATCCAGAACCATTGAATGAGGCAGGCCATGCCAATGCCGAACTGGTGTTGCGGGGATGCCGTGTTACTAATGCGGTGCGTTGCCTGCCACCACAGAACAAGCCGGAACCCGCTGAAGTGAGGCAATGCAATCCGTATCTGGCGGATGAGCTGGCTGGCCTGCCTTCCCGGGCTGCCGTGCTGGCCCTGGGTTCGGTTGCCCATACGGCGATTTTGCGCGCGCTGGGGTTACAGCCCGGGATAGCCAGATTTTCCCATGGTGCGCACCATGCCTTGCCCAACGGTTTCATGTTGTATGACAGCTACCATTGCAGCCGTTACAATACCCAGACCAGGCGCCTGAACGAGGCTATGTTTCATGCCGTTTTCAGTGAAATTACATTATATTTGAGCAGTCTTGGCTACAATCCCCGAGTTTGACGTCCGATCTTTCATCGCCGGTCTGCCGTTGCTGCCTGGTGTATACCGCATGCTCGACAGCCAGGGTCAGGTGTTATATGTTGGCAAGGCTGGCCAGCTTAAAAAGCGCGTCGCTTCCTATTTCCATAAAACCAATGTTTCGCCGCGCATCGCCTTGATGGTTTCGCATATTGCCCGCATCGAGGTCACGGTCACCCCTACCGAGGCAGAAGCGCTGCTGCTTGAAAACAACCTGATCAAGGCGCTGAAGCCCCGCTACAATATCCTGTTCCGGGATGACAAGTCTTATCCCTATATTGTGCTGACCGGGCATGCTTTCCCGCGGCTCGTTTATCATCGCAGCCTGACAGCCAGACATCATCAGTATTTCGGACCCTATCCCAATTCCCATGCCGCCAGGGAAAGCATCCAGCTACTGCAAAGGATTTTTCGCATTCGCACATGTGAGGATATCTCGTTTTCCAACCGTACCCGTCCGTGCTTGCTGCACCAGATTCACCGCTGCACCGCTCCATGCGTGGGCCTGATCAGCCAGCAGGACTATGCAGCCGATGTTCGAAACGCAATCCTTCTTTTGCAGGGCAAACAGGGTGAGGTGGAAGCGAAGCTGCGGCAGGCCATGGAGCAGGCGGCGGAAAAGCAGCATTACGAGCAGGCCGCCGCGCTGCGCGACCAGTTGCAGGCGCTGCATACCGTTCAGCAAAAGCAGTTTATGGAGAGTGGCCGAGCGACGGATGCTGACATTGTTGCCGTGGCGGAACTGAACGGGGCGCTATGCCTCAATGTGGCGATGGTGCGCGGAGGAAGGCATCTGGGGGACAAAAGCTATTTTCCGCAAAACGCAGCCGGACAGACCGCCCAGGAAGTGCTGCATGCCTTCCTGACACAGCATTATCTGGACCACCCTGTGCCTTCATTGATTTTGATCAGCATGCCGATTGCGGCGGGGGCGCTGGAAGAACTGCTAAGCGAACAGGCTGGCCACAGGGTGCAGATCCGGCATGGGTTAAGGGGCGAGCGCCGCAAGTGGCTCGAAATGGCAGAGAAAAATGCCTTGCTGGTGCTGGGCCAGCAGGCCGGACAGATGGCCGGGCAGCTCGCGCGGCTGGAAAAACTGCGCGAAGTGCTTGGGCTCCCGCAGCTTTCCCGCATCGAATGCTTCGATATCAGTCATACCATGGGGGAAGCAACGGTGGCATCTTGCGTGGTGTACGACAATATGGCGATGCGCTCTGCAGAATACCGCCGCTACAATATCACTGGCATTACCGGAGGGGATGATTATGCAGCCATGCGTCAGGCTCTGCTGCGTCGTTACCAGAAGTTGCACGCGGGAGAAGGCATGCGCCCCGACCTGATTCTGATCGATGGTGGTGAGGGTCAGCTGAACGTGGCGACTCAGGTGATGGAACAGCTGGGATTGCAGGAAATCCCGCTGATGGGAGTTGCCAAGGGCGTAGAGCGCAAGCCCGGGATGGAGCAATTGTTGCTACCCCAGCAGGAAAAGCCGTTACAATTGCCGCCGGATAGCCCGGCGCTGCACCTGATCCAGCAGGTGCGTGACGAGGCACACCGTTTTGCCATTGGTGGACACCGTGCAAAGCGTGGCAAGGCGCGCACTACGTCTATGCTGGAGGAGATCAGCGGGGTAGGGGAGAGACGCCGGCGGAACCTGTTGGCCCGGTTCGGCGGATTACAGGGCGTCAGTCAGGCGAGCGTGGAGGAACTGGCGCAGGTGGACGGAATTAGTACGGCGCTGGCGAAAAAAATTTATCAACAATTGCACTGATCATGCCCTTCAATATCCCCAATCTGCTGACCTGGTTCCGCATTATTCTAATTCCCGTGTTTCTTGCCGTGTTCTACCTGCCGGATGCGGTCCTTACGCTGCACCAGAAGCATCTGGTCAGCACGGTGATCTTTGCGCTGGCCGCCTTCACCGACTGGCTGGACGGCTACCTTGCGCGCGCGCTTGACCAGACTTCCGCATTCGGGGCGTTCCTGGATCCGGTGGCCGACAAGCTGATGGTGGCTGCGGCACTGGTTGTTCTGGTCCAGCTTGGCTATGTGGACATGGTCATTGCATTTATCATCATCGGGCGAGAAATCGCGATTTCCGCCCTGCGGGAATGGATGGCGCAGGTCGGGGAAAGCAGGAGCACGGCGGTTTCCCTGCTGGGCAAGGCGAAAACCATGTTTCAGATGGTCGCCATCTTGCTACTGTTACTGCATGACTCGATTGCTGGCTTGCCATCTGCCTCGCTGGGCACGTTGCTGATCTACCTGGCTGCTTTTTTGACCTTGTGGTCCATGGTGTATTACCTGAGGCTCGCGTTACCGCAGATTACAGGCAAATCCTGTGAATAGGCCTTAAGTGAAACAGGTTTTTCCCGCTTCATGCCGTGGTTCCGTGCAAGATCGCGCTGAAAAGAAAAGGTGTGCAATTTTTGCGATAAACTGTCCGCGGCCAATTGATTTTTTTTCTCACCAAGGGTATGATTCAAATCTTTCGGGGTGTAGCGTAGCCTGGTAGCGCGCCTGCTTTGGGAGCAGGATGTCGGGAGTTCGAATCTCTCCACCCCGACCAGATATCCAAGAGGTACTGAGTCGAATGGCTCTTCAGGAAATTGTGCCCGTAGCTCAATCGGATAGAGCACCAGCCTTCTAAGCTGGGGGTTACAGGTTCGATTCCTGTCGGGCACGCCAATGACGGGTCTTGTTGAGTTTTCCATGTGGTGGCTGTAGCTCAGTTGGTAGAGTCCCGGATTGTGATTCCGGTTGTCGTGGGTTCGAGTCCCATCAGCCACCCCAGTTTATTAGAGGTCATTAAAGGCTTGCAGAAATGCAGGTCTTTTTTTATGTCCAACCAGTTCCTGTCACCCTGTTTTCAGTGAAATCGATTTTTCGTCAGTACCTGCATCACTGTATATTTGCTGGTTGAAATATAGCGTTTGGATGAATGTGAGCCCTACCCCATTAACGGGGGATGAGCATTCATCAGACCCGGTTAATTACACCGTTCCATCCGCACTGAGCGAAGACTCGCATGCGGTAATTTTCAAAATTCCTGAACCCATATGCTCTGCGCGAGAACATCTCCATCTTCGTGTGGAATCCTTCGGTGATGCCGTTCGATCTGGAGAAACGCCACATGTGCACAATAGGTTCGAGCCACGATAATAACGTAGTGGCGAGCGCCTCGTCCGTCTGTGCGCCGCAAGAATTTCTACTTCCAGGCGGGCATTTTCCTGGCTGCGTTTCGATGGCACCTGGTTACATCACGCATGGAAACGGCATTCTGATACCCCGAGTACCCGACACATCAGCGACAGTGCTTTTTGCATGTGCTGTATATGGGAAGCGGCATAATCCAAATGCCGTTCGCGTGAGCGCAAATAAGACCGAAGTGCTGCGATTTCTCGTCCAGGGCGAAAACTGGCACGCAACAAACGCGCAAGCGTGAAGTCGTTGCAACCACTGCGCATCGTTGACATCACTCTTTCTGCCGGGTACGGCGCGCGCTTCACGCGCATTGGCTAGGATGACATTGATTCCATGTGATTCAAGTACTTCATATGCAGCCACCCAGTAAACACCTGCCGACTCCATCGCGACTGTCTTGATACCAACCTCGGTTAACCAATCTGCCATATGCAGCAGATCGCTTGTAAACGCCTGAAACGTTTGTACGGGCTCGTCACATAGGTCAGACCCAACAGCAACAACGTGAAAGCGAGAACCTATGTCGATACCTGCGGCAAATTCATTAATAATGGGCAGCCCTGTGGGCTTAGTTCTATTTCCTGACATTATCCACCTCCTGATTAATAAAACGCAAGACGGGAGACTCGGATTAAATCAATTTCCTAAACGGGGTCACCTTGCGATGCCGCCACAGACGGGTCCGCAGCTTCCCCTGGACCATGTTTTTTGACGGGGTCAAAACCTCCAAGAAGCTGCCGGCCACTGTCCGCGTTCACGCAGTGTACTCCCCAGTGTTTCTATGCATAAGGAATGCGGCAAGCCGTGTGGGCAGTTTTTTAGGAAATCGCGCTCCATTTTTGTTTCCGCCAATTCCCGTTTCAGCCTGGATAGCTCCATTTTCAGTTCGCTGATCGCCCTTTGATTCTTGCCAACGGATGCTATTTTCCCTTCCTCGCCGCCGTGACCCAGTGATTCAGCGACGATTTCGGCAGCCGCTTGGCAACCTCAGTCACGGACGGGCCACTTTCCTGATAGGTCCGTACTGCCTGCTCCTTGAATCCCGGACTGTATTCCGCCCTCAGTAATTTCTCCATTTCCATCCTCCGTTTCTTCCCTCATTTTACGAAACGTTGAACTCTTTGAAATTCAGCATACGTCATCTGGATGAATACTGAAAATATTGGATACCCACACATCCATGATTTAATGCATGGGGAAAAAAGGGGTAGGCTTGTTTTTGTGTTGGCGAATATGTTCCGATCTTACCCCAAGGTGGTAGGCGATCATGCCAATTCCAAAAAAGAGTGATCCTTTGGCTTTCTCTTTGAAAAATTCATCGCGTATTAATATAAAAAAATCACGATCTAATTGATAGTGGTATGGTATTGGTTGCAAACCTTTAAGCAGGGATTCTAGAATTACGTGGCTTTTTCCGTATTCGTACATTAAACGTATCAGATAGAAAAATTTCGAACGGCGGACAAGGTCAATGTGATGAAATATCTTAAGCGCAGGAACGTAAGCACAAGATAGCCCTAAACGGACCGCACCCCGCATCATCATCGAATCACCGCATGATGCAAGGCCATTTTTTCCGTTTCGGTCCAGTTTGAAAAATTTTACGTTCATTGATGAATTTTGAAGGAACCTGTTTAAAACCTTTCGATGAACCCAGGCGCTTGCTCCAGGAGGTTCTGCGTCCGTCCATTGATCCACTTGAGTGATTTTCAATTCTTCACCGGGGTTTTTAATGCCTAGATAGGGGAGGAATGGAGCCAACCATCGGTCATAATTTGCACCTTCAGGTAGTAATAACTTTCCTCCAAAACAACCAATCTCTGGATGCAAATGAATAAAATCCAGTCCAACTTGAATAAAATTCGGTGTGGGTTCGTTATCGTCGTCCAGCCATAACACCCATTCAGATGTGGTATTTCGTATTGCAGCTATACGTGCATGCTGCAAGCCAAGTTTTGGCTCGCGTATTAACAGGGTTGGGATTCCCAAATGAATCAGAGGTAGCAGTATGCTTTCAGATAAGGGAGGGATGCAGTGATTATCAATGAGAATTACTCTGAAAACTTCAGGTTTTACGTTTTGATTTGCCAGTCCTGAGATGGTCAAAGAAAGTATATCCATTCTTGGATTGTGGGTGCAAATACATACATCAATCATTAGATATACCCCAGTTTATGCAAATCCAGAAAAACATGCAGAATTATTTGAAATAGTTGGCGTAATTAAGCTGCCAGCACTAATGATCGGCATACATAGAATCTATAAACCGCTTGGCATGCCAGTGCAGTAAAGTCTTGGCAAAAGTCGGATTAGTATAGCAGATAGCAATGTCTCCCGAGCGTCGTGGTGCAAGAGTGTGTAAGGAGTCGTTCTAATGTCTTGCTTCAACTCCACCTTGATATGAACAGGTCACGCCGCGTAGTACAAGCAAGCAGGGCTGAGCCTGGGTCGGGCCCATACGTGAATATCCTGCGCCCGCTTGACACTTTGCACCAAACCTGGTATTCCCAAGATAAAATCGACCGTGGACATCGACGTTGCCTTCATTAAACGTGCTTCTTCGTAAAAACAAGTCTAAGTAAGGTCTGATTAATTTCTGGTCATGAGATAATTTGAGCAGTCATTTGGAAAGGGCACCCATGCGCCAGAGTACCTTCAGCAGCGGATTTGAGAAGCACGGCAAGAAGACCCGAAAGGAACGATTTCTGGGGGAGATGGATCAGGTCATCCCCTGGAAAGACCTGAGTCAGGCTTTGGAGCCGCACTATCCCAACCCGCAAGGCGCAGGGCGAAGACCAATTGGATTGGAGCGGATGCTACGCATCTATTTCATGCAGCACTGGTACAACCTGTCTGACCCTGCAATGGAAGATGCGCTGTATGATTCGTGGGCGATGCGCGAGTTTGCGGGAATCGATCTGGGTAACGAAGCGGCGCCTGACGAGAGCACTATCCTTCAGTTTCGTCATCGGATGGAAGCTTG
>NZ_CAJNBL010000042.1 GCF_905221025.1 Candidatus Nitrotoga fabula
ATCAGCGCCAAAACCGGCAAGACAACACTTCGTAAGTGTATCTGCATATACATATAAAGATAGCTCCGTTAATAAAATCTACAAAATAAAGGTTCGAGATAAGATATATAAAATTTAATCACTAAAAATTCAGAATAATTTTTGGTGCATCAATGGATCACACTGCTTTTCCGTGGCAATTGAGTCTGTAACAACTTCCTCCGGTTCCACCACATGATGCCACCCTTGAACAGCAGAATGAGCGGAATCATGCCAATGATCAATTGAATGATACGGGTTGGTGTTCCGCCGATCACGCCGATATGAATTGGATAAAATGTATTCAGTATTCGTGTCCCGACAGGAGATGTTGACATATTTTCCTCCAGCCTGCTTGGCCAGACCTGGAACCGCATAAAGAGCTGCATTGGAAGAAAATACCAGCTTGATGGCAGTATCAACTGCCCACTGAAAATTGGCGCGCATTGGACCTCCTGTCTATATTCGTTCTGATTGTTTAAGTAGGAATCGGTATCAACACAAAAATGGCAGGTTTTTACAAACCTGCCGCAAAAAAAATCAAGAAAAAATGATTAATTATTATTTTTTATATTTTAAAACTAATGCGACTGATCATCAATTACTATCAATGAACATGCAGATAAGCAAGCATAAAATGTGACTAATAACAAATTAACATTTGCATAGTAGTGTTTTTGTTATTCAATGAGTTTAATTCTTTAAAGGCTATATTACTTCTTATAGTTTTTTGTATCGCTGATTGGTGAACGGCTGTGTAACTGGTCGTTGGATATAAATAAAATCAAACCCATTTGCTGTATGACAGGTATTGCATGCTTGAGACAATCCATCGAAAGATTTCATGAATAAAACTTTCTGCCTGGCCTGAATCGCCTTTGCAAGTTTCTCGGCTGGCTCGGATGTAATTGGGCCGATCATTTCAGCAAGCGGCCTTCCCTCAAAATCTGGATGATATTTTTTTACATCTTCCAATCCTTCCAGTATTTCATCCAGTTCGTATTTGGCTAGTTTCCAGTTCCCTCCTGTACCTGCATACCAGAGTTTTGCGTGACGGAGCTGTATTCCAGCCATGATTTCACCCATGCCAGGAGAATAATTTTGACTGGCATCAGATAATTCCGGATGGATATCTGCCAGTGCATCACCAGCCGCATTGGCGAGGCAAGAACACGTAATAAAGAAAAATATACTGAATAAACGATTCATTTTTTTCATCCACATACTTCTTATTGTCGAACAGCCTATAGCACAATATTCCCTGCCAGAGAAACGCAGACCCGATACTGCGTATTTTGGACCTTTCCATTTCTCAGAACAACCAAAACCTGCGCCATCCTGACCCTCTACAACTCTAACGCAGCAACCCTGTCTGCAAAATTTACATCTACAATAAAATTTTCAGCAGTAACCTTCTGCATCATTTCGAATAATTATTATTCATATCAATTCATTAATGGCAAAGCCAACCAGCAAGACAAGGGACGTTAAACCTATTCCAAATCCAATCATTCGACGGCGATTTAATTGCGTCCATAACACCACGCCGGTTAAGGAAAGCAGAATTATGCTTCCTGCCAGGGTGTCGGCAAGCAATATCCATGGTATCCCGACTCCATTTCCCTTGTGCAAATTGGTCAGGGCGCCAAATACATTCTGATCGCTGCGCTTGATGTGCACAAACCGGTTCCCGAGCCAATACTCTGCCTGGAGACTGACCTGGGGAGAACTAAATGTCACAGACCAGCGTTCCGGCTGCTCTATCGCCTGATCACCCCATTCCACAGACTTTGCAGGTTCAACACGCTGACGCGTGGCAGGGCGGTCAAGCTTTAGCTCCTGCTGCAGCCAGCCTGCCATAGCTTTTGCGTTCGCCAAAGGGTGTCTGGGCACTGCAACCTGCAGCATGGTTTCCTGGGCCTTCGCAGCGGGAATTTTCAGTACAGCGCGATGATTCAGCAAGACTCCTGTCACACCGAACAACAAACCGATGGCTGCCCCCCAGAGCCCGATCCAGCCATGCATCTTGCGCAACCATTTCAAAAAAACGGCGCGCCGGGAACGCGCTTGATGTTCCAAAGATTCGGAAGTGGCATTCCCCAAGCTATTCTCGGGTAAGCCATGGCGTGACGCTTTAACTTGTACGGTATTCATCTGATCATGCTCGCATACGGCGGAAAACCATCCCCGCCTGTCCGGCGGGGTATTCCTGGATTTCTATTCCTGGGTGGCGGGTAATATTAGAAGTTGGCGACCAGTGACAGTCTGGCTGCAATGGGGGAACCCGGAGAAAGATTATTATTGTTGTGCGCAGAAGCCCAATATACCTTGTCAAACAAATTCTCAATATTCAGCTGCGCACGCCAGGTCTTATCGATTCTGGCATATACCGCCGCATCTACCCGGGTAAAACCCGGCAGGTAAATAGTATTATCCGTAGAAGCATACATTTTGCTGCGGCTGACTACACCCAGGCCCACTCCCCACATCGAATTGAAGTCATAGCGATTCCAGAGTGAGAAGGTGTTTTTGGGAAGCTCTGCCAGAACAGAGCCGGCTTTGATGGTGGCTGACTGTGTATTGGTGATCTCTCCATCTTGATAGGTATATCCTCCCATCATGCTCCAGGCAGAAGTAATCCTGCCTGCCAGGCCCAATTCGAATCCCTTATTCCGTTGGCCATCAGCCAATATGGATCTGGCCGTATTATTCGGATCTGGAACAATCACATTCGTCCGATCCAGCTGGAACAGGGCAGTGGTCAAAGCCAGATCGGGACGGATATCCCATTTGGTCCCGATTTCCAGATTCTTGAATTTTTCGGGTTCCAGCGCCGCATTCGTTACGGAAAGGGAAGTAAGCTGTTCCCCCGCTCTTGGAACATAGGCCAGGCTGTAGTTTCCATAAACAGAAACATTGGTAGCGGGTTTGTAAATCAGTCCGGCTCTTGGAGACCAGAAATTATCCCGGGAATTCAAGGTTTGATTGGCAGCCGGGTTTTTATTGACAAAATCAACGTCAACCAAGTCATAACGCAACCCAAGAATGGCCTGCCATTTTGGCATCAAGGTAATCTGGTCTTGTATATATACTCCTGCATTTTTTGTAATACTGTTATTGTCACCGTCGGTTGCAGACAGCTTGTAAGTAAGCGGGGTGCTGGTAAGGGGGTTGGAAATGGGGACATTGACTGTTGCTGCGGTACCGTTGAAATAACCGGTATTACGCCTGCTGTCGGAATCCTGATGGGACAATTCGAGACCTGCCAGCATGTCGTGCTTGACGGTTCCTGTATTCAGGGAAAACAGCACATCGGTCTGATTGATGAAAGTATCACGATGACTTGTATTGTTGTATGCGCTGATCGCCACTTCAGCGGTAGCAGGATTTACAGCCGCGCCGGGATATACATTCTCATAAAATTTATCCTGGCTGGCATAACGGGTTCGGTTGCGAAGCAACACCTGGTTATCAAATTTATGCTCGACCAATGCATTGGCGGCTTTCAGCTCAGTGTCGGAATTGCTGCGGGCAGGATCACCAAAAAATGTACGAACATCCACATCGATAGGACGCCGGGTGCTCGCAAGGGACGGAACCCCCCGGTCGGCCGTGCGCTCATCCTTGAAGTACTCGGCATTCAATACCACTTTGGTCTGGGCACCTGGAGCAAGGGTAACGGTCGGATTAATACCGTAGCGCTTTAAATCCACACCATTCCGGAAGCTGCCCGAATCCTCATACATGGCATTCAGCCGGACCGCGGAAGTGTCATTTATCCCCTGGCCGACATCCAGAGCCACGCGTTTTGCATCCCATGAACCAACCTGCGCTGTGATTTCACGGACTCGATTCCAGTCCGCCTCTTTCTGAACACGGTTGATTACCCCACCGGAACCACCCCGGCCGAAAATCATGCCATTGGGTCCTTTCAGAACTTCCACCCTTTCTATATTGTAAATATCTCGAAAATACTGCACATCATCCCGTATGCCATCTACAAAGAAGTCCGCGGTGGAGCGATTGCCGCGAAAAACCAGGGCATCCCGGTTTCCTTCCCCCTGTGAAATTCCAACCCCGGGAACATAACGTACCGCATCACTCATGCTCAGAACGTTCTGGTCCTTGATCGCCTCCTGCGTGACCACGGAAACGGATTGCGGGACATTGATCAATGGGGTATTGGTTTTGGTTGCCGTGGTGATTTTGGGGACGGTATAACCTGTGCTGCTGTTTGCCAGCACGGTAACCGTTGGAAGAATACCATCCTTTTCCACCTGCACTGTTTCCCCAGGCGCCATAGCCAGCCGCTGGATCGCATATTGATTACCTTGGGATACCGCCTGCATGCCGCTGCCTGCCAGCAAATGATCCAATGCGTCCGGAACGGTATACTTGCCTTCCAGTCCCTGCGTCGTTATTTCTCCGATTTCTGCAGAATCAGTAGATATCGGTGTTCCCGACTCCCTTGACAGATGATTCAGTGCAGCCGCCAACGAGCCCGCAGGAATGCTGTATGAATGCGCAGCGGTGCTGGCGGAAATATCCGTGCCGACTACTGCCACATTGGCAAAAGAACTGCTGCTCAGCCCAAAATAGAATAATGCACTGCTGATTGCAATGAAAAGAGTCGCTGGCTGATGGCAGCTTGTCCACGGTCGATTTTCTGCATGTTTGCGTTCCGAGACAGATGTACGATTTGTATCAAAAATTTTTATCATTTTTCCCCCTACTTTTAAATATAAAAAATATTTTTACCTACTGCACATGTAAAACCAGATTGCCCGAAAAACTTATACATTCTGTATGCGGGTTTGCGCTTGAATTCCAGAAAGCTACAGGACAACATCAAAACCATCTCATTCCTTAACAACGAATAGTAGAAGTAATCTTTGCAACAATTGTTATGATAACCAAAGCAATAATGACTCGCAATAACTTTAATGTTTTTATATTGCCAAGTAAGCAATTGACCGCTTTGGGATGTCTTTGCGTAATCAGTCAAGTTGCAATGGGAATCAGGGAGGAAAATTGTCCCTCTACTACAAGAATCCTGAAGCAAGGTTCAACACCCAGCTTCGGAAACATTACCCCCTGCCTCTAACTACAAGTCTATTGAAAGTTGAACAATATTTGGATTTAAACTACAAAGACAGGAGAAAACTAAAAAGTTTTGCTAACCATAGGAAAAAATAGAAAATGCAAAAAAGTGCATTTCTTGAATAGATGTGCTGCCAAAAACCCGGGATCACCGGCCGTACAGCCTGCGTCCACGAATACGCGCACGATGCGCTTTTCGTTCCTCACTCTCGGTCAAGGGTCTTGGGGCCTTGTTGGCAAATGGATTCTTCCCCGCCTTGAATTCGAGTCTGAGCGGCGTTCCCTGCAGCTTGAATGCCGTGCAGAAAGTACGCTCAAGATAACGCCGATAGCTGTCAGGAATATTGTCCAGCGCGCTACCATGTATGACGATTAAAGGCGGGTTACTGCCTCCCTGATGGGCATAGCGCATTTTGGGGCGAAATTGACCACGCGGAGGCTGCTGCTTTTCGACAGCTGCAATCAGCACCCGCGTAAGCTGCGGAGTGGGCAATTTGGCCATCGCAGCGGCATATGCTTCATTTACCGACTTAAGTATGGCAGACACGCCGCTACCCAGAAGAGCTGAGATGAAATGCAATTTGGCAAAGCTGAGGAAATGCAGTTTACGGTCAATACCCCGTTTGGTCATCTCGCGCTGATATTCATCCAGCCCATCCCACTTGTTCACCGCCAGTACCAAGGCACGCCCGGCCTGCAACACAAAATCCGCGATATGTGCATCCTGTTCAGTGATATTCTGCTGCGCATCAACCACGAGAACTACCACGTTTGCGTCTTCTACCGCCTGCAGTGTTTTTATTACAGAAAATTTTTCAACTGCCTCATCGACTTTGCCCCGACGACGCATGCCGGCAGTATCAATGATGGTATATTGCCTGCCATCGCGTTCAAAATCGATATAAATGCTGTCCCGTGTCGTGCCGGGCTGGTCAAAGGCAATCACCCGTTCCTCGCCCAGAATCGAATTCACCAAGGTCGATTTTCCAACATTTGGCCGGCCTACAATTGCAATTTTTGGGTGATCGACATGAATTTCTTCACTTTCAGAATGGACCGGTAATTCATCCAGTGCAAGCGACACCATTTCGCTGACATTGTCCCCATGCGCCGAGGAGATCGGCAACGGCTCGCCCAAACCCAATTCAAAAAATTCGCTAACCACTGCACTACGCCTCATACCCTCGGTCTTGTTTACGAGGAGCAACATGGGGCGTCCGGTTTTGCGCAATTGCTCTGCAATTATTTTATCCTGTGGAGTCAGTCCCTGGCGTCCATCTACCAGAAACAACACCAGATCGGCTTCATCCACTGCCTGTCTTGTCTGCCGGGCCATTTCATACAGAATCCCTTCTCTGGCAACTGGCTCCAGGCCTCCGGTATCCACTACCAGGAAAGGACGCTCGCCAATACGTCCACGGCCATAGTGGCGATCACGGGTTAAACCCGGTAAATCCGCCACCAACGCATCACGGCTCCGCGTAAGGCGATTGAACAAGGTGGATTTTCCCACGTTCGGACGGCCAACTAAAACTAATGTGGGTAACATTTCAGACTTTCAGGTATGGGCAATACTAATGGAGCGCAACCGAATACAGGTATCCTTCGCGAGTTTGCACCAGCAGGCCTCCATCCAGCTCAACCGGTATAGCGGAAATCGGACTGAAATCCGTCTTGAATCTCCCTGCCAGACTACCATCTTCACGGTTGAGGGCATGCAAATATCCCTGATAATCCGCTATTACCAGATAATCTCCAAATGCAAATAGCGCCGAGGTGGGACGCATGAATAACTGATCATTCTTCCAAACTGAACTTCCGCTATTTTTATCCAGCGCCAGCACTGCACCTGTTTCACTCGTGATATAGAGCATGTTCTGAAGCAGGGTCATTCCCTTGTCACTGGAAATGTCACGGCTCCATAGCAAACTTCCCTGCGCAAGGCTATAGCAAGCTACCCGTCCCTGGTACGCAATGGCACATACCTGCTCTTCATCCAAGACCGGCAGGCTAGTAATATCCCGGATACGTTCCAGTTCCGTATTACCACGCGATTCAGAAACAACCGTTTCCCAGATTACCAGGCCTGATCCCAGACTGATTGCAGCCAGTTTACCTCCGGCAAAACCTGCAAAAACAGTCCCCCTTTCGATTGCTACCCCACCATGATTACGCACGATCAGCGCCGGAGTAACATGCTCGTACAGCCACAGGCGCTTGCCATCGGTAGAGTCGATTCCTGAAATACGCCCATCCGCAGTCCGCACCACTACGATGCCATCAGCAACATCTGCCACGTGCAGCACTTCACTGGACGCTTTTGTTTTCCATAACGGTTTTCCATCCACGGAAAAGGCGGCCAATTGACCTTTCGTACCGCCTACCAGAATCAGCCCCTCACCCACTCCTACACCGGCTGAAACCGTAAAGCCAGTATTGATGCGCCACACCTGTTTGCCTGATGCAGGATCCAAACGGAATAGTTCGCCCTTGGCATTTACCGCATATACAGCATCATGCAATATTGCAGGCTGGAAAATATAATCGCCACCACTGCCGATTTTGGTACGCCAGCGCAATTTAAAAGCGGCAGTCTGCTTGAATTCAATCAACTTGGCCGGTTCCCTCGGCTTCTTTTCGCTACCGAACCAACCCGACACCGTGGAACAGCCTGCCAGCATCATTATTAGCAGCGCTGCCGCAATGGGGTGAATCATTTAGCGTCTCCGAGCGCATCCAGCTTCATTTTCACCAGATTGCGATACTTGCTCTCAGCATCCATCTTGTTCAATGCTAACTGGTAAGCCGCCCGTGCTTCAGCAATATGACCCTGCGCATTCAGCACATCCCCCTTGAGATCAGCGTACAGCCCGGTAAAGGATTCAGGATGCTTTTCTTCCAGTAACTTAAGCGCCTCCGAGTATTTTTTTTCATCCAGCAGCATGCTGACCATCTTTAAACGCGCAACATTCTGGAGCCCCCCTTCTTCTGCATGCTGGATTACCCATTCCAGTTGCGATTTCGCACGCGTCGCATCATTATTGTCAATGTTTACCTGTGCCATTATCAACGCAGCCCGCGGGGCATATGCAGTCGATCCGAATTTATCAATCACTGCCTGCCCGGCGTCATTGATACGCTTCGGGTCATTGCTGACAAGCTGTTTTTCCAGCTCTCCATATAAAATGCTGGCCTCTGTAAGCTGATTGGTTTTGTAATACTTCCAGCCCTGCGTCGCTGCGAAACCAATTGCGAACACCGCCAGCACGATCAGCAGCCATTTACCATTGGACTTCCACCACGCCTTGAACGCTTCTACCTGCTCCTGCTCCTGCACATCCAGAACCGCCATCTTGTTTATCCTTGTTTAATTAACTCATTTATTTTTACAGGAAGTGCATCGAATTCCACCTGTATTTGCTCCCCCCCACGGAGTGGTTTGAGAGTAGCCAGCCCTGACCTCACCTCATTATCGCCAAGAATAACAGCAAATCTGGCACAGCTGGCATCTGCCTTCTTCATCTGGGATTTGAAGCTGCCACCGCTGCAATGGAGCAAAACGCGCAGACCGAAATCTCTCAGATTTTCCGCCACGAGACTCGACATGTCGTATGCCATTTCTCCCTGATGAATCACGTATACATCCAGCGGTGCCGGCGGCAAGGTCATACCATCTTCCTGCAACAAGGCCAGTATCCGTTCTATGCCCATGGCAAAACCAGCAGCTGCCGCAGATTTCCCACCTATCTGTTCAATAAGTCCGTCAAACCGTCCACCTGCACAGACTGTAGCCTGAGCGCCAAGACGCGTGGCGACCCATTCAAACACCGTGCGGTTATAATAATCCAAGCCGCGAACCAGGCGCGGATTGATCTCATATGCAATTTCATGACGATGCAGGATTTTCTGCAACTCTTCAAAGTGTCTGAGCGCGTCGTCATCCAGCTCATCCATTAACTTGGGTGCAGCCAGAATCAGTTCCTGCATGGCCGGATTCTTGCTGTCCAGAATACGCAACGGGTTACTGTGCAGACGGCGGGTTGCATCGGCATCCAGCAAGCCGCAGTGCTGCTCGAAATAAGAGATCAGTTTGACACGGTGTCGCTGCCTCGCTTCAATGTCGCCCAACGTATTGAGCTGGAGAGTGATATCCCGCAATCCCAGCTTACGCCAGAGACGTGCGCACATCAGAATCTGCTCTGCGTCAATATCGGGGCCAGAAAAACCTAAAGCCTCCACACCAACCTGATGAAACTGCCGGTAACGCCCCTTCTGCGGACGTTCATGACGGAACATCGCGCCACTGTAATATAAACGCTGCGGAGCATTGTACAGCAGACTGTGTTGCAGCGAGGCGCGCACGCAGGAAGCGGTCCCTTCCGGACGCAGAGTCAGATGGTCACCATTGAGACTATCCTCAAAACTGTACATTTCTTTCTCTACGATATCAGTCACTTCGCCGATCGCGCGTTTAAAAAGTGCGGTAGGTTCCAGCAAGGGCATGCGAATATTGCGATAACCATAACTTTCCACCCAGTCACGAACGGTATCCTCAAACCATAGCCAAAGTCCTGCCTCATCTGGCAGGATGTCATTCATGCCGCGAACAGCCTGTAACAAAAGGGGGTTACTCATAGAACCAATAACCTTGTGATTTGCTTCATAAAAAATACTGAACAAAGCTTCCGCGGTTCAATACACGGCGCATAAATTTTCCCTGCCACATGCGCATCCGATATGAACAGCCTTCTACAATCAATCGACATTTAATATCTATTTACACAGAAACAGGCTCAGACCCGTGATTTACGGTATCGCCTGACGCATATTTGCGCGTCACATAATTGTTCACAATCCGCATGAACTCTCCGGCAATATTATCCCCGCGCAAAGTGACCACTTTTTCGCCATCCACATATACCGGTGCTGCAGGATTTTCATTGTTTCCCGGCAAACTAATGCCAATATTGGCCATCTTGCTTTCTCCCGGTCCATTCACCACACAACCCATTACCGCCACGGTCATTTCTTCGACACCTGGATATTTCTCGCGCCATACCGGCATCTGCGCACGCAAGTAGGACTGTATGCTCTGCGCAAGTTCCTGAAAGACCGTACTGGTGGTACGCCCGCATCCCGGACAGGCGATCACCATGGGCGTGAAGGAACGCAGCCCCATCGTTTGCAGGATTTCCTGTGCTACGACTACTTCCTGTGTACGGTCTCCACCCGGTTCCGGGGTAAGAGAAATCCGTATGGTATCCCCTATCCCCTCCTGTAACAGCACGGCAAGTGCAGCGGTGGAAGCAACTATCCCCTTGGACCCCATTCCAGCCTCGGTCAGCCCCAGGTGCAGGGGATAATCGCAGCGTTTTGCCAGTGCACGGTATACCGCAATTAAACTCTGCACCTCACTTACCTTACATGACAGAACAATCCTGTCGTGAGGCAAACCAAGCTTCTCGGCACGCTGGGCGCTAGTAAGCGCCGACACAATCAACGCCTCATGCATAACTTCGGCAGCATCCTTCGGCTCAGGCAGCCTGGCATTCTCATCCATCATGCGCACAATCAGATCAGATTCGAGACTTCCCCAGTTCACCCCGATACGCACCGGCTTCTGGTACTGACAGGCAGCGTTTATCATCATGGCAAACTGGTCCTCACCCTTACGGTTTCGGCCGACATTGCCAGGATTGATACGGTATCCGGCCAGTATCTGGGCACATTCCGGGAAATCGGTTAGCAAGCGATGTCCGTTGTAATGAAAATCGCCCACCAGCGGTACATCGCACCCCATTTGATCCAGAATCTTTCGGATATGCGGCACCTGCGCAGCGGCCTCAGCAGTATTTACCGTAATTCGAACAATCTCGGAGCCTGCCCGTGCAAGTTCGAAAACCTGGCGAGCCGTTCCTGCAGCATCTTCTGTATCCGTATTCGTCATGGACTGCACCACGACAGGGGCATCGCCGCCAATCGCGACATTCCCTACCATGACCCGCTGCGTCACACGACGCGTGATCAAACTCTGAGTCATCGTTACTCCAGTGTCAGGCGTGCACGACCGTCATTGTGATAAGGCGCAAGATCCACAGGTTTTCCTCGGTAATACAGGCGCACACCACGAGCATTGCCAATTTCAACGGAAAATGGTGACCGACCTTCCAATTTCTGTTCGCTACCAGCAGGATTGATTTTTGACAGCAATACCCTACCATCATGATCCTTTACCCTTACCCATGACTTTTCCTTGAATTGCAACTGGACAGAAAAAGATTGTTGTGCCGCACTACCTGCTCCCACTTCCATTCCTTTGACAGAAGAAGCAACATTATCCACGGCAGGCGCAACTGCAACGGATCCCGGTACAGGTACGGTTTGGGCCGCAAGCGGCACAACCGGTAAATCCTGCTGGGGAACCGCTTTCACTGCTGAAGCAGGAGTCATGGCAACCGACAGATCGACAGGCTCCATGGTTTCATGCGGAACTGTCGGCTCACGATGGTTCAGCCAGACGAAAACTACCCAGACAACTGCAATAACGACAGGTATGGTCAGCAACCAGACAATTTTAAGCCCGTGACCCGCCTTGTTATCCTGAAAAGGCATTTCAACCTCAATACTGGTTGCATACAGGGAGGGTTGAACCGGTATCGCTGGCAAGGAAGCCAGCAATGGTTCAGGATCCAGTTTCAGCAGCCTGGCATAACTGCGTACAAATCGCCGCACAAAGGACATTTCCGGCAGATTGCCATAATCGTCCGCCTCCAGCGCCTCTATCTGATGCGGTGCGAACTTGAGACGATTCTCCACATCCTCAATGCTCAACCCGAGATGCTCACGTGCTTCGCGCAGCGTGGAACCCACGCTAACCGGCATGTCCACGGGGCTTCCGTCGTCATTGACTTCAATCTGATCCGATAAATTATCCACGCTTCCCTGCACTATATTCATTTCAATTCAAGTACAACCCGGAATTTTACGCAACGGCTGCGTCTAACCATTTTCTTCGATACCTTCCAGCTGCCTGAAGGATGCACCTGAAACGGATTTCGTACGCGAAAACTGTAACAAGTACGCAGAATTTCACAATCCTCCCAGACAACGCAAATGATCAGCCTCTTGCCAGATCAAAGTGTCCGCATGCATAAAATCAAAAAATGAAATAATTTTATTATGCCTGCGCTTCCATCGGCTGGCGTGTTCTTTTGGTTTTATCCCTAACCTGTCCGGCCAATTGTCCGCATGCGGCGGCAATATCATCCCCCCGTGTTTTGCGTATCGTCGTAATTATACCTGCCTGCATCAGCACATCGCGAAACCTGGCTATCGCATCTGTTCCGGAACGACGGTAATGGGTCTGCGGGAAAGGGTTAAATGGTATCAGATTGAATTTGCAAGGAACATCCCTCACCAGCCCAACCAGCTCTTGCGCCTGCTGCAGGCTGTCGTTCACCCCATCCAGCATCACATATTCAAAGGTGACGAAATCGCGCGGGGCACGTTCCAAATAGCGCTGGCATGCTGCCAGAAGCTCCCGCAACGGATATTTCTGGTTGATCGGAACAAGTACATCACGCAGGCTGTCATTGGACGCATGCAGTGACACCGCCAGTGCTACCGGACACTCGTCACGCAGTCTGTCCATTGCTGGCACGATCCCGGAAGTGGAAAGAGTTACCCTGCGTCTGGAAAGGCCATAAACATGGTCGTCCAGCATCAGGCGTAGGGCGCTTACCGTATTATCAAAATTCAAAAGCGGCTCACCCATGCCCATCATCACCACATTCGTGACAGGCCACTTACCCTCCGCATTTTTGCTAATCTGGCGATTTGCCCACCATAATTGACCAATAATTTCTGCAACACGAAGATTACGGTTAAACCCCTGTTTTCCGGTTGAACAAAACGAACAGTTCAGCACGCAACCAGCCTGGGATGATATACATAACGTGCCACGCTCTGCCTCTGGAATAAAGACGGTTTCCACTGCATTTCCGGTACCCACATCAAGAAGCCATTTGCGCGTGCCATCTGCCGAAATTTCATCGCGCATCACCTGGGGTGCAGCCACATGGGCAAGTTGCAGCAACTTCTCCCGCAGCGAAACAGGAAGATCCGTCATCGCCGTGAAATCCGGCTCACCCTCCTTGTACATCCAGCGTAGCATCTGGCGGGCGCGAAACGGCTTTTCACCTACGGATGCAAACCATGCGTTGAGTTGCTCGACATCAAAATCCAGTAAATTTTCGGACATCAGATCGCCCCTGTTATATGAATTCTCCCGGTACAATCATCATTTCATGATACCAGCACCGATAGCTGGCACGTACTGCCACATAGCATTTAATTGTTTGTCATCCGGACGGATCCACCTGCATCCCATAATGCCGGAGTCAACTCGGGAACAGACAGAAAAAGCTTTTGTCCAGCATAAACAAGCAATCTATTTCAGGCTAGCTACAACCGACGTTTGACTTATAAAACTACCGATCATTCAATCAGGAGTGCATCCTGTCACCGTAAAAATTTCTTTCCGGCAGCACAGGATGCATTTTTAAATGTTCAAATCGAGAAAAAAAACTTGATTTCCGCAGCAGCCGCTTCTGGTGAATCTGAACCGTGAACTGCATTGGCATCGATGCTGTCAGCAAAATCTGCACGGATCGTACCCTTGTCTGCCTTTTTCGGATCGGTGGCGCCCATTAGTTCGCGGTTCTTCGCTATTGCGTCTTCACCTTCCAATGCCTGTACCATCACCGGACCAGAAATCATGAAATCTACCAGATCCTTGAAGAAAGGGCGTTCGCGATGTACAGCATAAAAACCTTCTGCTTCCGCACGGGACATTTGCAACATTCGAGCTGCAATAATTTTTAACCCAGCGTTCTCAAAGCGAGTGTATATCTGACCAATAACGTTTTTGGCAACGGCATCGGGCTTGATAATTGATAAAGTACGTTCAACAGCCATGCTACTTCTCCAGAGGTAATTAACAATTAAATTTAACATTTTAACAGGCTTTGCACTACATGTCGCTTCGTCCGGACCTCATAGGAATGCCATACAGGCAACCGCATTGATCGTTCATTTTCTTCTGGCCTCGTTGAACACATCGATTTCACATTTCAATATTAAAATAACGCCCGGCAGATTCAAGTTTGAAGTGCAATTTTGAGCAACGCAGGTCAGGTGGGCAGAATGCGGTAGCATCTGAGCCTTTTTGACCAGCCAATCGAAATTACAAAGATGAACTACCATTCCTAACCCGAAAAGAACGATACCAGATATACGCCTTGAAAAAATCCGGACACACACAAAGCAAGTTCGCCAACATCATCGACCGAGAGTTGGCTCGTAGCTGTTGGTCGCGCGGCTATCGTTCCAGGTGGCATTTATGGTATCTCTCTGCCCAGATGCAGAACTGCACTTCTGCAACAGTATTGGGATTGCCACGTTTTCATCCTTCGCTTGAAACACGGTTCACATATACTTAAGATGTATAAAATGCACCTGAGCAATAATCAACTCACGCCGGGGTTCATGATCATTCATGGCAATCAACCCGAACTCCTTTGCCAGCTTCTTGTCAGCTGGATCCGCGCATATCCCCTGGAACCACTGGAAAATGAAACCATTCTTGTTCAGAGCAACGGAATCGCACAATGGCTGAAACTAGCCTTCGCCACCGACAGCTCCAGTCAAAATATCGAAGGATGCGGCATTTCCGCTGCAGTGGAGACTATCCTTCCCTCTCGCTTCGTCTGGAAAGCTTATCGTGCTCTTCTTGGCAAGGATTGCATCCCTGATTCATCCGCCTATGATAAGCCACTGCTTCTCTGGCGCCTGATGCGAATACTGCCAGAACTGATCCCAGAAAAAGAATTCGGTCCGCTCGCCCGTTTCCTCAGCGATGATCCGGATTGCAGGAAACGCTATCAGCTGGCTGAGCGCATCGCCGACCTCTTTGACCAGTATCAGGTTTATCGCGCTGACTGGCTGGCCGCTTGGGCCTCTGGAGGGAATATCACCATCAATGAACGTGGGAACTCTTCCATCATCTCCCAAGAACAGGCCTGGCAGCCTTTGTTATGGCGCAGGCTGATTCATGATATCGGTGAGTCAGGCATTACAAGCCGCGCCGCCATTCATCAGCGCTTCCTTGCAGCCGCATCTGACGGAATTTCGCGTGACCGGCCTGCCAGCCTTCCACGCCGGATAATCGTTTTCGGGCTTTCCTCACTTCCCAGCCAGTCGCTAGAGGTGCTTTCCGCCATTTCACGCTGGAGTCAAGTCTTGCTTTTTGTGCATAACCCTTGTGAGCACTACTGGGCCAATATCATTTCCGAACAGGAACTGGTTCAAAGCGCAAAAAAACGTCACGCTGAAAAACCCGGGATGCCCGCCTCACCGAGGCATGAGGAACTGTATCTGCATGCGCATCCTTTACTGGCTGCCTGGGGCAGGCAAGGAAAAGATTACATTTCGCTGCTGGACAAACTGGATGACACCAGTGCCTACCGTCGGCTGTTTGAAGAAGCCGGCCAGCGCATCGACCTGTTCGAGCCACATAGCAACACCACTCTTTTGAATCAGCTGCAAAACGATATCCTGCAGCTTCGTTCCCCTGCTGAAACAAGGAAACTGTGGCCCGCAGTAAACCCTTTACAAGATCAGTCCATCCTCTTTCATATTGCCCATAGCCCCCAACGCGAAGTCGAGATACTTCAGGATCAATTGCTTGCCGCCTTCGATGCTGACCCTTCGCTAAAGCCAAGAGATATTATCGTAATGGTACCGGACATCAATGTCTTCGGACCCCATATTCAGGCTGTATTCGGGCAAATCGAGGAATCCGACACCCGCCACCTTCCATTCTCGATCGTTGACCTGGGCAGACGCCACCACAATCCGCTACTGAACGCGGTGGAGTTTTTGCTCGGCCTGAATGAATCCAGACTCGGGGTCAGCGACATTATGGATTTCCTGGGAGTATCTGCCGTCCGCACGCGTTTTGGCATCAATGAAACCGATCTTCCCCAACTTCATCAATGGATACGTGATGCAAACATCCGATGGGGGTTAGACGGACAGCAGCGCCAGAATCTGGGCGTTGAGTTTGCTTATGACCAGAATACATGGAAATTTGGCATTAAACGCATGCTGCTCGGCTACGCCGCAGGCGGCGACCCCACAGGGCGAACCCGAAACGATTGGAACCACATCGAACCATACACAGACATTGCCGGACTGGATGGAAAATTACTCGGCTCTCTTGTCAGCCTCATTTCCCGCATTGAATCCCTGATTCAGATTTTTTCTGAACCAGCAACTGCTCCCGTATGGGTAGATCGCATGCAAAACCTGCTGCTCGATTTTTTTGACTGCTCCAGCACTGAAGAAGCCTATCTGCTACTCCAGCTACAAACGACCTTGGATAATTGGGTAAAGGCATGCCAGAGCGCATGCTTCAATGAATTGCTGCCTTTGTCCATTGTTCGTGAGCATTGGCTGGCGCAAATTGACCAGGAAAAACTATCCCAGCGCTTCTTCGATGGAAAGCTTACCTTTGCAACCCTGATGCCCATGCGTGCCATACCCTTCCGGATGGTCTGCCTGCTTGGCATGAATGATGTCGACTACCCGAGGAATCTGGTTCCGATGGATTTTGACCTGATGGCAAAGGACTACCGGCCGGGTGACCGCTCCCGGCGCGAGGATGACCGCTATTTGTTCCTGGAAGCCATACTGTCTGCAAGAAACCGTCTGCATATCAGTTGGGTCGGTCATAGTATCCATGATAATACGGAACGCCCCCCTTCCGTACTTGTCAGCCAGTTACGTGACCACATCGCAGCCTGCTGGACAGTCGACGAGCAAGCCATCCCCGTAAAAAGACTGATCGACTGCCTTACGGTCAAGCACAAGCTGCAACCATTCAGCAGTGAGTATTTTGGCATTCAGGAAAGAGACTCTCCCTTGTTCACCTACGCCAGGGAATGGGAACCAGATTGGCAAAAGAAAAAGCCCGTCTCCCCCATGGAACACCCCCCCCTGCCGTTCCCTGTTTTCGATGAGCCCGTGTCTCTTGCCCGACTGATCCATTTCCTTAAGGATCCGGTGAAAACCTTCTTCCGTGACCGGTTGGGCATTTATTACGAAATGAATAAGTTGACAAGCGAAGACCAAGAGCCGTTTGCAATCGACGCCCTTGCCGAGTGGAGCATTCAGGATGAACTGATCCGGACACGCGAGGATGCCCTGTTCCAGGGGCTGCCCCAGGACAAAGCGATCGAAGCACAACTGCGTCGGATCAAGCGCAGGGGCTGCCTTCCCCCCGGAAATATTAGCGAACTGCTGGAAACCCGGTTCCTCGCCCCCCTGGAGGAAATGTTTGCCCAGTATCAGAAAGAACTTGACAGATGGCCAAACCCGCTACAGAACAAGCCCGTAGAATTCAAACACATTTTTTCCGGCCAGACCATAGAATTCAGTGACTGGGTCACCCATATCCGAATGAATTCATCTGAAAACCGCTGCCGCATTCAACTCAGTAGCAGCAATCTGATCATGAATCAGAAATATCGTTATGACAAACTCATCCCTGCATGGGTTGCCCATCTGGCAGGACATCTGGATGATCGCCCGCTGACGACAGTGCTGATTGGCAAAAATGGCAGGATAACGCTCCGTCCCCTTAAGCCGGACGCAGCAAGAAAAAGCTTTACCCAACTCCTTGAAGCTTATGCAACCGGGCTGTGCTACCCGCTTCCGTTCGCCCCACTTACATCTCTGGCCTGGCTACAAAACCAAGGTGAAGAGTTTTCCAGCCCCATTCCGGGATCCATAAATCCTGCACTTATCCATACCGTCAGAAGAATTTATGAGGGACACAACAGCACCAATTCCGGGGAATCCGCGGGTAACCCTTATCTGCAGCGCGCTTATCCTACTTTTGATACCCTATGGTCAGGTGGAGAATTTACCTGCTGGTCTCATTCCCTTATGAGTGGATTAATCCACGTTTGCGAAAATCCACCATGACTCAATTGATCACCCCGCTGGAACCACTCACTTTCCCTCTCACAGGCAGCCATCTGATCGAAGCCAGCGCAGGCACCGGAAAAACATTTACCATCACGGCCCTGTATGTCCGTCTCGTTCTTGGTCACGGCAATGCCAGCGGTGTAGAAAAAACCTTTGCAAATGCCCGACCGCTCACGCCGCCGGAAATTCTGGTGGTAACGTTCACGGACGCTGCAACCCGGGATTTGCGTAGCCGAATACGCACACGGCTTGCCGAAGCGGCGGAATATTTCCGCAAAAATCCGGACAACACCCCCAATCTCCCGAAGGGTCAGGATTTTCTGCATGACCTTCGCGCCGACTTTTCACCGGATTCCTGGGCAGGCTGTGCATACAAGCTGCAGCTCGCTTCCGAATGGATGGATGAATCCGCAGTATCCACCATTCATGGCTGGTGCAACCGCATGCTGCGCGAACATGCCTTTGACAGCCAGAGCCTGTTTACCCGATCCATGGAAACGGATCAGGCCGAGCTTCTCGCAGAAACGGTACGCGATTACTGGCGCAACCATTATTATCCACTGAGTACCCAGGATATCGCCCAGGTAACCGCCTATTGGCCCGATCCGCCTGCACTGGAAAAGAAAGTCCTCCCCCTGCTGAAACATGTCAACCTTCTTCCCTCGGCGGAAGCGCCGGAACAGATTTTGCAACAAACGCGAACATCCATGACCATCACCCTTGGAACCTTAAAGGAACCCTGGAATAACTGGACAGATGAACTGGAAATACTCTTTCAAAATGCCACAGACAAAAAACGGATCAATCTCAAAAAATTCAGGGAGCAATACTACAAACCCTGGCTGGCCAAGATTCGGGACTGGGCCGGCTCTCCAGAACAGAAAGCCCTGGACATCGGCAAAGGATGGGAACGCCTTACCCCGGAAGGCATGGCGGAAATATGGATAGATGGCCCTCCACCCGTACACCCAGCTTTCGAGAACCTACCCAGACTGCAGAAAGCCCTGAATAATCTTCCCGATGCATACGAAAATCTGCTGACCCATGCGACACACTGGGTTTCATCCCGCTTCTCGGCAACACAAAAAAAACGCGCACTCATGGGTTTTGATGACCTGCTGACCGATCTGGATGCTGCACTGGCAAGTGAAAACGGCGAACGCCTCGCCAGAATGATCCGCACACAGTTTCCGGTCGCGCTGATCGATGAGTTCCAGGATACCGATCCGGTTCAGTACCGGATATTCGACCAGATTTATGAAATCGCGAAAAACCGCAGTGATTGCGCACTGATTCTGATCGGGGACCCGAAACAGGCAATCTACGCTTTTCGAGGTGCAGACGTCCATACTTACCTGAAGGCAAGAAAAAGCGTACAGGAGCGCCTTTACAGCCTGGGCACCAATTACCGTTCCACGAAAGACATGGTCAGCGCAAGCAACCGCTGTTTTGAATTCATCGAATCACAGGAAACCGGAAACGGAGCTTTCCTCTTTCGGGATGGTGAGCATAATCCTGTTCCATTCCATCCAGTCCGGGCAAAAGGACGTGATGACCGGTTTCTGATAAACAACCAGGTCATCCCGGCACTGACCGCAGCAATTCCTTCCCCCGCTGACAACCAGCTGTCTTCCATCGGAGCCTATCTCGATACCTTTTCGGAAATTTGCGCCACACGGATTGTAAACTGGCTCAACCTCGCCCAGTCCGGCCGAGCCGGATTTTCCGGGACATCCGGGTCATTTATTCCGCTCCGTCCAGGGGATATTGCAATCCTTGTCAATAACGGGAAGGAAGCCATGGCAATCCGTCAGTCCCTGGGAAGACGGGGGATACACAGCGTATATCTTTCCGACAGGGACTCCGTCTATCAAAGTCCGCAGGCTACCGAAATCCATCGCTGGTTAAGCGCCTGTGCCGAACCGGACAACGACCGCCTGCTGCGCGCAGCGCTTTCCACTGAAACTCTAGGCCTGTCTTTTGCCGATATTGAAGAACTGAATCAGGATGAAAACGCATGGGAAAACCGGGTCATCCAGTTCATGAATTACCGAAAAATCTGGCAGCTTCAGGGAGTGCTGCCCATGCTTCGCCGCATCCTCCTTGATTTCGGTTGCAATGAACGGCTGCTGGACAATTATACCAGCCCGAGCGGCATCAATGGCGAGCGTATCCTTACGGACCTGCTGCATCTGGCTGAACTATTGCAGCAGGCAAGCCACACCCTGGAAGGGGAACATACCCTGGTCCGATTTCTGGAAGATCAATGCGATTTCCCCGCAGGAGAAGCAGAAAACAGGAAGGTCCGGCTTGAAAGTGACGCCAATCTGGTTCAGGTCATCACCATACACAAAGCAAAAGGCCTCGAATACCCGGTTGTATTCCTGCCATTTATCTGCACAACCCGCATCATCAAACAGGATGACTCACCCCTCAAATGGCATGATGAAAATGGCAATCTGCAAATTTCCCTCAAAGCGAATACAAAATTGCTTGAGCAGGCCGAACGCAACCGCCTGGCTGAAGATGTGCGCAAGGTATATGTTGCCATCACACGCGCCAGGCATGCCGTCTGGATGGGGCTTGCCCCGGTCGTTCAACTCCATTCCAGCGCCATCGGACACTTGCTGGGACTCGACCCCTCCGGCTCATCCGAGCTTCTGGCCGCAGTCGAAAATCTTGCAAGGGACACCCCCTCCATTGCATTGGAAATTTCACCTCAAGCCAGCAATATCCGTTTTGCATCCGTCCCGACTACAGGTCACACCATCGTCGCCCGCATACCCGTTCGTTCCCCAAAGGAAAACTGGTGGATAAGCAGTTATTCAGGACTGCATATTACCCGGAAAACCTTGACAACCTATCCCCAGCCAGCGATCAGCGACGACTCTGCACAGACAGAAAACCTGATGGAAAAACTCTCCGATCTTCTCTTACCAGATTCACCGGAAATCCTTGGAACTGAACCCATGCACCGATTTTTCAAGGGCGCCGGACCGGGTACCTTTCTGCATGAAATCCTCGAGTGGATGGCAGGGTATGGATTCGCTGCAATTCTTGAAAATCCCGCTGCACTCAAAGAAACAATCCTCCGCCGCTGCAAAATGCACAAATGGGAATCCTGGGTCCAATCCCTGGAAGAATGGATGAAAGCCTTGCTGGAAACACCTCTCCTACCCGAAAGCACTACCAGACAAGGACACCATGGCTCCGGCAACCTTCGCCTCCGTGATCTGAAAAACTACCGGACTGAAATGGAATTCTGGTTTGAAACCCGCAATGTTGATCTGAATCACCTGGACCGCATAGTCACCACCTACACCCTGGGCAACCGGAACCGGCCCGCGCTGCTGCCTGAAAAAATCAACGGAATACTCAAGGGCTTCATGGATCTCGTGTTCGAACATGAAGGAAAATATTTCATAGCAGACTACAAATCAAACTGGCTTGGTACCAGGAACGATGCCTATAGTGTGGAAGCAATGGACGAAGCGGTTCGAGACCACCGCTATGACCTGCAGTACAGCCTCTATTTGTTCGCGCTGCACCGCCTGCTGCAATCCCGTCTGCCAGACTATGACTACAACCGCCATGTAGGCGGTGTCATTTACCTGTTCATGCGGGGAATTTCCGCACCCTCCGCCGGAATCCATTTCGAACGTCCACCCGCACAGCTGATGATCGAACTTGACCTGCTGTTTCGCGGGGTCACGGACCGAGGAACATCATTATGAACACCTGCTTACGTTCAGGCTTGCCATTGACAGCAGAGGATCTGCTGCAACTGCTGGAATCCTGGGTCGAGAAAAATTGGCTGCGCGAAATCGATCTGGCCCTCGCACGCTTTTTCTGGAATGAGGCTCCTGATGCCGATCCACTCCTGCTGCTAGGCACTGCACTGGCCAGCCATCAACTCGGTCGCGGCCATGTCTGCATTGATCTGCAACAGCTGCTAGACGACCCGTATATGACGCTTTCCCTACCGCCGGAGAACAATAGCAACCTGCCATGGGAGACCCTGACCACGCCTTCCGAAATTCTGTCGGACATCACTTGGCAGCACTGGTGCAAGAAACTACGCCACCCTTCCCTCGTTTCGGAAAGTGCAGGCAATACCCCACTGGTCTTTTCCGGCGGACGTCTATATCTGCGACGCTACTGGCAATACGAGCGTAGCCTGGAGACAGAAATCGGTCGCCGCCTTGCACAAACGGAAGCCATTGAAAAAAGCTTGCCCACCGAAGAATTGAAACAATTGCTTTCCCTGCTTTTCCCACAATCTGCGGAATGCAACGATGGCCCAGAAAAAACCGACTGGCAGAAAATTGCCTGTGCACTTGCCGCGCGTAACGCCTTCAGCATGATTACCGGCGGCCCAGGTACCGGAAAAACCACAACCGTCGTCCGTCTCCTGGCCCTCCTCCAGAGCGTGACGCCCAAAACGAATGGCAATTCGCACCCCCTGAGAATCTGCCTCGCCGCACCAACCGGCAAGGCGGCCGCACGCCTCCGGGAATCCATCAGCAGCGCCATCCACCAGCTGCCATCCAACCTGTTCGGACAGCAAGAACTTCGGGATGCCATCCCGTCCAAAGTCATCACACTGCATCGGCTACTCGGAAGCCGCCCGGACAGCCGCATGTTCCGCCACAATGCACGCAATTCGCTTGCGTTGGATGTACTGATCGTGGATGAAGCTTCGATGATGGACCTGGAAATGATGGCAGCAGTCATGTCAGCTCTGCCCGACCATGCCCGCCTGGTTCTTTTGGGCGACAAGGACCAACTGGCATCCGTCGAAGCTGGCTCGATGCTGGGTGAACTGTGCCGTCACGCGCACGAGGGTCATTATACGAAAGCAACGCTTTCGTGGCTGCATAACGTCACCGGAGAAAAAATCGACACCCATCTTTCCGACCCGGAAGGAACTCCTCTGAACCAAAGTACCGTAATGCTCCGCCACAGCCATCGGTTCTCCTCCGCGAGCGGCATAGGCCGACTTGCCGAAGCAGTCAACTCCGGTGATCCAAAGCAGATCGAACATGTCTGGGATACAGGTTATCCTGACCTGCAGAAACATGACCTGAAAACGCTGCTCGACCCAACCCTGGATTCATTGATCCTTGGATGCGCTCAGCCAGATAGCAGCACTGCCCAGCAGCAAGGTTACGCTCATTATCTGCAGGTAATGTCAACCAGCCACCCTGCCATGGACGCCAATCTTTCCGAATACGACGAATGGGCACGGAGGGTGACCCGTGCATACGGCCGGTTTCAGATATTGTGCGCACTTCGCAACGGGCCATATGGAGTGTTCGGACTTAACCAGCGCATCCAGGAATCGCTTGCACGAAACGGGCTGATCAACCTGTCCTCCAACTGGTACCATGGTCGCCCAGTTCTGGTAACCCGCAATAATTACCAGCTCGGGCTGATGAACGGCGATATCGGCATCACGCTTCGCTACCCGCAGCGCGACAAAAACAATGGCGAAATCCGTTGGGTCACACGCGTGGCGTTCCCAAAAAGCGAGGGGACAAACGGCACTCACTGGGTACTTCCGGGCAGGCTGTCATCTGTCGAGACCGTCTATGCCATGACTGTCCACAAATCACAGGGATCAGAATTCGATCACGCCGTTCTTCTTCTGCCGCCCCGCGTCGGCCCAGTGATCACCCGTGAACTTGTCTACACCGGAATCACCCGGGCAAAAAAATGGTTTACTTTCGTAAGCACCGGAAACCCTCGAATCATGAGCGAGGCAGCTACACGCACCGTGCAGCGTTCCGGCGGGCTGTTTCTTTAAAGAGCTGCCCTGAAAAAATTCCTGGGGTAGGTCCATCCGTTGCCTGCGCAATAAAAGCTATGCCCATAGAATAAATAAATGAGCGCACCATCCAAATTGAATGAACATGTGAATCAGATGAACCGCAGAGCTCAGAAAACCGGACAGGAAGGCTTGCCACCGCGAAAAAACTGCAGTGCCGAATCCACCATGCCCTCCACGCTACCACGTTCCTGGTACTCCCGCCGCAAATAACCCGCATCGCTTCCTTTCTCTACAGTCTGGCGGATGCATTCAAGCGCCGCATCACAACGCAGAAAATCTGCCTGCGGCTGAACCCGCCTCAGGGTGGTCAGGATATCTTCGCGCAACGGTATCTGCTCATAGGATTTTGGGTGCACCACGGTCCCATCCAGGCCGAAACGGCAAGCCTGAAAGCGGTTATAGTTGTAAACAAGATAGTCATCTTCAGCCGGATCGGGTTCATTGTGCTCCAGCAGATACTTGCAAATAGACTGAAAATAACATGCCAGGGCAGCCGCATGTTCAACTGATAGCGGCGTATCGCAAACGCGCAACTCGATCGTCCCATACTCTGGCTTGGGCCGGATATCCCAATAAAAATCCTTCATGCTCCTGACGACCCCGGTATGCTCCATCTTGGAAAAATACTGATGCTCAAAATCCTCCCAGCGCAACAAGAATGGAGCCCGGCCGCTAAGAGGAAAGGCAAATACCGAATTCAGGCGCGCTGACTCGAACAGAGTATCATTACCCTGTACAAAAGGAGAAGATGCCGACAGCGCAATAAAATGCGGAACATAACGATTTAATGCGTGCAACAGAAAAAGTGCTTCATCCCCGCTAGTGCAACCGACGTGGACATGTTGCCCAAAAATGGTGAACTGCTTGGTCAGATATCCATACAGCATGGATACCTCCCTGAATCTGGGCCTTTTGAAAATACGACGTTCCGACCATAACTGAAAAGGGTGAGTGCCCCCGCCGCAGATCCCGAGATTGAGACGGTCTCCGGCACGCACCAGTGCATCACGCATTTCTATCAATTGCGCCAGCAGCGTTTCATACCCGGTATGAATACCGGTCGCAATTTCAATCATGCTTTCGGTAACTTCTGGGGTAACACTGCCAGGGAAGGGCTTGCGCGCCAGCAGTTCCAGCATATCCGGACTGGCTGCAGCCAAATCGAAATCACTCAGGCTGACCAGCTGCAATTCCAGCTCTACTCCAAGACTCAAAGCCTGCGAGGTTTTAAAAGGTTCAAGGGGCATGTTCGTACTCCCTGGATTCTGGAACTTCATGTGCCCAGATCAATGCACGCTGAATCAGGACCGGCGCAAAAATTTCCAGTGTCAGTGCCACTGCGGCCAGCGGGGCAAACTGGTCGACCAGGCTAATACCCAGATACCTTGTCTGTTCCATCACCAGGATCACAAAAGCAGAAAACGGAGTGGATGCCAGTCCGGTCAGAAATCCCTTGCGCCAGGAAATACCTCCGATACGAGCAAACAGAAGATTTCCGGCAATTTTTGCGATCTGCCGTACCGCTATGATTCCAAGCCCCAGGCCAATCCCTGCCAGCACCTGCTTCCATTCCAGCGTTGCAGCTATGAACACGAACAGCAGCACCGATAGCAGGTCGCCCAGCGCCCCGAACCCTCGCTGCGAAGAGCTCATTACGATGCGGCGATGGCGGGCGAATAGCCCAAAAGTCAGCGCAGCAAGCACCGGGGATAGCTTCAGGCTGTGCGCCAGCGCAACCACACAAATGACAGAAACCGTGAATGCAAGCGTGCTGTCCTGGCTTGTACGCTTACTATATCGCAGCAATCCGGGAATAGCGAAACCAAAAGCGACCCCCAGCATCACCGAGGCAGCCAGATCGAACAAGCTGCTGTAGCTTGCTTCCCACAGGCTTCCAGAGGTTCGAAAAACAACCAGCCCGACGACGATTTTGTAAACAAACACGGCCAGCACACAGTTCAGGGCAGAAAGATGCAACACCCGCTCGGTAACCTGCCCGGAACTGTTCTGCTCATTCACCACGCGGATCAGGGCAGCTGGAGAAGTTGCCATCGACAATGCGGCCAATAACAGTGCCGTCGATACCGGCAGGGCAAACCACCTGATTAAATAATATACCGCTGCAAATGTGAAGATTGCTTCTGCAAGGCTGGTCGCAATCATCCATGGATTGGCGCGCATCCAGCGCAAATTGATGCGATACCCGCACTCGAACAGAATCAGGCCAAATGCAATATTTGCCAGCAGCAACATCGTGGCAGACTGAAACTGGGGCAAAAATCCGGACTGCGATGGGGCCAGGACAAACCCGGCCAGCGCATAGGCGCAAATACGCGGAAGCCGGGTCCACATATGCCAGATTTCGCCGAAAAACCATGCAATCAGGATGGCAATGGGCCACCTTATGTCAGCCAGGACCAATGTTAAATCGATCATCGTAATCTATTGGTTTTCATGAATTTTCATCCTTACAGCCTATGCCGTCAAAATGCAGGAGCAAAAGGCATTCCTTCATGCCATCACCCATACAGGCAGAACTCGCACCTGCATTCATTCCTGCGACCGGCCAGTCTGCATGGATAAACGGCTTATGTAAGTCCGGAAAAATTCAGTACAAAAGTCGCGTTACCCTGAAACGTGGGGAAAATCAGGCAACTGGAAATGGATGCGATCGGGCAGGCGGTGAAACAAATCTGTTCCCGGATTCTACCAGAATATCATCAATGAATAATGACCTGAGACGAACCCCGTCCACGGGCTGCATCCATATCCAGCCCTGCGCACGAATGGTTACTTCCGGCAGTTCTCCTACCAGGCCCATCAAGAAACCGGGATTTTTCACCCTGCAAGAACAGGAAAATTAGACGGTACGGGCCGGGAACCATGCAAGCACTTCATAGCGGGAACCACCCACCTCCTCTCCCAGCGATTGCACCAGCACAAAATCTTTTATCTGCCAGCATGCCCCGAATTGCCCGGGCAAAACATCATCACCCCATTTCGCGTTCCGGATCAGCGTTACATGGGGTTTGTACGGCCGCCTGTCAAATTTGAAATCATGGTTGCTCAAAACAGCCTGCAGACTATTCACAAGCCCTGCAAGCTGGAACGGAACAACCCCGGACGCTGCATAAACCAGGTGGTTATGTTTCCAATAGTGCGCCTGATCCAACTTCAGGTCAAATTGCCCGAATTCCACCTCTTGCGCAGCCAGTTGCAAAGCCTCCAGACGACTCTCTGCCACTGCCCCGAGGAAAAGCAGTGTGACATGCAAAGTTTCCAGCTGCATGGCTCTTCCGCCACACTTTTCCTGCAATGGCAGCTGCCACGCCGCCAGTGCGGCACGCTCAGCTGCGCTCGGCCACAGCGCAAAAAACAGACGCAGGGTTTTCTGTCGGGTGGAAATCATACCCGAGTACCAACCCTGCCCGACCTGCAACCAGCCGACCGGCCGAAGTGCTGAATATCCATTACCCCATATGCGCATTCTATTGCGCGCCCATCAACCCGGGCATCAGATTTCAATACGTGTCCCCATTTCAATAACGCGATTTGCCGGAATCTTAAAGAATTCTGCCGCATTCATGGCATTTCTGGATAATGCCAGAAACAGCTGCTCACGCCATCTCGACATGCCCGGATTCGGACTGGAAACAATCAGCGCGCGTGAAACGAAAAACGAGGTCGTCATCAGATCGATAGGCAGATCCCATTTATCGCACAACTCAAGGGCAGCCGGCACATCCGGGTTCTGCATGAAACCGTAGTAAATTCTTACCCGGTAAAACCCTTTGCCTATATCATCTACCTGCAAGCGGTTACCCCTGGTAACATAAGGTGTGTCCCCGACTATCAGGGTGAGCAGAATATTCCGTTCATGCAATACCTGATTATGCTTCAGATTATGCAATAAAGCGGACGGGGCACCTTCGCCCAGCGTGGTCAGAAAAACAGCTGTTCCTTCTATCCGGGGTATGGAGTCTGCATTATCGAGAATGACCTGGATCGGCACCGACTGCCGTGCAATCTCCCCGGACAACAGGCTTCTCCCGAGCTTCCAGGTAGTCAGCACGGTAAAGGACATCAGGGCAATACCCAGAGGAAACCAGCCGCCCTGCGGGATTTTCATGGCATTCGCAAGAAAATAGGCCACATCCACCAGCAGGAAAGTACAGATCAGGGGAAGCGCAAACAGCAGGTTCCAGCGCCACACACTGATAATGATAAAACTGATCAGCAGCGTATCGATCATCATGGTTCCAGTCACCGCTATACCATAGGCGGCAGCCAGATTGCTCGAACTCTGAAACGTGAGAATCAGGAAAATAATCGCAAGATACAGGGTCCAGTTGGTAAATGGGACATAAATTTGTCCCCGCGCCTTGTCGGATGTTTGACGGATCTCCATGCGCGGCAGGAACCCCATTTGCACCGACTGGCTTGCAACTGAAAATGCGCCGGATATGACAGCCTGGGAAGCAATGACTGCCGCCGCCGTAGCCAGCAGCACCATCGGCATCAGCGCCCAAGAGGGAGCAAGCAGATAGAACGGGCTTTCAATCGCCTGCGGATTGCCCAGAAGCAGTGCGCCCTGTCCAAAGTAGTTCAGCACCAATGCGGGCAGCACAAAGCCAAACCATGTCAGGCGTATGGGCAACTTGCCGAAGTGCCCCATATCGGTATACAGCGCTTCGCCACCCGTTACCGCCAGCACGACTGCACCAAGGGTCAGGAAAGCAGTATGCGGCGAGGACATCACAAAATCAAACGCATAAACCGGATTGAGCGCCAGCATGACATGCGGACTTTGCACGATGGAGAGCAGGCCAAGCAATCCAAGACACGAAAACCACGCAATCATGATGGGACCGAAAACCATGCCGACAGTTCCGGTGCCCCGTTTCTGGACAAAAAACAGTACCGTCAGAATGAAAATCGTAATCGGGATTATATAATTCGAAAACTGGGGAGCAACCACATTCAATCCCTCCACAGCCGAAAGCACGGAAATGGCTGGCGTGATCATACTGTCGCCGTAAAACAGTGCCGCGGCAAACAGCCCGAGTGCGGTAATCACCCACCTGGTTTTCGGTTTATCCTGGATGATTTCGCTGACCAGGGCCAGCAGGGCAAGCGAGCCTCCCTCTCCCCGGTTGTCAGCGCGCATGATGACGATCACGTACTTGATCGAAACCAGCAGCATGATCGTCCAGAACATGACGGACAGCACCCCCAGCACATTGGCTTCGACCAGAGGGAGAGGATGGTGACCGGCAAAAGTTTCTTTCAAAGCATACAAAGGGCTGGTGCCAATATCGCCATACACAACACCAATCGCCCCCAGGAGCATGGCGGGCAGTTTTTTCTTCTCTTGCGGATCACTCATTATCTGCTCTGCTTTGTACCATAAAACAATGGCGCGGCACTTTACCCCTGTATCCGGCTGAATGCAATTTCTGGCGCTACAACCCACATCCTGACATCCCGGCGGGAATCACCTTTTTCCCGTGGGTGCACACGGAATGCCTACCAGTTTATTGCCTTGCCGTCATACGCAATAAATTGGCCGCTATTGCCCGGATGCAGGTCTCCGATCACCCTGCGCATCCCGGAAACACTCTTGTGCGCGTCAATCAGGGCATTTGCGCCCCCCATCCGGGTCAGCACCCATCCAGGGTGGAGAGTTACCACGGAAATTCCAAATGGAATCAGATCGATCGAAAGATTTTTCATCACCATGTTTACCGCAGCTTTGGTGCTGCGATAGATATAACTGCCCCCGCTGGTATTGTCATCCAGGCTGCCCATTTTGCTGGAAATGGTAGCCATTTTCCTGAGCCGGCTGCGCGCAATCTGCGGCAAAAAAGCCTCTGCCATTTTCATGGGTGCCATGCAATTAACCCGGAACGCCTCCAGCCAGTCGCCGGTATCCGTGTTACCCAGACTGCCGGTGGGATAAATGGCGGCATTGTTGATCAGCAAATCGACTTCTTCTTCCTTCAGCTGTAGCGCCAACGCTTCGATCTGCGCAAAATCCGCAGCATCCAGCTCCAGTATCCGGATACCGGAATGCGTATTCGCCAGAGACAGCAGGTCTGTCGCATGTTGCGGGTCGCGGCAGCAGGCAAGCACCTTCCAGCCGTCCTGCGCATACTGTCTGACAAACTCCAGACCGATGCCCCGGTTCGCGCCGGTAATGAGTAATTGATGAACGTTCATAACGTAATGCCCTGGCTATGTGGATACAAAAATGATTATCCGCTTTAAAAAGAAAAAAGCCACAACCAGGACAGGTGGCTTTTGATTGACCCACCCAGAATAACGGACTGTGCATGAATCAGGATGATCCACAGTCATGTATGCATCCGGGCATGGCTGAATGTCCGGGGAACAACCGTGATCAACCCTGTCTCCCAAAAAAGGATTAAACGCCGGCTCCTCCTCTGTCCACCTCCAGATCTGTGAGAAATTCATCAATCACCCGGTCCGTGACATGCGGCATGATCACCACATGCGCGTATCCTTCCGTTCCCGCTGCAGTAGCCAGATTCATGGTTGCCAGTGAATATTTTTTTATAATCGCAGGTGATGGCTTTCTGAAATACAGCGTATTCGACAGGTGGTTTGCACGTGTGGCCTGCAACATGGGCATACGAGACTGCATTTCCTGATGAAGCCTGGCTGTCAGCTGCAATATGCTGCCGGCGTCAGCCGCCTGCCGGGCGGAAGCGGAGCCGGTAGTGAAAAAATAAAACTCCGCTGGCTTCACTGCATCCCTGGAGCAAGTGATCGTGCCGGGAACATGATGGATGTATTCGGGTTTATGGATGCGCGAAAATTGTTCGTTGAATTCCTGGTAGAGAGAATCCCGGGTAATGAATAACCCCGCAGGCGATGGAAAACCAAAAAACTTGTGACACGAAACCGCCAGGGAATCATAACGCCTTCTATTTCCGTTCTGATGCAGCACCTGGGATACAAACGGGGTATAGGGCAAATAACCACCGAACAGAGCGGCGTCCAGGTGCACATAACTATCCACGCCCTGCAGAACGCTCTGAATGGCGTCAACATGATCGATGGCTCCCTTGAATGTCGTCCCCACGGTGGCGACAACCAGTGCCGGATGATCCCTGTTGTCAGCAAGATGATCGGCAAGGCTGACCTTGTCCATCCCGCCATCGGCCAGCGTGGCTACCTGTACCATTTCCATGCCCAGCAGATCGCCAAGAATCTGGATTGAATAATGCGCCTCCCCGGTAAAATATACTTTGGGTCTCACTCCGGTACGCGTAGTCAGCAGGGTTCGCCCCATGTACATGCCATGCATGTTGCTGTCGGTGCCGCTATTCGACAGGAACCCCCAGTAATCGTGGACTGGGAAGCCGTATAGCCCCGCGAAATGTCGGATCACTTCCCGTTCGAAATCATGAGTATTAAAAGGTAGCGAGCTCTCCTTGAATGGATTGCCGACATTGTTGAAGGCAAACTGATTGATTCCGGCCGCATGCAATTGCCGGCGCCAGCTGAAAAACTCCTCCGGAAGCGTGGTCATGTTGACCGGATATCCCAAAAACCGGTGCTTGTTTCCGGCAAGCAAAGCTTTTCCAGTCAGGCCGGGCTGATTAATGACGTCCAGTGCAGAATCCGGGGAAACCCCCCGGATTTCCAGCGGGCGACAACCCGTAAAAGCCGTGGCCATGCCGATGCCGGAAAAAGCCAGAAAACGGCGACGGGTGATATGCATGTATCAAGTCTCCTCTTAAATGAAAATCAGGGCAACCTCCAGTACCCAGATTCCGTGTTTTTGCTTTCCGCTAACGAAATAATGCACTAAATTCCCGAATCACGACTGCATGATTGCGCTCCTCGTCTCTGGCGGCATATAACAGCGTTACCATGCCTTTGTCCAGCTCCTGCTTCAGACGGCGGACGGGTTCGTCATTCTCTTTCAGTTCAGCAAAATACCGTTCCCTGAATTCCTCCCAGTTTTCCGGCTTGTGCCCGAACCACTTCCTGAGCTCCGCACTAGGGGCGATCTCCTTAAGCCACAAATCAATGCCTGCCTCCTTTTTCGCCAGGCCGCGTGGCCAAAGCCGGTCCACGAGAATGCGCCTTCCATCCGCCGGGCCCGGCTGTTCGTAAACCCTTTTAATCCTGATTTCCATGTGTTTTGCCCTGCATTTTTCATTGACTATACACCAACCCTGCCTGTAATTACCGCGAAATCCGGAACCGGATGAGCCGGTACAGCGGACATGGCCCAGGGTGTTTTTCTCATTCCCTCCGCCCTAAAGGCAAAAAAGAAGGCGCTCGAAAGCGCCTAAAAAAGGGAACCGCATTGTTACAGCATGATTCACGCCTTTTAATTACCTAATATTCTATGCGTAATCTGTGCGCTGACAATGCGGCAACCATCCTACAATTCTTCCGGATTCAGCATAACTGACAAAATTGACAGCGCAGAGTGAACACCATGCTGACCGCACCTGATACACACAACACCCGTCCTGCCCCCTCGCTATGATTCACAGCCTATGCCGTCCCCGTCGCGATCCAGTTTTGGGCCATACCCAGGTTCCCCCTTCCTGACCGGTGCGGCACCAGCATTGCGTGCTTCATCACAACTTTTGAACGGCTTGCCGTCCGGTTGCAACGCTGTCTTCTCTTCCAGAATTTCCGTTACTGCCTGAACGTCTGCCACATTCCGGGTTAAACCGGAATGCCTTTCCTGAAGCGCAAGATCCAGCTGTGACTCCAGCATCTCTACTCGCAGTTCCGGCACATTCTGAGTTTCTCCCCTATCCTGTCCGTTTCCCAAATGCAATACAGGGGAGCCCATTTCCGGATTTTCATGGCCATGAAATTCACGGTCGGAACCATGATGAACGACCTTGCGCCATTCCCATGGCGGAACAGGATCTGCCTCCATCCATAACCCGTGCCTGGCTGCCCTGGCCTCCTCTTCTGCCTGCGCATAAAGCAATCTGTCTCCATCTGGCTGTTCATCCTGATATTGTTTGTAATGCCATGCCATCCCGGTCTTAATCTGTTCAAGATTGACATCCAACCCATCCATCAGAATCTTTCCGACCGTACGGCCATATTTATCTTTTTTACTGGATTCGACTGTCACCTGTCTGTCGAAAAGCAGTGCAGAAAGAGATTGCCTGGATCGTTTGCTGAATGCCTGTTTCCTTTCCGGGGCATCCATTCCCATCAGTCGTACCTTGACCTGCATGCTGGAAGCATCCAGAACCGTCACCGAATCGCCATCCGAAATCCCGATGACCCTTCCCTGGAGAATCTCCGCTTCCGAGCGCAGGGAAAGCAACAACACAGATGCAAGAATCAGGAACCTAACCGTCCAGGACTTCATCATTGAAAAACCTCCGTTTCTGGTGAATCGTATTGCGATGATACTACGTGAAATCTTCGATCTTCTGGAATGCGACATGCTGTGAAAATCCGATGCGGACAAGCACAGCACCTGTTATGAAATGAACAACCCTACAGCGAGCGACAAGAAATTCAACCTGAAAAAATTGAACATTGACAATGGACATTAAAAACAATGCAAAGGCTTCGCGCAGATATTGATCAGAAAAAGGCTTGAATCACCCCGGGTTTTGCAGGTGCTATTTGGGCCAAGTTAAATTGCACCTGCCGATTGGGCGAATTGCCAATCGTATTTTGTCCCAGCTGCTATCGGCGGGGCATATACCAGGATAGGTTCCAATCAGTAATTATGGATGAACAACCACATCTCCTCCCGGTTGCCGGGCATGCAAGGCTTGCTTCAAAGCGTTGGGCACGAAAGCCGGCTCGCATCGGATGCTCTGGAATTCCAGCTCACGATGCGCCGTGCGAACACGCAATGCCACAAGCCTCATGCATTTAACCTTACCGGTCGACACACAAGTGAAGCATGACGCTGCACCTCCGTAAATTTTACGGATGACGCGATGGCCTTATCGGCTATTACCTTGATTTTGTTGTTACAGACACAGGTCCTGCATAAGCAGAATTTCCCGATGAATTATAGGATCTTATCCGGTACCGATAAGTGGTGTTTTTAACCAGGCCCGTATTGACATACTGTTGGCTGTTGGAAGGAACGGTAGCAATCTGAGCAAAATTGGTACAGGTCGACCCTTTACAACGCTCGATTTTAAAACCCGTTTCATTACTGCTCGTGTCAGTCCAGGCAAGAGTAACCTGACTCTTTGAATTGGCGATTGCAGAAAGGTTTGTCGGCGGGCTGGGTGGGGTCGGTGTCGAATTACTTGTTAAATATTGCAAAGCGCCCGCTGCTTGTACCAATCCATAACCAAAACTATCATCCCGACCGGATACGCCTAAATCCAGAGCGGTATTTTCCAATGCTGCCCGCACCTGGCTGTTGGTCCTGGATGTATCCGCACTCCAAATCAGGGCAGCGATTCCTGATACATGGGGAGTGGCCATTGATGTGCCATCCCATGCCTCATAGCCGCTTCCAGGTTGTATAGTGATATTGTTCACTGTAGCTGCTTGGCCCAACGAACTTGCAAGAACAGCTTCCCCATCTTCTTTACTCAAGGAAATGGCAGGGATCGTGGAAAAATTACCGTTTCCAAGTGTCCCGGTAAAGTTGCCGGATACATTGTTATAAATGATAGCTGCGGTACCACCGCTGTTTTGAACATTGCTGACCTTATCATAAAATGAATACGTACCCCGTTGACACAATACGACTTGTCCACTCCAATCGCCTGTAGTTCCACATAGGCCTCCATTGACCAAAGCTCCCGAAGCCTGAGTGGCGGCAGAATTCTCTATTGAACTGGCAAGGTATGAATCCGTGCCCACCTTCAGGGTTGGGGAGTTCCACGGGACGGTACTTAACACGCCTACACCCGGTGCAGCCAGGTCAACCTCCGCGTTGTACTGGGAAAAGCTTGCCCTGGCCTTTGTGCTGTCCACTGCGGCGACAGAAATAACCGATGAATAAGAAGCTGGATAGGATTTCGCAGAATTTCCACCATTCCCCGCTGCGGCAACCGACAATATGCCCTGATCCCATAAATTCTGGAACGCAGTTTGCTCCGTAGCAGATGGAGTACCTCCTCCCAAACTCATGCTAATGACTTTCGCTCCAGCAGCCTTGCAAGCATCCGCAGCACTGACCAGATCGGAACTGTATGCCCAGCTGCAACTATCGCCAAAAACCCTGACGATATGTAAAGGAATTTTCCCGGGCGAGATACCGACCACTCCAATGGTGTTGTTCACAGCATCAATCGTTCCTGCAACATGAGTCCCGTGTCCGCAACCGTCCTGGTTCCAGTTCCCTGCTGTAGTGTTCACACCTGTTACATCGGTTTGGGGGATGTCTTCATGTGCTGAATAAAGTCCTGAATCGATAATGCAGACTTTTACCCCGGCTCCGACAGGCGCTCCGATATCAACTTCACCATTATTGTCTGCATCCCATACACTGGGAGCCTGAACCATATTGATTCCATAAGGTACAGTTTGGGCAGATGGGTAGCGCTTTGCATCTTCTTCAATGAATTCGATACCTGGCATTTTGGATAAAATCTCCAGTACCACTGTAGGAAGTGTAGCCGCAATCGCATTGAGGTTTGGAAACTTGAAGTGGATTTTTGCACCCGCCTGATTCAATGCATTGTGGGCATTTTCCGCCTGGCCGGAATGATACTTTACCCAAACACGGGACACGTTCTCTTCCGCCATGGCAATCGTACCAGACAGGAAATATAACGCTGACAACGCCACAAGATAACCGGACCAATTTAATTTTTTCATGATTTTTTATAGTTCCTAAGTTATAGGTCTTTTCGTGTAAATTTTATAAATGCAACTTCATAATTGAAGAATACCTGAGCAAATGGCTGATATCCAGATCTATTTCCGAAAAATTGCCAGTTTCTCCATTAACGATATTCCTCTATTGTTAAATAACCGTAATACGCTCCCCTAAATCTAATCAGTTTCGATCTATCGATTTCTCCCCCAGCCTGCCATGTCCGGACCCGCAGTGCAGAAAGGCCGGAACCAGCTTCAACCCAGGCCAAGGGAAAATCCAGCAGATTCATCCTGATTTGCCATTCATGACCTGAAAAACAACTTCGGCCTCAGGTCAGGTAGTTGGCTTGAGCAAATGTCGCATTCCCGGACAGCCTCACGGAGAATTGAAGTAAAATGGTACACTTTCCGTATCTATTTTCATCGAGGTATTCCATGCCGCAATATCGTTCCCGCACCACTACCCAAGGCCGCAACATGGCTGGCGCAAGAGCCCTCTGGCGTGCCACTGGCATGAAGGAAGGGGATTTCAACAAACCCATCATCGCGATAGCCAATTCGTTCACTCAATTTGTACCCGGTCATGTGCATTTAAAAGATATGGGTCAATTAGTAGCGGGCGAAATTGAAAAATCCGGCGGCGTGGCTAAGGAATTCAACACCATCGCAGTAGATGACGGCATCGCAATGGGGCATAGCGGCATGCTGTATTCGCTACCCAGCCGTGACCTGATTGCCGACAGTGTAGAATATATGGTTAATGCCCACTGTGCAGATGCATTGGTATGTATCTCCAATTGCGACAAAATCACCCCCGGCATGCTGATGGCTGCACTACGCTTGAACATCCCCGCAATCTTCGTTTCTGGCGGCCCGATGGAAGCCGGCAAAGTGGATTGGCACGGTCAAGCCCGCGCATTGGATTTGGTCGATGCCATGGTGGAAGCAGCGGATGACCACATCAGCGATGAGCAAGTTACTGCCATTGAGCGCTCCGCCTGCCCGACCTGCGGTTCCTGCTCGGGCATGTTTACCGCCAATTCCATGAACTGCCTGACCGAGGCCCTGGGTTTATCGTTACCGGGAAATGGTTCCCTGCTTGCCACCCATGCCGACAGGGAGCAGTTATTTTTACGTGCGGGGCGTCGCATCGTAGAGCTGGCCAAACGTTACTATGAACAAGACGATGTCTCTGTCCTTCCCCGCAGCATTGCCTCATTTCAGGCATTTCAGAATGCCATGAGTCTGGATGTGGCCATGGGCGGCTCCACCAATACGGTTTTGCACCTTTTAGCAGCAGCTAACGAAGCCGGCGTAAATTTCAGCATGGCGGATATCGATGCCATTTCCCGCCGCGTACCCTGTTTATCCAAAGTGGCTCCTGCCACCCAAAAATATCACATGGAAGACGTACATCGCGCCGGGGGGGTCATGGGTATTCTGGGCGAACTGGATCGTGCAGGCCTCATCCATCGCGAAGTCCCTACCGTGCATGCCGATAGCATGACTGCGGCACTGGATGAGTGGGATATCCTGCGCACTGAGGATGAGGCTGTGAAAACTTTCTACCGGGCAGCACCGGGCGGCATTTCCACTACCGTGGCTTTTTCACAATCCATGCGCTATCCAACCCTGGATGATGACCGCACCTCCGGTTGTATCCGCGACAAGGCGCATGCTTATTCGCAGGATGGCGGTCTGGCGGTGTTGTACGGCAACATTGCATCCGAAGGCTGCATCGTCAAAACTGCCGGGGTGGATGACAGTGTGCTGAAGTTTACTGGTCGCGCACGCATCTTTGAAAGTCAGGATGCGGCTGTTGCGGGCATTTTGAGTGACCAAATCGTAGCTGGCGACATTGTTGTCATTCGTTATGAAGGCCCCAAAGGCGGGCCGGGCATGCAAGAAATGCTTTATCCAACCAGCTATCTCAAGTCAAAAGGTTTAGGAAAAGTATGCGCTTTATTAACGGACGGCCGTTTTTCAGGTGGCACATCCGGACTTTCCATCGGCCACGCTTCACCAGAAGCAGCTGAAGGCGGAGCCATCGGCCTGATAGAAGAAGGTGACACCATTGAAATTGATATTCCCAACCGGACGATTCATCTGGCAGTGTCTGCAGAAACCTTGCAAAGCCGCCGCAAGATAATGGATGCCAAAGGTGCATCTGCATGGAAACCGGTCAATCGTGACAGGACGGTTTCCGCTGCATTGCGTGCGTATGCAGCCATGACTACTTCAGCCTCCAAAGGAGCTATCCGAGACGTGTCGCAGGTTGAAAAAGCGTAACAACATCCGATCGTTCAAGCACCCGCAACCCGTAGGTGCTTGAGCCCATACAACCCCTGTAATTGCATGAAATCGCCTTAAGTTCCTTTGTTAGCAGCTTCCTGGAGCATTGTTTCCAGCGACATGGACATTATTGATCCGAAGGCTATCTGGTCGGATCATCTACATTTCTGGAAGAATTTTATTTCCGCTTGTGCTCCTGCTCCGCTTCATTGGCAAGTTTGATGCGAATTTTCTGAAGTTTTTCATGAAAACGCTCCGCTTCGCCATAGTCCAGGAAATTTTCATAGCGGGAATGTGCACCCAGAATTTTACGTGCATGCTTGATCGGACAAAAGTATTGTTCCGTGCGTGCCGTGATTTCCGTTGCGTAAGCCAACAACCCAACCACATAGGAACAATACAGGCAATGCATTTTCTCAATCATATTCAGGTAAGCCAAATGCCGATGATCCATCACAAAATAGTCCGCACGTTTTATTCTTGGAATTCTGTAAACCGGAAAACAGAGTAACTGGAAAAAACTGACACAGAGATCCAGAAACAGAAGAGGAACCGTCATGCCATATATGAAAGGCATGGTTAAATAATTTTGTGGACGCACCGTCATAAACCAGCGCAGCAATCCCATCTTGGCATGCTGATGTGACTCTTCGATATCCGCATTGAATATCACGCGTTTTCCATCAATCTGGTAAGGAAGACGCCCGCTCTGTTCCTCAATAGCCGCATCCAGCTTTTTTTCAAGCTCAGATATCTGGTCGCAAATCTCATGAATTCTGCTTATGCTCATTAGGTAACCCCCTCATTTTTAAGAAGAGCTAAAAGTAGAAACTAAGTGATCCAGGCTAATTTCTGCTTCGAGGTAATGCCACCGATAACCATATTGGGTCGTTCATGATTATATGACCATAGCCATCGGGTAGCGAATTCCTGCACCCCTTCGATTGCGTCATACAGATAGTATGCTAGTCATTCCTAGCATACTGTCCTGTTGTAACGCTCACCCGCAGGAGAATGAAGAATGACTGCCCGGCAAGATGCTGCCAGAAATGCCTATCGCTTCGAAGGACAAGTACCAGGTTGCAAGCAGCCGGTTAGAAATCCAATCCCAATCAAGCAAGGCGCAAGAAGAATCCCCCTCAAACCCGGATACTCGCCACGATGCTTCTGGATCAACCGTACAGCGCGTTCTTTTACTTCGAGGGAAAATTTGTTTTGTTTGTTCATGGCTCCATTCTCTCAAATGGTTGGAGCCTCCTCAAAATCCGGGGCGATTCAAAATAAAGTACATCTTACATGTGCATTACCGCCGCTGCCAAACAAAACGACTTAATCCGTTCAGAAAACCCGCATGGTAAAATGCGCATTGGCAAATGTTGTCGATACTATAGGTTGAAAACCCGATTTCCTGCATACCAGAATCAGCTTCGTAGTAAATTGATTCAAATTCGTTGATGTCTGATCAATAAGGATGCAACTTATTTAAATAGACCCCTCACGGATACCCAGTAATTTTACCTATCAGTTTCGGGAGGTAGATTGTGACTTTTTCAACAACAGCCTATAAGGCTGCAATTTCTTGAGAATCCCGGTAAAGAACCCACCATGCGATACCCGCTTATATTCACCCGCACGATTATTGTTGCTTTCCTGTCATTGGTTCCATGTGCCCATGCGTTTGAACCTTTGCCCGACAAGGCGCCTGCACCTGCAGATAACCCGCAATCGGAAGCTAAAATTGCACTGGGAAAACAGCTGTTTTTTGATCCACGCCTGTCCCTGAATGGCTCCCTATCCTGCAATTCCTGCCACAACGTCATGACAGGCGGGACCGACGACCGCCCAGTATCCATCGGTGAAGCCGGGCAAAAAGGCGGAAGAAATGCGCCAACCGTCTGGAATTCGGCGTTCCATTCCGTCCAGTTCTGGGATGGTCGCGCCGCCACTCTGAAAGATCAGGCAAAAGGCCCGATTCTAAATCCTGTTGAAATGGCCATGCCATCGGCAGAATTTACGGTAGCCCGCATAAAATCCATCCCCGGTTATGTGGAACAATTCAAGTCCGTTTTTGGCGGAAACGATCCGCTTACTTACGATAACATCGCCAAAGCGATCGCATCCTATGAGCGCACCCTGATTACTCCGAATAGTGCCTTTGACCGCTACCTGAAAGGAGAAAAAAATATCCTTTCCGAGCAGGCAAAGCGTGGCATGAAACTGGTTACAGATATCGGATGCACCAGCTGTCACACCGGTATCAACTTTAACGGACCGACATCCTTGCCGCTGGGTCAGGGTTTCTATCAGAAATTTCCGATGTTTACGAACAATCCTTATATAAAAAATTACAAACTCGACCAGGACATGGGTCGCTTCCATGTCACAGGAGACGCCAAGGACAAGCATATGTGGCGTGTACCGACCTGGCGCAACATTGCACTGACCGCACCGTACTTCCACAATGGCTCCGTGCCAACCCTGGAAGAAGCTGTACGGGTAATGGCAAGCACTCAGCTCAATAAAAAACTGAATGACAGCCAGGTGGAGGATATTGTTGCGTTTCTCAACTCGCTGACGGGTGAGTTTCCAGAGCAAACCCTGCCGCGACTTCCCGTCACCACGGGAAATTCCCCACTGTCAGGAAACTGATCCAGAATGAGCTTCAATCTCCGCGCCCGCGCCGGGCGCGGCAAGGTTGAGCGAATCGTTAATCCGGTTTGTTCATGCTGCCGTCCGATGACTGCTCTATCAGCTCATTCATTGCATGCTTCACAATATTCAGCTCAAGCCCGGATGCCACTGCGATTTTCTCCATGGCGGCATCTAGTAGTCCTTCTTCACCCATTTCATGCGCATCAATCAGCGCTCTGCGGAGGGATTGCTGAAGGGGACTGTATCTATGACTGAAAGGGATCGAATCCGGGGAAATTCGTTTTGAATGGATACCCCCATCCACGCGATGTAAAAACAATCCAATCGAATCACCTTCATGCGTCCGCCAAGGATCAACCTCTACTGGGACTTGCGTCTGTGTCCAGAGCCTGCTCGACGTCCGCCACATGCCCACATTGTACTGCACCGGTTCTGCCAAGGCTCCGCTATGCCCAAGTTTTGCAGCGATTTCCCACCCCCTGGCAATCATGGGCACCTCGTCTGGTCTGAAATTTATCTTTTCGGGCAAATTCTTTTTTGCCCCTGCTGAAGCACACCAACCTTCTAGTAATTTCACATCAGCTGAACGATCTGTCCAGGTTGCTTGAAGATGCTCACAAAGCGCGCGAACATGAGACCAGTCTGGTTCCTTTGAAAAAGCCAATGCGTAAGCGCGGTACAGATGATACATCGGGGAATACCTGTCGAATGAACCGGGATCTCCAGGATACGAAGCGTCCGGATGTGTTTTTCCCAGCAGAAGTGAGCCTTCCATGAGTGCGATTCTCACCTGCTCCGTATGTTTTGCATCCGAACCATATAACGAGTTACGGCCAGTTACACGAGTTACATACACACTGGCTGACTCAATATCATATCGTCGTTCTGTGAAATCGTCTTCAACGCTGTCCAGATAGACCTCTGTACGCCACCCTGGAGCCACCGTCAATACCATCTCCTGCCAGATCCAAAGCTCCCGTTGCAGCCTTCGAACACCAAGCAGGTAGGTACCAGGAGACAAACGACTGAGCAAAACCGATGAATAACCACAGTTACCATCTACCGCAACCTCGCAGGGTACGGAATGAAATTCGCCTGTCTCATCATCCAGCCTGCGGAAACGCAATCCTTGCCGTACCTCTTCGCTCATTCTCCACGCTGTATTCACCTGATGCGCAGAATCCCTGGCAAACACCATCAGCGTTGCGACTGAACTGGAAGAATCGATCTGGCTCGCCTGCTCAGCAGCGTAAGACAGGATATCTCTAGCCGGACAGGAATGATATTCATGGTTGGTTGACGTTCCTTCCATTGGCATGGGGGAGGAAAACTGGAGATCGGGCTGCACAATTTTGAGTGGCGATTTTCTATTCTCCTTTAACCTGAATTTTTGTTCTGCCACTGCATCGCCTAATCGAAACCGGGCAGTGTATTGCCCCGGAGATAAAGCCGTTTTGACGTACTCCAAATCTTCCACAATCAATTTTTTTTGTGCGTCGATTACAGAAATCCGTACACCCGGATCACGGGAATGCAATTCAACCGTTATTTTGACCAACCGACCCTCATGAGAATGCGGTTCAAGGGCTTTTTCAATTAACCGGTCAACGCCCGGGTTTATTCCTGGAATCCCGAGCTTCTTCGGATACTTCCTTAAAGAAAAGACACGGGACGGCACACCATTGGATTCCAAAGACAGCGATATTTGCTTGGAGCTAATCATGTCCGTCATCAATTCATCCATGTCCAATAATTTATCAGGAACTACGTCCGTACATTCAACTGTAACTGGAATCGGCATGAGGTTGCGATGATAAAACGTCCATTTGCCTGTACCACTAAACGGCGGTTGATAACCCATTAATTTCAAGTAACCCCGTTCTTCCCATAGTTCACAAAATTTGTCCTCTATCGCACGTGCCGATACGTTATTATTTGAGTCAGCCTGTGCATTCTTCACTGCATCCAGAAACACCGCAGAGAAATACCCGTGCACTTCTCCCGATGCATTGGCAATCTCAAAGGCTTTGCGCCCGCGCGGAGCGCCATAGGCCTGCATGAACTTCACCTGGCTCGATCGCTGCCGATCTGGCGGATTCCACGTAGGGTCACTGACCGGCGAAGCCTTGAGCACATCTTGACAGCAATCCATGATCAGAACGATTTCATCAAAGAAGCCGCTATTCCGAATCTTGGATGCATAACGAAAACCTGCAATATGCGCCGTATCCCCGTTCTGGGCCTGTGCTGTAAATAATGCAGGATCCTCTAACGCCCCTGATGTAAACCCATGACCTGCAAAAAAAAGATACAACCGTTCACCAACACGATCGCGCCACTCTCCGTCTGCCTTAAGCCATCGATTTAAGGCCTTCTTAAAATGGGTTTCAGTTGGATTGGCTTCATATGGGTCGGTAACAACCGTATAATCAGAAGATCGAATGATCTCCACGCGCCTTTGCTCGGGCGGAATTCCTGCTGGATCCTGGAGATCACCCCCTGCTGGATCAATCAACCATTTGAAAAATTCGTTTGCATCATTCTCTGGACCGGACAAATCAGAAAGGCCGGGGTAGCGATTAATCGCAACCAGAATGGCATAATGATCTAGCTTGGACATCAGAACCCTGTTTCAACAATGGCACGCAGGCTTTGCAGGGTCGCGGCATCATTATCAAATGCGCCGTGGTCGATGCTTTCACTGTTAAAGCCACCTGACTGGTCCGTTGATTTCGACCAGACCATTCTACCTGGAACCTGTTGCAACCAATCGCGAACAAATTTTACCGAAGGAAAGCTGGCATCTGCATAGATATCCTTCATCACCAGAAACCGCTCCATTCCCAATACCGGCATATCAGGCTCATCCTTTAAATGGCCACTGAAATCAAGACGTGACTCCAGTATCCCGGATACGAGATACAGCAAGGATGACGGGTAAATGAAACGACGCCAGTCCTGTCCGTCAGGCAGCTCGTCATCCTGACCCCAAACCTGGTCATCCCGCTCAAGTGCGTCTCTCATCGCAAACATACGGAAATTGCCAATACGCGATTCGCAGGTCTGAATTGTCTGGGAAAACAAATCATACGTGATCGCAGGGGCAAGAAAAATAATGTCTTGTTTGAGACTTTCCGGGAAATAATTCTTACAATGCTCAAGCCAATGCGCAATGTAAACTGCGCCAGTGCTATGTCCAACCAGGGTGATCCGCTCTAACTGCAATCCATTGGAAAAAGCCTTTTTGAGGCGAGCAAGAAAAGCTGTGCCGGCATGCACTTCTGAATCCGGACCAAAAGCATCTGCAGTATCCTGCTTCATGCGGTTCCACTCTAAAGCCTTGCCCCAATCATTCAACCCGCTACCTGCAACCTTAAAGTTTCGCACCAGTTCTTCTACACACGTTGCGTAAAAACCATGATCTCGCCCATCTGCGTAACGCCGTAAAACTCCCCGAAGAGTTGCAGTAATAAATTTGACCACCTGGTATAACTCAACCAGTCCGCGCGTAGCTGATGTTTTCGAAAACTCTCTTGATGCCAGTTCGGAGAACGCAGAACGATGCTCCAACATACCTCGTGGCGCAAAAGCACTTCTAGTTGCCGCTGGCAAATCCGGTAATGACGCAAGCGCTTCCAGAAACTTCGGGTCCTGTTCCAGATCGGCCTGAATCTCATCCTCGCTGATTCCAAGAGATGCCGAACGCGCCTGAGTAGTCGCCACCAATGGAATAAATTTATGATACGGAATGGTCGATTTTTCTGGTTTCGTCCAAAAAGTATCGAATACATTTGTTACTTCACTCGTTAAAGCTCCACAAGACATCTGTCCAACCGACCGGGCATGACCGAAAGTGTCTTGCGCCCCCAGTCGTTCGAGCGCATATTGCACAAGCTTGCGCAGCAATTGCTTGAATACGGGTTCATCCGCAAGTTCGGTAAGGTTATTACGTATCGTTTCCCATGCTCCTGACTCCCAAACGAAAAATACAGGATACCCTCCGGTAATTGGCGTTGGGGAATATACTTTATCTTCATTGAGCAAACGGTCAGCAATAGATAGCCCTGTCTTCTTTGAGACCAAACCGCCGTGAAAATGAATCACCAGATGCTTTCGTGGATCTTGAGCAAGCGCTTCCACAATGGCATCAATGTCGCCTGGCGCAGTATCCGCACCCCCGTCTATATGGCCTGCGCGGCTGTGAATGTAGTGAAGTTTGTCCATGTCTTTATCCTTTATTCTTCTATTAAACTCTACTGGGCTCCACAGATACTTTGCCTTCAAAATTTTCCTGTTTTGGATAGTAGCGTATTGTAATGTTAATCAGCGTTGAATTTTTTTCAGTAAACAGCGCTGCACTTTTCCAGTGTTATTTTTTATGCGACTGTATATTTTAACTATTGCATTTTGAATCTTTTAAAAATGAATATTAAAAGTGAAAATAATCAAACGCTGTTTAACAACTCGCCGAAAAGAGCAATTCTGCGGGCTTAACATAAACCACATAGCCTCCACGAAAACCGGGGCAATTCAGTTGATTTTTTGCGTAAATGGCCATGGTAATCACCCCTATTTGCTTCTGCTTAAAAATTAAGCAAAATACATGGATTACCTAGTCAAAATTCAACCGGTACAAATAGACTTATATGCTCAAAATCAGCCGGCGCCAACAGACCACTGCCACACTTAGAAAAAATAACATTCATTATTCCGCTAAAATTGAAAAAAACAGGTTACATCAAGGTACATAACCGATGAGCTAAAATATCATAGCAACCAAACCTAACGTGCGTATTCCACGGTAAGCGATCCATAAAAAGCAGGCTATACCCCTCAAACATCCTACCATCAAACTGAATAGTAAATACTTTTCAAATCAATGCCCCCGCAGGAGGAAGATATTCTGGATGATACATTGACACGTACCCGCCGTACGATCGGCCTGTGCATGATCGTTAAAAATGAAGTTTCTGTCATCGAACGTTGTCTTGCCAGTGTCCGGCC
>NZ_CAJNBL010000043.1 GCF_905221025.1 Candidatus Nitrotoga fabula
CGGTTGTCTGTAAACTTTTAAAGAACAGGCTGCTGTAATTGCATTTGCAATCTACGGTTGCGGGGGCAGGATTTGAACCTACGACCTTCGGGTTATGAGCCCGACGAGCTGCCAGACTGCTCCACCCCGCGTCAGCGAAGAATTGAACTATAGCAAGCCCGTTATCCTTTGTCAAACATTATCTCGGAAAACATTATCTCGGAAAACATTATCTCGGAAAACATTATCTCGGAAAACATTATCTCGGAAAACATTATCTCGGAATATTATTATTTCCCCCTCCCGATTTATCAATTCTAAATAATGAATAATGACTTGAATAGCTTACGTCCGAATATGAAGTGCAACACCTAGATTGTTAAAGAATATCTACCCATGAATTTTATGTCTCACTCTTTATATTGGATCTTTTGTTTTAGAATGACTGACCAATCTTTTTTGAAGTCGTTTGAAGTCTTTAACTATTGTATTGAAATTTCGATTATGTTGGTTGAACCCCCCTCGATCAGCCCTTACATGATAGACACGTTCATCTTTCTCAGAATGACTTTAGCTTAGTCTTTATAGGCACTCACTCAATATCCCACAGTATTTGTTTGACCATCCTTAATTTAATAATTATCATTTACATATATATTCATGAGTATCTATCTGGATATTACGTTACCTAACATTCGACACCCTGGAGTTGATACATATGGACAAATCCCTGCCTTACTTTCAGTGCTTTCGAAACATTATTTTTGCGAGTTTCATCCTTACAGTAACCTTTGCTGCAAATGCAGCCAATGAAATTGTTGTGTACTCTGCACGCAACGAACAACTTATCAAGCCGTTATTTGACGCATATACTAAAGAAACCGGCACAACCATTAAATTCCTCACTGACAAAGAAGGAGCTTTACTGCAGAAACTTAAAGCAGAGGGGGCCAATACGCCGGCTGACATGCTTATTACTGCTGATGCGGGAAACCTTTGGCAAGCGACTAATCTGGGATTATTACAACCCGTGCAATCCCAAAAGCTTCTGGATAACATTCCTTCCCATCTCCGCGATCCAGCAAACCAATGGTTCGGCCTATCAGTACGAGCACGCACCATCATATACAATAGGGCGAAGGTAAAGCCTTCCGCCCTCTCTACTTACGAAGACTTGGGTAATCCGAAATGGAAAGGGCGACTATGTTTGAGAACATCAAAATCTGTTTATAATCAATCATTAGTTGCCACGATGATCCATGAATATGGTGAAGCAAAAACTGAGCAGATCATTAAATCCTGGGTGAATAATCTTGCCACCTCTCCTATTTCTGATGATTCCAGAGCAATGCTGGCAGTGGTTGCCGGTCAGTGTGATCTCACGATAGCAAACACATACTATTTTGGGGGATTGCTGAAAAAAAATCCTAAACTGCCACTTGCAATTTTCTGGCCAAATCAAAATATTAAGGACAGTGGCGTACATGTAAATGTTTCAGGAGCTGGCATCACTCGCCACGCCAAGCATCAAGCAGAAGCAGTTAAATTCCTGGAATGGCTGTCCTCAGACAAAGCACAAAACCTGTTTGCCGATATAAACATGGAATATCCCGTAAACCCGAAAATAAAACCTGATGCCAAGATTGCGGCATGGGGGCAATTCAAACAAAATCCTACCAATCTAGTTAAAGCAGGTGAATTGCAGGCCACTGCGGTAAAATTGATGGATCGTACCGGATATAAATAAATATTATTGATGCATCACTTACCTAAATCCACTGTAAAGGCGCCCACAGCGGGCGCTTTTACATTTAAATTTCGATTCCCAAGCGGCTGGACAATTACAGCAATATTCATTGCCTCGCTGACTTTAATTCCTGTGACGGTGGTAATGTGCTCATTGCTCACACCTGAACGAGAAATTTGGTCACATCTCCTACAATTTCAGCTACCTGAATTGATCAGCAATACTTTCTGGCTTGTGCTCGGGGTCGGCTTGGGCGTAGTACTATTAGGTGTTTCTCTGGCATGGATTACTGCTGTTTGCGAGTTCCCCGGTCGTAGATACTTTTCCTGGGCACTATTATTGCCATTGGCAATCCCAGCCTATGTAACTGCATTTGTCGCAATTGGCCTACTCGATTTTATCGGCCCTATCCAAACCCTGGCTCGAGAATGGTGGGGATTGACTGAATTTCCTCCAATCCGTTCTAGAGGCGGAGTAATCGCTGTAATGACTTTAGCACTATATCCCTATGTGTACCTGATTACCCGCAACGCATTTTCAACTCAAGGCAGGCAGGCTCTTGAGGTAGCCCAATCCCTCGGACTATCACCAACCGTTGGTTTTTTCCGTGTAGCGCTACCGATGGCACGCCCCTGGATCGCAGGTGGTGCAATGCTGGCCCTTATGGAAACCCTGGCAGACTTTGGTACTGTTGCCATATTCAACTACGATACTTTCACTACTGCAATATATAAAGCGTGGTTCTCGTTATTTTCGCTACAAGCCGCTTCACAGCTGGCATCAATTCTGATTGTATTTGTGCTGGTAGTATTGCTGGCAGAACAACAAACCCGAACGCGTATGAACTATACTCAAGCTGGAAAGCACAGTGTACAGGCCCGTATCCATCTTTCTAGCACTTGCGCTTGGATGGCTACCGGTTATTGCTTTGCGGTACTTACACTTGGATTTATCGTACCAGTCACTCAATTGCTATTGTGGACATTGGAGATCATCGGGCAGGATTTTGATGTACGCTATTTCGATTTTTTCTGGCATTCCTTGATTCTGGCAACTTTTTCTGCATTGCTGGCAGGATCGTTTTCCCTTCTATTAAGCTATAGCTCACGACAGCGGCCAGGGCTGGCATTACGCATTGCCTCCCGTATTGCCACAATTGGTTACGCTCTCCCGGGCACAGTACTGGCAGTAGGGGCGTTTGTTCCTGTTGCATGGCTGGATAATCGGCTAATTGCTATGGGCTGGATACAGACCCCTCTTTTACAAGGCTCTTTAATGGTTATGCTTACAGCATACCTGATCCGTTTTCTGGCGGTCGCTCACAGCCCGATAGATAGCCAAATGCACCGCATCACCCGCAACGTGGATGAAGCATCACGTAGCCTGGGCATTTCCGGCAGCCGCCTGATCGCCCGCGTCCATCTGCCCATGCTTAGCGGCAGCCTGCTCACGGCAGCCACTTTAGTATTCGTGGATGTAATGAAAGAAATGCCGATTACTCTGATGACCCGCCCTTTTGGATGGGATACACTGGCTGTCCGGGTATTTGAAATGACCGCTGCAGGCGAATGGAACCGTGCAGCATTACCCGCCATATCCTTGGTACTAATCGGTCTTGTACCTGTAATTTTGCTAACCAGATACCGATCAAGGTAACTTCGTCCTGCTTTCTGCATAGTTCAAATGCTGAAAAAACAATACAAATTTTTGAATCTCGACCAAGAAAATTTTTGCCGGACTTAACACCCCAATCACCATGCTACTTGAACTAAAACACGTCAGTCAGTCTTACAATTCACGAACCGTGCTGCGCAATCTGTCATTTGCGCTTGACGCAGGGGAAATTGGTTGTCTGCTTGGGCCTTCCGGGTGCGGCAAGACCACTGTGCTCCGGGCTATCGCTGGATTTGAGCCTATTACCAATGGGGAAATCATTTTAAATGGTCAACAAGTAAGTTCTCCCGGTTTTACCATGCCCGCAGAAAAACGACGCATTGGCATGGTATTCCAGGATTACGCACTGTTTCCCCATTTGAACGTAACTGCCAATGTAGGTTTTGGCTTGCATGGACAGCCCAGAACCCAACGTAATAAACGTGTGGATGAATTGCTACACACTGTCGGCCTTGAAGGGAGTGGACTTGCTTACCCTCATGAACTTTCTGGTGGACAGCAACAACGGGTTGCTCTGGCCAGAGCACTAGCCCCCTGCCCGAATCTACTATTGATGGATGAGCCTTTTTCCAACCTGGATGTTGATTTGCGCGAAAGACTCTCGCTTGAAGTACGTGACATCCTTAAACAACAAGGAACAACTGCGATAGTTGTCACTCATGACCAACATGAAGCTTTCGCAATGGGCGACGTTATCGGGGTCATGCAAAATGGTGAAATCCAGCAGTGGGACAAGGCATATAATTTGTACCATGTACCTGCAAATCGTTTTGTTGCCGATTTTGTCGGCCAAGGGGTTTTCCTGCCAGGTAAAGTGCTAAATACAAACCAGGTAGAAATTGAACTCGGCCTGCTATATTGTGAAATTCCGGGCAACCGCACTTTAGCAGAACGCAAAGGCATAAAATGCAAAAACACCACCGTAGAAGTGTTGCTACGCCCGGACGATATCGTACATGATGACGCAAGCCCCTTGCTTGCCTTAGTGGAGCATAAAGCATTCCGTGGTGCGGATATCCTTTATACCTTACGCCTGCCTAGCGGAAACCGGGTATTGTCCCTTGTCCCCAGCCATCATGTCCACGCTATTGGCGAACAGATCGGGATCCGTCTAGAAGTAGATCATGTAATTACTTTTCCTGTTGATAGCTGACTACCTGCCCATTAAGTGAAATTGCCTAATCCGAAAATCAAATAGCAGCCTGATCCTTAACATCGCAAAGTGAATTAAACTTTCCCCGCATCAGAAGTGGTCGTTTCGTTCCCTCCTCCTGAAATACATTTATGACTTGTAAGGGCAATTAACCTTGGTACAGTCCGCATAAAGGTAGAGGGCATGATCTCGAATCTTAAAGCCAAGTTCATCTGCGATCTTAATTTGACGCTTTTCAATCGCCGGATCATGAAATTCTTCAACCCGACCGCATTGCAAACAAATTAAATGATCATGGTGTCCACCTTTATTCAGCTCAAACACCGCCTTTCCAGTTTCAAAATGATGACGAACAAGCAATCCTGCTTGTTCAAACTGTGTAAGTACACGATAAACTGTTGCCAATCCAACATCAAGCCCTTCTTCGATCAGCATCTTATAAACATCTTCTGCGCTTAAATGCCGTACTGCTGCACTTTCAAACAGATTAAGAATTTTAAGACGGGGCAATGTAGTCTTGAGACCAACAGTCTTAAGGTTGTTTGGTGTAGACATTGAATTATCCTTTTAAATTTTAATTAAGCAACTGACAACAAGTTCATATTGCCATTGTTAACCCTATGTTGCGATAAATAGCCATGCACAACGTACTAGCATCGTACCCGCATATCATCGCTTAATCCAGCCAGGCATAACAATCGTAAGATTAATAAATGCAGTACAACCAACTTCATATTCAGACACAAAAATTTCTAAATATAAAATACAAACTCGGCCCACATCATGCCTCTTCAAGCCTGTATGGCGAACGTAAAGTTTTGTTCGCTGTTTTACGACAGCCAATACCCATGTGCAATAAATTTATCCGCAAATTTCATTGTATCCTGTATGCTGACATTGGACGCAATGCCTCGTCCAATGCCAGCTGAAGTGTTGAAGATGGCGAAAACTCAGCCACCTGCTCTAAAGAACTGCCCCCTACCCAATATGACAGTTGAGGCGTTTGCCGATTTTTTTACGGCTGAAACTGATTTCAGGTTTATTTGCTACTTTGATTCGGGTAGCATCTATACTCTTAATCTAGGAGTTTTTCCGGAAATAATCAGGCTTACTCATATCCCTTAGAAGATACTTGTCCGGTTTCCGGTAATATCTGTTTCCCCCTGTAAACCTTCCACTTAGGGAGTCTAAAAAAACGCGCACCGAAACAATCAAGACCAATGATCAAAGTACGTTCACATTGATACCAGGCTCACTACCAGAAAATGCTGTACACATAATGATCTGGCATTCATGTACCCGTTTAAAATCCTAATTGCCAGACTTCAAATAACTGAAAGTAGCAGACTGAAAAACCAAACTAAATGACCGGTTAAACAGAATCATCCTTCATGCCGGAAGTATACAAGAATTATCCAACCTGATAATACCGATAACTTTATTTTTTAGCAGCATCAATACATTCGATCCGGATTGTTTCTGACCAGATTAAATAAAACATCAACATAAACAATTAATTATATTTTTCGCAGAAACAAATTAGCAATATTACTTCCCCAAGTAACCACATTGATTAATCAAAAAGCATGATTTAATTTGAAATAACTCTGCCTTTAGCCATTTCTAGATGGTAATGCACTAATTGTCTCTTTGGCTCGGGATTGCTGCCAGCCACCACCCATCGCCTTCATCAGATCAGCGACAGCAATACGCTGATCTCGCTCTGCGTCAATTCGATTCAGTTGCGCCAGCAGATAATTTCTTTCTACATCCAAAAACTCCAGGCGACTTGAAATCCCCACTCGATAGCGAACTTCAGCTTGCTTATGCGCCTTTTCAAGCGCGCTACCGCGCGCAGTTTCGGCAACCAGTTTCTGGCGAGCAGTATCTTGTGCCAGCAAAGCCTTGCGCACATCAGTAAAGGCATTTGCAACTGCATATTTATATTGCAACAAAGCTTGTTCTCGGCGGGATTCTGCAATCTTTACACCCGACTCAATACGTCCAGCATTAAAAATTGGCTGGGCAACCCCCGCAGCAAATTGAAAAATACTCGCTGGCCCCGTAAACAAACGAGAAAACGAAATGCTTTCACTCCCAAGATAAGAGGTCAGACTGATAGCAGGGAAAAACTGCGCGCGCGCAACTCCAACACGCGCATTCATTGCAATTAAATTTTGTTCTGCTTCCTGAAGATCTGGCCTGCGGAACAATAATTCTGCCGGCAAACCGTCAGGAACCCAAACATTCACAAGAGTAGGATGACCACGCTCCAACCTGGCATGCATCAATTCACGTGGCGAACGACCCAACAATAAAGCCAGGCCCGCTTCCAACTGATCTCTAACCCCTATAATCATGACAAGTTGCGCTTGGGTATTTTCAGCCTCAGCTTTGGACTGATGCAGATCAAATTCCGAAATAGCACCAACCGCATAACGCTTCTTGTCCAGGAGCAAACGTTCCTGACGTCCAGCCAGTATTCGACGAATTTCTGATTCTTGGGCATCCGCTGCCAATAAAGAGAAATATTGTTGAGCCACTTGTGAAGTTAGCGACAGGCGAACCGCATCGATGTTAAATTTCCTGGCAAAAAGATCGGCGCGCGCGGCTTCAGTGGACCGGCGAAATTTTCCCCATAAATCCAGTTCATAGCTGGCTTGCAGGATGATTCTTGAAAAATCTATGATACGGACTGGTGGAATGAATTGCCCTGGATTAATACTCCGTTTAGTACGGGAATTCGCTCCATTGACATTGACCTCTGGGTACAAATCCGATTCTGCAATTACCAACTGCGAACGCGCTTCCAATATCTTTGCAACAGCTAACTGGGCATCTACATTATGAGCAAGTGCTTCATCCTCAATCTTATCAAGAACCGGATCAGCATATAAACTCCACCACCGTTCTCCTGCAGCCATTACCGGCTTCTTTGCGACTTGACTACTCGTAACTGACTTGGTTTCCCAGGATTCAGGCAAATCCATATCCGGACTTTTATAGTCTGGCCCAGCTGCACATGCCACAAGCAAAAACTTGCTGAGCAGTAGCATGAATAATTTTCTAATTGTTAAAAAATAATTAGTTATGCGCAACTTCATTTCTATGGTTACATCAATTTTTGACTGGAAAACCATTCTTCTCCGAATACCGGGATATATGTCCCGGGAATATCCGCCGAACAACCACAAAAAATACCGGCACCAAAAATACAGCCAGGACGGTAGCAGCTATCATTCCACCCATGACACTCGTACCTATGGCTTGACGGCCATTGGCTCCGGCCCCGGAAGAAATAGCCAATGGCAGAACACCTAAAATAAAGGCAATAGATGTCATCAATATCGGCCGGAACCTTAATCTACATGCTTCAAGAGTAGCATCCAGCAGGCTGGCCCCACGTTCCTGCAGATCGCGTGCAAATTCTATGATCAGAATCGCATTTTTGGCAGACAAGCCAATTATGACAATCAGCCCCACTTTAAAATACACATCATTCGGCATACCTCGCAAAGTCATGGCCAGCAATGCGCCCAGAATGCCAATGGGCACTACCAGCAAAACTGCCAATGGAACTGACCAGCTCTCATAAAGCGCAGCAAGACAAAGGAAAACAGCAATTAGTGATAAACCAAAAAGTAATATGGCCTGACTACCCGACAGCCGCTCTTCGTAAGAAGTTCCAGACCATTCATACCCAAAGCCTGGAGGAATCTGGCTGGTAATTTTTTCCATTGCTGCCATTGCTTCACCGCTGCTATGACCGGGTGCTGCCCCACCAGAAATTTTCATTGATGGCAGTCCATTGTAACGATCCAGTTTGGGCGATCCGGCTTCCCATCGCTGGGAGGCTATTTCCGACAAGGGCACCATTGCGCCCTGGGCATTACGCACCGGAAGACGCAAAATTTTTTCAGGAGTCATAGCCATACTGGGGTCAGCTTGCATCTGTACCCGCAGGATACGCCCCTCACGCACAAAATCATTGATATAGGCCACGCCTAATGCTGACTGAAGAGTTTCATTTAAGTCCGCCAAATCGATTCCCAGTGCACTTGCCTTGAGATGATCCACATCCAATCTCAGTTGTGGTCCCGCCTCCTGTCCTTCAGGCCGCACTCCAATCAGTGCTGAATTCTGGCTGGCCAAACCCAAAACCATATTTCGCACCTCAAGTAACTTTTCCCGTCCTTGACCCGAAAGATCCTGCAACCGAAAATCAAATCCGCCAACAGCAGCCAATTCTGGAATCGGGGGTACATTAATTGGAAAGATCATCGCCTGCTTGATACGCGACAATGTCTTATTAGCACGCTGAACCAATGAAGAAGCAGAATTTTCTGGCACAGGGCGTGCATCCCAATCCTTGAGCCTGACAAAAGTAATGGCAGCATTCTGCCCACGACCAAAGAAAGAAAAACCAGCCACTCCAATGACATGCTCAACTTCAGGCTGCTTTAAATAAAATTTCTCAACCTGCGTCAGAACTTCAATTGTCCGTTCGCGAGTCGAACCTGGAGGCAACTGAATCAAGCTTATAAAATAACCCTGATCTTCTTCAGGCAGAAAGCTGGTTGGCAACCGTGCAAAAAGTCCTCCAACCATAACCAATATGACAACATAAATAACAAGATAGAAACCGGTTCTTTTCAGGACATGTCCCACACCGGATTGATATCGTTGAGTCACCCTGCTAAAAAAACGATTGAACCAACCAAAAAACCCTTTTCTAGCAAGCACCGGGTGAGTCTGTGTATGCTTCAGCAATGTTGCTGTCAGAGCCGGGGTCAACGTCAATGCCATTAACATTGAAAAAGCAATAGTCAAAATCAATGTTATAGAAAATTGTCTATAGATGGTTCCTACAGAACCGCTAAAGAATGCCATCGGGATAAATACCGCAATCAGTACCAGAGTAATCGCAATAATCGCGTTGATAATCTGCCCCATCGCTTTGCGTGTGGCTTCACGGGCCGACAACCCTTCCTCCGACATGATGCGCTCGACATTTTCTACAACCACAATGGCATCATCCACCACAATGCCTATGGCCAAGACCATAGCGAATAGCGTTAACGTGTTAATCGAATAACCTAATATGTACAGACCGAGAGTAGCCCCAACAAGAGCAACAGGTACCACAATCGCTGGAATGACCGTAGCCCGAAGGTTGCCCAGAAACAAATACATCACTAAAAAGACCAGAACCATCGCTTCTGCCAAAGTTTTTAGAACTTCCTGTATGGAGATTTCTACGAACCTGGAAGTATCATATGGAACTATCCAACTGATTCCTTTTGGAAAAGATTTCGATAATTCGGCCATCCTGGCCTTGACTGCCTTGGCTGTATCCAATGCGTTCGCACCAGGTAACAACCTGATGGCGATCGCCGAAGAAGGCTGCCCGTCAAGACGCGCTGCAACCGAATAATCCTGCGCACCCAGTTCCACTGTTGCCAGGTCCTTGACTCGGACTGTTGAGCCATCCGAATTGGCGCGCACTATAATGTTGCCGAATTCTTCTGGGTTTGAAAGCCTACCTCTGGTTACAATCACGGCGTTTAATTGCTGCCCCTTGCTGGCTGGCAACTGTCCAAGCTCCCCTATAGCAAGCTGAATATTTTGCGCCCGCACCGCTCGCGTGATATCCCCTGGGGATATACCAAACGCATGAAGCCTTTCTGGATGAAGCCAGATTCGCATCGAATATTCCGTACCAAAAAGTATCCCTTCTCCTACTCCCGGCACTCTGCGAATGCTTTCCAGCAAGTTCGTGGCTGCATAGCTTCCCAGTGCCACGTTATCCAGACTTTTATCTGGCGAAACCAATGAAACAAACATTAAGTAGTTTCTCGCAGACTTGGCCACCGTGACCCCCATGCGGCGGACATCCTCAGGCAAACGTGCTTCAGCGCGCTTAATACGATTTTGAGTTTCAACCGATGCAATATCCAGATTGGAACCAGCTTCAAAAGTAAGCGTGATTGTGCCACGGCCAAGCTCAGAAGAAGAATCCATATAGAGCAAATGCTCAATACCGTTCAATTCTTGCTCAATCAGAGCGACAGCAGTTTCCTCTACCACTTTGGCAGATGCACCTGGGTAAGTAAGAGTAATCGCCAACGCCGGTGGCGCCACCGCGGGATAAGAAGTAACAGGCAGACCGCGCAATGCGAGTCCGCCTCCAAGCAGAATTATTAAAGCGATAACCCATGCAAAAATGGGGCGATCTATAAAGAAACTAGAAAGCATGCCAAAATTTATTTTTCTGCCCGGGATGTGGGCAGTGCTATCGAGGAAACCTCAATCACACCCTGTTTTATGGTTACGGGCTTCACCATAGCGCCTGGGCGAGCTTTTTGCACTCCATTGACGATCACCTTTTCCCCGCCACTCAACCCTTCAACAATAATAAAATCCCCACCTGCCATACTGCCTGCCTTAACCCGCTGTACCGCCACCTTGCCTTGTGAATCAACAACCATCACATATTGTCCTTGGGCATCTGACAACAATGATCGCTGCGGAATCTTGATCGCATTTTCAAGCTTCGCTTCCGGAAAGCGAACGCGTACAAACATGCCCGGCAGCAATTCCTGTTTTGGGTTAGGAAACAGGGCTCGAAGCGAAACGCTGTTTGTACTGGGATCAACGGCAAGATCCGAAAATAGGAATGTGCCAGATAACGGGTAAATGCTGCCATCCTCCAGAACCAGTTCAACCCTTTTAAGCCCAGTTCGTCCCAACTTTCCCTCATTGATCGCCTGCTGAAGCCGGAAAAGATCAGAACCGGATTGAGTAAAATTTACATAAAGAGGGTCTATTTGTTCGATTATGGCAAGCAAGGTAGCCTCTTCACGGCCCACCAGCGCCCCTTCGGTTATTTGTGAACGACCTATTCGGCCTGAAATCGGAGCTGGCACACGGGTGTTGTCCAAATCTTCCCGCGCCTTGGAAAAAACCGCCTCGGCCTGCTTGAACCTAGCTTCTGCCAATTCAAATTCCTGTTGGCTAACAGCCTTTAGACCAAACAGATATTTGTAGCGTGCCAATGCTTGACGGGCAATGGCCCGCTCTACTTTAGCTGCGTCATAGGCTGTCTGATAATTGCGCGCAAAAATCTGGTACAGCAAATCTCCCTTTTCAACATTGCTGCCCTCAGTAAAAATGCGCTTTTCGACCAACCCCTCTACCCTTGCCCGCACCTGAGCGGTGCGAAATGCCTGAATACGACCAGGCAAATCTTGAGTGAGTACTGCTGAGCTCCGCGTAATGGTGATTACATCCACTTCAGGAGGTGAGGGGATATTGATCTCTGAGTTTTTTTGGCTCTCACCAGAACCGCAACCTGTAAGTGCCGCAGATACAAATGCAACCGCTAAAAACACCTTTCTTTTTAACAAGCTCACCTCTTGTTTCATTATATCTCCAGTAAATTACTCCTCCATCGTAATCCTTAATGTTCGCTGAAGATTATCACTTTCAAAAAATTTTAAAACGCTACTTACATATGGACAAATGGTCGGAATCCAAAAAATTTCGAACATCAACTGCAAGAGATCTGCTTTGAGCACACCTCAAAAGTGGGCTGAGAAAATAGAAAAATAATCTTGAAATTTCAGTAAGTATCTAAAAAATAAATGCCTAATCAATAAAGTACCACTGGGAATATATTCTAGAGTAAGAACGCGGCCAGTAAAAACCAATATACTCAAAGCCCGGAAACACAATTCCTGTTAACAAATCCTGCGCGGCAACTGATTTACATTTATGAAATAAACAAATGATAGGCTATAGACATAGCCTATCCGGATATAAAATGCAATATCAGCTCAAAACCCAATCTCCAATCTGAAACGGATATACATCCATAAAGTCGGAGTGCGTTGTTCACCTACCCACACCTTAAATGATTTTTTAAACAATCCTAGAAACTGAAATTTGATAGCTTATAACTAAAAACCATTATGCAACATCTAACCGGGCTAACCATAATCCATGACACTGCAATTACCAATACGTTCACCTAACTCATTCTAGGACATCAATCCAGTAAGAGCGGCTTGTTGAAATGGAAAAACAGTATATCAATCCATATGCATCCCGCCATTTACATGCAATGTTGCACCAGTGATATAAGCCGCACCCGGCCCAGCAAGAAAAGCTACAGCAGCAGCGACATCGACCGCTTGCCCCAAACGTTTTAGCGGCACATGCTCAGCAAGTTTTTCACGTTGCTCCTGCGAAAGTGAATCAGTCATATCTGTCACGATATACCCCGGAGCAACGCAATTAACAGTGATGTTACGACTCGCAACTTCGCGGGCCAGCGATTTGCTGAAGCCAATCATCCCGGCCTTGGATGCAGCATAATTGGCTTGCCCTGCATTTCCCATACTGCCAACAATCGAAGAGATATTGATAATACGACCATGGCGTGCCTTCATCATTGCTCTCAGCACAGCACGGCTCATTCGGAATACCGATTTCAGATTGGTCATAATAATATCATCCCATTCATCGTCACTCATCCGCGCAAGCAAATTGTCACGAACTATCCCAGCATTATTCACCAAAATGGAAATCTCACCATATTTCTTACGAATTTCGCTAACTACCTGATCAATTCGCACAACATCATTAACATTCAGTTCCATACCACTACCCTGAATACCAGCTGCTGCCAAATATTCACTGATTGCCTGCGCTCCTTTTTCAGTCGTTGCGGTACCAATCACAGTCGCACCCAGCCTGCCTAGCTCCAGCACGATACCTTGTCCGATACCACGACTGGCGCCTGTAACCAAAGCAATCTGTCCCTGCAAGTCCATTTACCCTCCGTCACTCATAGCAATACTTCCAATACGGATTTCACGGCCAAACTATCATTCAAGGCCAATGCGTGCTGATTACTGTCAATACGCTTATTTAGCGCCACCAGCACCTTACCTGGCGCACATTCCACATTATATGACATGCCATTCCGGCTGAAATACTGCACGGTTTCCACCCAGCGTACAGGCGAATACAGTTGACGCACCAACGCGTCTTTAATAGAGAGGGGGTCCATATAACTTTCCACATCGGCATTGTGTACCACTGGAATCCCAGGTACTTGCATGTTTATGTCACATAACCTGGTGCGCAATCGTTCAGCCGCTCCGCGTAACAGGCTGCAATGCGAGGGTACGCTCACTGGAAGCATCAACGCACGCCTTGCCCCCCTGGCCTTTGCCAAACCAATTCCCCGCTCAACTGCTGCCACATTACCGGCAATGACAACCTGTCCTGGAGCATTAAAATTTACCGCTTCCAGCACCTCATCATGCGCAGCAGCATTACAAACCTGAAGCACGATTTCGTCATCCAGTCCAAGAATGGCTGCCATACCGCCTGCTCCTTGCGGCACCGCCTCCTGCATACATTCAGCCCGAAAACGAACCAGCAACAAGGCATCAGAGAAATCGAGTGCTCCACTGATTACCAGTGCGGTATACTCGCCGAGACTATGTCCGGCCAACATTGCGGGAGCTGGGCCTCCCAGACTTTGCCAAGCACGAAATACCGCCACCCCGGCCGTCAGCATGAGAGGCTGGGTATTCACAGTAGCGTTCAGTTCGCTATCGTTGCCTTCCGCTACTAATTGCCAAAGATCCTGATGCAATATGTCGGATGCTTCCATAAAGGTGTCACGCACCATAGGAAAATCGGCATAGCCATGCATCATGCCTCGTGATTGCGAACCCTGGCCTGGAAAGACAAAAGCAAATCTGGTCTTCAACGTTTTATAGAATCAATTTGAAAAGTTACCAACGCAGTAGAACCGCACCCCAAGTAAATCCACCACCGACTGCTTCCATCAGAACATGCTGACCAGGTTGAATGCGTCCGTCACGCACTGCCGTGTCAAGCGCTAGTGGAATGGATGCAGCAGATGTATTGCCATGATAATCAACGGTCACCACCACTTTATCCATACTCAACCCAAGTTTTTTAGCCGTAGCTTCCATGATGCGGATATTTGCCTGATGTGGAATTAGCCAATCAATATCATTGCACACCATCTTGCTCTCAGCCAAAACCTCTTCCACGACCTCGCTCAGTACCTTTACCGCGAACTTAAACACTGCCTGACCATCCATTCTGATGAAGGGATTACCAAATACTGCACCATTCCGTATGCTGCCTTCTGCACTTAACATGCCACGATAGCTCCCATTGGCATGTAATCTTGCGGCCAATATGCCTGGCACGTCGCTGCGCTGTAACACCACCGCTCCTGCTCCGTCTCCAAACAATACACAAGTAGTCCGGTCCTCCCAGTTAAGCAGGTGTGACAATACCTCAGCACCTACTACCAGTGCATTGCTCGCCTGCCCCCCTCTGATATATAGGTCCGCAGTATTCAATGCATAAACAAAGCCACTGCAAACGGCTTGCACATCAAAAGCTACGGCCTTTTTAATACCCAACTTGTCTTGCAGGATACATGCAGTACTTGGTAAAATCTGATCAGGCGTGGTTGTAGCAACAATGATCAGGTCAATCTCATCTGCGCCGATTCCGGCCGCCCCCAATGCACGCTGACTGGCATGAAATGCCATATCACTGGCTTGCTCACCCTCAACGGCCAAATGCCTCTCAACAATACCACTTCGGGTGACAATCCATTCGTGCGAAGTATCTACCAGCTTTTCAAGATCAAAATTAGTCAGAACCCTAGATGGCAGATAGCTCCCAGTGCCTACAATCCTTGAATGTATCAGGATGCCTCCCTTGCCTTTTGCTGGCATTCATAGTGCCACTTTTCAATATGCTCACTAATATGATGCAACATCCCTCCGCGGGCCTCTTCTGCGGCACGCTTTATAGCGCAATAAAAAGCCAGCTCATCAGCAGCGCCATGACTTTTTAGCACGATACCCTTCAGACCAAGTAAACTAGCACCATTATATCGTCTGGGGTCAACACGGCGCCTAAATGCATTAAGAACCGGGGTGGCAATCAAGCCCGTCAATTTTGTAAGAGCATTGCGTTTAAACTCTTCACGCAAAAAACCGCCTAGCATCTGCGCAAGTCCCTCGGTTGTTTTAAGTGCAACATTCCCAACAAAACCATCACAGACCACTATGTCAGTGAGTCCCTTGAAAATATCGTTTCCCTCAATATTGCCGTAAAAATTTAAGTCGCTCTGCCTTAACAGTTTAGCCGCCTGCTTGACAACTTCATTGCCCTTAATATCCTCGCTTCCAATATTCAGCAAGCCGACTGTAGGGTTGTCTTTATGTTCAATCGCATAAACCAAGGCAGAACCCATGAGAGCGAACTGCAGCAAATGTTCGGCGTTGCAATCTACATTTGCTCCGAGATCAAGCATGCAGACCTGCCCCTTGTTTGTCGGTAAAAATGAGGCAATTGCAGGACGATCAATCCCAGGCAGCATTTTTAGCACATAACGCGCTATTGCCATCAGCGCCCCGGTATTACCGGCACTTACACAGGCCGAAGCTTCGCCTTTTTTTACCAGATTAATGGCAACACGCATGGATGAGTCTTTTTTGCTACGCAACATTAATTGCGGTGACTCATCCATTCCAACCACTTCACTAGCTGCAAAAATATGTAGTCGTGGCTCACTGGTACTTTTCAAGGTGCGCAGCTCCGCCTTGATTACATCAGGCAATCCAACCAAAATGATTGTGTCGCCCGGGTGCTGCCGCAAATATCTGACTGCCGCGGGAACAGTAACACGTACACCGTGGTCGCCTCCCATGGCATCAATGGCAATCGTGACATCCACCAAGCGATCCTTAAATTAACACCCTATTCAGACTTGGAAACTAGAATTAATTTAGACAGTTACATCCACACCAATCTGGCCGACACTTCTTTAAATGCAGGCAATGCAATTAGTCGCCTTTTGCCTTAACAACTCTTTTACCGCGGTAAAAACCTGTCGGGCTAATGTGATGACGCAAATGTTGTTCACCGGTAGATGGCTCTACTGCCAGCGCAGGGCTGACCAGGAAATCATGCGAGCGGTGCATACCACGCTTGGACGGGGATTTTTTGTTTTGTTGAACAGCCATAATAACTCCTTAAGTAACAACAATTTAAACCACTTTAAATAAACTACCTTTTTTTCATGCCGGATAAGACCGCAAACGGATTTTCCTTTACCTGGTCTTCTTTCTCCACCAAATATCCTTCCATCACAGACCTGCATGTACCGGCAACATGCATCGGCGCAAATGGCAAATTCAGCAAAATCTCATCCTCAAGCAAGGCAATCACATCTAATTGATTATTAGCCGGGATAGAATCGGCATCCTCTTTTTCGCAGGAAAATTCATCCCAGTCACATCTATCAACCAGATGCAACTGCGAAGTCATCTTTAATGGATAAATTATGGCTTCCAAACATCGCTGGCAACGAAGCTGACAAGACCCTTCCACTTCTATTTCCATCATTGGTCTGCCATTCTTATCATGAAAGCCCCGCAATACATAACTGATTTTCTCACGGGAGGATTCCACACAATCATTAGAGTCGGCCAGCACGTCCCAAAGCCGAGGCATTGAACTTAATGCAATCTCACCTTGCACTTCCTGATTTTTATTAGCGAAGTCTAAACTATCAATTAATTGCTGCTTAAGCATGATAATTTTGCATGATATATTTTCTGCAAGTTTCTGTCAAAAACACCCTGCGTTTGTAAATAATCTACCAGGGGGCAGATGGAAAATCCAATGCAAATTTATTCCACGATCTGAAAGTGCACCTGACATTCCGGCTTATCGTTACACATGGGGCATTTATTCTATTCCCATCATAAATCTGTCTGTTTCTTGCTTATTTTCGTACAATGCCTTTTTTTCTTTTTGCGTCAGCCTCTTGATATGCTTCTCGCGCTTCATGGCAGCAGATTTGTCAGCACATAACTCCGCATGCATTAACTGCACCGGACCACGACCACGAGTATATTTCGCCCCCTTGCCGGCATTATGAGTAGCCATACGCTTTACCAGATTATCGGTAATCCCGCAATAAATCGTTCCATCCGAACAACCGACCAAATAGCAAAACCACCGTTTTGTGAATTTTTCCACATGCTTATTCATTTTGAGTCCTGAGTGAGGGATTGCGCCTGGGATGAATAAATAGATGACTTACCCCGCACCAGTCTGGCAACCAGCAACATCCCAGTCAGCAGCAGCAGCACTGCCGCATTTCCCCAGCGTACATATGGCGTACTACCTCCATAACCTTGCACCTCCCCGGCGAGAACGCCTTCCTTATGCTGCGGCAACATCATCTGGATACTGCCATCCGGCCTGATAATTGAAGTAACGCCAGTATTCGTAGCGCGCAGCATCATCCGTCCCGTTTCCAACGCACGCATTTGCGCAATCTGGTTATGCTGCATTGCGGCATGAGATTTACCGTACCAGGCATCATTGCTGACATTTACCAGCAGGCTCGCCTCTGGCAAATAGCGAATGACCTCTTCACCGAACACGTCCTCGTAGCATATTTGCACGGCGACGCGTTGACCAGCTATTTGCAACACAGGTTGCCGCTCTCCTCCACGAGTCAGGTCAGCCATCGGGATATGCAGCACCTCGTTGATTACCCAAGCCAGCACAGGACGTAACGGGATAAACTCCCCGAATGGCACCAAATGGTTTTTTCGATAACCTTGGCTATCCGCCGTTCCAAGCGTAAACACACTGTTGTAATGCAGCCCCCTTTCAGTTTCAAACGCACCGACCAAAATGTCTCCGCCGCGCTTCCTGGCATGCTTGATCAATAAATCTTCATAGTATTGGGGTAATTCATGGCGAAAGAGAGGTAACGCCGTCTCCGGAAAAACCGTCAAGTGCGCATCACTCTGCAACACCAGCTTAAGATACTTATCCAGGGTGCCGGCTAGTCTACCCTCGTTGAATTTCAAGTCCTGAGGTATATTTCCCTGCAAAAGTGCCACCCTGAATGTCTCACCTTCAGGCTGAGTCCATTCTATCGCACGTAGCCCCCACCCCATCCCCCAGGAAAACAATAAAATTGCCAGAACCATACCGCCTCGGGCATTTCTGCGCATTTCCCAAGAAAGCACCAGCAACCCTGCGCTTATTGCAATTACGAGCGACACACCATATACGCCGAATACTGGCGCATACCCAGTCAAAGGGCTTTCGGATATTTGCGAATACCCCATTGTAAGCCATGGAAACCCGGTGAACAGCAGGCCGCGCATCCATTCCGACAGCACCCATAATGCTGGCATCACCAGCATCAGTCGCGCCCACAATGGAGGTCGCAATCTGGCCTGCAGATACCCAATTAACGCCGGAAATAACGCCAGGAAAGCTGCAAACAGCGCAGTAGTGGCAATAGCCAGCAGAAACGGCATATCACCATAATCATGCTGGGCAATATATAACCAACTAATTCCTGCGCTGAACAAACCCAATCCAAAGAAAAATCCCAGCCGGGCTGCTGCACGTTTTCCATTGGCATGTCTCCACAACCAGAACAGTCCTGCCAGGGATATAACTGTGGCCGGAAATGCCGAAACAGGAGCGAATCCACTAACAGCAAGCAGGCCCAAAAAAAAAGCAACCGTGCCTTTATATTTAAAAATGAATTTCACCCAAAACTTCCACAAGATTAATCACGCCGCCAATATCAGCCTATTCAAATGTTATTTAAAATTGAGTTCCTGAAAACTCACAGGTTCGAGTAAAATATAATATGTATTTTTTTAGTTATATTCAGATTAATTGACATATTTGGAACATCTATTGTGAAAACCAAAGCTATAATATTCGATGTAGATGGTACACTGGCGGACACCGAGGAAGCCCATCGCCTAGCATTCAACAGAGCATTCAGAGAAAATCAGCTTGACTGGCACTGGGATGTGGCACTGTATGACAAATTGCTTAAAGTAACCGGTGGCAAGGAGCGGATCAAGCATTTTGTTTCTTCCTATATTCCCGATTTTCAGAAACCAGATGACTATGAAGGTCTTGTAAAACATCTGCATCAGATCAAAACCGGCCATTACACCACAATGTTACGTGAAGGCGGAATCCCGCTACGTCCAAATGTAGAACGACTGATTAACGAAGCAAGAAATGCGGGGGTAAAACTTGCTATAGCCACGACTACCTCCCAAGACAATGTTACCACTCTATTGGAACAATCGCTTGGGGCAGGTAGTGAATCCCTGTTTGATGTTATCGGCTGTGGTGATATTGTCGCGAACAAAAAACCTGCCCCGGACATTTATTTCTGGGTTCTGGAAAAACTTGGTCTTGACGCATCTGAATGCATTGCTCTAGAGGATTCGGAGAACGGTTTGCGCTCCAGCCTTGCTGCCGGATTAAAAACCTTCATCACCATGAACCACTACACCCGCACACAGGATTTTTCCGGTGCATCCGCAGTACTCAATGATTTAAGTGACCTGAAAAAATTTTACCAGATTGCCGGTCTGCATTTTTCAAATCAGTTGGCTTCAGATTAAGCTGAAGCCAATAATCTTTGCATGCATGCTTTAGTACTCTCTCAAACTGAATTATCTAGCCAGGATACGCTTGATCACTCATCTTGAATTTGTATTATCACAAAAAAACGCTTGTTCCAGCAAATGAACTGACCAGAAAATGATGCGAATAAAACCTGCATCGCGAGGCAAATTCACATCATGCAACATGAACGCCATCCAGCAGGAATCGCACTGCCTGCGTCAATTTAATAAAGACTATGGAAAAAATTCGCCTCTCTAAGTTAATGTCCGAACAAGGCTTGTGTTCCCGTCGCGAGGCCGATAATTACATTGAACATGGCTGGGTACTGGTAGATGGCAAACCAGTGACAGAGCTGGGCACAAAAATCAGCCCCACCCAGCGCATCACGCTGAACCGTTCCGCCCAGGCACAACAACAAACACGTATCACCATCCTACTTAATAAACCTGTGGGTTTTGTATCCGGACAGGCAGAAGGCAACCACAAACCCGCAATAATGCTAATAACTAACGCAACACGCTTTACTCATGATTCTTCCCCCCTGGCTTTCCATCCCATGCAATTGAAGGGTATGGCTCCAGCTGGCCGCCTGGACATTGATTCCCATGGTCTATTGGTACTTACACAGGATGGTCGCATCGCCAAGAAGCTTATTGGAGAAAATTCATCTATCGAGAAAGAGTATCTGGTACGGGTTCAGGGAAAAATTTCTGCAAATGGCCTATCCCTTCTAAACCATGGATTAAAACTGGATGGAGAACCTCTTAAGCATGCCCAGGTAAGCTGGCTAAACAATGACCAGTTACGTTTCATTCTTCACGAGGGGAAAAAAAGACAAATTCGTCGTATGTGTGAACTGGTTGGATTGAAAGTTACCGGACTGAAGCGCGTGCGTATTGGAAAAATCAAGCTGGGTGATTTACCCAGGGGACAATGGCGCTATTTACATCAAAATGAATCCTTTTAATTGCAATTATTATTTTTCCGATGCTTACCGATGAATTTAACTATTTTTTGCCCAAAGACCTGATTGCACAGCACCCACCTACGCAGCGTGGCACCAGCCGGTTGCTGCACGTACATGGCACATTCAGAAATGATTCCATGTTTTCCCAACTCCCATCCCTGATACGCCCATATGACGTTCTGATTTTGAATAATGCGCGAGTATTAAAAGCGCGCATGTTCGGCAAAAAGGAAAGCGGCGGCAGGGTTGAGATATTGATCGAACGCATTCTAGATGGGCAACATGTACTTGCCCAAATACGCGCCAGCCATCCCCCAAAACAAGGCAGCAGGCTATTTCTGGCAGACCATCTGTCCATCACAGTTCTGGATCGGAAACACGATTTTTTCCACCTACGCTTTGAAAGCACCGAAGACGTACCGATTTTACTGGAAAAGTACGGCCGTCTGCCCCTCCCACCCTATATCACACATACAGCGAGTGCCGAAGATGAAGAGCGCTATCAAACCATATATGCGTGTCAGCCGGGCTCGATAGCTGCCCCAACTGCAGGGCTGCATTTTGACGACAGGATACTCTCCGAATTACGCGCACAGGGTACGCAACTGGCCTATCTTACCCTGCATGTAGGCGCCGGCACTTTTCAGCCAGTGCGTGTACACAACATTCAAGATCATGTCATGCATAGCGAACGTTATTCCATCCCGCAGGAAACAGTGAATGCCATACTAGAGGCCCGGTCCCGCGGCGGGAGAGTTGTCGCCATTGGCACCACCACCCTGCGTGCCCTGGAAAGCGCAGCACAGCAAGACAAAATATGCAGCCAGGAAAGAGAAACCAGCATGTTCATCACCCCGGGATACCGCTTCAAGGTGGTCGATGTTTTGCTGACCAATTTTCACCTGCCCAAATCCACCCTGCTGATGCTGACATGCGCTTTTGGCGGAATGAATGAAATACTTGCCGCTTACAGACATGCAGTAAAGCGGCAATACCGGTTTTTCAGCTATGGTGATGCCATGCTGATCGAAAGGCAACAATACTAAGCAGACAAGGCCTGCAAAATTGGCAAACCTGAAGAACACAATCCCGGGCTGTCTGCCTTTAAACTGGCCTTCCATGCTCATGCGATCACGAATCTCTCAAAAACAGACCCAATCTATGCGCAATGCATATTAAAACGGAATTCATGATGATCCGGTAGGGAGCATACTGCTGGGACGGGCAACAGTCAGAATATGAAGGATAGCCAACATCATGGTATAGTTTCACTCCTAGAAAAACATACCTGTTACATGACGTTGCATCACATCAATCAATAAAATACAAAAAGAGGGAATTACAGTGGCAGTTAAAACTCGACTTCATCGTAGCGAATTAGCCGTTCCGGGTAGTAATTTACGCATGCTTGAAAAAGCACCAACAGCTGGGGCTGATGTGGTATTCCTGGACCTAGAGGATGCGGTTGCTCCTGATGACAAGGACCAGGCGCGCAAAAACGTTATAGCCGCGTTGAATGACATGGACTGGTCTGCATGCTCCGTCGCCGTCCGGATCAACGGACTCGACACTCACTGGTGCTACCGAGACATCGTAGATGTAATGGAATTCGCGGGAGATAAGCTTGATTCCATCCTGATCCCGAAAGTGAACAGGCCGGATGACGTTTATTTCGTGGCAACACTAATGGAACAAATCGAGGCGGCAAAAAAATTCAAACCAGTCAACATTCATGTACTGATCGAAACAGCCATGGGCATGGCAAATATTGAGAAAATCGCCCAAACCTGCCCGGACCGCATGGAGGCTATGGTATTTGGTGTAGCAGACTATGCCGCCTCGACACAGGCACGCACCACCCAGATGGGTGGAGCCAACCCGAATTATGCGATCTTGACCGATGCAGATGAATCCGGGAAGCGCACGCGGCACTGGGGTGACCAATGGCATTACGCACTTTCCAGGCTGGTCGTTGCCTGTCGCGCTTATGGCTTGCGACCAATAGACGGACCTTTCGGTGACTTCAATGACCCGGAAGGGTTCAAAGCAGTGGCAACCAGCGTAGCCGCACTGGGAGTTGAAGGGAAGTGGGCTATCCATCCGTCCCAAATTCCGCTGGCCAATGAGATATTTACACCCGGCGAAGCTGAGGTTAGCCGTGCCAGGAGCATTCTTGAGAACATGGAAAAAGCTGCACGCGAAGGCAAGGGAGCAGTATCGTTGAATGGCCGCCTGATCGACGCTGCATCCATCCGGCAGGCCCAGGTTTTAGTTGCCAAAGCTGATCAAATACAGGCTTCCAAGCTTGGACTCAATTGAGCATAAATCATGAATATACATGAATATCAAACAAAAGACTTACTGAAACACTATGGCGTTCCCGTTCCTCCGGGAAGGGTCGTTCACAACGATGCGCAGGCAGCCACGGTTGCAGAAGAAATCGGGGGATCCCGTTGGGTTGTAAAGGCACAGATTCATTCCGGCGGTCGCGGGAAAGCAGGCGGCGTCAAGGCTGGGAACAGCATCGATGAAGTGCGGGCAATTGCCGATGACATCCTCGGCTGCTTGCTGGTAACACATCAAACTGGACCGGAAGGAAGGCTGGTTCGCCGGGTTCTAATTGAACAGGCAAGCAATATCGAACGCGAGTATTACATTGGATTGGTTATTGATCGTGCCACCAGAAGAATCACCTTGGTTGCATCCGCCGAAGGGGGAATGGACATCGAAGAGGTCGCCAGGAATACGCCAGAGCGGATTTTCCGGGAAGTCATCGACCCTGCCGTGGGTTTGCTTGATTTCCAGTGCCGAAAAATTGCCTATAAGGTCGGATTGAAGGGTACATTATTGCCGCAGGCAATCAAGATCATGAAAGGTTTGTACCGCTGCATGCGCGACAATGATGCAACTATGGCTGAAATCAACCCTCTGGCTATTGTGGACAACGGTCAGCTTTTGGCGCTGGATGCAAAAATGACCTTTGATGACAATGCCACATACCGCAGACCGGCTATTTCAGAACTACGAGATTTTGACGAAGAAGACCCAAAGGAAGTAGAAGCAACCGGGCACGGCCTGAATTACATTGCGCTGGACGGAGATGTTGGATGCATAGTTAATGGTGCAGGACTGGCAATGGCAACCATGGATGCAATTACCCTGCATGGCGGAAGACCGGCAAACTTTCTTGATGTAGGGGGCGGAGCCACCCCAGAAAAAGTTGCGAACGCCTTCCGCATCGTTTTGCAGGATCCTGCCGTCAAAACCATCCTCATAAATATTTTTGCCGGGATCAACCGCTGCGACTGGATTGCCACTGGTATCATTCAAGCCATGCGCGACCAGAACATTACCGTACCGATTGTGGTTCGGCTTGCAGGCACAAACGTGGAAGAAGGAAGAACGATCCTAAACGGATCCAGTTTTCCATTCATCATTGCCAGCAATCTGAACGATGCTGCCGCAAAAGCAGTAACGACCGTAAAGAGTATTGTAACCCACATATAATCACTGAAATAATCACTGAAATAAGGATCACTCATGAGTGTATTATTAAACAAGGATTCACGCGTAATCTTTCAGGGGTTCACCGGACAACATGCCACGTTTCACGCAGAAGAAGCCATTAAAATCGGCACAAGGGTGGTCGGTGGCGTTACTCCAGGAAAAGGTGGCACCCAACATCTAGGATTACCTGTATTTGATACCGTAGAGGAAGCAGTACAGTCAACAGGAGCTGACGTCTCTGGCATTTTCGCCCCGCCTCCCTTTGCCGCGGATGCCATCATGGAAGCAATCGACGCCGGGATCAAAACTATCGTGGTAATTGCCGATGGCATCCCGGTTCAGGATATGATAAGAGTATCCAGATATCGGATGGGCACCAGCTCAATTATCATCGGCCCAAACACACCCGGAATCATTACGCCTGGCGTGGGAAAAGTTGGAATCATGCCTTCACATATTTACAGCCCAGGAAGAATCGGAATTGTTTCAAGATCCGGTACCTTGAACTATGAAGCAGTCGCCCAGATGAGCGAACTGGGTCTCGGGCAATCTTCATCCATTGGAATTGGTGGTGACCCAGTAAACGGAACGGACTTTACAACGATACTTCAGGCATTTGAAGATGACCCTGATACCGATGCAGTCCTGATGATTGGCGAAATTGGTGGACCGCAGGAAGTTGATGCCGCCCGCTGGGCAACAAAACATATGAGCAAACCACTCATAGGTTATGTTGCAGGCCTGTCATCGCCTCCCGGGCGCCGGATGGGGCATGCCGGCGCGATCATCAGCAACGAATCCGATACTGCTACCGCTAAAATAGACACGATGGAAGAACTTGGGATGTTCGTTGCAAGAAACCCCGCCGACATTGGCGCTACAGTTTTACGGGCTATAAAATCGTAAACCTTTCTTCATTCCCGCCTTCGTTCGACCGGAATTATATATGCGTTTGGTCTTGCCGAAGGCGGAAATGCTCTGAAAGTAAAGAGAACTTACTGAATGAATCATTCCATGCCGGAATTCCGTTAGCCAGACCATACATATTTTAGCCGGCACAGGGCAAATCTCCCATAATGTGCCATTCGCTCCTGCCATTGTTCCGCCATCGTGGTGAAATTGGAATCAAATAACTTTTTATAAAAATCAATCTGGTTTTTTACATGCTTACCTTCCAGCAAATCATCCTGACGCTCCAGAAATTTTGGGATAAGCAGGGCTGTGCGCTCCTGCAGCCCTACGATATAGAAATGGGCGCTGGAACCTTTCACACCGCCACATTTTTACGCGCAATCGGTCCGGAGCCATGGCGTGCGGCTTATGTACAACCTTCACGCCGCCCCAAGGACGGGCGCTATGGAGCGAACCCGAACCGACTACAACATTACTACCAGTATCAGGTCGTGCTTAAGCCTTCACCCGCCAACATCCAGGACCTTTATCTCGATAGCCTGCGTGCTCTGGGCATCAACACCAGTGAGCATGATATCCGCTTTGTGGAAGATGACTGGGAATCACCTACACTGGGCGCATGGGGATTGGGATGGGAAATATGGCTGGATGGCATGGAAGTAACTCAGTTCACCTATTTTCAGGAAGTCGGTTCACTACCCTGCCGCCCGGTACTGGGAGAAATCACCTACGGACTGGAGCGTCTGGCTATGTATTTGCAGGACGTAAAAAACGTATATGACCTGATATGGACCCAGAATGGAGATAACGTCGTAACCTATGGTGACATTTACCACCAGAACGAAGTTGAACAATCCAGATACAACTTCGAGCACTCCGACATCGCAATGCTGTTCCGTCACTTTCAGGAATATGAAACCGAAGCAAAACGCCTGATCGAAGCAGAACTGGTTTTGCCCGGCTTCGAAATGATAATGAAGTGCTCCCATAGCTTCAATATGCTGGATGCGCGCAGTGCCATCTCGGTAACCGAACGTGCTGCCTACATAGGCCGGGTCAGAGCCTTGTCACGCCTGGCAGCGCAGGCTTATCACAAATCGCGCGAGGCACTTGGCTTCCCGATGTTCAGGGTGGCCAGGGAGACAGAATCATGAGACAGACCCTATTGATAGAACTGCTTACTGAAGAGCTTCCTCCCAAAGCCTTGAAACACCTTTCTGAGGTCTTCACAAAAGAAATATTTTACAGACTGCTTGGACAGAAATTAGTAACGGTCGAAGATAGCGATTGCACTTCTTTCGCAACCCCACGCAGGCTGGCCCTGACCATCACCAATGTAAGATCAGAACAGTCTGATCGTGTAATCGAGCGCAAAGGCCCGGCTGTAACAGCCGGGTTAAATAGCGAAGGCAGGCCGAGTCAAGCGCTGGAAGGATTCATGCGTAGTGCTGGGGTGACGTTTGAACAACTGCTGCGCAATCATGATGGCAAGGTGGAGTACTTCGTCGCACATATCGAAAAAAAGGGCCAACCCCTGAATGGGTTTCTGGCCGATATCGTAACACAGGCATTAAAGAGCCTGCCCGCTCCAAAATTGATGCGATGGGGGAATTCTGATCATCAATTTGTACGCCCGGTGCATAATCTGATCATGCTGCATGGATATGACGTCGTCCCCGGAGAAGTGCTGGGGCTACAGAGTAGCCGGTTCACGCAAGGACACCGCTTCCTCCACTCAGGTTCGGTAGAGATTGAATCTGCAGATAACTATAGAAAGGCCATGCTCAATGCCAATGTAGTAGCCAATTATTATATTCGCAAGGAAACAATTCAACGTCAACTCGAATCTTGTGCAGTCAAACTCAACGCAACTTATAACCCATCTAATGACCTTCTGGAAGAAGTCACGTCACTGGTGGAATGGCCGGCTGTCTATGTTGGGGAATTTGAAAAAGAATACCTTGAAATCCCGCAGGAATGCCTGATACTGACCATGCAGCAAAACCAGAAATATTTTCCGTTGCTGGACGGTAACGGCAAATTGCTCAACAAATTCCTGATCGTCTCCAATATGCAGGTAGACAACCCAAGTCAGATCATTTGCGGAAACCAGCGCGTGGTACGCCCCCGTCTGGCCGATGCACGCTTCTTTTTCAACCAGGACCGCAAACAGACACTCGAATCCCGCATTGCAAAAATGGGGAACATGATCTATCACAATCAACTGGGGACACAACTACAGCGCATTGAGCGCATCACCACTCTGTCAGGTGCAATCGCACATCTACTGCATGCCGACAAATCCGTGGCTGAACTGGCGGCACGCCTGGCAAAAGCCGATCTGACGACCGACATGGTTGGAGAATTCCCCGAATTACAGGGCATCATGGGTCGCTACTATGCGCTGCATGACGGTGAAAACGAGGTAGTAGCGGATGCGATTGAAGCACACTACCATCCACGTTTTTCCGGTGACACGCTGCCACAGGGTGCGGTGGCCTGTGCAGTGGCCTTAGCGGACAAACTGGATACGCTGGTTGGCATATACGGCATTGGCCTGGTGCCTACTGGAGACAAGGACCCATTTGGCTTGCGGCGACATACACTGGGAATATTGCGCATACTAATCGAAACTCCGCTGGCATTACCCCTTGATACGCTGCTGCAATTGAGCCGTGATTGCTACAACAATACAGTCAAGCTGAGTGGCAATGTGGTGGACGCTGTGCACGGCTTCATGCTCGATCGACTGAACGGTTATTTGCGCGAGCGCAATTTCTCTCCAGATGAAATTGAAGCGGTTTTATGCCAGAACCCCACGCGCATTGATCTCGTGATCCCGCGCTTGGAGGCAGTTTGCTGCTTCCGCAACCTACCGGAAGCGGCAGCCCTCACTGCCGCCAACAAACGTATCCAGAATATTCTGAAGAAAACTATCCAGGCAGATTCTGTAATTCATGCGGACCGGTTCCAGGAAGATGCAGAACGTCGCCTGTATGAAGTACTGCAACAGATTGAACCACAGGTAAAGGCCGGGATGAAAAGACAAGATTACACGGCCACGCTCACTTTGCTAGCCTCGGCACGAATAGCAGTGGATGAGTTTTTTGACCGGGTAATGGTTATGGCAGAAGATCCGGCAATCAGGGCAAACCGTCTTGCCTTGCTGAAACAACTGGGCACTCTGATGAATCAGGTTGCCGACATTTCCAGGCTTACAGGCTAATCATGGGAACCGCCTCCAAGCTGATCATCCTGGAACGCGATGGAGTGATTAATCGTGGAGGCCACCAATTCATCAAAAATCCGAATGGATGGAAGCCCATGCCAGGTAGCCTTGAAGCAATAGCACGACTGGTGCAGGCAGATTACCGGATCGTAGTAGCGACCAATCAGTCGGCAGTAGGACGCAGCTTGCTGGACATGCACACGCTGAATGCCATCCATGGGAAGATGCACAAAATGGTAGCAGAGGCCGCCGGCCGCATCGATGCAATTTTTTATTGCCCTCACACCATGGAAATGGATTGCTCCTGCCGCAAACCAAAAACCGGCATGCTGGAAAGCATTTCCATGCGCTTCAAGGTCAATCTGAAGGGAGTGCCCATAGTGGGTGATGCCTTGCCCGATCTGGAATCCGCCGCCAGCATTGGCGCGCAACCCGTGTTGGTATTGACTGGAAAAGGAGAAAAAACCCTGTCCAGAGGGGGGCTGCCGGAAGGCACTCTGGTTTATCGTGATCTGGCGGCATTTGTTTCCACCCTGATTTAATGGTATTCCCGGAAAATTTCAATTTCTTGCGCTCACCATCGCAAAAACAGCAATATTTCTAATGTTACCTGTCATGGTTTTTTTCCGCTCCCTGATTTTCCTGCTATTGCAAATCGCCATTACGCCACTATTTACCCTGATTGCGATATTTACCTTCCCGTTCCATCCCGTTACACGATACCGCATTATCTCTGGGTGGGCACTAACCATGCTCTGGCTGCTACGCACAATATGCGGCATCCGCATGAAAGTCCACGGCACCGAAAACATCCCCAGCGTACCCTGCCTGGTACTATGCAAACATCAGTCCGCATGGGAAACCATTGCGCTCCAGAAAGTGTTCCCGCCGCAAGTATGGGTAATCAAGCGTGAACTGCTATGGCTCCCGTTTTTTGGCTGGGGCCTGGCAATGACCAGCCCCGTCGCCATCAAGCGAAGCGAAGGCCGCGAGGCCATCAGGCAACTGTTACGCCAAGGTAAGGAAAGACTGGCTTTGGGCTTCTGCGTGGTCATATTCCCCGAAGGAACACGCATTCCTTTTGGTCAGCGTGGCAAATACAAGATTGGCGGAGCACTACTGGCAACCTCCAGCGGTGCGCCAGTCGTTCCTGTGGCGCACAACGCCGGCAGGTTATGGGGGCGCAACTCCTTTCTGAAGTACCCTGGCATCATTACTATGAGTATTGGTCCGGCAATTCAGCCCGCAGGCCTCAAGCCTGAGGAAATCAACCGGCAAGTGGAAGATTGGATAGAAACCGAAGTTTCACGACTTTCCAGATGACGCGTTTCAAACTGCACATGTTTCCCCCTTCGAAAATCGAACAGCGAACCCTGAATCTTGAAGGAAACCCGGTAACTTTCACGCTGAAACGTTCCAGTCGTCGCCGTAGCATAGGCCTGCACATCGACCACCGAGGACTAACGATCAGTATGCCACTGCACGCTCCGGAAGAATTGCTAAAAAATGTACTCCAGGAAAAATCCTCCTGGGTGACAAGCAGACTGAAAAACTGGCAGATAAGGAAATCGACTCCGCCATCCTGGCAAGATGGAAAAACTATTTCCTTCCTCGGAGAACCACTAATCCTGTGCGTAGTTACAAGCTTGTTTGCTGCCTTACCGCTCCATCAAAGCGCACAATTAATCGTGTATGCAACCGACGCCACAAACGAAGCCTTGATTAAACACAATGTCATGCAATGGTACCAAAACGAAGCGATCCGTCTGTTCAGATCGCGTGTGGCGCACTACGCCCCGTTGCTGAACACCTCCCCGCAAATGGTGAAACTTTCCGCGGCGCGCACTCGCTGGGGCAGCTGTAGCGTTCGCGGGATCATCCGCCTCAACTGGCAACTCATCAAAATGCCGCAGCTTTTGATTGATTACGTTGTAGTGCATGAACTTGCCCATCTGATCGAGATGAACCATTCTGCAGCATTCTGGCAACTGGTCGAAACTGCCTGCCCGGATTATGCCAAACGCCGAATGGAATTAAGGCAGTGGCAGATTGAGCTACATCAATAGCGCTCCCCATCATGAATCAAACCTGTCTTGCCCCATAGCCCGCCCCAGCGTACAGAAGGATCAGGGAAAATGCGATTTATCCGGCATCGTCATATTCAGCTATAAGTACAGTACAGTGAATTGCGTTCATCCCCCTGAAATATGAGTTAAATTCAGTGTAAATCATTACGGGGCTTGCCATTATAATGCCATATTCCATTTTCATTAAAAATCCAACCATGCATAAAATCGGTATTGTCGTGTTGCTGGCACTGTTGCTGCAAGGCTGTGGAAAAAAAGGACCTCTATATTTGCCACCGCCGCAATCCCCAGCCCAACCCTCTCCTGGAACCCAATAGCCATGACAGAATATTTTAGATACCACCATAACCAGCTTTATGCCGAACAAACCCCCCTGTCTGAAATCTCGGAGAAATTTGGTACCCCGTGCTATGTATATTCCCATGCAGCACTGACCCATAGTTACCGACAGTTTGAACACGCCCTTCGGGAGCATGAACACCTGATCTGCTTTGCAGTAAAAGCGAACCCCAATCTTGCCATCCTGAATCTTTTTGCCAGACTGGGGGCCGGATTTGATATCGTTTCCGGAGGGGAATTACAACGTATCCTGGCAGCGGGAGGCGAAGCGAGCAAAGTGGTATTTTCCGGAGTGGGCAAAACCGCAGCAGAAATGCGACTAGCCATTCAGGCTGGCATTCTATGCTTCAATGTCGAATCAGAAGCAGAGCTTCTGCGCCTGAATGAAGTTGCCGGAGAAATGAACCGGATCGCACCGGTCAGCCTACGCGTTAATCCTGACGTCGATGCCAAAACGCACCCCTACATCTCCACCGGATTGAAAAAAAATAAATTTGGCGTCGCCTATACCGAAGCTCTGGATTTGTACCGCAAGACCAGCAAACTGAACAACCTGCGCATAGTTGGCATGGACTGCCACATTGGCTCACAATTAACCGAGCTAAGCCCATTCATCGCCGCCACCGAGAAAATGCTGATCCTGGCCGATGCACTGGCTAACCATGGAATAACTCTTGAGCACATTGATCTAGGCGGCGGCCTCGGCATCCGCTATCTGGACGAAGTGCCTCCTGCCATTTCCGATTATGTCCAGGCGCTCCTTCGTGTTCTGCAAGGGCGCAGCGAGAAAATCATTCTCGAACCTGGACGGATACTGGTAGGCAATGCCGGAGTGCTGCTGACCCAGGTTGAATATATCAAGCATGGGGCAGAGAAAAACTTCGCCATTGTCGATGCTGCAATGAACGATCTGATGCGACCCGCCCTGTATGATGCCTTTCATGCAATCCAGCCGGTAACTCTGGAATCAGGCAAATCTGTGGAGCAATATGAAGTAGTGGGGCCGGTGTGCGAAACCGGAGACTTTATCGGTCGTGCCCGAGACCTGGCGATCTCGCAAGGCGACCTGCTCGCAGTGATGTCCGCAGGCGCCTACGGCATGAGCATGAGTTCAAACTATAACACCCGTCCCCGGGCAGCTGAAGTAATGGTATCTGGCAAAATCATGCAACTTATCCGCGAACGCGAAACCGTCCCGCAGCTTTTCTCCGGTGAAAAAATATTCGACTAATCGGCCAGTTTACCTTCCCGGACAGAAGCAGACAGAATAAATGCCGTGTATTTTCTGTAAGACGGCCAGTAACCGGATCAATTTGTCCCCAGTGCTACCCTGAAGCAATCTGTTCCGGTCATCACCCAAATCCAAATCACTGTACCGACCAAACTACAATCATCCTTCCTCTCCTCCCAGCACATCGACCAAATCTGCCAGCAACAGCGGGATTTCGCCAGCCATCATTGCAAAATCAGTATCAAACCTCTCCCCGGTATCCCGGGACGAGGTTTGTTCCTTGATCAAATCAAGAGGAACCACACGTTTCACCTGCAAATTCTCATTCAGAATAAATGATATTTTGTCCCTCCAGGTCATGGCAAGCCTGGTAACTTTTTTACCCGCCCGAACATGATGGATTATTTCCTCTGCATCAAGAGCATGGCGGACATATCGCACCGCCGATTTTTCATTTCCCACGTCACGCAACTCGCAATCACGGTCAACGGTAAATGAAGCGGGAACATCATTTCCGGCAAGCCATTCCGTCATCACAGAAACCGGGGTTTCCCGGGATTTAAGAAAAGAAAATGCGCATCCATCCAGCGTCTTATGCAGGCACTCAATCAGCTCTTCGGCTTTGACAGCATTTGATGCGTCAACGACTAGCCACTTTCCTACCGGGTCAATCCATGCGCAGGTATTACAGCGAATGACAAATGCACGTGGCAATAGCTCATCGGTAATCCGTTCTTTGATTTCCTTGAGTTGCTTGCGGCCTGGGCGGTATCCCAGCTGTTCTTCCATTTCAGCCGCACGTAATCGTGCAAACTGACTGACAACCGAAGCAGGCAGCAATTTTTTCTCTACACCCAGGCAAATCAACATCTGTTGCCCAAATGCATGCACAAGAGCCCCTTCCCCTGCTTTAGGAGCAACCCAGCCCCGGCTTTGCATGTCCAACCCGGAGCAATTTTGGAGGGGATGCATAGACAAGGCTGCTTCTAGCTCCGCTAACGTAGCATCCCATTCGGTGATACGAAATACCTGAAGATTCCTGAACCACATAAAGCATACTCAAATGCTTATTATACTGGATAAGCTCACCCTCATTGTATGGCGAAACACACTAAATTTCCGTGAACACCTACCCGGACAGATCTGCTGTGCACACGACAGGCAAGGCCTGTCTTAAAAAGCCAGTTGCCACCTTTTCCCAACAAATTCCGAATGCGGACTAGCCTAGACTAGCAATACCGCATGAAAGAAGCAGAAAAACATCAAATCCTATTATGAAGGCCACTTCAGACCATTACATCCTGCTGCCAGCCCATCCCCCGGACATGCCATGATCTGGCACCAGTGCTCCCGGCATTTCCTTCAAGCGACCCAGCAGCAAACGAACAGTAAAATCCGCTTCATTAGCAAAAAGGAAGCACACTAAAAATTCCCCAGATCACTCACCGATTACCTTACCCTCGCGACGGGGATCAGCTGCACCCTGCCATCCATCGCCAGAGCGCATAATCGCCTGCACTCCACTGGTCATTTCCAGGAATTGGATGGTATGGCCTTTCTTAGTCAGCGCACGGGCTGTAAAGTCCAGCGCTCGTTCCGCCTCTAATTCCGTGTCTTTGCCGCGATTGCTGATATTGGGCAACCTGATGGCTGCCAAAGGGTCCAACCCCGCATCCAGAATACCCAGCAATGTCTTCGCTACATAACTGATGATTTTTTCCCCGCCGGGTGAACCAAGAACGGCCTCTACCCGGCCATCCGGCCCAAAGACCATGGTCGGAGACATCGAGCTGCGCGGACGCTTCCCGGCCTCAACCCTGTTTGCGATCAGGCCGTTTTCATCTTCTGGCTTGAAAGAGAAATCGGTCATCTGGTTATTCAGCAGAAAACCCTTGACCATGATTCTGGAGCCAAAAGCTGATTCTATGGTCGAGGTCATCGAAACAGCCTGCCCGTCGCTATCCACAATCGACAAATGACTGGTGCCCGACAACTCGGGATGACTATCTATGCCTCCTGCCCGCACCCCTAGAAACTCGCCCGGCTTGACGATTTCCATGACCTGATCTGGCTGAATTAAATGGCTCCTGCTGCCCAGGTAACTTTCAGAGAGCAATTTCTCAACCGGCGCTGGAGAAAAATCAGGATCGGCAATATAACGATTGCGATCTGCAAAAGCCAGCCGGGAGGCTTCCGAATAAAGATGAATGGCTTCGGCTGACTGAACACCCAGGGTTTTTATTGGGAACCGCTCCAGCAGCCCCAGTATCTGTAGCACAGCAATGCCCCCGGAAGAAGGCGGCGGCATACCGCAAATACGCCAAATTCGATAAGGACCGCATACGGGAGTCCTTTCATAGGCTTGATAACGCTGAAAATCACCCGTGGATAAATCACCTGCCCTGCTACGGCCCGTCACCTTTTTTACAATTACATCAGGAATTTCACCGCTATAAAAAAAGGAAGCACCCTGATTTGCCACTTGCCGAAGTACCGTAGCCAGCTCGGGGTTTTTAAGCAGTGTTCCGGCCGGCAATGGATCACCCTGCAAGTTATAAAAATATTTTCTCGCTTCCTCATCCTGACGCAGGAAAGAGTCCGTGCTCAAAAGATAATACAACCTTGGGGAAATAACAAAACCATTTTCAGCCAGAGCAATCGTCGGCTCAAGTAATTTATTCCAGGGTAGCCGACCGCCTTTCTGATGGGCCAGTTCGAGAACTTTAAGCAAGCCAGGAACGCCGACTGAAAGGCCATGGTTAACCGCATCTCCAAATGCCAGTGGACTTTTGTTTTCTGCCAGAAACCTGTCCGCATTCGCCCGGCCGGGCGCAGTTTCTCGTCCATCATATGCCTTCAGGGAGCGCTTACGCGGGTCATAGTGCAACAGGAAGGCTCCTCCTCCAATGCCGGATGACTGAGGCTCCACCAAGGTTAGCATAATCGCCGCGGTAATCGCTGCATCAACCGCATTCCCGCCCGCCTTTAATATTTCTGCAGCAGCCCGGCTTGCCTCAGAATGCGCAGTTGCCACCATCCACTTTTTCCCCTGCACCACCTCCTGGTGCGACCAGCCCGGTTTGACAGGAGTAACAGTATGTACATCGGCAGTAGCTTGCGCGGAATAGAACAGGCTCGCGATAATGCCAAGCAGAAATCGGATGTTATAGAGCTTCTGAAAATTCATAATTTAACCATTTCCAAAATTTATCTGGCTATCTACCATGACATGCAACCGAACTACACTCAATTTTATAGGTTATAGGACCTGAATGCCTGCAAAAACTGCCATACCCGACACCCCCGGAATATCTACCTGTGCCGATAACATGCTGATAGTCGACTATAAAGGCCACCCGGATCCATCCTCGTCGGTACAGCAGCTATACCACTATCTGATCGAGCACAAGCCAGCATACATCCAGGAAATTATCGCTGGCATCCATACGCTTGCGGTGATACTACCGGCCCCGTCCTGTAACCGGGAGGGTCGGTCGCGAGGTATCGACTATTTGTACATGGCCATTTCCAGGAGTCGACTGACGGTACCCGCCCGCAATCATACGGTTCACTTGCCGATATGCTACGCCAGAGAACTGGCGCCTGACCTGGACTTAATCGCACGGCATGCGCAGCTCGAAACCGAAGAAATCATCCTTCTCCATTGGCAAAACACCTACCAAGCACAATTGCTAGGCTTCATGCCAGGCTTTGCCTATCTCAAGGGACTTGATCTGCGCCTACACACTCCACGACTTGAAAAACCAAGACATCGCGTCCCGAAGGGATCCGTCGCCATCGCGGGGGAACAATGCGCGGTTTATCCCAACTCCACTCCTGGAGGATGGAATCTGATCGGTGCCACCCCACTCGAACTTTTTGATCCGACCCGTACCCGGAAAAATCTCATCGGGCTGGGGGATACCATCATTTTTGAAAAAATTTCAAAGCCGCAATTTGAACGATTATGCAAAAAATAATTCAGGTCCTGCACCCCGGACTACTCACCACCATTCAGGACCTTGGCAGAACTGGCTTCCAACATATCGCGATCTCCTGCGGAGGAGCTATGGATCCAAGACAAATGATACTGGCCAACCAGCTAGTCGGAAACCTGGATACGGATGCAGGAATGGAAATCACCGGCTATGGCCCTATCCTGCATTTCCCGAATGATACCCTGATCGCCTGCACGGGAGCAGAGTGCAGCGTTTCAATCAGAAGCCACAGCGGAGACAAAAAACTTCTCCCCACCCATCGTCCAGTTCTGATTCAAGCGAATTCCACGGTGGAATGGCATCATACTCGCCTGGGGTTCCGGTGCTGGATTGCCGTGGCGGGTGGTCTGCTGTTCCCAAAAATTCTGCATAGCCGGTCCTCCCACCTGGCAGCCGGTATTGGAAAACCCATCCTGGCCCGGGGCGATAAAATACCCATCGGAGAAGCCAATCCGGATACCCTGCATGAAATTTTGACCGCCCTCCAAAAAACTCGACTCACACTTGACTCTCCTTATTCCGCGGGTCGCTGGAGACTGAAAGCATCCACACCGGAATCATGGCCCATCATCCATCTGCCTGTGCTGAAAGGACGACATTTCACTCTTCTGTCCGATATCCAGGCGGAAAGAACGCTGCAAACCCTCTGGCACATCGATCCACAGAGCAACCGCCAGGGAATCCGGCTAAACGGGCCACCTGTACTTCTGACCGACACAGCGCATATCCCGAGCGAGCCTGTCCGGCAGGGAACGGTACAGCTGCCTCCTGACGGATTTCCCATTCTACTGTCCTGTGAACACCAGACGACAGGCGGATACCCGCGAATACTTGAAATTCCAGGCTGCTTCACGCACTTGCTGGCCCATGCCTCCCCATCCAGCAGGATTCACTTCCACTTGACCAGCTTGGATGAAGTGGATACAGCAGCCATAAAAATGAATCAGGAATGGAAACGTATCAGGCAATCCCTATCTGATAGACTGCAACCATGAACAAAATCATAGATATCAATGCCGATGTTGGCGAAAGTTCGGTCAGCGGGCCCACAGGAAACGATGCCGAATTAATCCCCTTCCTCACCAGCGCCAGCATTGCCTGCGGATTTCATGCAGGCGATCCGCTAACAATCGAAAAAACCACCGCGCTGGCCGTCCAGCACCAGGTCGCTATCGGCGCCCACCCTTCGCTGCCCGATATGGAAGGATTCGGACGCAGGCGCATGAACATCAGCGGAGAAGATGCCTACCGTCTGGTTCTCTACCAAAGCGGCGCCATCCGCGCCTTCGCCGAAGCGCAGGGGACAATTCTGCGCCATGTGAAACTTCATGGCGCGCTGTACAACATGACAGCGGAAAGCGAAGAACTGTCCAAAGGCATTGTCCGGGCTATACGGAAACTGGGAGGCGAACCGGTGCTATATGTGCCTTCAGGCAGCGTAATGGAACATATCGCCACAAATGAAGGCATCCGGATCGCCCGTGAAATATTTGCGGATCGCCGCTACCTTGCCTCCGGGCATCTGGCACCCAGACATCAGCCCCATGCATTAATCAACGACCCGTCGGAATCGGTCAGGCAAGTGCTCTCGATCATCCTGAACCAGAAATGTTCTGCCATGGGCGGAGAAACCATTACCCTACAGGCGGATACCGTATGCATCCACGGAGATCACCCTGGTTGCGTGACATTGGCAAAACAGCTGCGGCGAGCCCTGCAAGAAGCAGGTATCCGCGTCTCGGCATTTCAGTAGCTTCGATCACGCCCGGCCTCTCAGCTGTGACTTTCTGCTGCCGCAGCCATATACCGACATCTGCCACCCTGCCCCGGGTCATAGGCTTACCTGGCCTGCAACTGCTGTTCATCCCCGGATTCCAGCCTCGAGGCCTCACAGCCAGTAGTCGTTAATGTACTTTTCCCCCTTGTCGCAAAGAAAGGTAACAATATTTTTGAGATTGTGCCGCTCGCGCAAATCCCGTGCGGCAATCATGTGTGCACCGGACGAAGGGCCGACGAACAAACCGTGCTCACGCGCCAGCCGGCGCATCTCTCCTACCGCTTCTTCGGATTCGACTGTGACAACCTCATCCAGAAAATCCCTGTGGCGCTGAATGATGCCGGGAACGAACCCGTCAGCAATTCCTTCGATCAAGTGCTTACCGATTTCGCCACAGAGTATCGTGCACGACTCGCTTGGCTCTAGCGCAACCACTCTGCATGCCGGGTTGGCCGCCTTGAACGCCTGACCCACCCCGATAATGGTGCCGCCTGTTCCTACCCCGCCGACCACCGCGTCCGGAAGCACGCCGGCAGGTAACTGCGCCAGAGTTTCCGGTCCCAGCCATTCCCGGTTCTCATCCACATTCCATTCACTGTCAAACTGCTGCGGCGCAAAATAGCCGGGCAACTCTCCCAGCCTTCTGGCCTCGGCCAGTGCATCGTTGACATGGAAGTCACCAATGATGCGCACTTCCGCTCCATAGGCACGCGATATAGCAGTACGCTCACGACTGAGGCCGTTGGGCATCAACACCAGCATTTTGTAGCCTTTTACCGCGGCCACCATACTCATTGCGTTACCAGTATTGCCACTGCTCGCCTCCACGATCGTATCGCCCGGTTTCAGCAACCCTTCCTTCTCGGCACGTTCGATCATATATTTTGCAATACGCGCCTTGATCGATCCAGACGGATTAAGAAATTCCAACTTGACCCAGATACCGTCAATTTGAATGAGAGGTGTAGAACCGATGGCGTCGAGAATGGTTTGCATAATGAAAAAATTCGAAGGATTATAAATTTAGGATAATCTGTCATTCCCAGCACAGTTTGTAACAGGCAGGAATATCGGCAGTGAAAATAACAATTTTATTATGTTATCCAATCCAGAAGAAAGCCTCAAGCATCGTTCACACGAATCAACCTGAAAACGTCCATTGCAGTCCGGATCACGGGAACAACCAGCGATCATGTGGAACCCGACCAAAAATCAGACATGCCAGCAAGCGGATAATTTTTCTGGAGGATGTACCTGGAGCCTGCTCCCCAGCGGAACGTCACCCCATGCTTCGAACACCTGGACCCATAAGCTAGCCACTTCCCATGCCGTTTGGGCATATGACTTGCCAGCAGGCGAATCTGGATCACACTGTGGAATCAAGTCCAGCCCCAGAATTTCATGTTTCATATCCGCTTCTTCATGAACAGCCCAATAGCCTCTTGGGGTCAATCCCAGTTCGCCTAATTTTGCATTTACTGGCGGGTAGAAATCACACGCTAGCCCTTCTATCATCAAATTAAGCGTAATGATCTGATGAGGAATCGGTTGACGAACGGCAGAGCGTAAAAGATATGAGGCCAACGCAAGGGTTTCCAGATTCTGCGGAATGGACATCGGATCTTCATTCGCACCCATAAAACCGAATTCACGCATCCATACAACAAGATCTGCAGGATGTGTCAATTCCTCTGAAGCGTGTTCTGCAAAGGCATCCCTGAAACGTGGATCCTGGCAGTTGCCATAGCGTAATGCTACTGCAGCAGTAAAATCACAGGACAAATAATATAGCTGACGAACCCATTGAAAATCCCTGGCAGAAGAGGCGGATGCTATTTTCCCGAAAAAAGCACTTTGCCTAGCAACGTTCCGGTACTCCCCCTGAAGTTTCTTGAGCCATTGCTTAACTGTTATGGGACTACTTTTCATGGCAACTCTCCTTTACACAACCTCCGATTGCTGACCAAATTTTTCTACCAATAAGCGGGTAACCCCGCAGCCATACATTGTCTTACACACTATTCATGCATACCCTCGGTGCTTATCCTGGATTGGCCTGTAACTGGAGCCGCCGCCCTAAACCAGACCGATCGACATCCCTTACCATCTGTCAGAGCTCATCCCGATATGCCTTAATATTAATCTGCCCGAAAAAAAACAGTTCATCTGTACGATGCCGCACACAAGGATCTACAATGAAAAATTTCCCGAACCAGCAACACCCAGAAAATACCCACCACTACAACCCGCAACCGAAAAATCTAGCAAATAAGGCTTGTAATCCCTGACATCCAATACCACGTTGCATTCCGCTCATGGAATCCGAATGATAAAAAATTAAACCATACCCGGAACCCCGAGCTTCACACCTGCCTTGCTCAACCATGCAATAAGGACAGGCGGCTCTGTTATCATTACGCCATGCTAAACATTCAAGACATGACCTATCTGCAGGGCGGCGTCCCCCTGCTGCAGCAAATTTGCTTTCAGGTACATCCCGGCCAGCGTATTGGTCTGGTAGGGAAAAACGGCTGCGGCAAATCCACTCTATTCCGGTTGATTCGCAGCGAAATCAGGCCGGACAGCGGAGAAATTTCCCGGCAATCCGGAAAAACCATTGCTTCCGTCGAACAGGAAATCACCACCTCCGACCAGCCTGCTTTGGAATTCGTTCTTGAGGGTGACAGGGAACTGCGGCAGTTAGAAAAAATTTTGGCGCAGGAACAGCATGACCCCGCCTGGTTTGAAGCCCAGCACCGCTACGAAGCAATCAATGGCTACATGGCTAAAGCCCGTGCCGCGCAGCTGCTGGACGGGCTGGGATTTGCCAACGACACGCTGGAACGCCCGGTACAGAGCTTCTCGGGAGGATGGCGCATGCGCCTGAACCTGGCCCGCGCCCTGATGCACCGGGCCGACCTGTTGCTGCTGGATGAACCCACCAACCACCTCGACCTGGAAGCCATTCTCTGGCTTGAACAATACCTTTCGCATTATCCTGGAAGCCTGATCCTGATTTCGCATGATCGCGAATTCCTGAATGCCTGCGTGAACCGTGTCGCTCATCTCCACAACCACGCAATTGACTGCTACGCGGGAAACTACGATGATTTCGAGCGCGCACGCGCCGAGCGCATTACCCAGCAAAATCATGCTTTCAGGCAGCAACAGGAAAAAATCGCGCACCTGGAAGATTTCGTACGCCGCTTTAGCGCCAAGGCAACCAAGGCCAAACAGGCGCAAAGCCGGGTCAAAGCTCTGGAACGTCTCACGCGCATTGCTCCGGCTCATCTCCAGGATGGACATTTCGAACTTGAAATCAAGGCGCCGGAACGTAGCCCAGACCTGTTGCTGCGCACCGATAAAATGGGTTTCCGCTACGGTGACAAGGTTCTGTTCCAGAATATTAGTCTGGTACTGCGGGCCGGAGCGCGCATCGCCCTGCTTGGCCCGAACGGGGCTGGAAAGTCCACTCTGATCAAGCTGCTGGCAGGAGAACTGACGCCAACTTCAGGCACGCTGGAAACCACACCCGATATCCGTATCGGCTACTTTGCACAACACCAGCTGGAAAACCTGGACAGCGCAGCTACGCCGTTACAGCACATGGAAAAGCTGGCTCCCAGTATTGCGACGCTAACCCTGCGCAGCTTCCTCGGTCGCTTCGGTCTGGCAGGCGACAGCGAAGACCGCCCGGTAGCCAGCTTTTCCGGTGGCGAAAAAAGCCGACTGGCGCTGGCACTGCTTGCCTGGCAAAAACCTCACCTGCTGCTGCTGGACGAACCCACCAACCACCTCGACCTTGATATGCGCGACGCCCTCACCCTGGCGCTAGAAGAATATACCGGGGCTGTAGTGCTCGTATCCCACGACCGCAGCTTGATCCGCGCCATCACCGAAGAGCTATGGCTTATTGCAGACAGCAATGCCAGTCTGTTTGATGGCGACCTGGAGGATTACAAAACCTGGATCGAAACCCGCCGCCCAAGGGAAACCGCCCAGGCCAAGCCGGAAAAACCGAAACCACCCACCGTGCCCCGCTTCAACAAAAAAACACTTCTATCGCAACAGTCCAGACTGGAAGCCACGCTATCAAAAAACCAGGAAGAACTGTCAGAAGTCAGCCGCCAGCTGGCCGATCCGGCTACTTACACCAGCGCTAACCATGAAACGGTCAGCAAATTGCAAACCCTGCATGCAATCCTGGAACAAAAGGTAGCCGAACTGGAAGAAAACTGGCTGGAACTGGAAATGGCGATCGAGGGGAACACCGAAGATAACCGGCCAGCATAAGCTGGGAATAGTATATGCCAACCCTGTCCAGGCCAAAATCTCGGCTTATCCCGGAAACACCCCTGTGCTCAAATAGCGGTCTCCGCGGTCACACACGATGAAAACGATTGTCGCATTCTGAACATCTTGCGATACCCGCAATGCAATGGCCAGCGCACCGCCGGACGAGATGCCGCAAAAGATTCCCTCCTCGCTCGCCATGCGGCGCGTCATTTCTTCCGCCTCCGGCTGGCCTACATACTCCAGCCTGTCGATCCGGCCACGGTCAAATATCTTTGGCAAGTACTCCTCCGGCCACTTGCGAATACCGGGAATCTGCGCGCCCTCTTCCGGCTGGGCACCGATAATCTGTATGTCCAAGTTTTTTTCCTTGAAATAGCGCGAACAGCCCATGATCGTGCCGGTAGTGCCCATGCTGCTGACAAAGTGTGTGATGCCGCCTTGCGTGTCGCGCCAAATCTCTGGCGCAGTTCCCTGATAATGGGCTAGCGGATTATCCATATTGGCAAACTGGTCAAGAATGATACCGCGGCCTTCGTCACGCATTTTTTCTGCCACATCACGTGCCTCTTCCATGCTGCCCTCCTTCGAGGTCAGCACCAGTTCCGCACCATAGGCGCGCATACTCTGTCGACGTTCGATGCTCTGATTTTCAGGCATCACCAGTATCATTCTGTAGCCGCGCATCGCCGCAACCATTGCAAGCGCAATGCCGGTATTACCGCTGGTCGCCTCGATCAGCGTATCGCCAGGCTGGATGTCGCCGCGCTCCTCGGCACGCAGAATCATCGAAAGAGCCGGGCGATCCTTAACCGAACCAGCAGGATTATTCCCCTCCAGTTTGGCCAGCAGCACGTTGCTCGTGCTGCCGGGGATGCGCTTGAGCCTGACCAGCGGTGTATTCCCTACAAATTCTTCAATTGCATGATACATCTGCATATCCCTGAATCAAATTTTGCTATCTTAACACTACCTAACCGACGCAAAAAATTCATCACCATTCCATATGACATTATGATATGCATGATATGGCGCACCATCGCGGCAACTGCCATAATGGTCGAAACCATTAGCATAGCCACTGGCCGCCAAACAATCACCTGATACCGGAAAAGCTGCATGGGTACCCTGACAGCCACCTCACCACAACTTTGCCGATGGCATGATTTCAGCACGACTGCAGAACTGGAACAATCCGCCGCACACGCAATATTGCAGGCAGCAGAAGCTGCTGTACGCCTGCGTGGGGCTTTCCATATCGTACTGGCAGGCGGCACGACCCCTCGCCGGATTTATGCGGCACTGCGCAAGGCGGATGCAGACTGGAATGCCTGGCACGTGTATTTTAGTGACGAACGCTGCCTGCCAGCCTATCACCTCGAACGTAATAGCAGGATGGCCATGGAAACCTGGCTGAACCAGGTCCCCATCCCGCCCGGCCAGATTCACCCGATTCAAGCAGAGCTGGGGGCCGGGATCGCCGCCAGCGCTTATGCAAAGACGCTGAAAAACATCCCGCTGTTCGATCTGGTTTTGCTAGGCCTGGGCGAAGACGGCCACACTGCCAGCCTGTTTCCCGGCCACGATCTGGGCAGCGCAACGGATTCCCCCGCAGTACTCGCAGTGGGGAATGCACCCAAATTTCCACCTCAGCGAGTATCCCTTGGCGCACATCGCCTGAGTGCGGCACGCAAGGTATTCTTCATAGTGAGCGGCGCCTCGAAAAAAAAGGCAATCCAGAACTGGCTCCATGGCATCCCGATTCCTGCTGCCGCAATCCGTCCTCAGGATGGCATCGACGTGTATCTTGAAACCACATTGTTTGAAACGGACCACTAAAGGCTTTGCTTTTGTCATCCGCTTCCATCTGCCCCGGGCCTTTTTGAAGAACAACGGATAATGGCGGAATAATCTGCGGAACTACTGCACCGAATTACCCGGATGGGTGGCTATCCTGATGCTCATTTCCCCCTCAGTGAGAGACCAGCGCAGGGTTAACATTACGGCCTGCATGATTTTTTCAAATCCTGCTTCAGACTGCGAAACCGTAAAGTAGGGCCTGCCCTGAACCTGCGGAAAACCCCACAACGCCACATTTCCGCCCAGCACGCGGTCATCCAGAACCAAGCCATTCATGCTGCTCAATTCAATTTCGTTGCCGAACCCCCCCAGAACCCTGTCGCCCTGAATATATCGCCCGGCAAAACCGTCACAGCTTGGCATTGCCAGCGGCACACACGTCAGGAAACTCCCCTGCAATGCAGGATCAAAAGTGTAATGCACGCATAAACTGCCTGCATCCAGCCTGATGCGTTTTTTAATTTCCATGCCAGCCAGCATGGCACGAAACAGCAAGCTTTCCGAAGTAGTGGAAACCAGTTCGTAATTCGGGGAAATTTCCTCCCTATCCAGCAACAGGGAATCGCGAAACAAAGTCTGCGCATGATCATCCACAATCAGATTTTCTGCCGTGATTTCATGCTTGAACGCCACCCGGTCATGAGCGGAAGCAATCCCGCTTCCTTCGTGCTGCAATGAGGAATGGCTGGATTCGATTTTACGGAAATAATGCTCTTTCTGGCGGCGCAGGATATCGCCAAAATTGTGACACAGCAAATAATCATCCAGTTCCAGTATGCTGGCACTGCCGTCCAGTTTCACGACTGCTTGCAGTTTTGCATTGTGCAGGAAAACCTCATCCTTGCCATCACTGTCGGCATCAACGCAAATGCAGGCTGCACGCCCTGCTGCATGATCCAGCAGCGACTCAAGCCTTACAATGGCACCATATACCGCCCGGCGAAGATGCGGAAGGTACAACCCGCCGAACAGTCCATGCCAGTATGCATCATTGGCCTGGGCGATATACAGCTGATCCCGCATCTCCGGGGTCTGGTTCTGCTCCGGCAGGGCGTGCAGACGCTCCGATAATTCCAGCATGCGCTTGTGCATCCAGTTTGATTCAGGATAACGGGTAAAAAAATTTTTCCAGATGCCGCCACGCAAAAATGCCTTGCGCAGTTCATACTGGCCTCCGTCCTTCTCCTTTTGCACCAGATCAGCATAGGTATGCGCCGCAACCGTGGGCAATGTCCACTCATTCATCTCTATATAAGAAGTGGTAGGGAGATATACGATACCACGTGTCTTTTCCGTTGCATGATAATCACGATACGTATGCGTAATGATTTTCGGTGAAGCCAGCACGCCACGAATAAAATTCTCCAGCCATCCCCTTTCGTATACCCATTCATACGTCTCCGGCCAGATGCCAAATTTTTCTATGTCATCGAAATAGATTGCCGAAGCCTGCAGGTCGTTGCGCACCAGATGTTCCAGATAGTCCACGACTTCATTCGCAGGAGAAAACGGCATGCGATAGCGAAGCGCCTCGGAAATCGGAAACAGATCCAGCTTGCGACCATCCTCTTCTGTGGTGAAATAGCCGTTCAGTTCCGGAATGCTCTTGCCACTGCACAGAAAATGGTAATCATCCACCGTAACGTACTGAATCCTGGAATCGGCCAAAGCAGGGATCACTGTTGCTTCCCACACGCGCTCGGTCAGCCATGCACCCTGCGCCCTGATTCCTGTCCTGGCTTCCAGTTTATCGGATAACCGGACGGTCTGGCCGACCCGATCGCGGTACGGAATAACCGCCAGCACCGGTTCAGTATCACCACCGCCAAACATCTCAACCTGGCCCCGTCCAACCATCTCAGTGAGCAGTGCCATATCCTGGGGAAATTTTTCAAACAGGTAATCAAGCAGCCAACCGCTAAAATGTGCGGCAAAGCGAAACTCAGGATAACGGTGCAATATCTGCAGAAAAGGCCTGTAACAACGCTGATGCGCATCGTCCACCACCTCCGGGAAGTTGCCTACCGGCTGATGGGCGTGGACACCAAAAAGCAGGGAAACCGTTTCGTGCATCTTCATTCTGTGACCCCATGTTTACATCAACGGCATCCTGATGACATCAGCCAACTGGATGGTACTTACGGAAAATGGCAGCTAGGCGACCTGTGTAAACCGGCACAATATTCATGTTGCCATTCAAAATTTGCGACAGAACCAAGGTTTCCGACTGATTTTGCACTTTGATCAGAAGAGAGCAACCCGATTAAATCCGGCGACATGTCCTATCTTCAAGACAAAATCCCGGCCTTTCAGCTATCCGGATTGAAAACCGAAGGGCCTTTTTAGCGAGAAAACCATCTTAATCCGGTCTGTCCCATTAACCTGCAGGCAGCGCATCCTCAGCATTCCGCCAGATTGGAAACATCCCGTGGCTATTTCAACCCTGATAGAGCAAGAGAACAACCCCGCATACCCAGAATGTATAAGCTGCAATTCGCATGAATCTTTTCGATAAACATTCTCACAAATAATTACAATTGTCAAGAATATTCAGGTTGTTATGTAATTAGATGACAGATATCTTTTCCAGGGCATGCGAGTACGCCCATACGGAAAAATTCATACATAATCAAATTGCAGACGGGCCGATTCTACGTATTTCCAGATAACGTTATCCATTTGAATACTACTTAAGGAGCGAAATCCGGAACCAAAATGCAATTCTGTAGGTACAGGCAGTAATCGGATTACATCCGCATAAGCCAGCATTTATTCGCAATCACACAAACCTTCAGGAAGCACGACGCATTGTCCCTCCTGTCTCAGCGCTCCCCCCGCCCTGACTGATGGAAACATCGAGGCTGGCAGGCACAGGCAGTTTCAGGCAACGATACAAATGCATCAGATTGATCCGGTACAGTCTGTCAAAGCTAGAAACGGCATGTCCCGGGTTGTAATCACCAAACCACCAGAACCAGTCGGAACTCTCGCACGAAGCCAGCTGCTTCTCTGCATCCCGGCGCTCAACTTCGTTCAGCAGGCCGCTCGCCATGACCATGTCATAGCTTTGCTTGGCGATGCATAACAGATCCCAGGCACGGTTCTTGTCCGGGGAACCAATCCAGGTAGAGAAATTCCCGTATACCCAGCTTCCGGCAACAAGACGATGCAGCTCTCCTTCCCTGGCAAGATCCCCGCTTCCTTCCACAGAGTCAAGACGATCCACGTATCCGCAAAAAGTTGTGGTGCGGATAGTCGAATGAAGCTGTAACGTAGAATACAAGTCGGTGAAGAAATGATAGCCATTGTAGGGATAATATTCCCATGCATTCTCGCCATCCAGAATTACACTGACCACAGGCGTTTCCCCTGCCGGAGCCAGTTCAGCAATCGATTCGAGCTGGGTTACAAAATGCAGTGCAGCATCTTTTCCGTTCCAGCGCGAATACTCGAAACCGATCAGATCAGAAAGTCGGTCGTCACGGAAAAAACAGCACATGCTACTTGCCGCACCTTGAACACGGTAGGGACGGTAAAGGAAATGGGCGCGGTCTGGCATGTGGCCCCCTGCTGCAAGCAGACTGTTAGCCAGCACGCCTTCGCCGCTTGCACTCCAGCGGCATTTCTGGGCAGCCAGCACCTCGAGGAAAGAAGCGGACACCGCACCCTCCGCAGGCCATATGCCGCCTGGCGTCGCGCCGAAGCGTTTCTCATGACTTTTTATTGCAGAAAATACATGTGCCTCGACACGTGATTTCCCGCCAGAATAACATTGCGACTGTGGCAGGCTGACCTCCGGCATGGCTTCCTTCGCGCTGTTCATGTCCATCAGCAATGGGGCAAGCGGATGATAGTGTGGAGTGGTCGATAGCTCAATCTGTCCTGTCTCGGCAAGCTTGCGATAGCGCGGAATGATACCAGCGATCACTTGCCCGATCAGATCGAACAATCCCTTCCGGTCAGTATAACTGAAACCCTCATGCTTGCTCATCAGACGGATGACCAGATCATGCTCGCGGCGCACGCTCTCGCCACACCAGGCCAGATGATACCAGGTCAGCAAATCCGAGAAATATGTCCCCGACAGGTAGTCAAACCCGGCGCTTCCCCCCGGCTCGAGCAGCTTATACAGTTCGGACATGCGCTTGTAGGCTGGATACGGCGCAACCATGTTATGGTGGTTGCTGCGAAAGCAGCTCGTCAGAACCAGGTCGCGCTCCGGCTCGTCCAGATCATTGAGATTTTCACGTACCAGCAGACGCAAAAGAGTGTCGCGAATCTGACCGGTGGCAAACTGCTGGACGTAATCTTCCAGCTGATCCAGTAAAACCGGCACATAGTTGACCGTTACCCTGACCTGTGGATGTTGCTCCAGATGGTAGGCCATGTCGCTGTAATCCTTGAGCGCGTGCAGATAAACCCACGGCAACAGGAATTCACCACTGGAGTGATCACGATAGTCTGGCTGGTGCATATGCCAGAGAAAAACTAGTTCAAGAGGCCGGGACATATGGGCTCCCCATCAATATCTTCGTGCTGAAATCTAACGTATGCGGTGAACCTGCTGGCCGAGCATGTCAGGAGTGATCAGCGTAATCCCTTTTTCACTCACGTAGAAACGCTTTGCGTCCTCCTCGCGGTTCACCCCGACAGTCAATCCCTCAGGGATCACACAGTTCTTGTCCACCACCACCCGCTTGAGCGTCACATTGCTTGAAATCTTGACGTTAGGCAAAATCACCGAATCCTCAACAACGCTGTAACTGTCCATGGATACATTGGAAAACAGCAGCGAACTACGTACCAGGGCGCCACTTATGATGCACCCCCCCGACACCAGCGAATCCACGGCCATGCCCCGGCGAGTATTGTCATCAAATACAAATTTTGCCGGCGGCAATTGTTCCTGGTAAGTCCAGATCGGCCATTCCTGATCATACATATTCAATGACGGAGTAACCTTGGTCAATTCCATATTGGACTCCCAATAGGCATCGATTGTTCCTGCATCCCGCCAGTAGTCCGCTTCGCCATCCAGATTGACACAGCTATCCCGGAAACTCTGGGCATAAACCCGGTATCCCGTGCTTACCAGGTGAGGAATAATGTCATTACCAAAGTCATGACTGGATCTAGGGTCGTCTGCATCCCGCACCAGCTGCTCGTACAGGAAAGAGGTGTTAAATACGTAAATGCCCATGCTTGCCAGGGCAACACCCGGCTTGCCAGGGATCGATGCGGGGTGTTCTGGCTTTTCATCGAAAGTCACCACCCTGGATTCACCATCCACACCCATTACGCCGAACCCGCTTGCATCTTCAATGGGAACTTCGATACAAGCAACCGTCATGTCGGCCCGCTTTTCTATATGAAAGGCAAGGAGCTTGCCATAATCCATCTTGTAAACATGGTCGCCTGCCAATATCAGAATGAAATCCGGATTTGCCCCCCGCATGATATCCAGATTCTGGAATACGGCATCCGCCGTGCCCCGGTACCACATTTCTTCGATTCTTTGCTGGGCCGGAAGCACGTCAATGAATTCACCAAACTGGCCATTGAGAAAACTCCATCCGCGCTGGATATGCTGGATCAGGCTGTGCGCCTTGTACTGAGTCGCCACCCCAATACGGCGGATGCCGGAATTCACGCAATTAGATAGTACGAAATCGATAATGCGAAATTTACCGCCGAATGGCACTGCGGGCTTGGCCCGCCAGTCAGTGAGCTGGTGCAGACGGCTGCCACGCCCCCCGGCCAGTACCATAGCATATGTGCTTTTTGTAATCGAACTTACAAAACGGAATTGACTTGACTGTAGCATAATTTGCTCCCGCGCTCGTAAATTATATTTTGAATACTATCGCATAAAAGGACTCTACCAGATTGTAACCATACCCTGTTCTTAATTATGGCTATAATCCCCATACCATGAAACAAAAACTACGCATTCCGCTAGATGTACGTGCTGAAAGACTGCTGCAGGGAAGACTGCACGATCCATTATCATATCTCGGCCTGCATCAGGATAAAGGCAAATACATCATACGTGTGTTTCATCCCACCGCAAGCCATATCCAGCTGATGACAAATCGCGGCAGCGATATGCTGGAACGTGTTCATGCGGATGGCCTGTTTGAATGGCAGGGTAGTGATGAACCGGAACACCCCTATCGCCTGCTCATCATGGATAACACGCCAGGTTTGCCAAACGCTCCGGAACGCCTGCTGTATGACTGCTATGCTTTTGCGCCCAGTATATCCAGCTTCGACCTGCACCTGTTCAACGAGGGAAAGTTGCATCAGGCCTACAGGATACTGGGCTCCCACTCCATGCTGATCGATGGCGTTCCCGGAATACGTTTTGCGGTCTGGGCACCGAATGCCGAACGGGTCAGCGTAATCGGAGAGTTCAACCACTGGGATGGGCGCATTCATCCGATGACTGTGCATGGCTCCAGTGGAATATGGGAATTGTTTATCCCTGAAATTCAGCCAGGCCTGCTGTATAAATTCGAGATCCGCAACCGTACCGGCACAGTATTGATCAAGACCGATCCCTATGCCAACTCGTTCGAACTGAGACCCGGCACGGCTGCACGCGCTGGGTTGGCCTGTCACCACGACTGGCAGGATGCGGAATGGCTGGAGCAGAGAAAAAGGTGGGACTGGCTGCACGCCCCGCTCAATATTTACGAAATTCATGCTGGATCATGGAAACGTCACCCTGACGGGCGTTTTTATACTTATCGGGAACTGGCTGAACAACTCATTCCCTATGTAAAAGATATGGGCTATACCCACGTGGAACTGATGCCCGTTTCCGAGCACCCACTGGATGAATCATGGGGATACCAGGCAACGGGTTATTTTGCAGCCACCAGTCGCTTCGGCTCACCCGATGATCTATGTCATTTTATCGATTGTTGTCATCAGGTCGGAATTGGAGTGCTGCTCGATTGGGTACCTGCACATTTTCCGCAGGATGATTTTGCACTGGCATATTTTGACGGCACAGCACTTTATGAGCACGAAGACCCGCGCCTTGGATTCCATCAGGACTGGGGTACGCATATATTCAACTATGGACGCAATGAAGTAAGAGGTTTTCTGATTTCCAGTGCGCATTTCTGGCTGTCACAGTTTCATTTTGATGGCCTGCGCGTAGACGCAGTGGCTTCCATGCTGTATCTCGATTACTCGCGCAAACAGGGAGAATGGCTACCGAACAAATACGGCGGCAGAGAAAACCTGGATGCCATGGAATTTTTGCGCGAACTCAACATCATGGTGCATGACGCATTTCCCGGTGCACTGACGCTAGCGGAAGAGTCCACCGCATGGCCAGGGGTTTCACGCCCGGTGTACCTTGGCGGAATGGGTTTTTCAATGAAATGGAACATGGGGTGGATGAGCGATACGCTCCACTTCATGCAGCTCGACCCGATCCACCGGCGCTATCACCTGGACCAGCTAACTTTCAGCCAGCTGTACGCATATAGCGAGAATTTCATACTTCCCTTTTCTCACGACGAGGTAGTACATGGCAAAAATTCTTTGCTCGGCAAAATGCCAGGAGACACATGGCAGAAATTTGCCAATCTCCGGTTACTGCTTGCTTATCAAATGACCAGCCCTGGAAAAAAGCTCCATTTCATGGGTAATGAATTTGGCCAGGGACGAGAGTGGAGATCGGATTGGGAACTTGAATGGTGGCAACTCGGACTGGACCAGCACCGTGGGATACAATGCATGGTGCGAGACCTGAACCGCCTTTACCTCACCTTGCCGGCCTTGCATGAACAGGATTTTGAGCAGGCGGGATTTACCTGGATCGATTGCCAGGATGCTGAACGCTCTCTTCTTTCCTTCATGCGCCACGGCCGTAATGGAGAAACCATTGTCGTCGCCCTGAACTTCACCCCGGTTCCCCACCACCGCTACCGCATCGGGTTGCCATCCGCTGGTGCCTACCGGGAAATCTTCAACAGCGATTCCCGTCATTATGGCGGAGAAAACATTGGAAATTCCGGAGAAATCCATACTGAACCTGCATCCCGGATGGGCCTGCCTTTTTCTGCCGAGATCGAATTGCCACCGCTCGCTGGAATCATGCTGATGTCAACTTGAAAGCAGTCTTAGATCTATAGGCAACCCAAAATAAAAGGAAGCTTGTAAAGAATTTCCTGTTTTGCCCGCCATCCAGAGCAGCATAAAAAATCAACAACCCATGCGCCCATTATTTCGACATACCAAAATGAACCAGTTGAATCATAAAGTTGTGTTTCAGAATTTCCAAATCATGCACCACGAAAATACTCATTGCCCAGCCTTGAATACTTAATCCAGACCCCGAGGAAAACATGTCAACTCTTGTTCATTCGCCAGCATGGAAAGCTTTAGCGGCCCACCACAAAGGAATCAGCCATCAAACTATGCGCGAAATGTTTAGCCAGGATCCGGGCCGTTTCGGCAAGTTTTCCTTGCAGGTAGGCAACCTGCTACTGGATTATTCAAAGAACATCATTACCAGTGATACCATGGAACTGTTACTGAACCTTGCACGCCAGAACAAGCTGGAAGACTGGATTGCCCGCATGTTCCGCGGCGAAAAAATCAATAACAGCGAACAACGGGCAGCGTTGCATACCGCATTGCGTGCCCCCCGCAACAGTTCGATATACGCTGACGGCAGGGATGTGGTGCAGGACGTTCATCACGTGCTGGACCACATCCGGCACTTCTCCGAAGCGGTGCGCAATGGCAGGATTCTCGGGCATACTGGAAAAGCATTCAGGAACGTAGTCAATATTGGCATCGGGGGCTCCGCACTGGGGCCGCTTATGGTCTGTTCTGCGATGAAACCATTTGGTAGCGCGCAGCTGGCCGCACACTTCATTTCCAATGTGGACGCCACGGATCTGGCAGAAGTACTCAGCCTTCTCGATCCCGAAACCACGCTTTTTATCATCAGCTCCAAGACATTCACCACGCTGGAAACCCTTACCAATGCCCATTCCGCTCGCGACTGGCTGGTAAAAAACCTGGGTACCGAGGAAGCGGTCGGCAAGCATTTTGCTGCAATCTCGACCAACCTTGCTGCAACATCACGCTTTGGCATCCAACCGGAGTATGTATTTGAATTCTGGGACTGGGTTGGCGGCCGGTATTCCTTGTGGTCGGCTATCGGCTTGCCCATTGCCATTTATATTGGCATGAATCATTTTGAGCGTCTGCTTGCCGGTGCGCATGCAATGGACAGGCATTTCCGTGAATCGCCTCTGGAGTGCAATATGCCGGTAATTCTCGGCATGCTCGGTATCTGGTATGCAAATTTTTTTGGTACCGCTTCCTATGCCATTCTGCCCTATGACCAGTATCTGCACCATTTCCCCGCTTACCTGCAGCAGTTGGAAATGGAAAGCAACGGCAAGCAGGCTGACCGTAACGGCAACCCGGTGGATTACGCAACCGGAATGGTTATCTGGGGCGAACCCGGCACCAACGGTCAGCATTCCTTTTTCCAACTGATACACCAGGGAACACAAATGATTCCCGCCGATTTCCTGGCACCGATTAACAGCCACCACCCGATCGGCGAACACCATTCAATACTGCTGGCCAATTGCCTTGCACAGACCGAGGCATTGATGCTCGGCAAAACATCAAAGGAGGCGCGCGCCGAGCTTGAGAGGCAAGGCCTGAAAGGTGATGCACTGGAAACGCTGCTGCCATACAAGGTATTTCCGGGCAACCGCCCCACCAACACTCTGCTATTTGACCAGCTCGATCCATACACGATGGGTATGCTGGTCGCCCTTTACGAACATAAAGTGCTGGTGCAAAGCATAATCTGGAACGTTAATGCCTTTGACCAGTGGGGGGTTGAATTCGGCAAGCAACTTGCGGGCAAACTGTTGCCGGACCTGAAAGGGAACCGGCCCGTTTCTGTGCACGATTCTTCCACCAATGGCCTGATCGACCACATCCTTGCGCGCCGCATCTGAACACCATCGCAACCATGCAGACTAACAGACCGGGGCCACCCGCCGAAATTCCCCCGGGCGATCAGGCAAAAAACTGAATCCGTTTCCGCTATCTCCACGAGCGAATTTCGGATACCGGATATTCTATTTCCCTGCGCTGGCTACAGTCCGGTTCATGCGCCGCGCCTGTAAAAATCCTTAAGCCGGAAACCAAGCAACCAGAGCACAGCGAAATAAACCGCCATGCCCGCCGCTACCAGTCCAGCCAGGCGCCAGATACGCAGCCACCCGCCGCTGATCAGCCAGCTTTTCTCGCTCCCCATGCCAAACCATAGGGCCAGCCCCAACACCAGTAGCGCCAGACCAAGCTTGGCAAGAAATTTTCCCCAGCCCGGTTCTGGCTGATAAATACTCTTCTTGCGCAGCAAATGGAACAGGATGGCAGAGTTCAGGCAAGAGCCAAGACCAATCGCCAAAGCTAGGCCTGCATGCTGCAGCCAACCAATGAACAACAGGTTCATGGTCTGGGTAGCCAGCAGAGTGATCATGCCAACTTTCACCGGGGTTCTTATATCCTGGCGCGCATAGAAACCAGGCGCCAGCACCTTAACCGAAAGAATACCAATCAGGCCGACACTGTAGCCCACAAGGGCATTGCGCGTCATCAGCACGTCAAGCGCTGAAAAAGCGCCATGCTGAAAAAAAGTGGACAACAGGGGAACAGCAATGATGCCCAGCGCAAGCGCCGCAGGCAGGGTAAGCATGAAAGTCAGGCGCAACCCCCAGTCAAGCAGCCTGGAATATTCCGCCTGATTTCCCACTGCGTGATGCTTGGACAGGGACGGCAGGAGAATGGTAGCGATAGCCGCCCCCAGTACTCCGGATGGAAACTCCATCAAGCGGTCGGCATAATAAAGCCAGGATACGCTCCCCGCCATCAGGAAAGAAGCAAATATGGTATTGATGATCAGACTGATCTGACTGATCGACACTCCAAAAACCGCCGGACCCATTTGCCTGATGATGCGCCATACTCCTGCATCCTTCAGGCTCAGGCGCATGGATGGCAGCATGCCGATTTTTTTCAGAAATGGTAACTGGAACATCAACTGGACAAGTCCGGCCAGCAATACCGCCCACGCCAGCGCCATGATCGGGGGATCGCAGTAAGGAGCCAGCCATAGCGAAGCTCCAATCAGACAGAGGTTGAGCAGGATCGGAGTAAATGCAGGCACCCAGAATTTGTTGTAAGTATTAAGTATTCCGGATGCTACTGCCACCAGTGAAATAAAGAATATATAGGGAGAGGAAAACCGCAGCAACTGAACGGTAAGATCAAATTTCTCCGGCGTCGCTGCAAAACCCGGTGCGCTGATGTAAACCAGGATCGGCGCTGCAATGATACCGACAAGAGTAACCACAAACAGGATCAGCGCCAGTAACGCCGAGACATGATCTACCAACTGCTTTGATTCGTCATGTCCGCGAAGGTTTTTGTATTCGCCAAAGATCGGCACGAAAGCCTGGGAGAATGCCCCTTCTGCGAACAGGCGTCGCAGCAGATTGGGCAACTTGAAAGCGACGAAGAAAGCATCCGTCGCCATGCCCGCGCCAAAAACACGCGCGATCAATATGTCGCGAATAACGCCAAAAATGCGGGAAAGCAGCGTCAGGATACTGATCGTTCCAAGTGCTTTGAGAAGGTTGATATCAGGCTCCCTTGAAATAAGGATTCTACGTTTCTTGCCAGCTTATCCCCGGCTGGGGCATTCCCTTATCAGCATTTTCCAGACCGGACCATGCTGAGTGCCACGGCTTCGGCCACCTGGATCCCGTCCACAGCAGCAGACAGTATTCCGCCTGCATATCCTGCACCTTCTCCTGCCGGATATAAGCCCGCAATATTCAGGCTCTGGAAATCTTCGCGGCGCTTGATTCGCACAGGAGACGAAGTACGCGTCTCCACACCGGTAAGCATGGCGTCCGCCATGGCAAACCCTTTGATCTGTTTATCAAACACCGGAATAGCCTCCCTGATCGCATTGATTGCATAATCCGGCAGCGAAGCAGACAGATCACACAGGTGCACGCCCGGCGTGTAGGATGGGATAACCGATCCAAGCACCGTAGAAGGCCGATTTGCAAGGAAGTCACCCACTGTCTGCCCGGGAGCATGATAGTTTCCCCCTCCCAATTCAAAAGCACGCGTTTCCCAGTGGCGCTGGAAGTCTATCCCGGCCAGCGGACCGCCCGGATAATCAGAGGGAGTAATACCCACGACTATCCCGCTATTGGCATTGCGCTCATTGCGCGAGTACTGGCTCATGCCGTTGGTAACCACCCGGCCTTCCTCCGAGGTTGCTGCAACTACCGTACCGCCGGGACACATGCAGAAACTATAGACTGACCGCCCGTTGCTGCAATGATGCACCAGTTTATAATCGGCCGCACCCAGAAGCGGATTTCCGGCATTCTTCCCAAAACGGCAGCGATCAATCATGTACTGGGGATGTTCAATACGGAAACCTATGGAAAAAGGCTTGGCCTCAATATACACACCACGCTGGTGAAGCATGCCGAAAGTGTCGCGCGCGCTGTGCCCGACAGCAAGGATGACATGGTCGCAATTAATAACCTCACCACTACCGAGCACCACCCCCCGGACCTGTCCGTTGTCGATCAAAATATCTTCCACTTTAGTCTGAAACCGGATTTCTCCTCCCAAAGCTTCGATATTCGCGCGAATTTGCTCCACCATTCCCACCAGGCGAAACGTGCCGATATGCGGCTTGCTCACATACAGGATCTCCTCCGGCGCGCCGGCCTTGACAAATTCCAGGAGCACTTTCCGACCATAATGTTTCGGGTCCTTGATCTGACTGTGCAGCTTACCATCAGAAAAGGTTCCGGCACCCCCCTCTCCAAACTGCACGTTGGATTCCGGATTCAATATTCCCTGCCGCCAGAGGCCGAACGTATCTTTGGTGCGTTCGCGTACGCTTTTGCCGCGCTCCAGAACAATCGGACAAAGACCCATCTGCGCCAGAATCAGAGCAGCAAACATTCCACATGGACCGGTTCCGATCACGACCGGACGCAAAATCGGCCTGTCTTTGGCATGCGTCACAAAATGATAACTTGTGTCGGGTGTAAGCGAGACATGCAAATCATCCCGAAAACGCTGAAGCAGTGAAGCTTCGTCCCTGACTTCTACATCCAGGGTATAAATGAGGACAATGGCAGACAACCTGCGCGCATCATATCCGCGGCGAAAAACAGTAAAGGAAACCAGCTCATCAGCACCGATGCCCAGTCGCTGCATCAGCCTGGTCTTTAGCTCGGCTTCGGAATGGTTCAGGGGGAGTTTAAATTCAGTCAATCGCAGCATGTAAAATATCCCGGATTAATCCCGGCAAGGAAGCCTACAAGATTCCCAACCAAAGGCTAGGCGGATGTCATTTTACCGCAAGTACGTTTCTTAAGGCTTCCAGTACATTAAAAGTCTCTGCACCCCCTGCAAGCAGGCTAGCGAGTAGGCATGGCCATATGCGGGTTTTATGCCCCGGGCAATCCAGCCTTGATGTGCATTCTTATTTCCTGCACAGGTCGGCGCGATTCAACGGCCATCCACCGTAACCGTTTCTGCTACGGGCGTAATATAGTCCTATACTGACCACACCGGACAGAGCGCCTGCATCCTGTCCGTCCCTCGACAGTCAACACGAATTGATCGTACTATTGATCCGGCCTTATAAAGATTGAACTTTTAAGCATTCGGTGTCTCCAAACGAGCATGGAAAAAGAAGACGCGCGATACCAAACGCTGGAACAGTTGCACGAGAGGCGAAAGCAAGTCATCCGGCTGCACAAAAGGGGCTTCAAGGGG
>NZ_CAJNBL010000044.1 GCF_905221025.1 Candidatus Nitrotoga fabula
TATCGCGCGTCTTCTTTTTCCATGCTCGTTTGGAGACACCGAATACTTAAAAGTTCAATCTTTATAAGGCCGGATCAATAATGGGTGCGGTGGCTGTTGAAAGTCACTATCCAAGCATCCAGCTCAGCCTGCAGTTCTTCAATCTACAAGGTAAATCTTGCGGCGGAACGCCACTTGGTAGAACTCCTGCAAGATGGTCCTGTGAAACCGCTCACAGATACCGTTGGTCTGCGGATGGTTGGCTTTGGTCCTGGAGTGCTCAATGTCGTTCAGCTCCAGATAGGGTCGGTATTCATGGTTCTCAGGCTTGCTGCAGTATTCCATCCCGCGATCCGTCAGGATACGCAGACACCCATGCCTCGTTTGGTGAAGAACGGCAGCACCCGATCGTTGAGCAAGTCGGCTGCCAGATTCAATAAGCCTAACTTGTGTTTGATTACATTCTGTTGAACACTACTCACGGGGTTACTCATTTGTGCTTATGCGCTTGGTTAATAAAGATTCGCACCTCTATCAAACCTGGTAACCCCACCTTTTGGCAAGGCCCGACTGTCAGATCAAATCGAAATTACTACAATTTAATTTCACCGGCATGTGTGTATAGAAGTGACACGCAGCGGTTGCACAGTGTTACGCTCATGCTCATGACAGCTGCCCGGATATCATTGTCGAAACTTTTAAAGTTTCATGTCTACACAACCTCCGGCGCTGTCAGTTACTCCTTTCGGCTTTCTAATTCTTCCCAACGCACCATAAGTTCCATCAGCTCATTCTCGATATCCGCTGAACGTTCCTGAAACTGTCTCGCCTGATCTGGATTTTCTCGGTATAAACTTCCTGAACTCAAACTGGCAGCAAGTTTTTCCTGTTCTTGCTCCAGAGTCCCAATCCGCAGCGGAATCTGCTCCAACTCACGAGCTTCCTTAAAACTTAACTTCGTACAAAGTCTGGGCGCCACCCCGGCTTTCTGCTGCAACGACTTAACCGGGGTAACAGTACTCGCAGGCATACGCTGCTGCATTGCCTGCTGCTTCTTGACCCGCACCCAGTCTTCGTAACCGCCAACATACTCCGCCAATTTTCCGTCACCCTCAAAGGCAATCACCTGCGTAACCACGTTGTCAAGAAAGGCCCTGTCATGACTCACCAGAAAAAGTGTACCTTCATATTCGGCAAGCCGTTCCTCTAATAACTCCATTGTTTCAATATCCAGGTCATTGGTAGGTTCATCCAGCACCAGCACATTAGCCGGGCGACTGAACAGGCGTGCAAGCAAAAGGCGGTTCCGCTCGCCACCGGACAAACTTTTTACCGGCGACCGGGCCCGTTCCGGAGCAAACAAAAAATCTCCAAGATAACTGATGACATGCTTGCGCGCATTACCGATCTCAATAAAATCAGCCCCTTGGCTGATCGTATCTGCCAGTGTGTCTGCCTCGTTCAGTTGCACCCGTAATTGGTCAAAATAAGCCACTGCCAGCCTGGTTCCCAGTTGAACCTTTCCACTGTCCGGCGCCAATTCTCCCAAAATAATTTTTAACAATGTGCTTTTACCAGACCCATTGGGTCCCAAGAGGCCAATCTTATCCCCACGCTGAATCCGGCAAGAAAAATCCTTTATAACTTGCCTTCCTCCAAAGGATTTACTGATATGAGAAAGTTCTGCCACCAACTTCCCGGAACGGTCACCCGCATCCAGGTTCATTTCAACTTTGCCTATACGCTCGCGTCGCGCACTCCGCTCTTGCCGTAAATGCTCCAACCTTCGCACGCGCCCCTGGTTGCGCACACCCCGCGCCCTGATACCCTGGCGTATCCATACTTCTTCCTGTGCCAGTACCTTATCAAATTTTGCCTGATGAACCGCTTCATCCTGGAGCATTTGCTCCTTTGTATTCAGATAGGCTGCGAAATTCCCCGGAAAGCTGGCAAGATTACCCCGATCCAGCTCGATTATTCGGGTAGCGACGTTATCGAGGAACCGTCGATCGTGAGTCACGAACAACACACTTCCTCGAAAATTGCAAAGCAAATTTTCCAACCATTCGATCGACGAAAAATCAAGGTGATTGGTAGGCTCATCCAGTATCAACACCTCTGGCTCTGCCACAAGCGCCTGCGCCAGTGCCACGCGCTTCCGCATTCCTCCGGACAGATCTCCAATACGACTTTCCGCATTCAGTTCCAGGCGCTGGGTCGCCGCCTCGATCCGAGTCTGCACAGCCCAACCATTCTGGGCCTCAAGCCTGGTCTGGAGCGTTTGCATCGCTTCCAGCAAAGTATCATAATCCGCATCCGGCTCTGAAAGCCGAAGGGACAATTGGTGATAATCGGTGATAATTTGCTGTAAATCGCCCAACCCACGCGCAACTTCTGCAAACACGGTAGAGCTTCCTTCGAGTACCGGCTCCTGAGCCACGTAACAGATACGTGCAGTCGGTGCGCGCCACACAGCACCATCATCCAGAACAGCCGAACCTGCCAGGATTTTGAGCATACTGGACTTGCCTCCGCCGTTTCTCCCGATCAGGCCCACCCGTTCACCTTCATCCAGTTGAAAATCCACACGATCGAGCAATGGCATATGAGCGTATGCAAGAAATGCTTTATCCAGAGTAATATAGGGCATCAGATATCAAATAAATAAAAAAATCACACAAAGGATCAATCCCGTGCTGACAACTGACATTCATTATCAGGGATGACTTTTGATCTGAAAACATGCAAAAAAAGATTCCTTCCCCGTTCCTGGAAAGGATACCCAAAAGATCGTTCAAGCTTTCATATCCGCCAGCAATCGGGTTAAATCCTCGACAATTTCTTTCGAATGCCGGGAAGTTTCAACCTTGTCATAAACCTTGCGAATTTTTGCCTGGGGATCAATCAGAAAAGTATATCGACGCGCCATTTTGACCACCCCCAGATTCTGAAGCACACCATATCGAGCGGCCACCTCTCCCCCTTCATCAGCCAACAACGGGAAAGGCAAAGCATATTTTTTTGCAAATTTAGCATGACTATTTCTGTCATCCACGCTAACGCCCACCACTCGGGCTCCCAGTACAGTCAATTGATGCAGATCATCACGGAATTTGCACGCCTGTTCCGTGCAGCCGGGCGTATCATCCTTAGGGTAAAAATAGAGCACAAGCCACTGACCGCGGAAATCCTCCAACGTATATACCTTTCCCTGCTGATCAGGTAATTTAAAATCTGGTGCAGTTTCCCCAATTTTCGGTATCTTATCCGATGGGGCCAGAAAGCTTGCCAGCAACAACGCCACCAATCCCAATATACCCAATATGATTAATATCTTCATTTTATTTCACCGAATTTTGCACCGACCTGTCAGGCCATCATTATGGTTCAGCTCAAACACAGACTAACATCCGCCTCTTGCGACCCAACTGACCAGGTATTATCAAGCATCATTGCGCAAATGTCCTTTTCCCTACCCCCATTACCCCATGGCAGGAGCAGGAGACAAGGCATTTACCACTGTTTTGGGTAACGGAAGAATTTGTCGGCAGGCCATCGCTGCAATCAGTTCACCGGAAAGTCCGGAAGTGATAATGCCACGAGTTCCATGACCCAGGCTGACATACAGACCTGGCAGCAATCCACCCACTAGCGGCATGGCTCCCGGAACAGATGCTCTCACCGAAGCTCGGCCGCCAAATTTTTCAGCCATGACCGAATTTGCAAGAGAACTGGATATTCCTGCCAGCTTGGATAAATTCTCAACATGATCCGATGCGCGCAAGTCCACCGTGTCATCATTAAAGCCATGCGTTGCTCCAAGCATATGTTTCCCCTGAAAAGATGGCGAAAAATACCCTTTGGCACAGACAATTGTCCGAAGATTTTTGCTTCGCGATGAAGCCGGCACCAGTGAAATCTGTCCGCGCACCGGGGTCACTGGCAAATGCGACAATTGTGTAAATGATTTAATCTGATAGCCCGTGCAAACCACCACCACCTGAGCGTCGTACGACCATGTCTGCTGTAACGCATCTTTTCCTGCTACACTCCAGCCGCCATCAACCCCCCGTATGGATTCCACCTGATAACCAGTACGCTGCTCAATACCCGCAGTCCTAGCCAATGCTGCACACAACACAGGAGGAACCAGCCAACCACCGGAAGGAAACCAAAGCCCTCCATATTCCAGCTTGATCCCCGCCAATCTGGATGCTTCCTCAGCATTCACCCGATGCAACAAATGAGCAGGCCAGTCGAGTCCAGCAAGCTGATTAATGCGCTTTTCTTCCTGCACAGAAAAAGCCAGCTGTAACTCACCACACTCTGCACGGGCAATCCCATCCACTGGCAGCTTATCATCCAGCCAGGCGAGACCATGTCCGTAGGAAGCAAGCAAAAAACGTTGCAACGGATTCATGCCTGCGTTTAAGCGCAGGTGCAATATTCCGCGCGGGTTTCCCGATGCTGCGGAAGCCAATGCAGGCGCGCCTTCAATCAGTGTAACGGAAACACCGCGCATTGCAAATGCCGATGCGGCAGCGCACCCGGCAAGACCGCCACCAATCACAATGGCGTTCGATATGGATGACCGCGCAGAAACCTGACCGGAAAGACGGCCTTGCAGCATTTCGCGTTTACTGCCAAAACCCGGGGATTTGAACACCTGAAATCCAGCCTGCTCCAGTCCCCGTCGCACCGAACCGGCACAAGTATAAGTAGAAAATGTAGCACCCGGCCTCGATTTTCGCGCAATCTCCATGAACACAGGTTGCGTCCACATTTCTGGATTGCGTACCGGGGAAAAACCATCCAGAAACCAGGCGTCGACACCACCACGAACCTCCGTTATGGCATCCAGCACGTCCCCTATCACGAGCGTCAGGCGTATCCTTCCTCCACTAAATGACCAGCGGTTCCAGCCAGGAACCCGACGTCGCCATTTGGCACGTAGCTTTTCTGCGTACTGCTGTAAAACAGGCCAAAGAGATAAAACACTTTCCAGTTCATTGTCATCCAGAGGATATTTTTCCACGCTGAAAAAATCCAAACTACAGCCGGGCATCGTGACCTGATCAAATAATTGCCATGTGCTTATAAAGTTCAGACCCGTGCCAAATCCAGTTTCCCCAATGGAAAAACTTTCCCTGCCTGACAACAAGGAAAAGCGCTCGGGCAAGCGATTACCTTCCAGGTAAACATGGCGCTTTTCTTTTATTCCGGAATCGTGTGAAAAATAAATATCACTAAAACGGTTTGAAAAAGGCTGCCCGTCCTGCCAATCTAACATGAGAAAACAACATGGTGGCGATCTTCCAGGACGACTAAAACCAGCCTCGACAGATTGATTACACTCATAATGATCATCCCGGCAATACAAATTCCACGGAGTTCATACCTCTAATAGCTTTTAATTTTGATCGGACTACAACAGCCAGCCATATTTTCGGATAAATTCAGCGTACCACGCTGAATGCCCTACTGCTGTCCTATTGCAGCATCTTCGAACTGACCAGGATAACAGGAACCCGCTTTATCAATCCGGCGGACAGGAACGCAGGCTAAGCAAATTGATCGGCTGCTCTCCATCATGGTCCGTTTTCAAATATTTATATCCATGCGAACTTACAGCCACAACCAACCAGAAAGAAAACCCCCCTGTATATGTATAAAACCGCCATTTTCCCACAGAGATACCTGCAATTGCCTCTTCCACAGACAGTTTCCAGCGTTTCCCTTCCGCATCCACCCCACCTATTGATTTGACACGTTCATGAGCTAATTGACCATCCCCCTTCACGATACATGTAACTCGCAAATCATCCATTCTTTTCTCCTGCTAGCTATCCATAAAGACAGTATTGACCATAGTAATCACTGCATCCATCCCAAATGCCAATTCACCTCCCCAAAATCTGAAGTATGCATACGGACAGGAATACACTGATTAAACGACACCGTAATATTCAAATGAATAAAATTTTTGCCTGGTTAGATTTTCTGGATCATGACACATCCTCACTCCCTTTCATTCTGAAAACAGAACAGGATTTTATCTCGAACAACACAAAAAACTGTTGGTAACCCATATGCCGGATATTTTGAATCACCGCCATGAGGCAGCCTTGACATTCATTCACAACCACATGCGTGGTTCAGGATACTTTGCACTAATGCACCCTCATTAATATATGTCCGCTACACGTTGATTCAAGCGTGTCGTACAAATTTATTCATGACAGCAGTCCTGTATCCATTTTTGTTATTATTTATTATGGTGAAAAATGGTGAAAAGTATATTGTTCTTTGCATGATGAATCACCTGAAAACAGCAGAAGCTCCATCAGGCTAATTGAATTATTGCGGCATCCAGTTACTGCGCACCGAACGGGCAATCCTGAATATTTCTTCCAGCCTGGCACCATCCATTTCCAGCAGGGCATGGTTCAAGGCGGTCAGCTCCTGCATATACTGATGGAGCTCAACCAGCAATGCATCACGATTCGCCAAGCAAATATCGCGCCACATTTCCGGAGAACTTGCTGCGATACGTGTGAAATCACGGAATCCACTTGCGGCAAATGACATTAGCAAATCCCGATTCTCCCTCTGGGCCAAATTATGTACCAAGGCAAAAGAAAGCACATGTGGCAAATGACTGACCGCAGCAAAAACCTCATCATGCTGCTTTGGCGTTAACTCACTCACCCGTGCGCCGCACAGCTGCCATGCCAGCCTGATTCTGGCTACTGCATCTGCAGAGTTTTCCGGTAACGGCGTCAGCACCACTTTCTTTTCGTGAAAAAGGTCAGCACGCGCTGCTACGGCACCACTTTGCTCACCCCCTGCAATCGGGTGCGCCGGAACAAAGCGGTCAATATGTGCCGTCAGATTCCGGTAAGCATACTCAACCACATCGCCTTTAGTACTTCCGGCATCCATCACAAGGGTGTGCGGCCCCAGGCAGGATTCGATCCGGGCCATAATATCGGCCATCTGGCCAACCGGTGTTGCAAGAAAAACCAGGTCAGCATCACCCAGCTCTGCCTCGAAATCTGAACCACTACGAGTAATAATTCCCAGTTGCCTTGCCTGTTCCAGCGTTTGCGAGCTTCGACCAAAACCAATGATCTCCCCCACCGCATTTTTTCGCTGCAGGGCCAGCGCAAACGAACCGCCGATCAGGCCCACCCCAAATATAACAACCTTCCGAAACAATTGGTTGCCCACAGATCTCCCCGTATCTCCAGTTCAAATGAAACAAAGTTTAAAGAGTACGGCCAATCGCTGCGGCAATCCCGGTCAACACGCCCATCAGTTTCTTCAGCTCCTGCGGAGTCAGCGCCTGATCCGCATCACACCAGGCCTCACTAGGATTAGGATGCATCTCTACCAGTAAGCCATCTGCCCCCGCAGCAATCGCTGCCTGTGACAACGCAGCAACCATCCATGCCTTACCTCCGGCATGTGAAGGATCAACGATCACTGGCAGATGTGTCTCCTTTTTCATTACCGGGATGGCAGTTACATCAAGAACATTCCGGTAATATGTCTCAAACGTACGAATACCGCGTTCGCAGAATATGATATTGTGGTTTCCCCCAGCTGCAATATATTCTGCCGCCATCAACCACTCCGAAATGGTAGCTGACATCCCGCGCTTCAGAATTACAGGTTTGTTGATACGCCCTACTTCCTTGAGCAAATCAAAATTCTGCATGTTTCGGGTACCGATCTGAATGACATCCACATCATTTTCAAGGAAAGTATCCAGCATGCGGACATCCATCAGTTCGGTCACAATAGGCAGCTTGAACTTTTTGGCTGCCTGGCGGAACATGTCCAATCCCTCCACCCCTTTCCCCTGAAATGTATAGGGGCTGGTCCGGGGCTTAAATGCACCGCCACGCATCAAGCGGCAACCTGCTTCGCTAACGTACTGGGCGGACAAATCCATCTGTTGCTGCGTTTCAACCGAACAGGGTCCGGCAATAATCTGGATCTGGTTGCCTCCCAGCGGAATGCCACTGATATCGATTACCGTATTCTGGGGATGCGATTCACGGGATACAATTTTATATTGCTTTACGATGTGCATCGCTGACTCTACCCCGGGCAGCGGAGTAAACATTTCTTCGGTCAACTTGCGCTCATCACCAATGGCACCAATCACTGTCCGTTCAACACCACGGGAAATATTGGCATCCAGTCCGGCATCCTGAAGTTTTTTTACCACCACACCGATTTGTTCTTCGGTAACATCCCTGCTCATCACTATAATCACACTGTTTCTCCTAACGCCTGCTCCAGCGCAGACAAAAATTTCTCATTCTCACTTTGCAAGCCAATGCTCACGCGTAAATAATCCGGCATCTCGTAGTTAGCGATTGGTCTCACGATTACCCCCAGCTCCAGCAATCGACGATACATCCGGGCAGCACCGCTTCCCTCATTCAAGTCTGTATTGGGAATACGGCAACTTACAAAATTTCCATAGGATGGAATGTACTCAAGCCCTAATCGGGAAAGCCCTTGTGCAATCTGCTCCATCCCTTCGTAATTCAATTCGCAGGTCCGCCTTACAAAATCTTCGTCCTGCAGTGCAGCCACGGCAGCTGCCTGTGCTATACTGTTTACATTAAACGGCTGTCGAACCCGATTCAGCATATCCGCCACCTGCTCACTGGCCAGCGCATACCCCACCCGCAAACCTGCCAGGCCATATGCCTTCGAGAAAGTACGGGAAACAATCAAATTTGGAAAATCACGCAACCAGGCCACGCTATCGTAGCGTACATTTCCTGGTAAATATTCGTTATACGCCTCGTCCAGCACCACCAGAATCCGAGAAGGCACCGTTCGCAAAAAATCATGCAATTTGCCAGAGTCCAGAAAAGTTCCCGTTGGATTATTCGGATTTGCAATAAACACCATCTTTACTTCATGCTGCATTGCAGCCTGCCGCATCGCGGCAAGATCATGGCCATACCCTGCTGTAGCTGGCACACTGATCCCCAGCGCTCCTGCCGCTTGCACAGCAAGCGCATATACCGCGAATGCATGCCTGGAATAAACCGCTCTATCACCCGACGCAAGGAATGCCCGCGCTGCCAATTCCAACAGGTCATTGGAACCGTTGCCCAATACAATGCCGGCACGCTCAATCCCATATCGTTCGGATAATGCTTTTTTCAGATCAAATCCACTGCCATCCGGATAGCGACCAATATCACCGATTGCAGCATGCATCGCAGCAACGGCAAGTGGACTTGCGCCAAGAGGGTTTTCATTGGAAGCCAGCTTGACGATGCCTGTGATCCCCAGTTCGCGTTCCAGTTCTGCAATAGGTTTACCCGGCTGATAAGGAGCGATTGCGCGGACATATGAAGGAGCTAACTCGCAAAAATTCATTCGAAACCTTAACTAATTTTTTTTCATGGCCTACCCGGTTATACAAGCGGCCTCTTTATACATTCAGTAAATTTTTTCTGGATCGTTCTTATGTGGTAACCGGATAGGATCCCAACGTTTTTACAAACGCTGCAGCCTGCCTGAGTTCATCCAGGGCAAGAGCCACTTTTGGTTCAAGCTGATGCCCCTCAATATCCAGAAAAAACACGTATTCCCATATCCCAGAACGGGCGGGTCTTGATTCCAGCCTGGTCATGCTGACATCATGCCTGGCCAGTGGCGCCAACAAATCATAAACCGCACCCGAGCGATTGGGTGCGGACATGACCAGAGAGGTCTTGTCTTTTCCGGATGGTGCCACCTCCTGATCCCCAATCACCAAAAAACGGGTGGTATTGCGCGGATCATCTTCAATATTTTCTGCTAGAACCGGAACATCGTAATTTGCAGCAGCCATCACACCCGCGATAGCTGCACTGTCCGCATGCTTTTCCAGCGACAGTAATATCGCCTGTGTATTACTTCCTGCAGCAATACGTTCAGCAGCAGGCAAATGCGTATTCAGCCAGGACTGGCACTGCCCCAGGGACTGCGCATGGGAAAACACGCGCTTGATGGCTGAAAGGCCAGCCGCTCGTGAAATTAAACATTGATGAACGGGAAGCATCACTTCGCCGCAAACTTTGAGATGGCTCTGCAGCAACAAATCCAGGGTACGGCCTATCGCTCCCTCTGTGGAGTTCTCAACCGGCACCACTCCGTAATTTGCCTTGCCACTTTCTACCGTATGAAAAACATCATCGATCGAATTGCAAGGCTTGCCCAGCACCGCATGGCCAAAACGCTTTTCCACGGCTTCCTGGCTGAAAGTGCCACTTGGCCCGAGATATGCAACACATAGCTGTGTTTCCAGCGCACGGCAATGCGACATAATTTCAACAAACAATTGCGTAATACTCTGGTCTGGCAAAGGACCCGGGTTATTTCTGACCATACGCTGCAATATCTGCGCTTCCCGCTCTGGCCGCAGCACGGTACTTTCTCCCTTGACGTGCCCGATTTTCCTTGCCAGTGCGGCACGCTGATTCAGGAGCCTGAGCAAATCATCATCAATCCGATCTATTTGCCCCCTATATTCCTTGAGTTCCTCGCCCATGATTCATGCGTACCTATTGCTTAAGCTTTCAAGGGCAGATCACGCACCATGAGTACGCCCGGAATTGAGGCAATTTTTACAATCATGTCAGGTGGGGTCGCAATATCTGTATCTACCAGTGTATACGCCATCTCACCATGCGACTTATTGATCATATTGTGAATATTGATGCCGGCGCTTGCCAATGTAGTCGAAATCTGGCCCAGCATATTCGGCACATTGGAATTGGCAATGGCAATACGGAAAGACGATTCGCGCGGCATGTTCACATTCGGGAAGTTTACCGCATTCATCAAATTTCCATGCTCCAAATAGTCACGCACCTGCTCCGCCACCATTACCGCACAATTATCTTCCGCTTCCTGCGTGGACGCCCCCAAGTGCGGCAACGCTATCACTGCAGGATTATTCTGCATTTTTTCCATTGGAAAATCGCATACATAATAGCGGATACGCCCGGATGCAATCCCCGCCAAAACCGCATGCTCCTCCACGATCGCATCACGCGCGAAATTAAGCAGTACGCTGCCCGGTTTCATCATCTCTATACGCCGGTCATTGATCAGGCCTCTCGTAGCCTCCAGCAATGGGATGTGCAGGGTTACAAAATCGCTTTGTCTAAGCAAATCCTCTATGCTGTTTGCCTTCTTAACCTGGGAAGGCAGGCTCCATGCACCTTCTACAGTAATTTCCGGATCGTATCCAACTACATTCATACCCAGTCCAATAGCGGCATCCGCCACCAGGCGTCCGATGGCACCAAGCCCGATCACCCCCAAGGTACGGCCGCGTATCTCAATTCCTGCATAATGCTTTTTGCCCTCTTCTACCAGCTTGTGCAAGGTGGCATTGTCCCCAGTCAGATTGGCGGAAAAATGCAACGCAGGGATCAGGTTGCGTGCAGCCATCAACATGCCGGCGATTACCAGCTCCTTGACTGCATTGGCATTCGCACCAGCCGCATTAAATACCGGAATCCCCCTCAGATTCATCTTTTTTACCGGCACGTTATTCGTACCGGCCCCGGCCCGTGCGATTGCTTTCACACTCGCCGGGATATCCATCTCGTGCATATTGTGCGAACGCACCAAGATCGCATCCGGATCTGCGATATCGCTGCCCACCACATAATTTGCAGCAGGTAGCCGGCTCAACCCAACGGTTGAAATTTTATTCAAGGTCAATATCTTAAAAGTTTTATCCATGTCGCTTTGCAAAATGTGTAAGGAACTCAACCAGGGTTTGCACCCCTTCCAGCGGCATCGCATTGTAAATGGAAGCACGCATGCCACCGACAGAGCGATGTCCCTTCAGTTGCAGCAGGCCATGCTGATCTGCCTGTTTCAGGAACTCGCCATCCAGGCTGGCATCTTTCAAGGTAAATGGCACATTCATGCGTGAGCGATCAGACCTGACCACCGGACAATTATAAAAACCGTTGCTGGCATCAATCGCATCGTACAACAAATTGGCTTTTCTGATGTTGAGCTGCTCCATCTGGACCAATCCACCATTCCGTTTGAGCCAACTGAATACCAGGCCAGCCATGTAAATTCCGAATGTCGGCGGAGTGTTATACATGGAATCATTATCGGCATGAATCTTGTAATCCAGCATGGTCGGCATGCCGGGGGTAACCTTGCCAATCAGGTCTTCCCGGACTATGACAATGCACAAACCTGCCGGGCCGATGTTTTTCTGCGCCCCGGCATAAATCAGGCCATATCTGGATACATCGACCGGACGGGATAAAATATTCGACGACATATCTGCCACCAAAGGGACATCGCCGCTTTCCGGAATCCAGTTGAATTCAACCCCTCCTATCGTTTCATTTGAAGTATAGTGCAGATAAGCCGCTTCCGGATCACACTTCCATGTCTCAAAAGCAGGCACGTTAATAAAATTCTGGTCCGCGCCACTTGCCACGATATTCACTTTGGCAAATTTTTTCGCTTCCGCAATTGCCTTTTTGGACCATTCGCCAGTATTTACGTAATCAACCGATAATTTGTCACACAGCAAATTCAGCGGGATCATTGCAAACTGCAAGTGCGCCCCGCCTTGCAGAAACAACACCTTGTAGTTTTCCGGGATGGACAGCAGGCTGCGCAAATCTGCTTCCGCCGTCGCTGCTATCCCCATGAACTCTTTACCGCGGTGACTCATTTCCATAACGGACATGCCACTGCCATTCCAGTCCAGCAACTCCTCGCGTGCCTGCTGCAATACGTCACGCGGCAACACTGCCGGCCCGGCACTAAAATTAAAGATTGTCATAAACTGCCTGTATTTTGATTATTCCGGTTTAATGAAGTTAGAAATATCTTCCGATTCAGGATCGGCAATACGACTCAATCCGGCCAGTTTGTCGTCCTTGCCCAGATTAATCAGGGTTACTCCTTGCGTTGAACGGCTCATTTCCCGGATTTCCTTGACACGAGTGCGTATAAGCACGCCATTCGTTCCAATCAGCATGATTTCATCCTCCGCCTGTACCAAAGTAGCCGCCACCACCTTGCCATTCCTCGCGGAGGTCTGGATCGCAATCATGCCTTGAGTACCACGACCATGCCGGGTATATTCAGAGATCGGAGTACGCTTGCCATAGCCATTTTCGGTAGCAGTCAATACTGACTGATTTTCGTCCCTCGCAACGAGGAGTGCAATTACACTCTGATTCGGCGCAAGTTTCATTCCTCGGACCCCGCGTGATACACGCCCCATGGATCGCACATCGTTTTCATCAAAGCGAACCGCCTTGCCGCCATTTGAAAACAGCATCACATCATGCTTGCCATCGGTGAGCGCCACGCCAATCAGATAATCGCCCTCATCCAGATTAATGGCAATAATGCCTGCCTTGCGGGGATTGGCAAAATCGGAAAGCGCCGTTTTTTTCACCGTACCCTGGGCAGTCGCAAAGAATACATACTGGTCTTCGGAGAATTCCTTCACAGGAAGAATTGCATTAATTTTCTCCCCGCTTTCCAATGGCAACAGATTTACAATGGGTTTGCCACGCGCAGTCCGGGTGCCCTGTGGTACATCGTATACCTTGATCCAGTACACACGCCCGCGACTGGAAAAACACAAAATATAATCGTGTGTATTGGCAATGAACAGATTGTCTACAAAATCATCCTCCCTTGGAGGAGCGGCCTGTTTACCACGGCCACCGCGTTTCTGCGCCACATATTCTGCCAAGGGTTGCGCTTTCATGTACCCGCCATGCGACATGGTTACCACCACGTCTTCAGGCGTGATCAGATCCTCCTTGCTCATGTCCTGGGTATGCGTCACAATTTCACTTCGACGCTTATCACCGTATTGCGCCTTGATGGCAGACAATTCATCGCTGATGATTCGGGTTACGCGCTCCGGCCTGGCCAGGATATCCAGCAAATCGGCAATTCGATCCATCACCTCCCGGTACTCGCTTACAATCTTGTTCTGCTCCAGACCCGTCAACCGTTGCAGGCGCAACTCCAGAATGGCTTGTGCCTGAATGTCTGAAAGCCAGTATCCGCGCTGCTCCCCCTGTCCGGACATCCCAAATTCCGGTGCCAGATTTTCCGGACGCGACGCATCACTGACCCTGCTTAACAAATCTTCCACCAGCGCGGAACGCCATGGCCGAGCCATCAATCCCTGCTTGGCAACAGAGGGAGTTTCTGCGGATTTGATCAGCGCAATGATTTCATCTACATTGGACAGCGCAACGGCCAACCCTTCCAGAATATGGCCACGATCCCGCGACTTGCGTAAATCAAATATCGTGCGCCGCGTAACCACCTCGCGCCGATGACGAAGAAAGCAATCCAGGAATTGCTTCAAGTTTAGCAGCTTGGGCTGACCTTCGGTCAAGGCAACCATATTCATCCCGAAACTGTCCTGCAGCTGGGTCAACTTAAACAACTGATTGAGTATCACCTCCGGCATCTCATTGCGCTTGAGCTCGATCACCGCACGCATGCCGGACTTATCTGATTCATCCCGAATCTCAGAAATCCCCTCGATTTTCTTCTCGCGCACCAGCTCGCCAACTTTCATCAGCAAGTTCGCCTTGTTCACCTGGTAAGGCAATTCATCGATGACGATCGCCTGGCGCCCTCCCCCCTTTTCAATATCTTCGAAATGAGTGCGGGCCCTCATTACCACACGCCCCCGGCCTGTACGGTATCCCTCCTTTACTCCTTCGAGACCATAAATAAAACCCGCGGTTGGGAAATCGGGAGCGGGAACATACTCAATCAACTCCTCTATATCCAGATCAGGGGCTTCCAGAAGCGCCAGGCAGGCATTTATCACCTCGCCCAGATTATGCGGGGGAATATTGGTTGCCATCCCTACAGCAATACCCGTTGAGCCATTCACCAGCAAATTCGGGAAGCGCGCCGGAAACACCAGTGGTTCAAGCTCGGAACCATCATAGTTGGGCCCGAAATCGACTGTCTCCCTGTCCAGATCGGCCAGCAGCTCATGCGCAATACGTGCCATGCGGATTTCGGTATAACGCATCGCGGCTGCATTATCCCCATCCACCGAACCAAAATTTCCCTGGCCATCCACCAGTGGATAACGCAACGAAAACCCCTGCGCCATACGCACTATGGTGTCATATACAGCCGTATCCCCGTGCGGATGGTATTTACCGATCACATCGCCCACAATACGTGCAGATTTCTTGTAGGGTTTATTCCAGTCGTTGGATAATTCGTGCATCGAAAAAAGCACGCGGCGATGTACTGGCTTCAGTCCGTCACGCACATCAGGTAAAGCCCGTCCAACAATCACGCTCATCGCGTAATCCAGATAGGACTTGCGCATTTCCTCTTCCAGGCTGACAACCAGGACTTCTTTCGCGAAATGTTCCATAGGAATAGCCGGCAATCTAAAGTAAAGTTCTTACAAAACAATTTGTAAGTTTAACATGCCCACCCATAACCAGACAAAGCCTAATTTTCTACCGCCAAGTCCCATAGGAGTTCCGCTGCGTGACCTGCTGGCGGTTCCATGCAAGTTTTGCTACATTTCATTTACAACCTGAATCTTATGAGTGCACGATGATCAACGCCGACCCGACCGAACTGGAAAAATTCAGTCAACTCGCTCACCGCTGGTGGGACCCCAACAGTGAATTTAAACCTCTCCATGAAATCAATCCCCTGCGTCTGAATTACATTAACCAGACCGCTGCCCTGTCCGGGAAAAATGTACTGGATGTTGGTTGCGGTGGCGGAATCCTGTCCGAAGGCATGGCCAGGCTTGGTGCGCAGGTTACGGGAATTGACCTGAGCGAAAAAGCCCTGCAAATTGCAAAACTGCACCTGCTGGAAAGTGGCCAGCAGGTCAAATACCTCAAAATCCCCGCAGAAGAAATGGCTGCCGAGCAACCGGGGCAATATGATATTGTCACCTGCATGGAACTGCTCGAGCACGTGCCCGATCCATCCAGCATCGTACGATCCTGCGCGCAACTTGCCAAACCGGGAGGACACGTATTCTTCTCCACCCTGAACCGCAATCCGAAATCGTACCTGTACGCAGTGATCGGAGCAGAGTATTTACTGCAACTTCTGCCACGTGGCACGCATGATTACGCAAAATTCATCAAACCATCCGAATTGGCCAGGTTTTGCCGTAATGCAGGCCTTACCGTCCACAATATCAGCGGCATGAATTACCACCCGGTCCATAAAACCTACTCGCTTGACCCAAACCCTGACGTCAACTATCTGTTTTCCTGTTGCCGTGAGTAGTGCTGTATTTTTTGACCTGGATGGTACTTTCGCGGATACCGCCCCCGATCTGGGCGCCGCCCTGAATCACCTGCGCAACCTGCATAACCTGGACCCCATGCCATTGCAGACCATCCGTCCCCATGCTTCCCATGGTTCTGCCGGCCTGCTGAAACTAGGGTTCAATATTGAGCCAGGGGAGCCGCATTATTCCCGTTTACGCGATCATTTCCTTGACTACTATGCGGATCATATTTGCGTGCACACTACGCTATTTCCCGGCATGGAAGAGCTGATCAAGACGCTGGAACAACACAAGATGCCATGGGGTATCGTTACCAACAAACCCCATCGCTTCACTTTTCCATTGATGCAGGCGCTTGGCTATAAACACCGCGCAGCATGCCTGATTAGCGGCGATACCTGCCTGCGCGCCAAACCTTACCCCGATTCTTTGCTTATGGCCTGTGATTTGCTCAAAGTTCGCCCACAAGACTGCCTGTATCTGGGAGACGACAGACGCGATGCGGAAGCAGCGCAAGCCGCCGGTATAGATTTCATCATCGCGCGCTATGGTTACATCAGCTCCCCCAACGACCTGGCAAGCTGGCCTGCCCGTGGCGGAATAGACTTGCCTCACCAGCTCATGCACTATTTGATTGACTGAACAAATTCTATTTCCAGAATTTTGCCAAGGAATCCTCTTGAATTACCCACCTCTTGTACTTGCCTCCACCTCCATTTACCGCAAAGAACTTTTAGAGCGGCTCCAAATCCCTTTTCAGGTCACTGCCCCCGGGATAGACGAAACCCCTTTGCCCGGTGAAAGTGCCCTGCAAACCGCACACAGACTTTCACGGAAAAAAGCTCAGTCTGCAGCAGCACTTCACCCGGAAGCCCTGATCATTGGCTCAGATCAGGTCGCACTGTTAGGTGAACAACAACTAGGCAAGCCCCTGACCCACGAAAATGCCGTACATCAGTTACGCTCCATGCGTGGGAAATGGGTCACCTTTTATACCGCGCTCACCCTGTTCAATGCAAAGAACGGGGAAATGCTTACCGAAATTGCCGAAAATCGCGTCCAGTTCCGAATGGTTAGCGAAACCGAAATCGAATCCTATCTGCGCAAAGAACAGCCTTACAACTGTGCCGGCAGCGCAAAATCAGAAGGACTGGGAATCGCGCTGATCAGCCAAATGGAAGGGAAAGACCCTAACGCTTTAGTCGGCCTGCCACTGATTCTCCTGGTGGATATGCTCAAAAAACAGGGAATTCCGGTTTTGTAGGTTCAGTCCTATCCACTGACCCGCACGGCAGCATTACACGGCGATCCCCGTTGCCTCGCACCAGCTTCCCGCACCGGATCCAGCAGCCATTTCAATGCTTACCTCTGCGAAAAATCGCATCCAGCGTCCGGCATCACCCGAACCCACCCCCGGAATGGCCTGATTGCCTACCGATTTCTTTCCAGGTGCTCCAGAATATACGGATAAACATCCAGGTACGCATTCTTGCCAAAAATACAGTCGATATGTCCATAATTGGCGATCACATGCCGATCATATTGTGCCACGCCGAATTTCTCGCGCAGGAGCTGCCAGGTGATCCGGGTACTTTCAGGCTGAAAGCAGGCATTTTCTGCGCCATGGATAAAACTGATTGGCAGATTCAGGCGGTCCAGGTTCGGCATATAGACGTCCTGACCGCCAAAATCAACAAGGTGCCCTGTATTCACAATACGCCCGATGTGCTCAAAAGAGCGCATGTTCGCAATACCAAACATCTCGTGCATGGCCCGGTGCGTGGCATCATTCAATTGCTTATGCTCATAGAGGGGCGCATACATAAAAGCAATTCTACGGCACACAGGGCTATCGCAGAGCTCTGGAAGTTCCGTTGGATAAAACCGGAGCGCAGCGTCATATAATTTCTCCTGCCAGTCCTGATTCTGATCCACATAGGCATTCAGGGAACGAACGCCAATCTGCTGGAGAAACGTGGGCAGATGCAGCCCCGTCTTAAGCTTCGTCATCAAAGGAGCCTGGATATGAGTAGCAACCTGAGAGGCGACGACCGAACGGATACCCTGCAAACCAGAAAGCAACGCCATGAAGAACGTAGTCGCCCCCCAGCAGTGCACTACAGCCTGAATGGTTGCGGCACCCGTAACCTGGCGAATTTTTGCCACCGCTGCCGGGTAATCCTTTGTAGCCACATCGTCACCCGTAGACTGGTCTTTTGCTGCATACGGCAGTTCTATGCTTGCCCGAAAATCCAGACACCAGACGTCATACCCGTGCGCAAAAAGATATTCGACAAGATTCGTGTTAATCGTATCCATGGTAAAAATGAGGCTTGAAACCCCCAAACCATGGGACAGCATCACCGGACCTTTGCCTCTCCCCTTGTAGCGCATCAGACGCAGTTCAACATTATCGCTGGTTCTGAAATAATGAACCTCGGGAACACTGGTGCGCAATGGGCGTTTCTGGCGCGGAGAAGCTTCAGGGTCAAAAAGAGTATCACGCTTTCCTATCCCCCCGTAAACATCCCAAAGGGCTCCTGCAAAGTAGCGACCGAACCTGGCAATCCCGTCAAGACGCTGGCCCAGGCTCTGTGCATCGCTGACCTGAATCGTAGTCAACTGTTTCGCAAAATCCAGCAGTTCGATATGCAATCTGCCTTTGCCGAGCACCGGAGAATTCACGTCTGCACCCGCATGAATCGTAATATATAAGGTCGTGGTATCTGCCCAGGCATCCAGCCCTGCTCTGTCACTACGGACCACTTTATAACCATTGAAGAAGTATGTATTTCCATCCTCCGCCGCAAGCTTCATCCGGTATTCCATGCGGCGGGTATTGACCTCACCGGGGTCCATGACCAGAAGATTGAACTGCCCGTCTGTAACACTGAGAGGAGCGGGCGAAATCACGGGAACAGTCACTGTCCCGACGATTCTGGCCGGATGAGAAGCGCTCTCAAGCAACAACTCCAGGTCTTCGGACAGAACCGTGAGCGTGAACTCGCAAGGGGAATCTTCTGCCTTACCCTGTTTCCAGGCAATCTGATAATCTTCCAGGCTGTTTCCTGCCACGACCGAGGTCGAAAAAAATCCACGCATCGTCTCGGTAAATTGCAGTCCCAACTCTGGAAGCGTTACTGCAGGCGGAACTTTGGACGGAAGCGAGTAATCAATGCTCCAGCCCCGGTCTTGCGCTGCCAGCAATGCGTTGCGCTCTGCCAGTGCGGTGATTGTCAGAAACGGGTTGACACCCAGCGAGCGGGGCATGACCGATCCATCGCTGACATAGAGATTATCGTACACGCCTTTTCCCTGTGTTCCGCAGAAAACCTGTCCCTTGTGATTGACCACACCCCGCTCTGCATCCGCCCCCATGCAACAGCCACCCAACGGATGAACGGTGATCAGATGATGACCCAGCAGTTCCGTCCAGAGCGGGTTGGGAAGGAAAGTACCTCCCAAGGCCTGGGTCGCCTTCTGTAAACGATCATTTGCCTTCTTGAACACCGGCTGCTTCCCGACGTCTGGCCACGCAACGCGCGCCCGGTCTCCTTCCAGGCCGATACGCCCCGCACCATCATCATGTGCCATTACAAGGTACGTCTGGGTATTTTGAACCGCGCCCTTATAGGCTCCGTGCAACAGGCTGTCCATTTCACGCGCCCGCTCCCTTACCATATCCCACAGACCGCCATCTGTGTCTTTTCCAAATGCGGAAGAAGCCGCCGCCAGGACCTGGGCATACAAGGGCGCCAACGGGCCCGGCATGGCTCCCTCTTCGATCACCATCCCGTCATCCAGCCCAGGCTGCTGGCGCATATCAATGATGCTGGTAATCGTCGGCCCCACTGGCATGCGGCCTTTCGAATCCATATGACCATGACCGACACCATGAATTTCCTCGTCACAGTTATAGCCGAAGGCCAGCACGTCACCATTTCCGGTAAACCCATGACCAAGCTTGTTCGAAAGTTCGAGTCCTGCAGATTTCGAGCGCAGCAGGATCTCCGTCGAGCCAAGCGTACCGGCTGCAAGAACCACAATGTCCGCACTGACAAACTGCTCGGGCGCGTCGAATTTTTCCTGGCCATATTCCAGTGCCTGGTAATAAACCAGCCAGCGCGCTCCCTTGCGCACGAGTTTCCGAACGGATACCCGGGTAAAGATTTCGGCGCCAAAATTTCGGGCATCCGGCAGATAATTCATCAACAGCGTATTTTTTGATGTGTAATTGCAGCCTGAAACGCAATCGCCGCAATTTACGCAGGCCTTCTGCTCCACACCCACATGATTCACGCCATCCTGAAAAGTCACGGCAATCGGCGGCCTATAGAATTTCCCGTTCAGCTTCCCGGCAGATTTCTGGTGCGCGTCCATCTTCCTTAGCGGCGGGCCCGATTCCGGGTAAGGCACCGGCTTCAGCATTTCTTTCGCGCGGGAATAACCTTCGGCAAGGGCAGTGTCATAATCGGCAAGGATTTCCTCCGGCCAGCGTGCATCTTCAAAAACTCTTTTCTCCGCCTTGAGCGCCACGTTCGCATTAATCAGCGACGTTCCGCCCAGCCCGCACCCTACCAGAACATTCATGTCCTGATTCACATGAAAATCATAAAGACCGGTACGGGAACCCATATGAGCATGCGGCAAATCCGCCTGCATTTCCCCTGTCGCATCGAACAAAGTGCGCGGATACTCCCCCGGCTGGATCTCCCGCCCCCTCTCCAGAACACATACTGTCTGCCCGGCCCGGGCAAACCGGGAGGCCGCCACAGAACCACCATACCCTGAACCAACCACAACCACTGTGTAATGATCCTTAATGTCTGCAAGCGGGCGGGACAATCTAATCATGGGAACTCCCTGTCTTCAATCAATAAATGTTCTGGATATGCAACGTATCCGTATGTTTCGCGGGCTTCAGGCCCACCTGGCCAGCTTCAGCCGCTCCGGAAGATGATTATATGCATCATTTTGCTTGCGCGTTTCCACAGGAGCCCCATCCCAGTCAAACATCTGTACCACCAACTCGGCCGTACCCGGCTCAACGTCAATGCGGCAGAAATTATCATCCTGTGTGAATGCCCAAGCCTTGTAATTCATCTTGCCCAGCCCTCCCGACAATTCAAATTCATCGCGTGTGCGAATATCCTGGGAATCATGCACATATCCTGCCGGATCGCCGTCCGCAAAAGAAAATGGCCAGTAAAATGCCGAGGAGACAATGGAATATGCTGTCAACCCTTCTCCCTTTCCAGAAAATTCAAGCTTTGAAATACAGGAGCAGTGAATATCGCCAGACAAGAACACCACATTTTCAATCCTGTTTTCAACAATCGTCTTCAAAACGGCGTCGCGCGTTTTAGGAAATGCAGCCCATGAATCGCTATCACCGGGATTTTTCCCCTCCCGCTCGTCCACTCCGTTTGGCAGGAATACACTTGAAGTCACAATGAATTTGGGCGCGTTGTTCCGCATTTGCCCCATATGCCTAAGCCAGGCGCAAAGCCGATTCAGCTGGCTTGGCTCTGCTTCATGCAGGGCAGGCTTCCCGAGCAGATGGTTGTCATCCAGCCCATCCTCCTGCTTATAACGCTGCGTCCGTGTGTCCAAAACAAAAAACGGATACCCTGAACATGAAAAATCATAAAACAAATTCAAGGTTTGCATTCTTTTGAGAAACTCGCCCTCACCCGCCGGAAGACTATGCACATAGCTATCCTTGAAGCGCGGCCCATGGCTCCACTGGTAACTCATGTACGCTCCGATCGCCACATTGAACAGACTCCGGTTTTTGCGGGATTGGTGCAACCGATCCTGTGTCCAGTTATCTTCAATTTCATGGTCATCCAGTATCATATAAGTCGGAACCCTGCTTAGAAATGCGCGCATATTGCGTGAGCCAAATGCAGTGTGATAGCGTTCCTGAAATTCCTCATAGGTATCCGCCAGACCAATCGGCACCAGGCGATTAAACATATCGGCATAGATCTGATCCCCAACCATTAGCGTGAAATTCACCGGGCGCCGCGCCCCTTCCGGAAGATGCTCCTGCAGGGCTTCCTTCAGCATGGGACCGAAAATGCGATCTGCCTCCTTGCGTTTCCATAGCAGACCGGGATAGCGACATGAACCCAGAAGAAAACTCAGGGGCATGACCGAAACCGAGTCCGGTGGCGCCGGCTGTGTAGTGAAAATGGCTTCTGAAAATGCGTCTTCCAGCCCTCTTGGCAAATTCAGTTTGTCCGCCCACGCTTTTGGTGGAGGCAGCTTGGATATGATGGATGCATCATCCACATTACTATCATCCGGATATGCATCATCAAGGCTCAGCGAAGCCATCCGCACCCAGTAGGTAGTCGCAGGTTCAAGCCGGTAGGGCTGAACCTTAAGTTCTTCGGATGCAGCCATTCCTATAGAAACATCGGCCCCAAGATTAAAGGTACCCGACCGGTCATATTCACGATGCAGCCTGAAATAAAAAATATCTGGAGGTTTTACTTTCCCGTTTTTTCCGACAATACCGATTATTCCAATGGTGCGCCTGTCCTGCGCACTATTTTTATCATCCAGAGCCTCCGAGGCAGAAATCCAGAGCCTGCATGATTTATGGGTGGTATGCCCGACAATGGGTCCCAGAGCCGGTTTACGAAGCGTACTCATAGCAAGTACATCTCGATTGAATGAATTCCGGATTGCCCAGAACCGGGAATCCCTGCCTGTTGATACGGTAATACCGCTGAAAATCTCATGATCTGTCCACCTGTTTCCTGATTAGGTTTTGTGGGTTGTAATTGGATGCAAGATAGCATACCGGCCATATTGTTAAAATAATAATACAAAATGGATTGAGCATGTCACACATTCTGCCTGAATGCGTATGGCAGATTCATGGCATTCCAATCCAGCTCCAATGATGCTCCTTACCCCAACGAGAGTCCTTCCTAAAAAATCCGGATATCATTGCAGGGGCAGGCCTCAGACCAGAAATTTCAAGGATGCGTCCACAGAACGAACCCTGTGAACGGGATACCCTCCATTTTTTCCATGACTTTGTCCCTCATTCGGTCAGAAACCGCTAAAATAATGAGCGGGGATACATAAACATCCATTCCCATTCATCCCACCCAGGACTCTTTCCAAAAGTGAAATGATTCCGGTTGCGGCTTGAATCAATTTCTGGTATTAAAGTCTGATTTTTAAAATTTTATATGTTTCTGGAGCTACATATGTCAGTGCAGTCGCCAAAATCCATTACCCCTTACAAACCCAAAAAAGGGGAAGCGTACATGAACCCAAAACAGCTGGAGCATTTCCGTAATATTTTAAACAGTATCAAGCTTGGGCTGGGCGAAGACATAGACCGTACCGTGCACTCCATGCAAGACGATGCAACCGTATTTGCCGATCCAAATGATCGCGCAAGCCAGGAATCAGACATGGCTCTCGAATTACGCAGCCGCGACCGCGAAAGCAAGCTGATCAAAAAGATCAATGAAATGCTGACGAAAATAAACAACGGCGAATATGGATTCTGCGAAAAATGCGGTATTGAAATCGGACTAAACCGACTGGAAGCACGACCGACTGCAACATTGTGCATCGACTGCAAAACACTGGATGAAATCCGTGAAAGACAGGTCGCAAAATAATTTCTTCGAGGTTGATTTTCACTAAATCACAATGTGTATAAAGAGGAAACAGGCCGCCCGATCCTGCCTGTTTCCGTTACCGGCATATAAATAAAATTGCCCTATATTTGGCCCGGAAATCTCCCTGCCGCCTTAAACCCATTCGACGTACCTGCATCACTGCTCCCTCACCCGCCCATTGCGCTTGCCCGGCAAGCCTACCCCTCCATGATCATTTAGATCCACCACAATCCGGCAACCCGTGGCCTGATCACTCAAGCCCGGGCCATGCGTCATGCCCCTCTCTAATGCTGGAGTCGGGTAATTTTGTTCCCTTCAATACTCAGACTTGCCATCAATCCCTGCTGGTCAAATATGAAGGCATAGGCGTCATCTTTTATCGTGGTAGTGGACACATTCTTGGCTGCCCCCTCGGTCATCACGACTACCGACGGCCCTACTCCAATTTCCCAGCCCTTGGACTGCTCAAGAAAATCCATTGCCTTATCATTCATCAGGAACAAAACGTAACCATACGATTGCGCACCCGCCTGCAACCCCCAGGATAACCCTGTCGACCTGTAGTAGCCTGCGACAGAGCGATTCTTCATTAAAACCCCATCTCCAAAGCTTCCTCCAAATACAAGACCGGCTTTGATAATTTTAGGAAACACCAGCGTCGCTTTGGCTATCTTCGAAAATTCTGCTGCGACTGGATTGCTCTTGATCAACATCTGAAGCGCATGGGCGGCCTGCTTGTTTAAATCTTCCCTGCTTTCATCGGCATAACTGTTCATAGCGACAAGCGGACACATCGCCAAGACAATGAAAAGAAACCTGTGCAGAACACGTTGAATGGTAATCATGCTGACCTCCTTAAAGACATTACTTAATAAAGTTTGGAAACGAATTTAACAACAACCTACATAAACCCTAACCAGGGTCATCCACCATATCAGGCCAGAATTCCTGCCCAAATGATGTCCGGATTGACCGGAATATTCTGTGCGCTAGCATACATAACAAAACCATACCAAAATAAATTGATCATGATCGTGGCCGCTGTGCTCAACCCCGTTTCAAAGTTGGCTTTACGACTTTTTCTGCCACCCAGACGAGAACCGGCAACTTACTGTACCTCCTCCGCGGTTTCTATGGCCTTGAGAGTTTCCAGCAGCGTCTGCCTCTGCGCGCCGGCGACGGCAAGGCCGCGCTCCGCGGCGCGGCGCGCTTCTCCAATGCGACCGAGTTCGAGCAGCACGCGCGCATGATTATTGTGCGCCGCCGCCAGATCGTGGCTCTCTGCGGCACGGCGGAATACCACTTCGGCACCCGCTCTGTCGCCAGAAGCATATAAGGCGTTACCCAAACCCATCGCCAGAGTAAAATTGCCGGGCCAGCGTTCAAGACCGCTGCGGTACGCCTGCACCGCAGTGGCTGCAGGAGCACTGCGCTCGAAGGCGACAAGCGCACGTGTTGCCTCGGTCTCGTCCGCCGTTACTGGCAGACGTCCCGGCAACAGCGCGACAAAGGCCCAGCGCTGACTGCGATTCCAGGTATTTTCAAAGGTACGCAGGCTCATTTCCTGGCGTGCGAGCGTACCAGAGCGCAGCAGAATCTGGCCGGCATCGTAGCCGATCACCACCGCATAATGCCAGGATGGTGCCCAGGACAGGCCGAGGTTCTGCAGCACAACCACCGGATGACCGGCGGCGATCTCGCGCAGCAGCGCCTCCAGTGTGCCCGGAATCACCATTGCAACGGCACCCTGACGGCGCGCGCCGGCCAGCATCTCGATCTGCAGCGAACCTTCCCGGCCGGGCAGGAAAACCTGGCCAATCAGGGCTTCAGGTTGCGTGGCCAGGCCAGCCGCCGACAACACCGTAGCCAGGGCCGACGGCCCACAGAAATAGCTGTCGTCGGGAAAAAACGGGGTGGTGGAGAGTTCTCTGCGGAGAGGCAGATCGGCGGCAATCTGCGCCTGCAACCGCGAAGCGCTTGTGGCGCAGCCGCCAAGGAGGAAGATAACGAGCAGCAGGCATATTACCCGTCGCAAAGCCATGGCACATCCACCTGTGCAGACCCAATGAGGCGCGTATGCGTCGCTCAGCGTACCGACCGCGTAAACGGGAATATCTTGGTAAAGCCGAGGATATCGGTTATCAGTAGCACGAAAAACACCAGCAGGATCGCGCCGATGATACCGCCGTCACCGCCGGCGGGCGCACTGTTAATCTGGTCGGCGAGGAGGCCGGCTTCTTCGTCAGTGAGTGCAGCAACACGCTCGGCGGCGAAGGCCGGGTCGACACCGAGTCGTTCCATTTCGGTGCGCACCTCGGCACGACCCATAGCGTCGGCAAGGCGGGCATGGCCGGACGTAGTCTGATCGACGGCGGCGATGCGCGTGACTTCTTCCGTCGACACCAGCGCAGCTTGGGCGCTCTGGATCATCGTCGTATTGATCAGGCTGACCGTAAGAACGACGACAAGTAACCGTTGAAGACGTTTCATTGATTTCTCCTTAAAGAATTGCGTGTAACTCGAATACCGCCGGCAAAGGGGCGGGTAATTCGATCGGCTACACATTATACCGGACTTTAATTTGAATGGTTATCTAATGCACCTGATTATCAGTTACCTGGCCAACAAGGCAGTCAAGAACTACATCGGCCGCCACGTGCCTGACTGAGATACTGACCCACCTGGAACTGGTGGTGAACACCGTGAGCATGGAGGAAGCCGTGCAATAGCAGCTAGGCGCCAAGGCCGAAGCCAAAAAACGATATTACCAAAAATTGGCAATCAAGTTTGCAGAGCCTGTTTTATTCTAACCCAATAGTCTCCACAAACCCGCTGCGATTCAATATGCAATGTGACATCGACTATGCGAGCAGCCACAGCGGACGACGCAGCTTTGCCACCATGCTCAGTTCAAAAGGTGTTGGGGTACATGTGTTGATGCGTGCGACGGGACGCCGCAGCACCAGCACCACTATCGGCCGCATAGATGTGTCGAACTATATGCTGCGGAAGGCTGTGGGTTTGGTTTGATTAGGTTGGAAAAAGCACAAGCAGTACTGCCCCAACAATAACGACTGCCCACACAAAACATACGAAAAGAATTACCAGTCCATCAATTCGCCTACGAACAAAAAATTCATCGCCTAATTCCGATGGGCGAGTGAGCATATTCCAAGCTTGCGGAATCGCACGAAAATACAAGCGAACCCCATCATTGATTATTTTAGTGAGGGAAATGCCCTCTTTCAGCGACACACGCAGTAAGACAAAGGTTAAAAACAGAACAATGGAAACAAGCAAAGCTCCGCTAACAAATGCAAACAGCGTTCCAACGTAAAGTGCAGCAGCTATTCCAAAAGCAACGCCTAAAGCAATGACAACGACAAGTGTGAGAGGGCTCATAAACTTATGTGTAGTAGTGCAGACTTCATCTGACAGTTACCGATTTTGAGTTGTGCGGTGGCTGTTAGATCGAGTTCGGTTTATCAACTTTTTCGTTCCAAATCTCCTTTCCGGCAATCTAGGTTTCGATGGGTGTTCTGCCACAACACATCTTTCCTTAATGGGTGCGGTCGTTATTGTAGGTCACGATCCAGACATCCAGGTCAGCCTGCAGTTCTTCCATCGAGAGGTAATTTTGCGGCGGAAATCGAACGGCATTACCGAAGGATTCCACACGAAGATGGAGATGCTCTCGCGCAGAGCGTATGAGTTCAGAAATTTTAAAAATTACCGCATGCGAGTCTTGGCTCAGTGCGGATGGAACGGTGTAATTAACCGGGTCTGATGAATGCTCATCCCCCGTTAATGGGGTAGAGCCGATTGCTCTTGCAGTGTAACCCCAGCGTAACCCGAAAATAAAAAAGCACCATTGATATTATCGCAAGTGCTTGTTTATTTGGTGGGTCGTCGCGGACTTGAACCGCGGACCAAAGGATTATGAGTCCTCTGCTCTAACCAACTGAGCTAACGACCCAATACTTTTTGAAAGCGACCCTGTCAAACGGAGCCATTATAATCAACTTTCCCCATCGAGAAAGCTTTTAAGCTTGTCGGAACGGGACGGATGACGAAGCTTGCGCAATGCCTTGGCCTCGATCTGGCGGATTCGTTCACGTGTTACATCGAATTGCTTCCCGACTTCTTCCAGAGTATGGTCCGTATTCATTTCAATACCGAAACGCATGCGCAATACCTTGGCTTCGCGGGGGGTAAGAGAATCCAGTATGTCTTTGGTTACATTGCGCAGACTGTCATAGACGGCCGCTTCAATGGGCGCCAGCGTATTGGAATCCTCGATAAAATCGCCCAGATGGGAATCGTCATCATCGCCCACAGGAGTTTCCATGGAAATGGGCTCCTTGGCGATCTTGAGGATCTTGCGGACTTTGTCTTCCGGCATTTCCATCTTGAGTGCCATCGTTGCCGCGTCAGCTTCCAGGCCGGTTTCCTGCAGGATCTGGCGTGAAATCCGGTTCATCTTGTTGATGGTTTCAATCATGTGCACCGGAATACGTATGGTGCGAGCCTGGTCGGCGATGGAACGCGTAATGGCCTGGCGTATCCACCAGGTTGCATAGGTGGAAAATTTATAGCCTCGACGGTATTCAAATTTATCCACCGCTTTCATCAGGCCGATATTTCCTTCCTGAATCAGGTCCAGGAACTGGAGACCGCGGTTGGTGTATTTTTTGGCAATCGAAATTACCAGGCGCAGGTTGGCCTCGATCATATCGCGCTTGGCCCGGCGTGCCTTGGCTTCGCCGTTGTTCATCTGCTTGTTGATTTCCTTCAGGTCGCGAATGGGTATGCCCACACGCTGCTGCAAATTGATGAGTTTCTGCTGCTGCTCGACGATGGCAGCCTCATAACGGGCCAGCGCTTCACTATAGGTTTTTTTGGCAGCCACTTCGCGGGTTACCCAGTCCAGCTTCTCTTCATTTCCCGGGAAGGTGGCAATAAAATGCGGGCGCGGCATGTGTGCCTTGGTTACACAAAGATTCTGAATGATGCGCTCATGGGAGCGCACTTCTTCTACCAGATGACGCATGGTGTCGCACAGGGCATCTACCTGTCTTGCTGAGAAACGGAATTTCGTAAGCTCAGCTGAAATCTGTTCCTGCAGCTTGTTGTACTGTGGGCTGCGATACCCATATTTTTCATACGCCTTGCCGATCTTGGCAAACAGTTCGCGAATAATTGCAAAACGCTCCAGCGCATCCACCTTGAGCTTGGCCAGGTTGGCTGCGGCAATGGCATCGGAATCCTCGGTACCGTCTCCCGGTTCTTCCTCATTTTCTTCCAGGAGTTCCTCGCCCGCATCGGCATCCACGATCACCGCTTCATCCTCGGACTCGATGAAACCATCCACAATTTCGTCTATGCGCAATTCATCCTGGGTTACCTTGTCAACCAGCGCAAGAATCTCGGCAATGGTGGTAGGACAGGCAGAAACTGCCTGTATCATGTGCTTCAGGCCTTCTTCAATCCGTTTGGCGATAACAATTTCATCTTCGCGCGTGAGCAGGCCCACCGTGCCCATCTCTCGCATGTACATGCGTACCGGATCAGTAGTACGGCCAAATTCCGAATCAACCGTAGAGAGTGCAGCTTCAGCTGCTTCCACCGCATCCTCGTCCGCCACCACGGGAGCTACATCGCTCATGATCTGGCTTTCCGCATCGGGGACATCATCGCATACGGTTATCCCCATATCGTTGATCATGCTGACCACGCCTTCAATCTGCTCTGCCTCCAGCATTTCGGGAAGGTGGTCGTTGATCTCGGCGAAAGTCAGATAGCCGCGCTCCTTGCCCAGAATGATCAAAGCCTTGAGTCGCGTACGACGCGCCTCAATTTCCTGAAGCTGCTCTACCGGATCAGGAATTTGCCTGCCATTTGAAGCCTGCTTGGCCGAAGGGGAGATTTTCTTGTCTTGCTGTGTTGCCATATTGAATACATTCCAATTTTATTCAATGAGTTATTACATTACAGAGGATCGCAATGCTTTTTCCGGAAGGAAATATAAACATTATACCCGTTTTTACTAAAACGTTCCCTGCATCCGTTATCTGGTGCGCCTATTGGACGTCATGACGCTGCAATAGTTGCAGATAAAGCAATCTTTCCTGTTCATCCAGCCCCTTGATGCCAGCGCCATGCATTTTCGCATGCAACGCATGCAATTGCTGTCTTCGCCGCTCATCCCGCAATCTGGCCAGTATGTCGCGGAACTCGGCCCTCACATCAAAGGATTCCCCCCATTGCATCGACTCTGCCTGTTCTGCCGCCAGCAGAGATTCGTGCGCCGTTCCCTGAAAATGCTGGATCACGGCTGCACTTCCGGTCGCCCCTTCCTGGGTACGCAACCATTCGGTCAACTCAATGATCGTAGCCGCTTCCGGTCCGGAGTAATTCCAGTCCTCCGGGAGTTCCCGCACTAAATCGGGTTGAAACAACAGGCAACGCAGCAATGCACGCAAACTTGAAATTGCCGGACGCTTCACCTTCTGCAATGCACGACGCGACACAGTATTGAGCGACTTGATCTCATACAACGCTTCCAGCTCGGCCTGAGTGATTCCGGCAAGCGCCGCAACTTCCTTGCGGAGCAAAAGCGCAGTTACCGGCGCAGAAATTCCGGTTAGCAAGGGCTTGGCTCGCTGCAGCAGATCCGTACGTCCTTCCTGCGTATGCAGGTCACACTGTGCAGACAATTCACGCAGTATATACGCCGACAGCGGCAATGCCTGCCGGACGAGAAGCTCAAATGCGGCAGCGCCCTGCTCCCGGACAAAACTGTCCGGATCATGCTGCGCAGGCAGAAACAGAAAACCGATGTGTTTCCCATCTGTAAGCCGGGGCAGCGCGTTTTCCATCGCGCGCCATGCCGCACGCTGCCCTGCCGGGTCACCATCAAAACAGAATATGACCTGATCGGTCAGCTTCAACAGTTTTTGGATATGCCAAGAGGTGGTGGCCGTCCCCAATGTGGCAATGACGTTTTCAATTCCGTGCTGGGCAAGAGCCAGCACGTCCATATAACCTTCCACCACCACAACCTGGCGCTTTTCACGTATCGATTTCAACGCCTGGTATAGACCATATACCTCGCGCCCCTTTTCAAAAAGGGGGGTTTCGGGCGAGTTCAGGTACTTGGGCTCGCCTGTACCCAGGATGCGCCCGCCAAAACCGATCACCTGGCCACGAATATTTACAATGGGAAACATGATACGATCCCGAAAACGGTCGTATCGCCTGCCCTCTTCATTCTGGATGATCAGGCCGGATTCCAGCAGACCATCCTCCTGATAATTTTCAAAAATGGCTTGCAGGTTCTGCCAGCCTGGTGGAGCATAACCGATACCAAAACGCAGGGCGATTTCCCCATTCAACCCGCGCTGTCTGAGATATTGAATTGCCGCAGGCGATTGCTTGAGCTGATTCCGGTAATAACGCTCTGCCAATTGCATGATTTCGTGCATGCCCGGAGCAATCTGGTTCTGCTGCGGATTTCCTGGTGCAGCGACTTCACGCGGCACGGTCATCCCCACAGTCCCGGCCAGTTCCTCCACCGCCTCAACAAAACCCAATCCCCCGTGTTCCATGACAAACCCTATTGCCGTGCCATGCGCGCCACAGCCAAAACAATGATAAAACTGCTTGCTCTGACTTACGGTAAATGAGGGAGATTTTTCATTATGGAAAGGGCAACAGGCAACATGGTTCGCTCCTGCCTTCTTTAGCGGAACGTAACGCCCGACCACATCGACAATATCAACGCGGTTAAGCAGATCATGGATAAAACCCTTTGGAATCATCCCATCCTGAAAACCATGCAACGAGAATTTACATATACGATATCATCAAAACATACCATACGAATCATAATTTCCAAACGAGGCGCATACGATCCGGACAGACCCACGGCTTGTTTTTCCGGATAACCAACCCGGTTTCTGCTCACCGGATTCCTGCAAAAGTCACCGTTTCCACAGGCAGAAGGGAACCCGCAAGGCCAAGCAAGGCAAATCCGCCTGACACCCACCGACTGATATCCCGGCTTTCAGGCGCAACAGCTTTGCAAGCTGCTCTTAACAAAGGATTACGGATATTACCGCCAATTCCGGCAATCCGGAAATGACATTGCGATCAGGAAGCCAGGCGCGCTTTGACCAGTGCCGATACTTTGCCCATATCAGCCCGGCCTGCAAGCTTCGGCTTGAGCAAAGCGATCACCTTGCCCATTTCCTGTGATTTTTGAACTCCGCTCGCTGCAATCGCATCAATAACTGCCTGCTCTACTTCGGCTTCCGTCATCTGCTGCGGCATATAATCACGCAAAACGGATATTTCCGATTTTTCAGTATCAGCCAGCTCCTGACGGCCTGCGGCTTCGAATTGCTCAATGGAGTCACGACGCTGCTTGATCATTTTATCGATCACTGCGACTATATCTGCATCCGACAATTCGATACGCTCGTCCACCTCACGCTGCTTGATTGCAGCCAGGAGCAAACGAATCGTGCCAAGACGCACCGCATCCTTGGCGCGCATCGCCGCCTTCATGTCATCTGTGAGTTTTTGCTTCAAGCTCATGGCCAGCCCGATACCGCAATAAATATGGAGGACCAGAAGTCCATGCATTCAAGCGCATACAGTACGTATGCGTGGACTTAATACAGTTTTGGCGGGAGAACCTGGCTACGCAGACGCTTGAAATGCCTTTTTACAGCAGCAGCCAGCTTACGCTTACGTTCCGCAGTGGGTTTTTCATAAAATTCGCGGGCACGCAGTTCCGTCAGCAAACCCGTCTTCTCTACTGAACGTTTAAACCGGCGCATCGCCACTTCAAACGGTTCATTCTCTTTAACACGCACAATCGTCATGAAACTACCCTTCTAAACATGGAACCACCCTACTCTAAAATTTAAAGGCGAGATTCTACCAAACCACTGACCTACTCGACAACCTGATTTTACAAATTTCTGACGAAATGCTGCACGTGAGATTCCGTTTCGAATTTTGAACCCAAGCCAGTGAACCATCCATGTTACTACCCGCAAACAAAATCATATCTATCATTTATTGCCTTGAACGTTAAGCTTTCAGACATCCAGGCCATTCCCGGACTGTCATTCCACCAAGAAGCGTCCGGAAGAAAAATAATCGATTGCGCCCAATAGCATCGAGTAACATAATGTTTTTTACAGACAGGCATGCCGGACATGCGGGCCACTTCCGTCCTGCAAGCATGCGTATGCCAACCGGATATACTGAAAGGTTCAGAGGATCATGAAAGCAAGTATCAAATGGAAAGAACAGGTTACTTTTCTAGGCGAAACCGAAAGCGGTCATTCCGTATTGATGGATGGCCCCCCGGAGGGTGGAGGACGCAATCTCGGCCCGAGACCAATGGAACTGGTACTGCTTGGCACAGGCGGCTGCACCACTTACGACGTGATTCACATCCTTGAAAAAGGCCGTCAGCAGGTTACAGGCTGCGAAGTGAAAATCGATGCTGAACGGGCCAGCGAAGATCCAAAAGTATTCACCAAAATTCATTTTCATTTTATTGTGACCGGCAAAAACCTTAAACCCGAGCATGTCGAACGTGCCATTCACCTGTCTGCGGAGAAATACTGTTCCGCTTCGATCATGCTAAGCAAAATGGCAGATATCACTCATGATTTTGAGATCATTCAGGACACGGCCTGAGCCAACGAAAATCCATTGCCATCCCTGACATTTATTTTCTGATTTTTTGCTATAAATCAAGAATAAATCGCAAAAAAATTATATACTGGCTAATATCCGGGTCTAGGGACAAGCTGATAAAACATAACAATAAATTTAATTTCATCCTGCATACCGACATCCGGGTACGTGCCACCTAAAAATTTGAGCCCGGCAGCCGTGCATCCATTAAAAAAACAGACTTACCAAAAAACAGTTTTCATGCATTTTTACAATGTTTTATCTACCTTCAGGGAGACAGCACAATGAAATTCAGAAGCAGGACATTACTTCAAAAGATGTCAGCACTCTTTGCCCCGTTCGCATTCGCCGCACTGGGCCCGGAGGCGCATGCGGCAGATACGATTACCGAAGCCCTGACCGGCGGTAAGGTTACAGCCAATCTGCAATACCGCTATGAGAACGTAGACCAGCCAACCAGCGGGCTTAAAACCGCGGAGGCTTCCACCTTCCGGCTGCGCCTCGGATATGAAACCGCCGAGTACAAAGGGTTCGGCGCCATGGTCCAGATTGAAAGCATTGCGGGCAATCATACATACAACAGCAGAACAAATGGTCAGACCGGTTACTCAGTAGTGGCCGACCCCAGGGGTACCGAAATCAACCAGGCCTACCTGAGCTATAGTGGGCTGCCTCAGACGAAAGTGAAATACGGCCGACAAGTAATCCGGCTGGACAATGACCGCTGGATTGGTAACGTTGTCTGGCGTCAAAACTGGCAAACCTATGATGGTGTTACCGCGGTCAACCAGTCGCTTCCTGACACCACCATCACCGCAGCTTATCTCTATAACGTTAACCGCGTATTCACGAATTCATCAATTGATAACGGCACCGGCGCACTCATGGGTGACCACAAGATGAGCTCGCCCCTGATCAATATCAAATACTCCGGGTTCAAGTTCGCCGATATCGTGGGATACGGCTATTTCCTGGACTATGATTCCGCTGCAAAAGCTTTTGGAAGAAACAACTCAACCCGCACCCTGGGTATCCGTGCTACTGGTTCGGCACCGATCGGGGCTGGAACCAAACTTCTCTATTCCGCGGAATATGCAGATCAGTCTGACTACGCAGACAACCCGAATAATTACAACGTTCACTATACCTTGCTGGAAGGCGGTGTAGGTTTCAATGTAGCCAATCTTCCTACCACATTCAAGGTAGGGTATGAATTGCTCAGCAGTAACGGAAAACAATCCCTCTCTACACCACTGGCCACGCTGTTCGCATTCAACGGGTGGGCCGACGTGTTCCTGGCAACTCCTGCCAAGGGTCTGCAGGATGTTTACGGAACACTCAGCACCACGGTTGCGGGGATAGTGCTGAGAGCCGACTACCATGATTTCCAGGCAGATTTTGGCGGGGGCAAGTACGGAACGGAATGGGATTTGATGGCAGAAAAGCAGTTCGACAAGACCTGGTCGGTTGGTACCCGGGCTGCCTTCTTTAGAACAGACCGGGTAGGGAACCCAGACTGTCCAGCTTGTATCGACACAGACAAATTCTGGCTATATGGTGCAATGAATTTCTGATCGCACTGAAACGCAGCATCATCAATAATACCAGGGGCGGGATTCGTTCATCCCGCCCCATGGAATCAGTAGCAGCACCCCCAGGAAACAACCGTAACTTTCTCCAAACCGCTCCCTTAGCCTGAATTGCCTACATTTTCCCGTTCCGGCATCGACTCCTTCCTGGCCAGCGGCAGCCCAGTAACCGCATTGTGCCAGAACCAGCATTCTGACAGCTACCTGCCACAAAATACCTGCAACTACGAGAACCAGATTCCCTAGATTCCTTGAACAATCGAAGGCAAAAGACTCCGACGAAATCCAGCCCGGCAATGCTTTCTGTCGCCGCAAGCTACTGCTGACTACCCGATCCATTCATTACACTTTGTCAGCAGAATTTTAGTGCTGCAAAAAATGCCAATCTGCAATAGAATTCGATTGATATAACCCGCAATATACGGAATTGCTTAAGTTGACCGTACGGTTTTATCACTGACACCCCATTACATTCCAAATTTACCTGTCTCACAGGTTATCCGCCCTCACTTCAATGGAGAAAAGAGCACCGTGCTATCCAGAATCAATACGCTTCAAACGGTAATCCTGTCCGCCCTGCTATTCTCAAACCCTATCCCTGCCGCAGCCGATATCAACGATTTCCAAACGTGGGGCGCAGTAGTCGCGACCGGTAGCCTGAAATCTTTCAACCCTGCATGGAAGAATTTTAAGTACTGGGCAGAATTTCAGGGCCGATTTGGGGATGACACGTCACGCTTATCCCAGGTAATGGTCCGCCCCGGGATCGGGTATGAAATCAACCCAAACAGTAGTGTCTGGATGGGTTTTGGCTGGATCCCCACTGATGAACCCTTTACCAGAACCCCTTTCAACGAACGCAGGCTGTGGCAACAGTTCTCATGGAAAGATTCCTATTCCTTTGGCATGCTCAGCAGCAGAACGCGATTTGAGCAACGGTGGGCACCGCGCGTAGGGGATGACACTGCATTTCGCTTGCGACAAATGTTGAAGATTTCCAGCCCGCTCAGCCAAGCCCCTGCTTATAGTCTGGTAGCCAGCGATGAATATTTTCTCAATCTGAACGACACCGACTGGTCGCCAAAATCAGGATTTGACCAGAACCGGCTATTTCTTGGTATCGGATACAATTTTGACAAAAACAGCAAAACAGAAATCGGCTACATGAACCAGTATATCAACCGCTCGAACACTTCAGTCAACCTGAACGACCATATTTTGTCGATTAATTTCTTCTTAGATTATTAGTTCGTTCTGCCCGGGGATAACCCAGCAACAAGCCCCCAGGAGCCGTCCATACACCTTACTCAGAATGGCAGTTGAAGCCCTGGCTCGGCATTCAGCAGGACACGGCGAAAGTCGTGCTGAATTCTGGCCAGCGCCTCCTCATTATCCGCTTCAAACCGCAGCACCACCACCGGTGTGGTATTGCTGGAGCGCATCAGGCCAAAGCCATCGGCATATTCCACACGCAGCCCATCTATGGTAATCAGGTTCTGCACGTTGGTAAATTTCGCATCCTTTTGCAACCGTGCAATAAGAGCATAGTTCTCCCCTTCCTTCAGTCTGATCTGCAATTCCGGCGTGTTGATTGAGTTGGGCAAGTCATGCAGCACACGATTTGCATCGGGCTGCCTGCTCAGGTATTCGAGCAAGCGGGCCCCCGCATAGAGGCCATCATCAAAACCATACCAGCGTTCCTTGAAAAATATATGACCGCTCATTTCACCTGCCAGTAGCGCGCCCGATTCCTTCATCTTGGATTTGATGAAAGAGTGACCAGTTTTCCACAATACCGGTCTGCCTCCGTGCTGCGTAATCCAGTCAAACAGCTTGCGTGTGGATTTCACATCGAAGATGATCTCTGCGCCAGGGTTGCGCTCCAGAACATCTGCGGCAAACAGCATAAGCTGTCTGTCAGGGAAGATGATGCTGCCATCTTTCGTTACCACGCCAAGACGGTCGCCATCACCATCAAAGGCTAAACCCAATTCGCTGTCATTGCCGGCAAGCGTGCGGATCAGATCCTGCAAATTTTCCGGCTGTGACGGATCGGGGTGATGATTGGGAAAATTTCCATCCACTTCACAAAACATCTCGGTTACGGTACACCCCAGACGGCGATACAAAGCAGCAGCAAAATCCCCGGCCACCCCATTGCCGCAATCCACTGTGATTTTCATGGGCCGCGCCAATTTGATATCGGATGCAATACGATCGATATACACGGGACGGATATCGAATTGCGAATAGCTGCCCGCACCATGACTGAGGTTGTTCTGTTCAATACGGGTACGCAACGCCTGGATGGCGTCGCCGGAAAGCGTTTCTCCGGCCAGTACCATTTTCAAGCCGTTATAATCCGGAGGATTATGGCTGCCTGTAATCATGACTGCAGAATGCGTTTCCAGGTGATACGCAGCAAAATACACCATGGGCGTTGCAACGCGCCCAACGTCAATGACGTTCATCCCGCTCTTCCGGATTCCACGCGCTAGTGCAGCAGCGAATTCCAGGCCGGAAAGCCTTCCATCACGACCAATGACAATAGTATGCTGGTCACGCGCGCTGGCTTCCGAACCAATGGCATGTCCAATCGTTTCAATCAGCTCTGCGGTCAGCGTTTTACCAACAATACCGCGAATATCGTAAGCCTTGAAAATTTCCCTGGGCAAGTTTTGCATGGCAGTTCTCCACGAATTTGACGGAATTGCCTACCTGACTCTATCAGAAGACACGAAATACAATCACCCTGGAAACATCCAGGCTGGATGCGTCGGTTTATCTACCGGAACCCATATGACCATGATTAATGGTGGCCCTTGGGTAACTCACCCTTAAATTTGTACATCGTGCCGCAGTATGGGCAACGTGCTTCACCCGTCTTGTCAACCGGAATTGCCACCCTTGGATGCCCGTTCCATAGAGTCATACTGGGTCTAGGGCAATAAAGCGGCAGATCTTTTGCAGTTACTTCGACATAACTTAGCTTGGCATGCTCGGTTTGCATATATTCACCCTTAAACGTGTGCCAGCCACTCGGCATATTGCGAATTTTTTCCACCGACACAATCAAAAAACAGCGACTGCAGACGTGTGGTAATTGGGCCCCGGCTCCCGCTTCCGATGGTTCGGTTATCCAGTTCACAGATCGGGGTTACTTCTGCCGCAGTGCCCGTGAAGAAAGCTTCATCCGCACAATACACCTCGTCGCGCGTGATGCGTTTTTCAATCAACTCCAGCCCCAGGTCTGCCGCCATTGTAATAATGGAATCGCGGGTAATTCCTTCGAGGCAGGAAGTCAGATCAGGAGTATACAACTTACCTTTCTTCACAATAAAGATATTCTCGCCCGCCCCTTCCGCCACATATCCATCCACATCCAGCAACAGGGCTTCGTCGTATCCGTCGTGCGCCACCTCCTGATGGGCCAGAATGGAATTGGTGTACGTGCCAACCGATTTGGAACGGCACATATTGATGTTTACATGATGGCGTGTAAAGCTGGAGGTTTTTACCCGGATCCCTTTTTCCATCCCTTCCGCGCCCAGATAGGCACCCCATGGCCATGCCGCAACCGCAACATGGGTGCTAATGGCGGTAGCGGCGATACCCATGGCTTCAGAGCCATAGAATACAATCGGACGAATGTAGCAGGATTCCAGATTATTTACGCGCACGACTTCGCGCTGTGCCTCCATCAGCGTTTCTTTGTCATATGGAATTTTCATCTTGAAAATATAGGCAGAATTGAACAGCCGGTCCGTATGGTCCTTCAAACGGAAAATTGCTGTCCCATGGGCAGTCTTATAGGCACGCAACCCTTCGAACACTCCCATGCCGTAGTGCAGTGTATGAGTCAACACATGCACGGTCGCATCCCGCCAGGGCACAAGTTTGCCGTCATACCAGATAAAGCCGTCGCGGTCCGCCATAGACATGGTTACATTTCCTCAAGTGTTTTGCAAAGTCTGTGATTCTATCGTTTTCCACGTTCTTTATGAAGCAATCCCACGATTAAAATTGAACCATCGCGATTAAAAAGGCTGGATTCCTGGTTGTCTATTTTTACCCTATGGTACAAATCCGAGGCTTCGTGAGAAGCCTTTTGACTGTTTTATGGCAACAGGGGGATGCCGGTCAGCGCCGTGCTTTCTGGAAGACCGAACATAATGTTCATATTCTGCACCGCCTGCCCCGCCGCTCCTTTGACCAGGTTATCAATAATGGACAATACGACCACGGTATTTCCCTGCTGCGGCCGATGGACTGCGATACGGCAGCAATTCCCTCCACGCACGGTACGTGTTTCCGGATGGCTGCCGGCAGGCAGCACATCCACAAATGCTTCATTGGCGTACCGCTTCTCATATAGCGCCTGCAGATCAGTATCCTGATGAATGCGCGCATACAGCGTGGCATGAATACCACGTATCATTGGCGTCAAGTGCGGCACAAAAGTCAGACCAACTTCCTGCCGTGCCATGCTTGCAAGACCCTGCCTAATTTCCGGCAAGTGGCGATGTCCCGGCACGCCATAGGCCCTGAAATTGTCCGCCGCCTCTGAGAACAGAATATTCACTTCGGCCTTGCGCCCCGCTCCGGATACGCCGGATTTCGCGTCGGCAATCAGACTGCTGCAATCGATTACCCCTTCTTCCAGCAGCGGGAGGAAGCCAAGCTGAACCGCTGTTGGATAGCAACCCGGGTTGGCCACCAGCCGTGCCTGCCTGATGTTCTCACGATTCATCTCTGGCAAACCATATACGGCTTCAGGAATCAAATCGGGACAGGCATGGCTCATGCCATACCATTTTTCCCATACCTGTACATTCTGAATGCGAAAGTCCGCTGCCAAATCTATGATCCTGACCCCTGCATCCAGCAATCCACGCGCATGCTGCATGGCAATGCCATTCGGCGTGGCGAAGAACACGATGTCACACTGATCCAGCCGGGCCTCTTCCGGAAGAGAAAAAGCGATATTCACTTGACCACGCAGACTCGGAAACATCTGACTAACTGGCATTCCGGCATCCGCGCGCGACGTAATGGCATGCAATTCTACCTGCGGGTGCTGCGCGAGCAACCGCAGCAACTCGATTCCTGTATATCCTGTACCTCCAACAATACCAACTTTAATCACTTCCTTCCCCCATACATTTTTCAGGTTTTCCTGCTGCCATTCTGCAAAATAATACAGTAAAAATAAAAAGCCGCCCGTAGGCGGCTTTTCCAAGTACTCCCAATGTTCCTAACGCTTGGAGAACTGCTTGCGGCGACGCGCCTTGCGCAAACCGACTTTCTTACGTTCCACTTCACGTGCATCGCGGGTAACAAAACCCGCCTTGCTCAACAAAGGCTTCAAGGTCGCATCATAATCAATCAATGCACGAGTGATGCCATGGCGTACTGCACCAGCCTGCCCGGACTCGCCTCCTCCGCAGACATTTACCATGATGTCAAACCTGGTTAATGTATCCGTCAGTTCCAATGGCTGGCGCACTACCATGCGACCCGTTTCCCTGGAGAAAAATATATCAACCGGCTTGTCGTTTACCGTAATATCGCCCTTGCCTGGTTTAATAAATACGCGTGCGACCGCACTTTTACGACGACCAGTACCATAATTATAATTTGCGCCCATGATTAAGCTTTCAATAAATCGATTGGTTTAGGCTGCTGTGCCGCATGCGGATGGGACGCACCTGCGTAAATTTTCAGCTTGCGCAGCATGGCATAGCCCAGAGGGCCCTTTGGCAGCATACCCTTGACTGCTTTCTGCAGCACGCGGTCTGGATGGCGCTCCTGCAGCTTTGTAAAATTGGTAGTGTATATCCCGCCAGGGTAGCCAGTGTGACGGTGATAGAGCTTGTCTTTTGCTTTATTACCGGTTACAACTAGTTTTTCCGCATTAACCACGACGACAAAATCGCCTGTATCAACGTGGGGGGTGTATATCGCCTTGTGCTTGCCACGCAGGCGGGCCGCAATCTGGCTCGCCAGACGTCCAAGGACTTTGTCGGCAGCATCTACCAGATACCAGTCATGCTGGACTTCATGTGGCTTAGCAGAAAATGTTTTCATGGCACTTCCTAGAACAAAAAATTTGATTAACTTCTAAAGGGCGTGAATTTTATGTCACAGAAGCAATCCTTGTCAATCGGATTCCTCCAGGGTAACCACATTGAATCCATCCCGGTTCACTGGCATCTCTACTGCTCCAGCATTCCCAAGGCACGATGACGATCAGTTCGCTCCGTTTGGCCAGATTTTACTAGCCGGATGACAAGTCAGCATCAGACTGGCCTGCATCCTCATCAACACTGACCTTGCCCTTCTCACGCGCGGCTTCGATGGCATCAAGATACTCTACGGTAACATCCCCGGTAATATATTCGCCATCAAAACATGCAGCCTCGAAACTCTGAATAGCAGGGTTGATCCTGCGCACAGCCGCCTTAAGATCATGGATATCCTGATAAACCAGCCTGTCCGCACCGATTTCCCGGCAAATCTCTTCATCACTGCGACCGGTAGCAATCAGCTCCTTGCGACTTGGCATGTCTATGCCATACACGTTCGGGAAACGTACCGGAGGAGCCGCAGAAGCAAAGTATACTTTGCGCGCCCCGGCATCCCTTGCCATCTGAACTATTTCGCGGCTGGTCGTGCCGCGCACAATGGAATCATCCACCAGCAGCACATTCTTATCCTTAAATTCCACGCTGATCGCATTTAATTTCTGACGCACCGATTTTTTTCGCATTGCCTGGCCCGGCATGATGAAGGTGCGCCCTATATACCGGTTCTTCACAAACCCTTCGCGAAAAGGGATTCCCAATCGGTTTGCCAACTGCAACGCACTCGGACGACTGGAATCCGGAATGGGGATCACAACATCTATATCATGAGCATCCCATTCACGGGTAATTTTGTCGGCCAGGTTTTCACCCATATTCAGACGGGTCTCATATACCGAAACCCCATCGATCACCGAATCCGGACGAGCCAGATAGACATACTCGAAAATGCACGGATTCAGCGTGGGATGATCCGCACATTGGCGGGAGTGAAGTTTTCCGTCGAAATCAATAAAGACTGCTTCTCCGGGAGCAATGTCACGCAGAAACCGAAAACCAAGCGTGTCCAGCGCCACACTTTCCGAGGCAACCAGATATTCCGTTCCCTGTTCCGTCTGATTGCTACCCAAAACCAGCGGACGAATGCCATACACATCACGGAAAGCAAGCAAACCATAACCCGCAATCATCGCCGTGATTGCATACCCTCCACTGCAGCGCCGATGAACACCCGATACCGCATCAAAAATATTCCGGGTTTCCAGTCGATAGCGCATGGTGGAATTCACCTGCAGTTCATGCGCCAGAACATTCAGCAACACCTCCGAATCCGATTTGGTGTTGACGTGACGCCTGTCCTCCAGGAACAGCTCCTGCTGCAACTGCTCGGTATTGGTCAGATTACCGTTATGTCCCAGCACAATGCCATAAGGGGAGTTGACATAGAATGGCTGCGCTTCATTATGGTCTATGGCAGAGCCTGCCGTCGGATAGCGCACATGCGCTATGCCGGCATTGCCTCGCAACGCGCGCATGTTACGGGTCCGGAAAACATCACGCACCAGGCCATTGCCTTTATGCAAATGAAAGGTATTTCCTTCCATCGTGGCAATACCTGCAGCATCCTGCCCACGATGCTGCAACACTAACAAGCCGTCATAAAGAATCTGATTGACCGGCGACCGTGCAACAAGACCTAAGATGCCACACATAAATTATTCCTGATTTTCATTGTGCAGTCCGAAACTCACATGGCGCGCCATATTATCGGGCAACCAGACCAAGCTGGCCAGAGCCATGCTTTCCAGCGACTCAGTAAGCATAGCTTCACGCCAAAAAGATTTTTTCGGCATATCCGTCAACCCCGCCAGCAACACCAGCACCAACACCAGCAACATGCCACGCAACATGCCAAACACTCCGCCAAACAAAGCGTCCACCCATCCAAGCCCCGTCCACCTGACGAATCTTGAAACAAGCCATACTACGACTCCACTAACCACAAGGGTTGCGATAAACAACAAAACAAAAGCGAAGGCAACCCTGACCGCTTCCATTTGCAGTTCTGACGGCATGAATGCAGCGAAGTGCGTAGCCTGCCAGCTTGCCACCATATAGGCCGCCACCCAGGCAAGCAACGACAGCACCTCATGGACAAAACCGCGCCAGCAACCCATCAGCACCGACCAGACAACAATCGTTATTACAGCATAATCAACCCAGTTCATACCTAGTAAGCCGAGCTGATTTTCGGTTCCAGTCCCAGTGTCTGCAGCCTGTGGTATATATTTTCTGCCTCTTCGCGGGTTGCATACGGACCCGCCCGCACACGGGTCTTGTCTCCAGCCCTCTCAGTGTAAGCTCTGATATTCTGCTTGCTTAATTTTTTCTGCCATTGATATGCCGTTTCGGCATTGGAGAAAGCCCCAGCCTGGACCACGTAGCCAGGAGATGGCACTGGTTGTTTTTTCTCACCCTGCATACCGGTAGATGGTCGGATTACAGGCTTAGCCACAGTCATTGCACTTTCCACCCCCTGCGATGCAGCTGTCTCCGGAGCAGCGGCGTCAGTCTGGACAGGTTCAGACGCAACCGGGTCAACCATTGGCGCAGAAACCACGGCACCCGTTCCGGATGGCAAAGCCCCATTCACCCCGGGCATCAATTCCCCTGCTTTCTCCTTGTCTGGAATGCGCAGCTCGATATCCTGCGGGCCCATCAACTTCGGTTCACTATCCAGCAGCATCGGTAGCAGTACCACGATAGCGATAAAAAAAGCGATTGCACCGATCAAGCGGCGCCTTGCCTGACGTCTCAGGCTAAGTTCTTCATCCGTTGGTTGTTTTTCCATCTCATATCTCCGCGCCGTCCAATCGCAGCGCAGACTGCGCACGCATCGCTTCCGCCACCGTATAGAATGAACCAAATATTATAATTCTATCATTTTCATCAACCTCATTGCAGGTACAGAGCAACGCATCATTTATCGTAGCAAAGGTACGCACTGCGCCGTCTGCCCCTGCGGCACGCAACTCCCGGGCCAGTTCCAACGCCGTTGCGCCACGCTGAGCCGCGATGCCGGCAACCATCCAGACGTCGACCTGCCCATTCAGCGCACGCACCACGCCTGCCATATCTTTATCCTTTAGCATGGCAAACACTGCAAATGTCTTGCGGCAAGGCGGCATGGCCGCCAGATTCCGTGACAGCGCACGAGCCGCCTGAGGATTATGCGCCACATCCAGAATCCACGGCGGCTTGCCGGGTAGTACCTGAAACCGGCCAGGAAGTGTCACCTCGGCCAAACCGCGCCGGATTGCAGCCATGCTGACCGGCAGTTTTTCCCTGAGCCCATCCAGCACTGCCAAAGCGGCGCTGGCATTATGTAACTGGAATGCCCCACGCAATGCAGGATAGGGCAAGGCATTACGGACATTGCTTACTCCCTGGAAATTCCATTGCCGATCTGCTTCAGAAAAACGATACTGCTCGCCAAGACACCACAGCTCCGCACCGACAGCCCGGGCCTGCGCACGTACTGCATGCGGCACATCCGTATCGCCAAACACTGCCACTTTCCCCGAACGGAAAATTCCTGCCTTCTCGAACGCAATCTGTTCACGGGTATCTCCCAGAAATTCCATATGATCCAGGTCTATGCTGGTCACCACCGCGCAATCCGGGTCAAATACATTAACCGCATCCAGTCGTCCGCCCAGGCCGACCTCCAGGATGGCCACCTCTACTCCCTGATCCATGAAGCACTGCATCGCAGCTAGCGTGCCATATTCAAAATAGGTCAGCGAAACTGCTGTTGCCCCACCTCTTCCCTGTTTTTCCAAATCCAGTTCTTGCAAAGACGGGGGGACACACGCCTGCTCTACCCGCGCAAATGCGTCGCATAGCATGACGTCGCTGGCCTGTCTTAAACCAATGCGGACACGTTCATTGTAATGCAGCAGATGCGGCGAGGTATAACAGCCAACACGATAGCCCGCCATATGCAAAATATGCTCGAGCATTGCACACACTGATCCCTTGCCATTGGTACCGCCTACGATCACCACAGGAAATTCCGGATTCAGCCCGAGCCGCTGTTTGACTACTGCAACACGTTCCAAACCCAGCTCGATGACTTTTGGATGCCCGGTTTCAATATGAGCAAGCCAGTCTTCCAATGTTCGCTTGCTATCCGCCATAACAACCCATCATTAATCTTTTATCGTGAACAAGGCGCATAGATTTCCTTCTTACTTACAAACGCCGGAGACATTCATGCAGCAATTTGACACTCCATTCAAGAAGAGCGTTCCTCACCTTGCATTGTGAGCGTTACAAAATGCAATCCTGCCAGTCAAAAATACCATGCATGCATATCAGGATGAGCAACTTACTACCACATTCCGCGCCCAGTCAGGAGCCGGAGCAGCGTATTCCTCCATCTCCGGCTGCTCATCGAAAGGTTGACCAAGCAATGCCAGCAACCGGTCAACCTCGGAAAAATCACCCTCCTGCTGTGCCAGAATAATCGCGGTTTGCGCCATAGAATTACGCAGGATATATTTTGGATTTACTCTATCCATGCACACCTTACGCTCCTCATCAATCTCCGGCTCACTTTGCAGGCGAGAGCGGTATGCATCTGCCCAGGCATCAAATGCGGAGCGATCCAGGAACTGGTCGCGAAGCACAGTATTTTTTTCATCCGGACCAGTTCTGAACAAACCCAGACTGCGAAACAGATTGGTGTAATCCAACTTGCTTGCGCGCATCATTTCCAGCAACCGGTTAACAAGTGAAGCATCCTCCTGAGCGGGACGAGTAAACCCCAGTTTTTTTCCCATCAATTCATTATAGTGACGGAAAAATTCCGGCTCATAATTTTCCAGTGCTTCCTGCGCTTGTTCCACCGGTATGATAGGCGTCAGTGCCTGCGCCAGGCAGGCCAGATTCCACAGTCCAACCTGCGGTTGACGGTCAAACGCATACCGCCCGCCATGATCAGAATGATTGCAGACAAACTCAGGATCGTATGTTTCCATGAAACCGAACGGGCCATAATCAATCGTCAAACCAAGAACCGACATGTTGTCCGTATTCATTACTCCATGCGAGAAACCAACCGCCTGCCACTTGGCCATCAGCCTCGCTGTCCGGACGATCACTTCATTCAGGAATCGCAGATATTTATCCGGCGAATTGCCAATATCAGGAAAATGCTTTTCTATAATATAGTCTGCAAGAATGGCAATCGGCTCATGCTGCCCCCTGTAGGCAAACACCTCGAATGAGCCAAATCGCACATGGGAAGGAGAAAGCCGGGTAACCACGGCAGCACTTTCTATTGTTTCGCGGTACACCTGCTCGTCGCTGCCAACGATGCATAATGCACGGGAAGTAGGGATACCCAGGGCATGCATTGCTTCCGAACAGAGATATTCACGAATGCTGGAACGCAGTACCGCACGGCCATCCCCATCGCGCGAAAACGGTGTGATTCCGGCACCTTTCAACTGAAGGTCCCAATATTCGCCCGCACGGTTTTTTATTTCGCCCAGCAAAATTGCACGTCCATCCCCGAGCTGCGGGACAAAATAGCCAAACTGATGACCCGCATAGAGCATTGACATTGGCTCGCTACCAGGCAACAAACGATTTCCAATGAAATATTCAGAAAAATCCGCACGCTTCGCTTCCGCTGCATCCAGGTCAATCAATTTTGCTGCACTTTCATTAAAACTGACCAAATAAGACCCGGGTAACGGCGTAGGATTCTGCCGCCTGTAAAAAATATCCGGCAAACGGCAAAAGGTATTATCAAAATTCAACTGATCCAGTTTCTTCATTGCAGTGCCTTAATATATGTAAACGGTCAATCCGGTCAGAAAAAGCCAGGCAGGGCAATTAAACCAGCCAACAACGTCCCTGTGTGCACTATGAGAATCACTACTTCCGCCGGGATGCACGCTTGCGCCACTCCCAAACCACCAGCCAATACCATAATATGCGCACGGCAAAATAACCCGCGATGGAGAAACTGATTGCCATGACAGGCAGGCCAACTGCAAGCGGCTTGCCTAGGGATACGAACCAGTCCACCATAACCGTAAGCCAGTTCGTCCAAGTCATTTCCGGCAGGGAAAAATTAGCGTCCGACAGACCATTATTGTGCCCGGTAATCCATGCACCAATTTCATAGGCCAGCGCATACAGGGGTACGATCGTAAATGGATTGGTGTACAGCGTGGTCACTACCGTTACCGGCAAATTCACACGAAATAACACGGCCAGCAACGTACCTCCGATTATTTGAACCGGGCCTGGAATCAGCCCTGTTAACAGTCCAATGGCTACCCCGCCTGACACGGAATGACGGTTAAGATGCCAAATGTTGGGGTGATGGAACCGGCCACCCAGCCAGCCAGTCCAGCGACTCTGTTTGATTGTTTCATGACTAGGCAGAAATTTCCTGAAGTATTTTCTTGGCACGGGCATTGTTTAACGGGAAAACATCCAAAGACAAATCCAGAATCATAGATTACCTGATTTTAATGATTATGCCAGTGTCATTCGTAAAACCAGAGGACCAAGTGCCTATCCCGGCGAGAATTGCCATTTCTACTCTTTATGTCCGGACCAGTTGCAGAAAAACCGAGCGCCGTAAATCCAAGGCCGGCTCCCCTCACGGTTTTGCAGTGAATCTTGCATGGAGGCATTGCGGGCAATAACAATTGCGTACAATGACATTCCCAGAATAACCAGGCGCTTATACCTCCTCAGATCCCCGGGGTATGTAGCCCGTAACATCCGTTTTAAGATTGTGTTTAACTAACGGCAGCATCATGCCGCATTTTTTCTTCTGGAACCGGAAAAGAAATGGAAAAATCAGCCCACGCAAATACCAATCTACCTTTCCTGACCGAAATGCATGGGCTGACACAGGCCGAGGCATGGAAACGGCTACAAGCCGAAGGAAAGAACGAGTTGCCCTCAACCCGGGGACGCAGCATCACGGCAATTGCACTGGGTGTAATACGCGAACCCATGTTCCTGCTTTTGCTGGTTGCCGGGGTGATTTACCTGCTGCTGGGAGACGTCAGCGATGCGCTGATGCTGCTATTTTTTGTATGCATAGTGATGGGAATCACTATTTTCCAGGAACGCAAGACGGAACGAGTCCTGGAAGCTTTACGCGACATCAGCAGTCCACGTGCACTGGTCATGCGCGAAGGAACCGCGCAACGCATAGCCGGACAGGATGTGGTGCGCGGCGACATCCTGATTCTGAATGAAGGAGACCGGATACCGGCAGATGCTGCGCTGATTTCATGCCATGATTTTGCCACGAATGAATCCATGCTAACCGGTGAATCAGTACCGGTACGCAAAACCGGCCAGCCTGGCGTCGGCAAAATGCTCCCGCCCGGAGGTGAAGGCTCGCCGTTTATCTACTCAGGCACACTGGTAGTACAAGGCCAAGGCACCGCTCTTGTCCTGGCTACCGGATCCCGCACCGAACTTGGCAAAATCGGCAAGTCGCTGCATGAGATGGAAAGTGATAACACCCCCTTGCAGAAAGAAATCAACAGGCTGGTGCGCAATCTCGCCACTGGCGGCATCCTGCTCAGCCTGACACTGGTAATGATCTATGGTCTCATTCATGATTACTGGCTGCAAGGATTGCTGGTTGGCATCACCCTGGCAATGACGATGCTACCGGAAGAATACCCCCTGGTGCTAATCGTATTCACTGCAATGGGGGCATGGCGAATTTCCCGTCACCGGGTGCTGACCCGCCGCATACCCACGGTGGAAGCGCTAGGCTCAATCACTGTGCTGTGTACCGACAAGACCGGCACACTTACACTCAACCAGATGACGGTGCAGCAACTAACTGCCGGGAACGCATCCTTCTCTGTAACGGCAGATGAAGAACCTCTTCCCGAGCTCTTCCATGAGTTGCTGGAATTCAGCATCCTGGCAAGCAAGGCCGATCCCTTTGACCCAATGGAAAAAGCCATCCACAAGCTTGGAGAAACCTACCTTTCCAGCACTGAACATCTGCATCGCAACTGGAAACTGCTGCATGCATACTCCCTGACCCCGGAACTGCTTGCACTTTCGCACGTGTGGCAGGCAGATGACCGCGCAGAATACATAGTAGCAACCAAAGGAGCGCCCGAGGCCATCGCCAGCCTTTGCCACCTGGATGCGCAACAGTTATCCGAGATTTCGGCCCAGGTAAACCTGCTCGCCAGACAAGGCATGCGTGTTCTGGGGGTGGCCAAAGCCAGCTATCATGGCCAGGAATGGCCGGACATCCAGCATGATTTCGACTTCGAATTTGTCGGCCTGATCGGGCTGGCCGATCCCATCCGACCGACCGTTCCCGCAGCAATCGAAGAATGCACCAACGCGGGCATACGCATCATCATGATTACCGGCGACTATCCGGCCACAGCCGCTGCAATCGCCCGGCAGATCAACCTGCCGGGCAGGCATGACCACCTCATTACCGGCACGGAACTGGACCAGATGGATGACGAAACCTTACGCAAGCGCATCGGCGACAGCAATATTTTTGCGCGCATGGTACCCGAGCAAAAACTGCGACTGGTGAACGCGCTCAAGGATAATGGCGAAATAGTGGCAATGACCGGGGACGGAGTAAACGATGCACCTGCACTAAAAACGGCACATATCGGCATCGCTATGGGCGGACGAGGCACCGATGTTGCCCGCGAAGCAGCCTCACTGGTCTTGCTGGATGACGATTTTACTTCCATCGTACGCGCCATGCGTATCGGGCGCGGCATTTTCGACAACCTGCGCAAAGCCATGGCTTATATATTTGCGGTACACATCCCGATAGCCGGCCTGTCACTGATCCCTGTACTACTGGGCTGGCCTGCAGTATTCGCGCCAGTCCATATTGTATTTCTGGAAATGATCATCAACCCGGCCTGCTCCATCGCCTTCGAAGCAGAACCCGCAGAAAGCGATATCATGCGACGCCCTCCACGCAGCCCGCAAGAACCATTATTTGGAAAACGAATCGCACTGCTCAGCCTGCTTCAGGGCACAATGCTTCTGCTTGCCGCACTGGCCGTGCTCGGCTATGCGCTGATGCATGGTGCAACGGAAGGAGAAGCACGCGCCCTGACTTTTTCCACGCTGGTCACCGGAAATCTTGGACTCATCCTGGTAAACCGTTCATGGCAGCTCGATTTTTTCAGTTCGCTCAGACGCCCCAATTCTGCATTGTGGTGGGTAACAGGTGGCGCGCTCGCCTTCCTGCTGCTAGCCCTGCATGTTTCTTTTTTACGCGAAATATTTCATTTTTCCCCTATCACGCCGATCCAGGTGGGATTATGTTGTGCTGCCGGATTGTGCAGCGCATTCTGGTTCGAATTGTTCAAACTTTTTAAACACCCCTGAACAACATGTGCCAGTCCATTTTATTTTTCACCATTGGCGTGTGGCTGCTGCAGCAACAGGAGACTCTTCCCAACCTTACATGGGGAGCAGGAATTGTCGTAATTCTAGGAGCGGCTTTAATATACCAGCGCAAAACCTCCTGGCAGCAAGCAGCAGCCCCCATCCTTGCCGCAGCCCTGGCCTGCTCTACAGGTTTTTTCTACGCCGCCTTTTTTGCGCAGCAACGTTTGGCCGATGCCCTGCCCGCCGCATGGCAGGGAAAGAATATTCAAGTCATCGGAGTGGTGGCGCAGCTTCCCAAGCAACATGATCACGGACTACGCTTTGTCTTTGATGTAGAAAAGGTACTCACCCCCAACGCCACCGTTCCGACACGCATCCTGCTTGCCAGTCATGAACATGAAAATGGAACCAGTTTCAATATTCATGCCGGAGAACGCTGGCAATTCACCATACGACTTAAACAGCCGCATGGCAGCAGGAATCCTCACGATTTCGATTTTGAAGCCTGGATGCTGGAAAACAAACTTCGAGCGAACGGCTACATTCACCCCAAGGGGAATAACCAGCGACTGGACACGCTGGCTTATTCGCCCGGTTACTATATTGAAAGCCTGCGCGAAAAAGTGCGCAACCACATCCTGGCAACCACCGCTTTTCCCTCAGACCCGCATTCATCCCTGCAGGTTCGACCCGATACCCGCACCATGATTGGGGATCGCTATGACACTGAAGAAAACCGCCATTATGCCGGCGTATTAACCGCCCTGGCCATAGGAGACCAGGCAAGCATTCCTGCCGCACAGTGGCAGATTTTCACGCGCACCGGGGTAAACCACCTGATGAGCATTTCCGGACTGCACATCACCATGCTTTCTGGGTTGGGATTCGCCGCAGGATATTGGTTTTGGCGGCGCAGCGCAAGGCTCACGCGCATGCTGCCGGCACGCAAGGCAGCCACGCTCGCCGGCCTGCTGGTGGGACTCAGCTATGCACTACTGGCCGGTTTCGGGGTGCCGGCACAACGCACGGTATACATGCTAACCACCATTGCCGCAGTATTATGGCTCTCGCGCACAGTCGCCCCTTCCCAGACCCTGGCCGCCGCTTTACTCGTGGTATTGCTGCTGGATCCCTGGGCTGTACTTTCGCCCGGATTCTGGCTCTCATTCGGCGCGGTGGGACTGATTTTTTACGTAACCGCACACCGCTTACGCCCCCTGCACTGGTTGGCGACCTATGGGCGTTTGCAATGGGCAATGAGCATCGGCCTCATTCCACCCTTACTGGGGATGTTCCAGCAGATCTCTCTGGTGTCCCCAGTAGCAAATGCTTTCGCCATTCCACTAGTCAGTTTCGTAGTGGTCCCGCTCACCCTGCTGGGAGCCGGATTTCATATAGAGTGGCCACTTTGGCTGGCCAATCAGGCCATGAGCCTGTGCTATTCGCTACTGGAGTGGCTGAACCATCTGCCTGAAGTTGTATGGGTTCAGCATGCTCCAGCGACATGGAGTCTGATCATCGGTATGCTAGGCGTATTCTGGTTGCTCATGCCGCGCGGATTCCCAGCACGCTGGCTGGGAATGATCGGGCTGCTGCCAATGTTTCTGGTTCAACCTCCGATTCCGCCGGACGGCGCACTGAGCCTGGTGATTTTTGATGTCGGACAGGGCCTGGCGGTCGCGGCACAGACCCGCAACCATGCATTGCTGTATGACACCGGCCCCAATTTCAACAGCGAAGCCAACAGTGGCAACCGTATCCTCATTCCCTCCTTGCGTGGTATGGGCATCGCAAAACTGGACGGCCTGATGGTAACCCACGATGACAACGACCATACCGGCGGGGCAGCAACGATTTTACAGAATATACCGACCCGCTGGCTCTCTTCATCACTGGCAGAAGACCATCCCCTGCTGCTGCAGGCGGCAAGTACTCAACGCTGCATGAATGCGCAAACATGGGAATGGGACGGAGTACATTTCGAAGTCCTGCACCCATCCGCAGAAAGCTATGCCACTGAAAAAATCCGCGACAATAACCGCAGTTGTGTGCTGAAAATCAGCACCGGGCAGCACAGTGTACTGCTCGCAGCAGACATAGAAAAGGAAGCTGAATGGGAATTACTGGAACAACACCGGGAAAAACTTGCCACTACTCTGCTGGTCGTGCCGCACCATGGCAGCAAGACTTCGTCTGTAGATGATTTCGTAGATGCGACCCATCCGCGTTACGCGGTCTTTACCGTAGGCTATCGCAATCGTTACGGCCATCCCAACAAGGAAGTGGTCAGACGATACCGGGAAGCGGGTAGCGAACTACTGCGTTCGGACCGGGATGGCGCCATCATCGTAAACATGGATGCGCAGGATTTTAGCGTGGAACGGTATCGCAAAAGCCACGCACGATACTGGCATCCATCTATAACAGGCATCCCCAAATTCAAACGCGCCACCACTGACCGTGTTACTCAAATGCAGCCATGATTCCCTCATAAGCCCGCGCTTTTATTGTCAAAGACAGCGCATGGGGCAACTTTGGGACAAAGCATGCCCAACAACGGCAATGAAATGCCACCTATTGCTAGATGGCGTTCACTAAGACTTTGATTTATTTATAGTAGCGGCTATGGCAATCTGCTGCTTACTGTAAGGTGGTGCCGCTTATCGGATTCGAACTGATGACCTACCGCTTACAAGGCGGTTGCTCTACCAACTGAGCTAAAGCGGCATAACTTTAAGGTGTGGCATTCAAATCGGTTACTTCTCCAGATCTGCACGCTTGAACTGGTAGGTCGTGCCAGATTCGAACTGGCGACCAACGGATTAAAAGTCCGCTGCTCTACCGGCTGAGCTAACGACCCATATCCCTAAAGAAGCGCGCATTATACGGACTTTGCCCGCCCTGTCAATGAAACAGAGTAGGTATCATGCCGCGCGGTAGCGCGTAGGATCCGCAATTCCCGCTGTTTGAAACCCGGTACGGCGCAATTTGCAGGAATCACATACCCCGCAAGCCCGGCCATCTACATCCGCCTGGTAACAGGACACGGTCAGGCTGTAATCCACGCCAAGCTCCGTGCCCAACCTGACTATATCCGCCTTGGAAAGATGCATCAACGGGGCATGCAATGTAAATGGCTTGCCCTCAACTGCCGTCTTGGTGGCAAGATTTGCCATTTTTTCAAAGGCCGCAATATATTCCGGCCGGCAATCCGGATATCCAGAGTAATCCACTGCATTCACCCCGATGAAAATATCCTGCGACTGTAATACTTCTGCCCACGCCAGCGCAATGGAAAGCATGATGGTATTGCGCGCAGGCACATAGGTCAGTGGAATTCCCGTTGTTCCCTGCTCTGGAACGTCAATGCCCCTGTCTGTCAGCGCGGAACCACCAAATGCAGCCAGATCAATATGAATTACGCGGTGCTCTCTTGCACCCAGTACCTGGGCCATACGTTCCGCCGCATCCAGTTCTGCATGATGTCGCTGCCCGTAGTTTACGCTCAGCGCATAGCATGCATATCCCTGCTGCCTGGCCATGGCCAGCACGGTGGCCGAATCCAGGCCGCCGGATAATAATATCACTGCACGATTCATTTTCCCTGCTGGCTGCCCCACAATAACCGATGCAACTGTATTTGCAGGCGTACCGGAAGACTGTCGCGAAGAATCCAGTCTGCCAGCAACGTCGGCGACAACTGGCCCTGCACCGGGGAAAACAATATGGAACACTTTTTCGCCAGATCACGTTCCCTTAAGACCTGCCTCGCCCAAAGGTAATCCGGCTCATCGCATAAAACGAACTTGACCTCATCCTGCGTATACAATGCCTCCAGATTGCTCCACAGATTCTTTTTTTCTTCTCCGGATGCCGGCGTTTTAATATCCAGCACCTTGATTACACGCGCATCGACGCCAGACACATCCAGTGCTCCGCTGGTTTCCAGCGAAACCTGATAACCAGCATCACACAATGCTTTGAGCAAAATCAAGGAATTCTTCTGGGCAAGCGGCTCGCCACCCGTAACCGTGACATAAACGGTTTGATAACGGCCCACTTCAGCAAGGATATCGGCGATCGCCCAGTTCTTGCCCCCGCTGAACGCATAATCGGTATCGCAATATACGCATCGTAACGGGCAGCCAATAAGGCGTACAAATACAGTCGGCAGACCAACCCTGCTTGTTTCGCCCTGAAGGGAATAAAAAATCTCGGATATGCGCAGCTGTCCGCTGGCAGCGCCAGTAATCATGTAAACCTGCTCTATGTGAAACCTGCCGGCCTGCCCTGTTTTATTTCATCGTCCTGGGCGAAACGGCTGCCTCAGATTTCTCGAAACGACGTAACCGGCTATCCAGATCAAGATACAAATCATTCTGGCTCTTTTTCACGTCTTGCAAGGCATGGTTGAGCTCTTCGTTCTCCCCGCGCAATCTGCGCAATTCCATATTTTGCGCTTCAATCTGCTTTTGCAACTCGTATATCTGGCCGGCTTGCTGTTTGCGAGTCCCAGTCAACTGCTTAATCATCTCGGTTTTCTGCCTGATCATTTCGGTCTGCTGTTTTCCGGTCCCTTCCAATATGGCAACACGCCCCAAGAGCTGGCGAATCTGATTATGTGCCTCTTCATCGCTGAATAAAGCTGCGTTGGCACCACATACAGCAAAGGCACTCCATCCAGCGAACAATACAACAGGAAATTTCATACTCGCTCTAATATGGCTTATAGTTCAGTTCAGTGCGACGATTTTTTGACCAGGCGGTCTCGGCATGGGCTGAATCCGCTGGTTTTTCCTCACCATAGCTGATCGGTTCAATCTGCTCCTCCTTCACCCCCTCAGCCAACAGCATCTTCTTCACATTATCGGCACGGCGCTGTCCAAGAGCCAGGTTATATTCTGCGCTTCCCCGCTCATCGGTATGGCCATCCAGACGCACTTTACGGTCAGGATGCGTAACCAGATATTCTGCATGCGCCAGTACTACAGGCCAGTATTTTTCTGGAACGGTATCCCCGTCCGTTGGATAATAAATGACGCGCTTCTCCGCAGACAGCAAGCTTTTCGGATTGTTCAAGGGATCCTTCGGATCTTTCGGGTCATACCCGGCATAATCCGGACCGCGCTGGATCGGAACCCCAGAGGCATTGGTAACAGAACTAGAACTGGAACCAGAACCGGATGAACCTCCATTCGGATCGGAACCAAACCCGGAAGACGGCGAATCACCAGCAGTCCCTGCTCCCGCTGCATCTGGAAGAGCCGGCGCTTCCATTTCCAGGGCTGAGCCACCCCCAATTTTTTTGGTGATCGGCACTGGTGGCTTGGCGCAAGCCACCAAAAATAAGGCTAGCAATATGCCTGCCACTACACCTGTAACATTTTTTATTGCGCTCATGATTTCTGCCCTCGAAAAGTTGCTGTCTTCAAAAACTGTCGTTGGCCAAGATATTCCCACAACCTGTCGGGAACTCCTGTCTTTGCAGCATCCATGACTGTTTGATAAACACTAATGCCTCACGAATGAAAGATCCATCCTCAATTTCACAACCCGAATCGTATTACAGCCATGCATCTGCTCCTGCGCTGGATTCACTCCCAGCCAACCAACTAGCATACTCAGGTTTACTTCATGTTATCGAGACGTTTTTTTGCCAGATCTGCAAATTTACTGCCTGGATATTTCTCGATGATTTGATTAAGTGTTTTTCTTGCCCCAAGAACTGCTTTCAGCTGCTGCTGACAATCTGCAATTCCTAACATGGCATCCGGAACATACTCATTGGAAACATACTTGTTTACCAGTAATTGATAACTGTCCAGTGCGTTTTTGTAGTCCTTTAAGTTATGGTACGCATAGCCCATCTGATAGTGAGCATTTGCTGCATATGCCGAATCCGGATATTTTTTCAGAAATTCCTGAAAATCCTGAACGGCATGCTGATAATTGCCCGCCTTGATTTTACCGCTAGCAAAATCATAAGCACGACTGTCAGCTGCAGCCGGATTACCCGTCGCGCCATTCACAGCTGCATTCGGCTTGGCTGGCTGGACAACCGCCGGTGCAGAGGCTTTACTGGACGACGCACCGGTTAAGATCGCTTCAAATTGGCGCAGGGTAGTATCCATATCCCCATAAAAATCTTTCTGCCTTTTTTCGATCTCTTGCAGACTGCGAATCAAATCCTCATTCTGACTATGCAGCTTGCGCAGTTCTGCATTTTGCTCTGCATCGAGTTTTGCCTGCATGTCCAGCGCAGCGGCTTGCTGGGTACCAATGCTTGCCTGGCCCTGCTTCGATTCATTCAGATTCCGCACCAACTCTTCATTTTGCGCACGCAGCTTGTGCAATTCTGCATTCAGTGCTGCGATCTGTGATTGCAATTTATTTGTCAGACCAGACTGCTGCTTGCCCACTTCAGCCTGCCGTTTCTCAATATCCTGCAATTTCTGCACAAACTCTACATTCTGCTCCCGTAGCATACCCGCTTCACCACTCTGGGTATCCATCTGTTTTTTCAGGTCCGCAACAAACACAGTATTTAAACGCTGCAACTGTTTGTTCATTTCACCGGACAATTCTTTTTGCTGCTTCTCCAGTTCCTGCAAATTATGCAGTAGAGCGCTGCTCTGGCTGCGCAATTCCTTATCCTGGTTCTCCAGGGCGCTCTGCAGGCTGAGGATGGATTGGTTTTGCTGCTGGATCAGCTCTGCGTTGTGCTTGTCCATCTCCAGCAATTTGTTCAGCGCCGTTTGCTCGCTTTGTCCAACCTGTTGTTGCACTTCTTTATGAACAGACTGAATTTGTTTCTTGAATTCAATATCAAAATTTCTGATCCGCGCATCCAGATCCGCATAGATATTGGAAAGACGGTGAGAAGACTCTTTCAACCTGTTTTCCAAATCCTCGCCATACCCCTGAATTTTCTTGAATTCCGCGTTCTGGCTGTCGATCTGCCCTTGCAGGCCGATGTTATTCCGTATTTGATTTTCGAAATTTTCCTTGAGCTGGACAAGGTCTGCCTTCAACTCTTCCTGGTGCTTATACAAATCTTTGCGATATTTATCATGCAACTCGGATTGCTGTTCGACCGTATTCTGAAAATTTGCAACACGCAATTCCAGCTGAGAGAATTTTTCTTCCTGTTGGGCAACAATTCCGGCAAGCAGCTTTTTCTGCTGGTCGCTGGTATCCTGCAATTCGGACAATTTCTGTTTGGCCTGCTCCTCCAGATTCTTCTGAATCCGGTCATGAGCAAGCAGAATGGAGTTGTATTGCTCTTTATGTGTATCCCCGATGCGTTTCTCGGCTTCCTGCAAGTTGCGCTTCAAATCTTCACTCTGACCGCGCAAACTTTGCAATTCTTTTTCCAGCACTGCACGGTGACCAGTTTGAAGCTTTTCCGCTTCCTTCAGATGATGATCCAGAGTTTCCTGTTTTCCAAGCAATCGACTCAGATCTGATTTCTGGGCACCCAGCTGATTTTGCAGTTCTTTTACAAATTCACCTTGATTTTTGTAGGCAGCATCCAGCTGTTTCAGCTCGGAATCCTGCTTTTTAATGATTAAATCCTGCTGCCTGAGAGCTTCCTCCTGCTTTTTCAGCGCAGCTTCCTGCTTTTTAATGACCGAATCCTGCTGCTTGAGAGCATCCTCCTGCTGTTTGCGGGCAATTTCCAGATCCGTAACCCGTTCCCTGATTAACCGTATCTGGTTATGCGCCTCATCATCGCTGAACAGTGCTGCCTGAACCTGCCCTGCAATAACACAACATCCCGCAAACAGCAAGGTGGAAAGCTTCATGTCTTAACTGTAATCATTTAACGCTATACTTGAACTCGGTACGACGGTTCTGCGACCATGAAGACTCGTCATGTCCTGTAGCCACCGGCTTTTCCTCGCCAAAGCTGACTGCCTCAATCTGGCTTTCCTTCACCCCGCCTACGACCAGCAGCTTTTTCACATTGTCGGCACGACGCTGACCCAGAGCCAGATTGTACTCGCTGCTTCCACGCTCATCGGCATGACCTTCCAGACGCACCGAACGCTTTTCCTGTCTAGACAAATAACGGGCATGTTCCTGCACGACCAGCTTGTCTTTATCCGAGACTACATCCACATCCGTCGGATAATAAACAAAACGTTTCGACAGCAGAGAATTCAGGGCTGAGTCGGATTCTGCCGCAGCCGCTCTCGCTTCGGCCGCCATGGCTGCCTCGCGTGCTGCGGCCTCTTTTGCAGCTTTCAGCTCGGCAGCAACTTTGGCTGCCATCGCTGCCTCTCTGTCGGCTGCTGCCTTGGCGGCTTCGGCCTTGGCCATTTCCTGCTGCGCAGCCAGTCTGGCGGCATTGGCAGCCTCACGCTCTGCAGCTTCACGCGCTGCAGCCGCTCTTGCCGCATCCAGCTCGGCTGCCGCGTCTGCCTGTGCCTTGGCCGCAGCTGCCTTGGCTGCCTCCAGTTCAGCTGCAATTCTGGCTGCATTTTCTGCATCACGCGCAGCTGCTGCCGCTGCCGCTTCACGGGCAGCTGCCGCATCCGCTTCTGCCTTAGCCGCAGCGGCTCTCGCTGCCTCCAGCTCGGCTGCTGCATCTGCCTGCGCTTTTTCTGCGGCAGCACGTGCTGCCGCCAGTTCCGCATTATGCAACTCTGCCAGACGGGCTGCTTCCAATGCCGCCTCTTCTGCCGCGGCCTTTGCCGCGGCAGCCCTTTCGGCTTCCAGTCTCGCCCTTTCCAGCTCAGCCACCCGTGCGGCCTCTAATTCCTCCTGCAAGGCTCTCGCCTTTGCAGCATCTGCCTCTGCCTGCCTTGCGGCTGCATGCTCTGCTTCTATTTTCGCATCCTCGGCCGCTTTTGCCCTTGCCTGCGCTTCATCAGCAGCGGCCTTTGCTGCTGCCATTTCGGCAGCCAGCCTGTCCGCTTCCCGAGCAGCTGCCGCATCAGCCGGAGTCTGCTCAGCCAGCCTGTCCATCCCCATTGACGAATCAGAAACAGAACCCGCGGATGCAGAATCCGTAACCGCACCTTCAGCTGTAGACAGGGACATATCGGTATCGGCACCTGCGGCTGCACGCCCCCTCGACTTCAGGTCACCTACAGGAGGTTCATCGCTGGCACAAGCAGCCAGCATGGTTGCCAACACTACTCCGATCACTGAATTTTTCATAGTTTATCCTTTATATCAAAAGTATTTCCTACCGCTTCCGATTACCACCAATGGTTACTGCCGGGTTCCACGCTCTGCCACCTACCGCAGAAACGGCCCCCAGACTGGTTCCCTGATATCCGCTGACTGGGAAGACAAGTTTTTCTTTGTCCTGACCCTGCCATCACTGGATATGGCTGTCAGTATACCACGCCGTCCAGACTCGGTTGCAAACAGAATCAGCTTTCCATTCGGTGAAAAACTGGGTCGTTTGTCCCATCCTCCGGATGTCAGCAACTGCATTTGCCGAGTCTGAAAATCCTGTACGGCAACATGAAATCGTCCATCCTTCTGGTGCGCAAAGACAAAACTCTTGCCATCAGGGCTGTAGCGTGGGGAAAAGTTATGTCCTCCCTCAAATGTCAACCGTTCGGTATTTTTGCCGTCCACCGATATCCTGTAAATCTGCGGGCTTCCCCCGCGGTCGGAGGTAAACAGCAGATATTGCCCATCCGGCGAAAAACTGGGTTCGGTATCAATCGCGCCGCTGAAAGTGATACGGCGCAGGTCGCTACCATCCGCACGAATCAGATAGATCTGCGGACTGCCATCCCTGGTCAACACAATGGCAAGCTGCCTGCCATCGGGCGACCATGCCGGAGCGCTGTTGCTCCCCCGCGCATCCGACAGCACTCTTCTCTGATTGGTCAGCAATGACTGAACATAGACTACCGCATGACCCTTCTCCAGGGTCACATAGGCCAGCTGATTACCATCCGGAGACCAGGCTGGCGACATGATCGGCTCGTTAATCGAGAGCACCGCCCGGTCATTGAAGCCATCACTGTCCGCCACCACCAGGCGGTTACTCTTGCCCTGCCTGCTTACGTAAGCAATTCGCGTGCTGAATACACCGGGATTACCCGTGAGCTTTTCATAAATCAGGTCTGCAATACGATGTCCGATTGCCCTTACCTGATCTGCCTTGGCCGTTACAGCCTGACCGAACAGCTCAGTTTGCTTGACAGCATCGAACAGGCGAAATTTAACGGTCACCCTGCCATCCGGCAGCATTTCCACACTCCCGATTGCCATCGCTTCCACTCCGCGCCAGTCGGCAAAATCGATCTCATGCGGCTCATGCGGTGTTTTGCTCGTTGGAACAGTGATCTTGAAATGCCCGCTGCTCTTCAAATCTGCGGACACGATCTCGGTAATTCTCTGGGCCAGCTTCCCCTCATTGTCAAACGGCACAATAGCAACCGGAATCTGATTTTCCCCCGCCCCGTAAATATCGATATTCAGCGCAGCACGAACTGGCAAGGTGATGCATAGCAAGAAGAGCAACATCCAGTAACGAATCATGGTCATTCCTTTCATATCCTATTCCTTTGGGCTAACTTTGAGATGCAACTCGCGAAACCTATTGAATAAAGCCGGATCGGGCGGCAAGGGTAACGGCTGCGATTTCTTGATGGCACGCTCCACTGCAAGATCGTAGACTGCAATCCCGCTCGGCTTCATCAACCGCAGCTTCTCATCCAATACCCCGCCACCGGGCAACAAGGTCACTTCAAATTCCGCAACCACATTATAAGGGATATCCGGGGGCATCACGATGTTACGGCGGATTTTGGCAATAATTCTGGCCTTATATTCGTCCACGATTTTAGAGATGGCTGCCGCTTCTTCGGCCATGGCTCGTTGTTCGGCCCGGTTTCTTTCCTCCCTGGCCTTTTGTTCGGCCCGGGCTCTTTCCTCCCTTTCCCGTTGCTCCGCCTTGAGTTTCTCTTCCCGCTCCTTAAGTTCCGCCCTTAACTTTTCGAGCCGCTCCTTTTGCTCGGCTTTGATTTTCTCTTCCTGAATTTTTTGTTCAGCCCTGAATTTTTCCTCTCTCACCTTTTTTTCAGCCTCTGCTTTTTTAACAGCCAACAGCCTCTCTGCTTCCGCCTGCTCCGCTTCCAGTCTCTCGGCCTCTGCCTTTTTTTCGGCATCTGCCTTGAGCTTCTCAGCCCTCGCCCTTTTTTCGGCCTGCGCCTTCTCTGCCTTGATTCTCTCGGTCTCCGCCTTTTTTTCTTCTTCCTTCCTGGCTTGTTCCGCCGCGGCCTTCCTCTCTTCCTCAGCTTTCCGGTCAGGCTGCGCACTGACCTTTTCCGGGGTTTTCCTGGAATCGGGTTTCGGGGTTTCCATTTGCTTTTCCAGCAATTTCTTTTTTTCAGCCAGCGCGATATCGGCCTTGGTAAGAGGCTCGGATTTTTTCGGCTCAACCGCTTTGAGGGGGTCCGCCTTTTCCTGCACCTGGAGCTTGCTGCGCAACCTGGCAACCAGCTCTGCCTGCTCGGCACGGGCTCGCTCCCTCTCTAGCTGCACTTTTTGCTCAGCCTTTGCATCGGCTTTTTCAGGTTGAGGCTTGACCTCCGCTTTGATCGGCTTGGGAGTCTCCCGGGAGATTTTTTTTCCAGAAACTTTCGGCTCCACCTTGGGAGGCACAACCGGTTTTACCGGCTTGAGTTGCTTTACCGGTTTGGGTGGTTCTACCGGTCTGGACGGCTCTTTTTTTTCAGGCACACTCTCCTGATCCGGCAAATGATCCCAGATATCCACCACCATACCCCGCGGAGGTTCAACCTGCCAGCTCACTCCGAAATACAGCAGCACAAAAAATGCCAGGTGAACGACTAACGCCAATGCCCCGGCACGCAGCCTGTAGGGTTCGGCATGTGCCTTCACGCTCATCGCCCCTGGGTTTGCGCCAACAGCCCCACCTTCTTGATCTGTTGCTGCTGCAGTACATCCATGATACGGATGACTTCTTCATAACGAACATTCTTGTCCGCAGAAATGACCACCGCCTGATCCGCATTCTGCGACTGCTTCTGCCTGAGAATCTTTACCAGCTCCTCCCGCGTAACCTTGCGCTCCTCGCCTTTATGGCTTCTGTCGTTCAACGCCAGGGTAAGGTCTTTTCTGAGAATCACCTCCAGTGGCGCAACCGGAGGAGCCAGCGACTTACCTACTCCGGGAAGATCAATCTGACCGGTATTCATCATGGGAGCAGTCACCATGAATATCACCAACAATACCAACATCACGTCGATATACGGCACGACGTTAATTTCGCTCATTGGTCTGTTAGAACGGCGCGGTGTCATGACTGGCGCTGCAGTATGTTGGAAAATTCTTCCATGAAAATTTCAAAACGCGAGGCCAGCCGCGAAATATCATGCGAATATCGGTTATAGGCAACCACGGCGGGGATCGCCGCGAACAGACCCATCGCAGTGGCTACCAGCGCCTCTGCAATCCCGGGGGCAACATGCGCCAGTGTAGCCTGACCAACATTGGCCAGACCGCGGAAAGCCGTCATGATTCCCCATACCGTACCGAAAAGCCCGACATACGGACTCACGGAACCTACCGAAGCCAGAAACGCCAGATGTGATTCCAACCTGTCCATTTCACGCTGATATCGTGCGCGCATGGCCCGACGGGTACCATCCATCACTGCGTCGTTACTCATGTCATGCTTTTTCTTCAGCTTGAGGAATTCGGTAAATCCAGCGGAAAAAATCCGCCCCATGCTCCCCGATTCTCCGCGCATGACTGCGGTATTCTGATACAACCGGCTCAGATCATCGTTATCCCAGAAGGATTCCTCGAATAAATCACTTTGCCTGATTTCCTGCCGCACCGCGAACATTTTGAGAAAAATGAACCACCATGACAGCAATGAAACGAACAGCAACAGCCCCATGACCAGTTGAACCAGTAAGCTGGCATTCTGGATCAGATGGATAATTGATAAATCCTGCGTTACAACCTGTGGCATATCTTAAGTTATCCTTTCGTTCTTCCATTGCTGTCGCAATGTTTCCGGTATGCTCACCGGCTTAAATTGATCTGCTGTAACGCACACCAGATGTATTTCTGCCTCCACCAGCATATCCTGATTACGCCACACTGCCTGATGCAGGCCGACACGGCTACGCCCAACATCTTTCAGTTGCACCCTGACGTCCAGCAAGTCATCCAGCAATGCCGGCCTGAAAAAATCCAGCCTCAATGACCTGACCACAAATATCAGTCCGAATTCACGAATCAGTCCAATATTCGAGTACCCGCAACGCTCCCTCAGCCACTCTGTCCGCGCGCGCTCTAAAAAGTTCACATAACTGCCATGATATGCAACACCGCCCACATCTGTATCCTGAAAATAGACACGCACCGGCCAGCTAAAGACGGATTCAACTTTGGAATGAGACATGTAATCCGCTATAGAGAATGGAATAATTACCACAAAGCCAGTGTGCCATTTCAAATCATGACGGAATCATGCCATTTATATCATACTAGAATAATTCTCATTCTGACATAATGTGAAATCAACCTGCAAGCCCTTCGGCCTGGAACGCTCGGCCTGCTCATTACATTCCCCGGGTTTTTTCCATGTCCTTCGTCCCGATTCGTTCAGCAAGAACAACGGATACCCGAAGGAACTCCGGAAACCGGCACAATCTATCCACATGCTCTCAGCAGAACCTTTCAGCGCCGGTATCTTGCGCCCCGCTTCCCTATTTACTACCCCTCCCACAACTCCCTGCCGACCACATTTCCTGGCTGCGCCAGTCCAAAGTGTTCGTAGGCGTTCCGGGTTGCCATCCTGCCGCGTGGAGTCCGTTGCAGGTAGCCCTGCTGAATCAGATAGGGCTCCAGCACATCTTCTATGGTATCGCGTTCCTCCCCTATCGCGGCAGCGAGACTATCCAGGCCCACCGGCCCACCTGCAAACTTATCGATCACTGCCTGCAATAATTTCCGGTCCATCACATCCAGTCCCTGGGCATCTACATCCAGCATGGTCAAAGCTGCGTCTGCCACGGCACGCGTAGCTTCCCCCTGGGCCCGGACTTCGGCAAAATCGCGCACCCTGCGCAGCAGGCGGTTGGCAATGCGGGGAGTCCCACGGGAACGTTTCGCAATTTCCAATGCGCCATCCGGCGAAATCGGCAGCTCCAGCAAACCGGAAGAGCGTGTCACGATACGCTGCAGCTCAGGGGTGGAATAGAACTCCAGTCTTGCCACAATGCCAAAACGGTCGCGAAGCGGATTGGTCAACATACCGGCACGGGTCGTCGCACCGACCAGCGTAAATGGCGGCAAATCCAGCTTGATGGAACGGGCAGCGGGGCCTTCCCCGATCATGATATCGATCTGGTAATCCTCCAGGGCGGGATAAAGAACCTCTTCCACCACCGGAGAAAGCCGGTGAATTTCATCTATAAACAGCACATCGTTGGGCTCAAGATTCGTCAGCAGGGCAGCAAGGTCACCCGCACGCTCCAGAACCGGTCCGGAAGTATGGCGCATGTTGACGCCCATTTCACTGGCGATGATATGGGCCAGCGTTGTCTTGCCCAGTCCCGGCGGGCCAAACAGCAGCACATGGTCCAGCGGATCCCTGCGCTTGCGTGCGGCTTCAATGAAAATCTGCAGCTGCCCGCGAATTTTTTCCTGGCCGATATATTCCTCCAGCTGTTTGGGTCGCAGCGCGCGCTCCTGTATTTCCTCCTGTCCAGAAACTGTAACGGAAGAAATCACCCGGTTCGATGCGGTCAAATTATCGTTTTGAATCATGCCCTGGATAACAATTTTAATGCCTGACGGATCCCCTCCGCCACGTGGGCATCGCCGGGCAATTGCCGGATCGCCCAGTCTGCTTCCTTGCCGCTATAACCCAGCGCCAGCAGCGCGTTGACAATATCATTGCCCTGCTGCTTGCCCATTTCACCGGGGCTCCCGGTCTCGGACGGGGTGAATTTGTCCTGCAGCTCCAGCAACAGGCGTTCGGCTGTTTTTTTTCCGACACCTGGAATCCTGGTCAGCATCCCCGCCTCCTTGTTCGCTACGGCAAGCGCCAGGTCACTCAGGCTCAAGCCAGAAAGAACGGAAAGCGCCAGCTTCGGCCCCACGCCGGAAATTTTCAGCAAGTGGCGGAACGCCACGCGTTCATCCTCCGAAGCAAAACCATAGAGCAGGTGGGCATCCTCGCGCACGACTAGCTGAGTATACAGCACCACTGACTCCTGTAACCCAGGCAGATTATAGAACGTGCTCATCGGCACATGCAGCTCATATCCTACACCGTGTACATCCACCAGAATTTGTGGCGGACTCTTTTCCAGCAAAATGCCCGTCAAACGCCCTATCATGTTTTCCCTTGCAATCCGATACCAGTCAAATGCAAACCCGGCCAGTTTTTCATTGGGAGCCTCACCGTCAGCCCGCTTTACCCAGCAGCAGGGAAAAGCGGCCATGCCGGGCTACCCCAGCCTGCCGTTCCGCATGCGCATGCCACTGGCCGGGTGCCGCACGCTCAAAACAGAGTGGGCATGGCAAATCGCACAAGCCAGCGCATCCGCAGCATCCGGACTTGGCGAGCCGGGCAGCGCCAGCAACCGCTGCACCATCGCCTGCACCTGCTCCTTTTTTGCATGGCCATTGCCCACCACCGCCTGCTTCACCTGCAGCGCAGTATATTCTGCAACCGGCAGGCTTGCCGCCACAGCAGCGCATATCGCAGCGCCGCGCGCCTGCCCGAGAAGCAGTGTAGATTGCGGATTGATGTTGACAAACACTTTTTCAACCACGACCAGCTGGGGCTGATGGGTTTCAATCACCTCCCGCAACGAATCCATGATCACCTTGAGACGCCCCGGCAGCCTCCCCACCGGAGTTTTTACGCAGCCACTGGCCACATAAAAGAGCTTCTGCCCGACCTTGTCCAGCACACCAAAACCGGTGATGCGCAAACCGGGGTCAATCCCGAGGATGCGCACAGAAGCAGCCTGATCAAGCGGCACCAAAACCCCCGGTTGCCTGACTTATCCTTCGATCACTGCCGTGGTAAATACTTCCTGCACATCATCCAGGTTTTCCAGAGCATCGAGCAGCTTTTGCATCCGCACCGCATCCTCACCGGTAAACACCACCTCGTTGACCGGCTTCATCGTAACCTCTGCCATTTCCGGCCTGAAACCAGCCGTTTCCAGGCGCTGCTTCACCTCCACAAAATCATGAGGATCGGTAATGACCTCGATGCTGCCATCCTCATGGCTCACCACATCCTCCGCACCCGCGTCCAGAGCAATCTCCATCAGCGCATTTTCATCGGTTCCCGGAGCAAAGATCAGTTGCCCGCAATGTTTGAACAGATAGGATACGCACCCATCCGTGCCCAGGTTGCCGCCATGCTTGGTAAAGGCATGGCGCACATCGGCAACCGTTCGCGTCTTGTTGTCCGTCATGCAATTGACCATCACTGCCGCGCCATGAATGCCGTAGCCTTCATAGCACAACTCCTGATAATCCACCCCTTCCAGCTCCCCGCTGCCGCGCTTAATGGCGCGCTCCACGTTGTCCTTCGGCATGTTCTGGTCATATGCCTTCTCCATCGCCAGTCTCAGACGCGGGTTGCAGCCCGGATCGCCGCCCCCCAGCTTGGCCGCTACCGTGATTTCTTTGATCAGGCGTGTAAAAATCTTGCCGCGCCTTTCATCCTGGCGACCTTTGCGATGTTGAATGTTTGCCCATTTACTATGACCCGCCATGACCTTTTCTCCGTTTAATGATTCCCGCAACCATCGCTTCTCTATTTTTCAGATTGAAGCAGCATGATTTGACCCTATCGACAGCAACAAGAAGTCCGTTGCGTTTTTTTGTATTCTACCTCAGAGCATCTTGCCCTGACCAACCCGAATAATATTATATGTTTTAATATGTTATGAAAAACCTACATTAAATTCCGGTTGAAGTAATTTCATTGAAATGAATTCAATGATGCTGACTCTATTCATAATTTTTTTTGCCCACATATCCTGTGGATAACTATGTGAACAATCCTTTGAAATATAAGGTAACTATCCATCCAATATAGGATTTTTTTCTTAGCACATAAATTAATCAAATTTTTTATCAAATAAAAACAATGTGTTATATAAACACATCCAGATGGCTTTTAAAAAAACCTGTTCAGTTCATTACCGGAAAAAATGTGAATAACCAGCAGCCTGTCAAGTAAATTCCGGTCCGAAAATCAGGATAGAGCACATTATTTTTCAGTCCACCGAAGTTATTTCCAATCTCGGGTTCGAGAACGATATTGGCTTTGCCTGCAGTGCCATCGAAGAATCGCCAGCTGGACTCTTCGAGCAGCTTGTTGATCTTTATGCAAGCCTTGGCTTCTTTTACACTCAATTTATTCTCGCATCAGTTATTCAAACCCGGGGGTGTTTGTAAGAAACAGCGTTATCGTCGCGCGTAAGCAAGTGCATCAACTTTGGATGGGCGCGAGAAGCTGTTCATCCACGTGGCCAAGTTCGATGGCCAGTTGACGGTTCAGACTGAATCTCCCCGGGTTTTGAGTAGGCTCCATGGCGTAACGAACAGAAGGAAAATGGAGCGATTGGCGGAGCAATCGGTTTATATCCGCGTTGGTGGGGGCCAGTTCCGAACTGTATCAATCCATCCAGAGAACCCTTGCGGACGACTCAAGAGGCCGGATGGAGGTAAAATCATCGGTGGAACAACGTGCCTTGATACGGCCCTTAATAACGCTCGTGTTGCTGCTCCGGCGAATACAGTCAAGCCCGGCAACAACAAACCAGAACATGTCGTACAAGCAGGTTTAGCCGCAAGCAAGGATGCTCGGATCATTCTGGATGCTGGACGCCCATTGATGTGGCCAAAGAGAATCGCATAGCGCTTCATCAACCCATCGCCGGAGATGCCTTCTCTCTGAAAGTTGTACAAGCTTGGAATTAATGAAACGACGTCCATGGTCTATGAAGCTAACATTGAACTTGAGGAGCGCGGAAACAGGCGGCGAAGCCGGCTGTTAGAGTCTCCACCTCGAAGTGTTTGTTAGCCACAAATTGCTGGATCAAATCTAGGTGCATCGAGATCAAAACCGTACGCCTTACATAGCTTCTTCATGTGACTCTTCTTTTCTTCGGTAATCGGTATCACGTCTGGATTTCCGTAGTACAGCGCCTTTGCAACTGCGAGAACAATTTCCTCTCGGCTGTGGGGCCTGTTGTGTACGTACAGCGGAAAGTAACTGTCTGGAAATTCAGCGGCTTCAAATAGATTGAATGCGCGACCATCTTCTCTATTTGCGTAGAGCTCGCCGCAACCTTGCAGGAAGCGCCATTGTGGATCTTCATAGCTTGGCGATATTCCCCGCGTCGGGCATCTTTGATAGATGACATCTGCAATCTTTCTGCAGATGTCGGAAACGCTTTCTTCTGTGCTCTTCAATCCAATGATCCCAGACAGGCCTGGGTTCCATTGATCGATTTGCGATTTATCAACTCCATGCCAAAGAGGGAAAAGCCTCATTTGACCTTCAATGTGCTGCCGGTGCAGCACGCCTAGTTCGTAACTGGTCCATTGCTTAGTCAAGTATGTAGGCGACAGAAGGAGCAGGCCATACTCGGACGCCAGTAATCCAGCATTGATCGAGTCGAGCAGTTTGTCGCCAATATTTAGTGATAACGGGGCAAACCAAATCCTGATCCCGAAACACTTTAAATGGGTAGATAGCTCTGTTGCATATACCTCATCCTCTGAGGCGTAAGAAATAAAGAGATGGAAGGGCTTGATCATTCTTTATGGCAAACTTGGAATTCAGCGGCCGCCGGAGGCGGGCCGCTGGAATGTAGCGTTAGACGTTAAAACGAAAATGCATGACATCCCCGTCCTGCACCACGTAATCCTTGCCTTCAAGCCGCATTTTCCCTTTTTCCTTCGCGCCCGCCTCCCCTTTGCATGCGACGAAATCGTCGTAGCTGATCACTTCTGCGCGAATGAAACCACGCTCAAAATCATTATGAATGACACCGGCAGCCTGCGGAGCGGTATACCCTTTGTGTATGGTCCAGGCACGCACTTCCTTGACTCCGGCGGTAAAATAGGTTTGCAGGCCCAGAAGCCGGTATGCCACGCGGACCAGCCGATTCAGCCCCGGCTCTTCCAGCCCGATATCCACCAGAAATTCTTTCTTGTCTTCTTCCGGCAGCTCGGAAATTTCCGCTTCCAGTGCCGCGCAGATGGGTACCACCGGGGCGCCTTCGCGTGCGGCGAACTCCTCTATTCTTGTCAGTAACAGGTTATTCTTGAAGCCATCTTCCGCCACGTTGGCTACGTACATCGCGGGTTTGACCGTCAGCAGGCAGAGCGGCCTGAGCGAGGCAAGCTGTGCCGCATCCAGTTTCAGCATGCGCGCAGGCTTGCCCTGATTTAAATGAGCCACCAGCTGGTCCAGCAATTCGCCAAATTTGACTGCATCCTTGTCGCCGGAGCGGGCCAGCTTGGTATTGCGCAACTGGGCCTTTTCCACCGTCGCCAGGTCTGCCAGTGCCAGCTCTGTAATGATGGTTTCGACATCGGCAATCGGGTCGACCTTGCCCACGACATGGATCACATTATCATCCTCAAAGCAGCGCACCACATTCACGATCCCATCGGTCTCGCGTATGTTGGCCAGAAACTGGTTGCCCAGCCCTTCGCCCTTGGATGCGCCCGCAACCAGCCCGGCGATGTCCACGAACTCGGTAATGGCATACTGCATTTTCTGGGGCTGAACGATATCCGCAAGCGCCTGCATTCTGGCATCGGGAACTTCAACGATGCCGACATTCGGCTCAATCGTGCAGAAAGGGTAATTTTCCGCCGCGATGCCCGCCTTGGTTAGCGCATTGAACAAAGTGGACTTGCCTACATTAGGCAGACCGACAATTCCGCATTTCAGACTCATGAATATTCCTTACAAATTTAGTTGCTGTGCAGCTTGAGCATCGCCGCCTCCAGCTTGCCGCTGAACACCAGCGGGGCAACCTGCAACCCGCGCTGCACGGCGTGTTCGATCTGGCCGTTTTCTTCCGCACGTGGAGCATTCAGTACATAGTTGACGACTGCCGCCCGTTCACCGGGATGACCAATGCCGATGCGCAGTCTCCAGAATTCCCGCGTACCCAGATGGGAGAAAATATCTTTCAGGCCGTTATGCCCGCCATGTCCGCCGCCGAATTTGAGCTTGACCCCGCCTGGCGGCAGGTCAAGTTCGTCATGCACCACCAGAATCTGACCGGGTTCGATTTGGTAAAACTGGGCCAGCGCGCCTACTGCGCGGCCGCTGACATTCATGAAGGTTTGCGGCTTCAGCAGAAACAGCTCATGCCCCTCCAGCCTGCCACGCGCGACCAGTCCATGAAACTTGCTTTCGGCCCTGAAAGACCATGAATACTGTTGCGCGAGTGCGTCCACCCACCAGAATCCGGCATTATGCCGGGTGAAATCATATTCACGCCCGGGGTTACCCAGCCCGACAATTAACCGGATTTCACTCATCCTGATCCCCCATCTGAAACGGTTTGCGCCATGTTAAAAACCCGCCACACCCTTTGCAGGAGAATGGCGGGTTTTAGCCGGAAGCGCAGAAAATGATTCGGACTCTTCCGTTCCCTGGGCTCAGGCAGCCGGTTCAGCCGCAGCGGCTGCTTCCGCTGCGCCTCGCGGCACCTGAATGGTGGCCACTACGGCCTCTCCGGCATGCATCCCGGCTGCTTCCACGCCTTGAGGCAGTTTCAGGTCCGACACATGAATGGAATGATTCAGCATCAGGTTCGACAGATCCACCTCGATAAATTCCGGCAGATCAGCAGGCAGACAGGCAACATCCAGTTCATTCAGCACATGGGAGACGATCCCTTTGCCCTGCTTTACTCCTGGCGCAATATCCGCATTAATAAAATGCAGGGGCACCTTCATATGGATTTTCTTGCTGGCTTCCACACGCTGGAAATCAATATGCTGCACTTGCTGACGGAACGGATGCATATGGAAATCCCGTAACAGCACCGGCTCTTTTTTTCCATCCACATCCAGCGTCATGATAGAAGCATGGAACGCTTCCTTGCGCAGCAGGTGATACAGATTGTTATGATCCAAATCGATCAATACCGGTTCGCCGCCGCCATAGACGATGCCGGGAACACGGCCGCTCTTGCGCAGACGGCGGCTCGCACCCGTTCCTTGCGCCTTGCGGGAGGCTGCACTCAATTCAATTTTCATTTTCTTTCTCCACTTCAATTTCGGAACCACCCGCGACCAGGCAATTCCAGGTTACGCAGCAACCAACATGACTGCCACAAAAACTATTCTATAAATAGTGAACTGACGGACTCTTCCGCATGAATGCGATGAATGGTTTCAGCCAGCAGTTCGGCCACGCTTAACTGGCGGATACGCTTGCAGGCCAAAGCATCGGCGCTCAATGGAATTGTGTCGGTCACAACCAGTTCGTCCAGTGCGGAATTCTGGATACGCTCAATTGCCGGACCCGACAGGACAGGATGGGTGCAGTACGCCAGAACTTTTTCCGCCCCCTTGTCTTTTAACGCCTCGGCCGCCTCGCATAGAGTATTTCCCGTGTCGACCAGGTCATCCATGATCAGGCAGGTGCGATCGACGACCTCGCCAATGATATTCATTACCTTTGCCACATTGGGCTTGGGGCGACGCTTGTCAATGATGGTAAGATCCGCTTCCAGGCGCTTGGCCAGCGCGCGTGCGCGCACCACCCCCCCCACATCCGGCGACACCACCACCAGATTCTTGTAATCGTGCTTCCTCACATCTGCCAGCAGGATCGGGCTGGCATAGATATTATCCACTGGAATGTCAAAAAAACCCTGTATCTGGTCAGAATGCAGATCCATGGTCAGAACACGGTCTACGCCGCCCTCTGTGAGCATGTTCGCCACCACCTTGGCAGTGATCGCCACGCGCGCGGAACGCGGGCGCCGGTCTTGCCGGGCATAGCCGAAATAGGGCAGCGCAGCAATAATCCGTCCGGCAGAAGCGCGCTTCAGCGCATCTACCATGATCAGCACTTCCATCAGGTTATCGTTGGTCGGGGCGCAGGTCGATTGCAGCACAAACACATCTTTGCCACGAACGTTATCGATGATCTCTATCATCACCTCGCCGTCCGAAAAACGGTCAACGGTGGCTCGCCCAAGCTGGATATGAAGACATTGTGCTACATTTTGTGCAAGCTTAGGATTTGCATTGCCAGTGAACACCATCAAACTATCGCTGGACACCATGCTTCCCTTCAATAAAAGCGGGCTTAAGCGCCCTGAACAGGCAACATCCTGTGATACTGGCTGGGGAGGTAGGGATCGAACCTACGAATGCCGGAATCAAAATCCGGTGCCTTACCACTTGGCGACTCCCCAAAATTTTTACATGTTACATTGCGACCCAATCCCGGAGTGGGTGATGCGGCAACCCACGTGCCACAATCCCCCTCATGTCCGGCGGCAACCGGTCCACAACCGCCCTGGCCTCTGTCTCAGCTGCAAATTCAGCAAAAACACAGGCTCCTGAACCGCTCATCCGTGCCAAGCCAAATCTCTCCAGCCAGGCAACGTGCCGCGCGACTTCCGTATAAAGCCCGCAAACTACCAATTGTAGATCGTTTTGCGGGTGACGCAATGAAAGGCCGCGAATTCTGCGGGAAATCGCATCCGGTGTCAATCGTGATTTAGCAAATTGCAGCTGTTCAAATACCCTGGAGGTTGCAACATGCACCGGCGGAAACAAGATGACATACCATGCATCCGGAACCACCCATGCCTGCAACTGATCGCCCACTCCCTCGGCATAGGCATTTTCACCAAATACAAATACCGGGACATCCGCCCCCAGAAGCAGTGCAATTTCCATCAGCCTTTCGCGCGACAGCCCCAGGCCCCACAGCCGATTTAGCGCAATCAGGGTGGTCGCCGCATCCGAACTGCCCCCCCCCAGCCCTCCTCCCATTGGTATGGATTTCTCCAGAGTCAGATCCACCCCGAGCCCGCATCCGGTTTCCTGCTTTAGCATGCGTGCTGCGCGTACGCACAAATCATGTTCCTGCGGCACCCCGTTCAGCTCACTATTTCGACGAACCACCCCATCTTCGCGCAGCGAAAAATGCAGCCGGTCACTGAAATCGACAAATCTGAACAGGGTCTGCAACAAATGATACCCATCCGCCCTGCGCCCAACCACATGTAAAAAAAGGTTCAGCTTGGCGGGCGCCGGAAAAGTCAGCGTATCGGTCAGATTTCCCATTCGTCAATCAGCAGCCTGATTTCCAGCCCCTCCCGCTGCAGGGCAACATGCAGCGGGAGACTGTCTGGTGACTGCGCGGCGTAACGCGTATAACGTATCACCCAGCCATCCTGGCTTAACAGCGCCACCTGGCCATTCATATCGCGTTCCATATCAAAGGCGCCATTCGGCGCAGGCAATGCCAGCACCCAGTAACGCAAACCTGCCAGAGGCAGGCGCCAGCCCAGCACCTGCTGCGTCAGGTCATCCGCATCCTGTGCAGAATAATGCTTGAAAGGCATATCCAGCGCTGCCCCCTGAATGTCACTGCGGATGCGGGCCACGGTCTGCCCCAGTGGCGCCATAAGAAGGATTTCATCCGCCTCGGAGTGATGCGTCCAGCGGACACCGGATGAAGACCGGTCATCGCCATGCTTGACAGCGATCCGCCCGGACAGAACAAAAGGCACGCTTTCCGTCTGCGCCGGTCGCGTGACAATGTGGGTTGCCGGCGGCGTGCTTGCGCAACCGGCCAGCAACAGGAAACATAACAGAAAGAGTAGGCGTATCAATGGGTAAATTTCTTAATAACCAGCTGAAGCGGAATATTTTCTGGGTGCATCTTCAGAGCATCATCCCATACTTTTCTTGCCTGATCCTTGTCCCCCTGCACCCATAGCACTTCACCAAGATGAGCTGCGATTTCCGGGTCCGGGTTGGCAGCATAGGCCCTGCGCAGGAACTCAAGGCTTTTGGGCAGATCGCCAAGACGATAGTACCCAAAACCCATGCTGTCGATGATTCCGGCATCATTGGGCTCCAGTTGATAGGCCTTCTCCACCAACTGCATGGCCTCGGGTAAGCGTTCATTGCGCTCCAGCATTCCGTATCCCAGGGCATTGTACGCATGAGCATGATCCGGTTTAAGTTCGATCAATTTCCGCATCATCTGCTCAAAACCATCATGGTTGCCCAGTTTCTCCGCCATCATTGCGGCCTCATACATCAAATCAGGATGGTTGGGGAATTTTTCCAGGCCTTGCTTTAATTTCTGGTAGGCCGGCCCAAACTGCTGCACATCGCTCAGCATCTCGGCCTCCGTCATGATCAGCCGTATACGCTGCTGATTATTCTTGGCAACGGTTTTCTCCAGTATCTGACGCGCAGCCTCAGGCTTGCCCTGTTTGCTGTTCAGGTACGCCATGCGCAAGCGCGCAACGAAATTATATTCCCCGTCCTTTACCTTGGCATAGTTTTTTATTGCATCTTCGTACTGCTTCTTGGTTTCGCTTAGCTGCCCAAGATAGTAATACACCACGCTTTCATCCTTTTTTCCGCTCGAAAGCGCCTGCTGCAGCTCTTTCTCGCCCCGGTCAAGCTCCCCGATGTCAATCGACAGCAATCCGACCGCAAATGCCAGGTCCGCGTTATCCGGATAAGCGTTCAGCAGCCGCTGGAATTCTGTACGGGCCTCGCGGTTCTGTTTCTGCTCCAGCAGGGTTCGTGCATAAAACAACCGGACTTCCTTGGCATCAGGATAGTTATCAAGGTATGTCTTCAACAATACCAGTGCCTGTCCGGGGTCCGTTACCTGCATCAACTGGGCATGGAGCATAATTGCGGTATCCCATTCCGGGCGCAGGGAATGGGCCTGCCTCGCTTCTTCCAGGGCAAGCTCGTGTTTCCCGGCTGATGCTGCCACCTGGGCGGTTACCAGATGTGCCTCGGCTACTCGCGGATAAGGTTGTGCCAATTCACGCAGCAGGTTGAGTGCGGCATTTTTATCCGGATAATTTGCGATCATGGGGGCAATCTGCATAAATACATTGCCGGTATCCTCCGGGGAGGCCGCCAGGACGCTCACCAGATGCGGACGCGCTTCTTCCATTTTTCCGCCGCTTACCAGCAGGGTAGCCAGCGCCTGTTTCGCAAGTAAGGAATCCGGCTCCAGCTCCAGCCACAACTGGAATGCAGTTACCGCCTTATCCATTTGACGCGTATCAAATGCCAGATGCGCAGCATAGCGCGCCAGACGCGGATCACGCGTAACATTGGCCAGTTTCAAATGGATCTGGGCGGCCAGCCTGGACTGACCCCGCTGCAGGGCCATTTCACCTAGAAGATATTCATACAGCATCTGGGCCGTTAATTCCTGTTTGGGCAATTCGGCCTGTTTCTGGACTGCAAATCCCGGTTTTTTGTCTTGTCCGAGCCCTTGTTGTGACGCCTGCGCACAGGAAGCGAGCAACATCGCAAATACAACCGTAGTTCGTTTCAAATTAATCATAATTTAATATATTCAGTATTTAAAGATCATACATTCATGGAGCCAACACCATCCAGTATCATTCTGGCAAGCGTCTTCTCCCGTTATTTTCCACGCCGCACTCCGATCCGGTTATCCCAATTTGCGGAACATCCAAACACAATACAGCCAGAACTTGCCATTCTTGTCGGAAACGAACAGTACATCATGCAAATGATGCCAGCTTTTTCCTTTCGGGATCAGCATAATTTCATGCACTAAAAGTCGTATGTTAGGGTATATTTCTTTTCCAATATATAGTCTGCTCCAATTAGTTTGCTCCAATGCCCATGTCAGTCACAGCGCCTATCACGCTAGCCGCACACAACCTGGTTCGCTGCTTCGGCCGAAATGAAGCCATCCGGGGGGTATCTTTGCAACTTCGGCAGGGCGAAGTGCTCGGCCTGCTCGGACAGAATGGCGCTGGCAAAAGCACTACGCTGCAAATGCTGGCCGGCACATTGCTGCCGCAGTCCGGACAAATAGAAATATGCGGTTTCGACCTGACCCGCCATCCCAGGATGGCCAAGGCAAAAATTGGATTCGTGCCGGAAAGAGTGCCTGTGTACCAGGACATGAAAGTGGATGATTTCCTGATGTTTGCCGCAAGGCTGCGTCGCATGCCCCCTACGCGAATAATGGATGCCCTGGCCGAAACCAAATACCGTTGCAGCTTGCAGGATAGCGGAAAGAAAATCATTGGCACCCTTTCCAAGGGTTATCAGCAGCGCATCGGCATTGCGCAGGCAATCATCCATCAACCGGAAGTAATCATTCTTGACGAACCTACCGTCAGCCTCGACCCGTCGCAGATCCGTGATATCCGCGCGTTGATCCGGGAGCTGGGCAGCCTGTACAGCGTAATTCTCTCTACCCATTTGTTAGACGAAGTGGAATCCATCTGCGACCGGGCTGAGATTCTTCACCATGGTCGCCTGGTTTACGGTAGCACCAGCGCACAGATGCAACAATATGGCCTTAACCAGCCAGGGTTCATCCTCACTCTCCTGTCGCCACCTGCGCTTCCGGAATTGCAATCCGTCGCCGGCGTACAGCAAGTAGACCAGCTTTCTGCCACACAGTTCCGCATTCTGCATGCACACGACAGCAACCCGGGTGCCGCTCTGCTTGAGCTCGCAGCAAAGAAAGGCTGGCTGGCAGAACCGCTGGTTCCGCTCCGGTCTGCGCTAGAAGACGTATTCATGCAAATCACGCAAACCGGAAAATCATGATCCTCACCATTGCTCGCAAGGAACTCCGCAGCCTGTTTGGCACCCCTTCAACCTGGTTGATTCTGGGTATGCTGCAATTTATCTTCGCCCTGTTTTTTTTGGCTCGCCTCGACGCTTTCATACAGCTACAGCCACAGCTAGCCCAGCTGATCAACGCCCCTGGAGCCACGTCTGCCGTTGCAGCTCCTCTATTCAGCTCGGCAGCGCTGATCATGATGATGCTCATCCCGGTATTTACCATGCGCTTGATCGCTGAAGAGCGCCGCAATCAGACCATGACACTACTCATGAGTTCGCCGGTTTCCAACTGGGAAATCGTGCTGGGAAAATTCACCGGACTTATGCTGTTTCTAGTGCCCGTTACCCTCAGCTGCGTTTTGATTGTTCTGACACTGGCAGCAGGCACGCAGCTGGACATCGGGCTGATTCTGGCTAACGCTTTGGGGCTTATGCTACTTTGCGCCAGTTATGCTGCCCTGGGGATGTATGTCTCCGCACTTACATTACAGCCCGCTATCGCAGCCATCGGAGCTTTGGCCATTTCTTTCGGTCTGATGCTGGTGGATATCAGTACAGAGGAGCATGACGCATCCTGGCGCGCGCTTACACCCACCCACCATTTTCAGAATTTCAATATTGGATTATTAAATAGCGGGGATATGGTGTTCTTTTTGTTATTTTGTGGCTTCTTTCTGGTGCTGACGATACGGCAGCTTCATAACAATCGCATGTATGGCCAGTAAATTCCTCATGCAACATCCGCAGTTCAAGCTGCTGATTACAAACCTTGCCTTTACCGCATGGCTGCTCGCGGTTGCAATACTTCTGCAACAACTGGCCACAGACCACCCGGTACAGTGGGACATGACGCAAAATGGGAACAACAGCCTGTCCGACAGCACGGTAAATGTACTGGCGCAAATGCCCGGGAAAATCAAACTTACCATGTTTATCAACGAAAACCAGGGCGACATGCAACAGGCAACCCGTGATTTCGTAGCCACCTATCAGCGCTACAAACCGGACATCAGGCTCACCTTCATCGATCCAGAAAAGCAACCGGAACAGGCGCGCAAGGCGAATATTCGTCTTAACGGAGAAATGCTGGTTGATTACGGCGGAAGAAGGGAACGTCTTAGCCAATTAAACGAGCAGGCATTTACCGGCTTGCTGTTGCGCATGATGCGCACCAGGAATCAGCTGGTCAGGTATCTTGACACGCATGGTGAACCCAGCCTGGAAGGTAACAGAGAGCATGATCTCGGTAAATTTGGCAGGCAGCTCCGGCAAAATGGCTTTCGGCTGGAGAGCATGAACCTTGCACAGACCCCAAAGATTCCCATTGATACAAGTATTTTGATTCTCACCCAGCCGCAGATTAACCTGTTCCCCGGGGAAATCGAAAAACTTTTGCACTATGTTGCTGGCGGCGGCAACCTGCTTTGGCTGGTGGATTTTGGGCCGTTGCATGGGCTCGAGCGCATGGCTGAAAATCTGGATATCCTGCTGACTCCGGGTATTGTGATTGACCCTGCGGCAGAAGAAATGAATCTCCCCGCAACCTGGGCACTGGGGGCAAATTACCCGCCACATGTCATTACCCAGAACTTCAACCTGACCACAACATTTCCCCTTGCTCGATCCATAGACTGGGAAGAAAGCGATGCATGGCATCGTATTCCGCTGGCTGAAGTTGCTCCGCGTGGCTGGCTCAGTCATAACATCCCGGAGGATAAGCCATATTTTAATTCCACTCAGGATGTCCCGGGACCGATCACCATTGCGCTCACACTGCAACGCAATATCAATGATCGTGAACAGCGTATCGCTATCGTTGGAAGCAGCCTGTTTCTTGCCAATGCCTATTCTGGAAATGGCGGCAATCTGGATCTCGGCGTCAGCATGGTAAACTGGCTCGGGCACGAAGAAATATTCATCTCCCCCCGACTCCGCCCGGTAAAGGATGATACGGTTACCCTGAGTAAAACTGATCTCGGCATCATCAACGGCAGCCTGCTGGTTGCGTTGCCCATGCTGCTCATTTCGGTAGGCGCTGTCCTGTGGTGGCGCAACCTCCGGCATGCGCAGAAGTGAAAAAAGGCTGGCAAGATCACACCTGACTTAAGGTATCTCCTGCAATCCGTTTCTACTGACTTGTCTGACTGTCCTTGCATCCTGTCCTGGCGCAGCATGGAAATGAAAAAATTGGACAAACCGGTCACGCATTGAGCAGAAGCAAGGTCCTTGTTATACTTACAAATTAAAGATTGATTATATTTCGGAGCAGATTGGAATGGGTAACCTGGAACAGGCGCGCTTTAACATGGTTGAGCAACAAATCCGCCCTTGGGATGTGCTGGATGTGCGTATCCTGGATTTGCTGAGCGCGGTTAAACGCGAAAACTTCGTTCCAACTGACAGACAAAGCATGGCCTTCATGGACATGGAAATTCCTCTGGGGCATGGCGCGTCAATGTGGTCTCCAAAACTGGAAGCCCGCGCATTGCAGATTTTGCAGGTCAAGGGCAGCGATCGTGTTCTGGAAATTGGCAGCGGAAGCGGATATTTGACTGCGCTACTAGCCCATCTGGCGAAACATGTGACCAGTATCGAAATCGTTCCGGAACTGCATGCCTTTGCGAAAAAGAATCTGGCAGCACACCAGATTCAAAATGTAACCCTGGAACTAGGCGATGCAGCACAAGGCTGGCCCGGTACTTACGATGTGATTGTTTTAACAGGATCAGTTCCGGTTTTACCGAAAGCTTTCCAGAACAGTTTGAATCCTGAAGGCCGCCTGTTTGCCATTGTTGGCGATGAACCGGTGATGCATGCCAGACTGATTCGCTATTTGGCACCCGGAAAATTTGAAACTGAAACGATTTTTGAAACCGTCGTGGCACCACTGCAGAACGCTTTGCCACCCGAGCGTTTCATTTTTTAATCTCCCTTGCTTGTTTCCGAATCTTGCAACGACTGAACAAGAAATTCTGAAATCAAACAACTACCCCGCCAGCCCGGGCCATGATTGCCCGGTCCGTGTTCATGGGTAATGACCGCGCCAACCTCAAAACATCAGACACCCGTTATTCTATAACCGGCGCCCATGAATGGGTTAATGTCCGAATCACACCCGGACACCCGCATGCCCTAGTCTATTTTTCTTAGCTGGATGCCAAGCTGGTGCGCCGCTCTGCTGGCTGATGCGATGACATGCTCATCCATGCCATCATTATGAGTGCCCGCGACAGGAATCCTGGCAAGTGCATTATGAGCTGCTTCCAGCAGTTTATGGCGGTGCACTTCCGGATTGCCATTCGGTTGATCTGGAGTCACCGCCTGAAAATACAGAAGACCATTGCGCATTGTGATGGCAAGCAGGTAGAGATCCTGGCCAAGTTTGGCAGCTTCCGGGTCACGCACCTCAAAACATTGCGTTGCGCTATCCTGATTTGCTTCCCTCATGTCTGACAACTGCTTGGCAACCGTCTCAACAAATGTTTGCGCCACATTGAGCTTTGGCGCCAATATTGCATGATATTGTCCGGTGCGGTTGAGAATGAGCGGGTTTTCAAGTGCCACGCGTTTGGTATTCCGCAACGTAAGCACTATGATTACCGTGATGATAATGGTAGCAACAGTTATTTCAATCATGAGAAAAAATCAAATCACCATTCACCTGAAATTAAACAATTCATTTGAAACATCGGCAGCATGAATTTCCTGCCGCTCTGCCACGGCATCAGCCTGCACATCCGCGCTCATCCTTCTGCTTGCATGCAGACATCTGGTTGCATATTGTAACTTTACCAGTCTACTTTAACCAACTTACCTTACCTAGAGTAAGTCGCATCGATTTTTATTCATGTAAAATATTATGCTTTTCCTCGAACCATCTGTACAGTGTCGGCAGCACTATCAGGGTCAGAAAAGTGGAAGTAACCAGTCCACCGATTACCACAATAGCCAAAGGTCGTTGCACTTCAGATCCTGGCCCCGTGGCAAACAGCATCGGAACGAGCCCCAGCATCGCTACCGTGGCAGTCATCAGGACCGGGCGGAAACGTTGCTGACAGCCTTGAATGATCGCCTCGGCCTGAGACATCCCTTTACGCAAGGTCCGAATGTAGGATACCAGCACTACCCCGTTTAATACAGCTATCCCCCACAGTGCGATGAAACCGACAGAGGCTGGTACTGACAGGTATTCCCTGGTTATAAACAGGGACACCACCCCGCCTATCGAAGCGAAAGGAAGCACCATGATAATTAACGAGGCATAGCGCAGGGCGCCAAACAGCAGAAACAGCAGGAAAAAAATTGCAGCGATGGTTACTGGAATGATGATCATCAGGTGATTCATTGCGTGCTGCATGTTCTGGAACTGGCCACCCCATTCCAGATAGTAGCCTTCCGGCAATGGAACCTTTGCATTGACTGCTGCCTGTAATTCGGAAACAAAACCACCCAGGTCACGGTTTTTTACGTTCACGCCCACGACAATGCGGCGCTTGGCCTTTTCCCGGCTGATCTGAGCGGGGCCGTCCAGTACATTGATCGTGGCCAGATCTTCCAGGGCAACATGGGCACCATTGGGCGAAATGACACGCAGGGCACGGATCTCCCTCAGATTATTGCGGAAACCTTCCGGCAGACGCACCACAGCGCTGAAACGGCGCTCGCCTTCAAATATTTCCGTAGTTTCTCTGCCACCAATGGCTGTCTCAATCACATCATTCACATCTGCCACGTTGAGACCATGACGGGCGATGATCTGCCGGTCGATATTAATGGATAAATATTGCTGTCCGGTAATTTTTTCCACGCGCAGATCCTGAGCACCATTGATGGATGAAGCCACTTTAGCAATGGCGTCGGCCTTCAGCCTGAGCATCTCCAGATCATCTCCGAACAATTTGATCGCGACATCGGACCGCACGCCGGTAACCAACTCCGCCACCCGGGCGGAAATTGGCTGGGCCATTACAATCTGAACCCCGGGCAAAGTCTTGACCTTTTCCCGGATCGCATCCGCAATATTGTCCTGCGTCCATCCCCCGGGCCATTCATTACGGGGCTTCAGGCTCACAATCGGGCTCGATTCGTTCTGACTTTGCGGATCTGCCGGACTTTCGCCACGACCTACAGCCGACACCGCAGATTTCACCCCGGGCACCTGCATGATCATGCGCAGTGCCTCCATTTCCATCGCGATGGATTCATCCAGCGAAATATTGGGTACCCGGACGATGCCTGGCACAATTGAGTTTTCCTTCATTTCCGGTATAAAAGCCATGCCGAGCATGGGCAGTAACAGCAGGGATCCGACGAAAGCCAAGCCTGACAAGGCAATGGTTTTTTTGCCATTGGAAAGCGTCCAGTCCAGCAAACGCATGTAAGGCTTTTTCAACAGTGCAACCAGACGGGTATCGTGCTCCTCCTTCCCAACCAGAAAGTAGGTGCATAAAACCGGGATCAGGGTTAGCGACAAGATCAGCGATACGAACAATGCAATCGCAATGGTAAATGCGAGAGGAGCAAACATTTTGCCCTCCATGCCATGCAGTGTCATTAACGGCAGGAACACCAGAATAATAATGGAAATGCCAAAAATCACCGGAGTGGCGACTTCCGCAGCCGCGTCAATCACGACGTGCATTCTGCTAACCCCTTTATGCGTGGCCAGCCGCTGAAAAGCATGCTCCACCACCACCACCGCACCATCCACGATCAGCCCGGTTGCAATGGCAAGTCCGCCAAGTGACATCAGATTGGCAGACAGGCCGTAATGGTTCATCACCATAAAAGTGATCAGGGGCGTCAACAACAGGGAGGAAACCACGATCAGGGACGAGCGCACATCCCCGAGAAATAGAAACAGCACGATAATGACCAGAATTACGCCCTCAAGCAACACCTTCAGCACCGTATTCAACGCCGCATCAACCAGTTCGCTGCGGTCATAATAGGGAACTATCCTGAGGCCATCGGGGAGCATCCCCCTGCTGTTGATTTCCTCAACCCTTTTTTTGACCCGGTTAACGACATCTTTGGCATTGCCCGCGCGTATCATCATCACGATTCCACCGACAGACTCGGTAACACCGTTTTTCAGCAATGCTCCGTAGCGCACCTCATGACCGATGGTCACCTCTGCAACATCACGCACGAATACCGGTATTCCATCCTGCTCCTTGAGCACAATCGTACGAATGTCATCCAGTGTCTTGATCAGGCCTATGCCCCGGATCAAGTATTGCTCGGCATAATGGGGCAGGACCCCACCTCCGGAGTTGGCATTATTACGGGCGAGGGCCTGATACACATCCTGCAGGGTAACCATGTAATGCCGCATGCGGTCAGGATTTACAAGCACCTGATACTGCTTGACGTAGCCCCCCTGGGAATTGATCTCGGCGACGCCGGGAATACCGCGCAGCAGCGGGCGCACCACCCAGTCCTGGGTAGTGCGGCGCTTGACCAGTTCCTGCTGGCTAAGAGCGCTTTTTCCATCATCAGGGTGCTCCAGGGTATATTGATAGACTTCTCCCAGCCCGGTCGACAATGGGCCAAGCACGGGCATCACTCCCTGGGGCATGCGCCCGCCAACTTCGATCAGGCGCTCCATGACCAGCTGGCGCGCAAAATAGACATCGGTGGCATCGGTAAATACCAGCGTGATCAGTGACAATCCGGGCTTATTCAGTGAGCGCATCTCCTCAAGCCCCGGCAGACCGGTCATGGCCATCTCAAGCGGCACAGTAACAAAGCGTTCCACTTCTTCCGGTGAACGGCCCAGCGCTTCCGTGGCAATCTGAACCTGCACATTGGTTACATCCGGAAATGCATCCACCGACAGCTTCCTGGCCGCATTCAATCCGAATGCTACCAGGCACAACGCGACTGCGACGATTACCAGACGCTGATCAAGCGCTACCCGAATCAGGGATTTCAGCATATCAGCTTCCCGACGCCGATCGCTTGCGCTCGTTATTCAGATGAAAAGCTCCATCAATGACAATGCGCTCGCCTGTTTTAATGCCTTCCTGTACCGGAGAAAAACCATGAGCTTCCGGGCCCAGCTGGACACGCCGCAACTGAAAGCGTTGATTATCCAGCTGAACGAAAACGTAATCCTTGTTTTCTTCCCGCACCACCGCCGAAGCAGGCACCACCAACTGGCGCTGGGATTGTCCCAGAATCAGCATGGAGGCAAGCATCTCCGGTTTGAGCATGCGTTCCTTGTTTTCCACATCCATGCGCACCGTTACCGTCCGCCTGTCTGGATCAACGGTATCCGCAATATAGATCAGCCGCCCTTCAAAGCGTTTCCCTCCCAATGCCGGAACCTCGGCCTGCACTACTTCACCCATTTTCACCAGAAAGGCATGTTGCTCGGTCACCTCTGCCACCAGCCATACGTGTGACAGATCCGCTATGGTATAGAGTATGTCTGCCGGCTGTACGACCTGACCCGGAGTTACTTTGCGTTCGATCACCACGCCATCCAGCGTGGAATTGATCGTGGACACGGAATGCACGCGGCGGCTGGACGCCAACTTGTTAATGGCGCTTTTGGACATCCCCAGAACCTTGAGCTGCTCGTAGGAAGCATGGAGTTCAGCCTGCGCCTGAACCAGATCCGCCTGGCGTTTCTGCAACTCTGCCTCGCCGATCACATCAGCGGCAAACAGTAATTTTGCCCGCTCTACAGCGCGGCGTTGCAACCCTTCATCGGACAACGCCTTAAGATAGACAAGCTGGGCATCCGATAGCTCCGTGCTGTTCAGTGTTGTCAGCACATCGCCCTGTTTTACCGCCTGACCCAAATAGGCATGAATTTCCGTCACGCGACCGGTTACAGCCGATCCGACGCGCGCCATCCGATGTTCATTCACTTCAACACGAGCCGGCACACGCATGGTCTCGGCCACCCAGCCCTCGCTTGCAGGGACAATTGCCAGCCTTTTCAGAAACTCCGGGGCAATCTGCACCACAGAGGGATCTTTGGCCTGATTTACCTCATTATGCAATGCTTGATTGTCGTTGCATCCTGCCAGCGCGACAATCAGCAAATTCACGAATACAACAGGACCGATGGTTCGCCTCACAATATTTCTCCGGGACTAGGGGGGATGGCGCGGAGCCGTTCAATCTCAATCAGTGCGGCCTGCAACTCATAGCGGGCATTCAGGTAGTCGAGGCGGGTAGTGCGTAATACCCGCTGGGCGTCGAGGAACTCAAGAATACCGCGCTCACCGTGGCGATAGGCGGCTTCGGCCACCTTCATGGCATTTTCGGCATCGCGGAGCAGCCCGGTTTCGAATATTTTTACTTGATTTTTTGCAATCTGATAGCGTCCATAAGCCTGATCCAGAACACCCAGCAAACTAATGTTTACCTGCCGCTTTTCCGCTTCCGCCCTTTCAAGCCCTGCCAGAGCCTCGCCGATTGGACCCTGGCGCCGGTTCCATAAAGGCAATGGCAAGGAAACCCCGACTTGCCAAAGTTTCCAGTCCGGATCCTGATTGGTTCCTACGGTGATGGTCGGTTGCGGGATACGCAAGTTGCGTTCCAGCTGCACCCGTGCTTCGGCACGTTGCGCTTGCGCGTTTGCCACCTTAAGCACTGGCTGGCGCTCCAGCAATTCCTTGCGTAACTCGTCCAACTCCGGCAGATCCGGAGGCAGCAATTTTTCCTGGGGTACCTCGAAATTTTTGGCGAGAGGCGCACCAATTATCGCCCGTAGTCGATCCCGGGCCTGGATAATGCGAAATTCTGCGCTTTTCACGGCACTCTGCGCAGCCAGCACTTCAACATCCGCCTTCACCAGCTCAAAGCGGGGAGATTCTCCAACCTTAACCTTAAGCTTTACCCTGTCCCGGATTTGCATCAGCAAATCAAGGTTCACTTTAGCCAGGCGGAGCTCTTCCTGGCGGCGCAACACCTCAAAAAAAGCCTGTTTCACCGAGGTGCGCAAATTGATTCGCGCATCCGACACAGAAGCCTCGGCGGCAACAATGCCTGCCTCGGCACCTAGCCTCCTGGCTTCACGCACAGAAGGCAGTTCAATCAACTGCGACAATGCCGCAGCGTTATTTTGCCCATCTGGAATATGCTGAAACTTTGAAAGCGATTTTCCAGCCCCAAGCTGAAGATCGGGATTAGGGTAGGCTCGTGCGGTCGTGAGGGCAGCATGCGCGCCACGCTCCTGGGCCGCAATGTCAGCAAGTATCGGGCTGTGGGTAGCTGCAAGACGCAAGGCCGTTTCCAGCGTCAAAATCCCTGCCGCATGGGATGGGAGACTTGATATGAGCAAGAAAAATAGAATCCACCACCAGCGAAAGGAGAATCTATGAAATCGCATGTTCTTTTTATTTTCTGGGCAAGTAAATGCAGACACTGACATTAATCATTTAGTTCCATTTCCAAGCGAAGAAATTCCTGGCGCATTCATTGTTTCAGAATATACGTGCAAAAAGACAGGAGGCAGATCTCCCTGTACAGGCAAATCTGAGCGCGATGCCTCTGAAACCCGACGTCTTCCTGGAATCAGGTCATCACTACGACATTCTGAATTCATTTTTTGTGCCTCAGACACATACCCCAACTTGAGGACTGCCGTGGATATTCCGGCTTACCCGAAGAACGCACCCGACACACTACGCCCAAAAGAAACAGGGATCTTTACGCAACATATGCCGAGAAGAACTGCTATGGCCGGATCAAATTCATATAGAGGTCATGATAGGCTGCGGCACTCCGATTCCAGCTAAAATCCCGGGTCATGCAATTATGTTGCAAGTCACGCCAGCTTTTCTTGTCATAATAAACACTCGCTGCACGTTTAACTGTAGCATGTAAACTGGCTGCGTCCATGCTGTGAAAAACAAAACCCGATGCGAGGCCTTGTGCACATGTTACTTCATTGTAATCCGTTACAGTATCAATCAGGCCGCCGGTTGCATATACTACTGGCGGTACACCATAGCGCTGGCTATGCATCTGACTCAGCCCGCAAGGCTCGAAACGCGATGGCATCAGAAATATGTCTGCTCCTCCATGAATCAAATGGGACAAGCCCTCATCAAAACCAATATACACACCGATTTTCCCCGGAAAATGATGCAGAAGATCCAGAGCAGCACGCTGCATGCCTGCATCCCCATTCCCAAGCAATACCAGTTGCGCAGGTAGGTTGACCAGTTGTGGCGCAATCTCCAACACAAGATCCACCCCCTTTTGGTGGGTAAACCGGCTCACCAATGCAAACAAAGGCAGACCAGGATCGACGTGCAACCCCATTCGTTTTTGCAGCCCACATTTATTGGCAGACTTGCCGCTCAAATCATTCAAACTGTAAAGCTGGACGAGATCAGGGTCGGTGGCCGGATTCCAGCCTTCGACATCAATTCCATTCAGAATACCCGTAACCTTTTCCCGCCGGTATGCGAGGAGACCCTGCAGGCCAAATCCAAGCGGATCGGTCTGGATTTCCCTGGCATAGGAGGGACTTACGGTAGTGATGTGGTCCGCGTAATACAGACCAGCCTTCATGAAGGATAAATTTCCGTAAAACTCTACGCCATCAGGCTGAAAGCAATCAATAGGCAATCCCAGTTCCGCCACCATATACGAAGGGAAATTGCCCTGAAAAGCAAGATTATGCACGGTCATGACACAAGGGGCCGCGTCATCTGCAAAATGAAGATACGCAGGAGCAAGTCCGGCTTGCCAGTCATTGCAATGAACCAAATCAGGCTTCCAGTCCAGCGTAGAGCCTGCGCTTCCCATCCATGCCGCGACCCATGATAACATGCCGAATCGCAAGGCATTATCCGGCCAGTCGATACCATTTTCATCCTGATATGCACCGCCGCCACGCTCATACAGTTCAGCACATTCAATCACAAAAAGAGGAACGCCATTAGGCAGCCAGCTTGCAAACAAGTACGCAGCAGGGAAACTGTGAACCGGAAACAGGTCGGCAATCAACTGGCGGTGCGGCAGTGCCTTCAAGACCTGGGGATAGCCTGGCAGCAATAAGCGCACATCAATCCCCCTTTCGCGCAGGGCTGCCGGAAGGGCAGCGCTGACATCGGCCAGACCGCCGGTTTTTATTAATGGCACAACTTCCGAGGTGGCGAACAATACGCGCATCGTTATTCCCCTACGAAAATATAATGTATCCGCTACGAGCGAGAATAACTAAATACTGTCAGCTTAATGACAACAGGACTGATTTACACAAATATCAGCTGTCATAAAAAATAAGCCCACAAAAAATCGAATGCAATTCAACCCCCGAAAAACCGGGGCTACAGCCAGCGCATCAGTCCCAGTTCAAACCGGTGCGTAAGCATTTCATGGTGCGGGTGAACCCTTATGCGGTATTCAAGCTTACCGCATAGCTCAGGGGTAAATTCCAGCATGTATACATGCTCGCCTGTTTGCTGGTTCATCTCCCGGGCTGTAAACAGATAACTCATTTCCGGTCCGGACTTTTCTTTTTGGGACGCCTGCCCAATCAACATTTCAACCGCGACATCCGAGGGATTGAGGCCATTTAAATTAACCCCCACTTCGACGCGCACGCTTTCCTTGAACATTACACTTTGTTTTGTCATGCCCATGCGGCGTATGGTTACACCTGGCCAAGCCTGACGGATAAAGGTTTTCCAGTGTGCTACCCTGCGTGCGCCTTCAAAATTATTTTCCCAGTATTTATAATATTGTTTTATGGCCGGAAGATATGTTTTATCAATATACTCGCCTACCATGCGGGCGGAATTGAACTGCGGCAACAAAGTGGCAATAGAGCGTTTCGACATTTTTACCCATTCCGGAGAATAACCCATCTTATTTTGTTTGTAATAGGTCGGAATTACCCGGTCTTGCAGCAACTCATAAAGAGTCTGGCTTTCTTCGCGGTTGCGCTGTGCATTGGGAAAGTCTTCTGAAACCGGCTTGATAGCCCAGCCATTCTTGCCGTCGTAACCTTCATCCCACCAGCCATCCAGTACTGACAAATTCAGTACCCCGTTCATGGCCGCCTTCATTCCTGAAGTACCGCTCGCCTCCAGCGGATATAGCGGGGTATTCAACCAGACATCCACCCCTGCAACCATGCGACGCGCAAGCCTCATGTCATAATCTTCCAGCATGAGAATTTTGCCTTCAAATTCCGGCATGCGCGAAATTCGCGTCACCTGACGAATCAGATCCTGCCCGGGAATGTCAGCAGGATGAGCTTTCCCTGCAAAAACAAACAGAACCGGACGTTCAGAGTCCTGCATGATCTCACGAAGCCACTCGAGATCCTCAAATAACAAGGTGGCACGCTTGTAGGTTGCAAAACGTCGCGCGAATCCGATTGTGAGCACATTCGGATTTGCTGGATCAACATATTTCAAAATACGATCAAGGTGAGCCTGGGAACCATGATTACGAAAATGCTGCCGACGAACCCGGTAGCGGATCAATTGCATCATTCGTGACTTGAGCGTCTCGCGCACGCTCCAGAATTGGTGGTCTGGAATACTATTAACTTTTTCCCAGAAGGAAAAATCATCGGCATGCTGACTCCAATCCCATCCCAGATAGCGCATAAAAACCTCCGACCATTCCTTTGCCAGGAAAGTCGGCATATGCACGCCATTGGTAATATGGCTTATCGGATTATCTTCATGGTCAAGCTCCTGCCATAGTTCACCGCAGATTCTGGCAGAAACCTTGCCATGAATCTGCGAAACCCCATTCTGGAAGCGTGAGCAATGAATAGCCAGAGCCGTCATATTAAAATCCGGCGTACCTGATACATAGCCCAATGCCAGAAATTCATCGCGGCTTATATTCAACTGAGGAAAATAATTCTCAAAATAGAGTGACATCATTCCATAATCAAAATGATCATGGCCTGCTGGAACGGGTGTGTGCGTGGTAAAAACAGTATTTACCGAAACCGCTTCAAGCGCAGCCGGGAACTCTATTCCCTGTTCGGTCAGGATACGGATACGCTCCAATACCATGAATGCCGCGTGGCCTTCATTGATGTGCCACACACTTGGCTGAATGCCCATTTTTCGCAAAGCACGTACACCACCGATTCCAAGCACAATCTCCTGCTCCATGCGGACGGATCGATCCCCCCCGTAAAGATGGTGGGTAATGGCACGATCCTGCCGGGAGTTTTCATCAAGATCAGTGTCCAGCAGGTAGATCATGACATTTCCTACAACCGCCTTCCATACTTTGATTGCCACTCTTCGTCCGGGCAAATCTACGCTTACCTGGACGTCCAGGCCATTGCCATCCAGCACTGGCGAAATTGGCAAGCTGTCAAATTCGGAATCTGTGTATATCGCATGCTGATTACCTTCATAATCAACAGTCTGATGAAAATAACCCTGACGATAGAGCAGTCCTATACCGACAAAAGGCAAATGCATATCGCTGGCTGACTTGCAATGGTCACCCGCCAGGATTCCCAGACCGCCGGAATAGATCGGAAAGCTTTCATGGAAACCAAATTCAGCACAAAAATATGCGATCAGGTCATTTTCCGTAAACTTTGCTGAAAGATCATTGGATACAGGCCTGGCATGATAGCTATCATAAGCTGACAATATCCGTTGAAACTGGTCCAGAAACACTGGATCTTCGGAAGCGGCAATCAGGCTATGCTCATCCACAGACTGCAAGAAAGCCTTAGGATTTTGCCCTACATCTTCCCAGAGATCACGTTGAATAAAGGAAAACAGATCACGCGTAGGCAGATCCCAGCTATACCACAGATTATTTGCAAGTTCTTCAAGCCTGGCTAGACGAGCCGGTATTTTAGGCCGGACATCCAGAGTATATGGAGTGCCTTTTTTCATCATTTTCTCCTGTTACTGCACATCATGGACCAGCCCCCGCATTGCATGATCATGGGGAAAACCCCTTGATTTCACCAACTACAGTTGTGGCTAAACAGCATCCTTAGATACTGGTAATGAAATCTTTATTTCAGGAACAAGGCCACACCTGCTCTCAATCAAGATAACCAGGCCGACTGGAGATTATATAGCAGAACAGGGAGCATGACAGACTTCGCTGTTAACCGGAACCGCACCCGCGCCGCACAAAATGTACGGCGCAAATACGGGAGGATTTATCTGGATCTAACCAAATGGTTACATTATTTTCGCGCAGCTTCGTAAAGAGGCATGACCTTGGGCAGCAAGCTCTCAATTCTCTTGATCCGGGTTTTATCCACCGGATGGCTGCTAAAGATCTCCGGAAGACCCTGCCCATCGTTACCCTTCATCATTTTTTCCCATAGAGTAACTCCTGCGCGAGGATCATATCCCGCCCTTGCACTGAGCTCCAGGCCGATGCTGTCTGCCTCAATTTCATCATTACGGCTAAATTTGGTTTCAACCAATGCCTTATAGCCAATATTGGCCAGATCCGTTACCCCTCCTGGCAAACCCAGCAGCGCAGCACCTACATTAATGGTAGTGCTGGCAGCGATTGCCTGCGATACCTGTTCCCGGGAATGTTCGCGCAAGGCATGGGCAATTTCATGTCCAAGCACAATCGCAATTTCATCGTCAGAGAGTTTCAATCCATCAATCAACCCGGAATAAAAAACAATTTTTCCACCGGGCATACAAAATGCATTCAGTTGTTTGTCAGTAATTACATTGACCTCCCATTTCCAGTTTAAAGCGTCGGGACGAAACACCGCTGTTTGCGGTTTAATGCGATCCGCTATCTTCGTCAACCTTTCCTGCATGGCACGATCTTCATTCAGCGTACCCTTGGTAACTGCCTCTGATTTAAGCTTGCTGTAACTTTGTTCGGCAACCTGTTCCAGCTCCTGCGAAGATACCAGCATTAACTGGGAACGGTCTGCACCAACAACGCCGCCAGACGTAGTAGTCTGACACCCGCCAATCATCACGCTCGACATGATGAGGAATAATGCAGAATATTTCTTAAGATTCGGCATGATGTTTTCTCCGGTTATTGCTTTCTTATCAACAAAATTTTATGCAAACTTCCAAGCTCAATCCATACAATACTAAAAATCATACCCATCCAACAGCATATTCAGGAATATTTAATCATCCACGGGTACCGCCAAACACTTCATTTTTTACTGCAGGCTTGTGAATGAGCATGACCCGTGGTCGCGTACATCGACAGCAAACTTCCAAATTCTTTCTTGGCTACTTGATAACATTCGCAAGTCAGGGTTTCCAGGCCAGCCCGGTCAAGAACGGTAATATGACCACGACGGTAATTAATAAAGCCTGCATCCTTCAAATTTCCAGCGGCTTCTGTAATACCTTCGCGGCGAACTCCAAGCATACTGGCAATCAGCTCCTGAGTCACGACTAATTCATTGGATAATTGTCGGTTTATGGTCGATAACAACCAGCGGCACAACTGTTGCTCGATTGAGTGATGCCGATTGCAGACCGCTGTCAGCGAAATCTGAACAATAAGTGACTGAATATAGTGCAATAACAAGCGCTGAAGCAACTCCGAACGATGAAACTCTTCCAGCATCACTCCAACTTTTATCCGATAGCCATAACCCCCGGTCTGAACAATTGCACGACTGGGTGGCACTGCACTTCCCGTAAACAATGAAACACTCAGCACGCCTTCATTGCCAACACTGGCCACTTCTGTCGAAGCACCATCTTCCATAATATATTGCAAAGACGCGATGGCAGTTGTAGGAAACCATACATACTGCAAATGATCGCCTGATTCATAAAGAATACTGCCAAGCTGCAGCTGAATTAACTCAAGATGCGGGCCCAGGCGTTTAAACCCATCTTCCGGCAATGCTGCAAGAAGGCGGTTGTAACTGACTCCCCCTGAAGGAGCTATAGGCATTCGCCGCTTATCCCGATCTGTAAAGGTTTACAAGCACATTTCGTCATATCAACCATCCTTTCAAATCAAAGTAGCGTTTATTCAACTTTTACTCGTTTTGTGCGATACCGCACAGACAGGATATTGCAACTTCAGTACTCTTAATTCTAAATTGAACTACATCCCCAAATTTTTTAGCCGGTTTTATGTTCAGCTATAGGGGATCAACGAATACTGTATCTTTAGGAACAAGCAAATGTATTCCAAATGTATTCGCGTTGTTCGCGGCATTACCGCAATAAATTAACCGGCTTAGCCGGGTGCAGGACTTAAGTTCATACAGTTGCTATAGGGCCTGCCATCAAATAGATTAAACATAATAATAAATCAATAAAAACAACAAGAATCCGGATACCCGCTCGATTAGGAATAACGGATCGCACTATTCGATGGCAGCCCCTATAGTAACCCCTTTAATCATGTCGCGGTATGCGTTACACACACTTCCCTGACACACAGGTGTCTATCATAAACGGCAACACCTTGCTGAATCAAGAAATTGATCAGCAGCCTGAACACAAACAATTATCTTTTGTCTTTAACCATTGAGTCATATCCATTACCCTCGTTATCCTGTAAATGACCAGTTTATTTCTGGCAGCAGTCACAATAAAAACTGGACCGCTGGCCTTGCCGGATTTGCCTGATCATGGTATCGCATGCACGACATTTCTCATTTGCGCGACCATACACCCAGTAGCGCTGCTGAAAATAGCCAGGATTACCATCGCCTCCAACATAATCGCGCAGACTGCTTCCACCAAGGGCAATGGATTCTTCCAGGGTTGCCTGAATCGCTTGGACCAGCGCTTCGCAGCGCGAATAGCTTAAGCTTGCAGCAGGCAATTGCGGACAGACACCGGCGCGGAACAAAGCTTCATTGGCATAAATATTGCCAATCCCGACTACCAGACGTTGATCCATAATAACCAGCTTGATTGCGGCCTTACGATTGCGTATCGAATGGAAAAGATACCCTCCGCTAAAATCCTGTCCCAGTGGTTCCACACCGAGCTTTGAAAGGAGCGGATGCTGCTCGGGATAGCCTTCATGCCACAGGACTGCGCCAAAGCGCCTCGGGTCGCGCAGCCGCACTAGCATTCCATTTGTAAACTTCAAATCAAAGTGATCATGTTTCTGTGGCTCTATTCCAGCGTCCAGAACGCGCAAACTGCCCGACATGCCCAAATGCAAAATAAGCGTTCCGGTGTCACAATGAATCAACAGGTACTTGGCACGGCGACGGACCGTATGAACGGTCTGGTTATACAGAATAGCGGGCAAATGCCCGGGAACAGCCCACCGCAGACGCGGGGTACGGATAACGGCATCCGCAATACGCTGACCTTGAATATGCGGCGCAATGCCCCGCAGGGTTGTTTCAACTTCCGGTAGTTCTGGCATGCTGTTCTTCTTTGAAAAAATCAATTCATTCAGATCAATCTGCGAACACGTTTTGTCGTGAATCAGGGTTCACCACTGGACTGTTTCTTCCCCAGACATATCCTGATTGGCGCAAGTATGCAGAAAGCCACCATGGTGGAACCTGTAACTTTTCCACCCGTTTCATATAACTCCTTACAAAACAACTCGATTGGTTTCTCGCCATCTGACTTTCATTTTATAGAGGCGCGCACATTACCACCCCCTCACTTATCCATCCACGGGACACCACCTGCTGAATGGCAGCCGGATCGCTGACAATACGATGATTGGAATCAATGCCCTGGGTGAATCCGTTATTATAGGCGCGGTAAACCGGCGCCATCCCGCTGGGACAGGTTCCGCTGGTTGCCAGGGTAGTATAAAAATCCATGCTCTCGAAATTCCAGCGTTTCTGAGTATCCGGCGTGCTCGCCTGAAGTTGTTTTAGCGCCTCGCACTCCCTCATATCCACTGTATAAAAGTGCGAATTTGGACCTGGTGACATGCTTCCATAGAACCGGCAGACCGGGCTGCTCCCACCGGATTTGAAGCGATGGCCGGTACGGATCCAGCCGGGACCTGCGCTGCCATTATCAATTCCTGCGGCTTCATTGGGGTCCGCGGTAATAAAATAATGATCCAGATTGGTATTATAGAATTCAACAACCTCTGCAGTCGCACCCGGCAAAGAAGGTCTGTTTATCATCAGACTGACGTTATCTACATAAAAACTGGTTGGGTAAAGACCATCATTGGTTGCAAAAAACTTCACCCTGACCGTCTTCCCCTTATACGCATCCAGGCTGCATTCACCACTTTGAACCCAGTCTGTAGTTGTATTCAGGTTCGTGAATGAAACACAAGTCTTATAGGTTGTTGCGGCAGGCGGGCTATAAACTCTGACCTCCATGAAATCATAAAAATCCAAACCCGTTGTTTCCTCGGTTTCAATCCAGTAATCATGTTTTAATACCGCTCCAGACGCATCCTGGGGAATCATTACATCCTGATACAAACTATCTTCACAGTGGTTATATCCACAAAGCCATGCATACCAGGCATTAGATGGTGCGGGGACGAGAAATTGCGTAACGATAGGATATTCCATGGAGCTTTTTTCAACCCATAAGACGTGGCCACTTTCAAATCCAGGATTGCCGACCAGATTTGCCCCGGCGGCTCCCACACCCGCCTGGGTAACCGTGTACGTATTTCCTGCGACAAACAACACCCCTGTTCGCGGGAAAGCAGCATGGTTCTCCGTTAATACATAGCTGACAACACCATTACCCTTGCCACTGCTACCCGAAGTGATCGTCAGCCAGTTTGGTGCATTGCTCATGGCACTCCAGGTACAACCGTTGGCTGCGGTGACAATGATATTTCCGGTTGCACTGCCTGAACCAAATGACTTGCCGGTCTCCGAAACAAAATAGGAGCAGGCTGTGGTGGTTCCGACCGCCATCTGTAAATCCAGACGGGGTTTGGTCACACTGTTTCTGACATCGGTCACCTGAACACCATTTTTCAGGCGTGCCTCAATTTGATCCAGGGCTTCACCGGGAAAGGCGGCTCGCAGCACCGCTACCGCTCCAGCCACATGCGGCGCAGCCTGAGAGGTACCGCCCATACTTTTCCCGGCTGCATCAATCATGGCACCCGGAGCAAGTAATGTCAGAAACAGCGCACTATTGGAAAAACAGGTCACTTTATCTGCGGCTGTGGTGGAATCCGAACAAGAGCTCCAGGATTTCATGCCCATTGCAGAATCATAAACAGCCCCGACTGATATGACCCCGTCAGTAGCGGCCGGATTGATCAACGAACTGATGTAACCTTCATTTCCTGCCGCGGCGACCACAGATATCCCTGCCGACCTGGCATTCTGGACCGCAGGAAAATAAATTCCGCCAGTTTGTGGCGAACTGTACATGCCGCTTCCTAAACTCAGGTTCAGAGCAACGATGTTGTAGGTATGCCTGTTGACAATTGCCCAATTGATCGCCTCCAGCACAATCGAAGACGGAGCCGTACCATCCTCGCCAAAAACCTTTAAATCCACAATTTTTGCTCCAGGAGCCACACCTGTAACAATCCCTGCAACATGGGTACCATGGTCTGAACTGCCACCGGGATTGAAATCCTTGGCGTACACCACCTTGCAGCTGGCTGGTCCTCCAGGGACAGCGCATGGTCCAAGCGCAGGATGGGTATAATCCACGCCACTATCCAAAACCGCTACCGCTGTGCCGGCACCCTGATTGCCTGCCGAGACCACCAGAGGCTGTTTGACCAGAGGCAGACTTTCAGCCAACAGCATTTTCATGACCGTATTTTCGTACACCCCCGTTACACCAGGATGCATAAGCAGTTTATCCAGTGCTTTCCTGGAATAAACGCGGACAAAACTTAGCGGAAGTTGACTGTAGTCTTTCAGCACAGCGGATTCATGCGACGCAAAGGATGCGTGAACCTCTTGTTTTTTTGGCATACAGAACGGCCTTCTGCTTTAAAACGGACGCATCCTGTGATGTGAGCCGCATGTTTGATTGCATGGCCTGCACATCTTCCTGGATCGCCCTTTCATCGAATACCACAATGAAATCCTGCGATGTACCGGTTTGCATTTTTTCCAGCAGCCGCAAGGCGGCCTCCCCCTTTTCATTGCCGGGAACCTGGGAGTATGCATGGCCTGCTGCCAGGGCAAAAACCAAAAAAATCACCCGCGCCAGTAAAAGTATTCCTGCCTGCCGACCATAATTTGTATCAGAAGCGTTCATGGACTGGGATCCGACTGTACCCTGTTTTCCGGATGATTTTTATATGCCTGGACAACGAAGGAATCTGAAAGCAGCATTTTCAGGATTTCCGCATTATGAAATCGCAGCAACATGATCGGAAGCGCTTCAAAATCCTTGAGGATTTCAATTTTTCCTGGTGATAATCTGGAAATTGCAGCACGTTTCATGGCCAAATATTTTTCCGCCTTGAACCGGATAATTTCCGCATCGTCCAATAGGATGCCTTTTGCTTTCTTCAACTGTCCTGCCTCGGCAAGAATTGCCGCATCGTCAAATACGACTATCAAATCTTGCATCTCTCCTGCGGTCAGTTTTTCCCATATTTCTTGTGCGACTTTATCTCCGCCGGCACCCGATGCACAACCTGCCAGCAGGTAGCACCCGATACCCAACACGAGACCAATGAGCACTCGCAGAATATTTCTTTCTTTACTCATTCCAATCACCTGAATTGTCCCAGCAGGATACCCAGAAAACAGAACATGCGGTTGAAAAATCCGGAAACCGTACAATATCCAGAACCAGAGTCAGTCACGATGGTGCTCATCAATCCCTATAGTGGCTGATCGCCGGATATTCATGATACATCTGACCCCTAAGAAATTCAGAGTAACCCATCCGGAAAATCATTTTTCCTGGGTTCAGCAGTTTTTGGCATTTTTCCAGTTCATGCAATTCCCGAGAAAAACCACTTGCAGATATATACCCGGTTTTTGCATGATGTTTCCCATTGCCCGGCAAAGAGCCAGTTTTTGAGTCCGCCCTGTGCCTAGGTAACAGGACTATATTAACCTGCCCCAAGTCTCAGATAAGCAGCACTTCCAGCAACTTACCCCCGGCATACCCGGATATTCTGAAACAGGCCACAGAGAAGCGGAGAAAGTAGCGTATCGAAACCTGCCCGTCACCAGAAACCATTGACTGCCGGCTCTGGCTGTTCAAACCGAGGTACACAATAAGACTGGTATAAAAGAGGGCATTCACGCAACAAGCCTGCATAAGATGCATTGCCCGGTCGTTCAGGCAGTTTACCTAAAAACGCGGATAATTCCTGCAAGTCTGGATATTACTGCAAAATTTTGACAGAAAAATGAAATTACAGAAGCCTGGCATGCATAGCCAGGAAATATATACAGAACCTGTGCAACCGGATGCTTTATCTACGCGGCCTGCACAGAAATCGCATTGCGCTGGTCAATAATACGGTTTAATCCATCAACATAAACCAGATTAGGTTTAAATTTTTGCAATTCAAGTTCTGAATACATTGCATAGGTAGCGATAATCAGGATATCGCCCGGATTGGCCTTGTGCGCAGCGGCACCATTAACCGATATGACACCCGAACCACGTTGAGCGCGAATGGCATAGGTGGTAAAACGTTCGCCATTGGTAACATTATAAATATCGATCTGCTGATACTCATGAATATCGGCTGCTTCCAGCAAAGTCTCATCAATTGCACACGAGCCTTCGTAATGCAATTCCGAATGCGTAACATGCACCCGATGCAATTTGGCTTTAAGCATAGTCCTTAGCATTGTGTACCCCCTGTGGGAGAACTAAAAAATAAAATTATAACATTATCCATCAACACCTCCAGAAAGCTGCGGATTTCCGGAGTTTGATTCCGGATACTCACCTATTCAAAAGATACAGTTTCATGGGTCGGTATTCTTTTGTTCCTGAGCAAATCCACCATAGCTCCTGTTCATCCCATTATCCTGGATCCAGCGGTTGTTATGCAGAACCGCCATCAAGAAAAACCTCCAGATTATCTATCAGCCGGGTTTTTCCCAGCCAGGCAGCAGCCAATATAACCAGATTCTTTTCCTCCATCCTTGATTTTTCCAGATTGCCCTGGGAACGTATCTCCACATATTCTGCTCGCCAGCCACGGGAGACCAGCGCATCCAATCCCTGCCCCTGGAGCCAGCCTAAATCTTTTTCCCCATTCAGGATTGCCTGCCGTACCCCTGTCAACATTTGATACAAGAAAGCCGCTTCGGTTCGTTCCTCATCCTTCAAATACTGGTTTCGAGAACTCAGCGCCAGACCATCTGGTGCACGCACCGTTTCCGCACCTACAATTTTCACAGGCAGATTCAGCTGCTCCGACATTTGGCGCATCAAATAATATTGCTGGTAATCCTTCTTGCCGAATACGGCAATTTCAGGTTGTATGATATTGAACAACTTCAGCACTATCGTCGCCGCACCGCTGAAATGACCAGGGCGGAAAGTGCCACATAATTCATTTGCTATTGGTGGCAGCGCTACTTTCACTTGCTGAGGCTGCGGATACATATCCGATTCGCTTGGCGCAAAAACCAGATCCGCCCCGCATCCCTCCAGCAGTTTACAATCCTGATCCAGCGTTCGCGGATATTTGAAAAAATCTTCATTGATGCCAAACTGCAATGGATTAACAAATATGCTCACCACCACAAACTGCCCCCGCTGCCGGGCAATCCTTACGAGATCCAGATGCCCATGGTGCAGATTACCCATGGTCGGCACCAGCGCTATGCCGTTAACACCTCTCAACCGCATGCGGATATCGGCAATCGTGTGTATCACTAGCATAAATGATTCCTGATCCGCTCCATGGCTTTAAAAACCGTGTTCCACTCCCGGAAAAACACCGGATTTCACTTCGTTTACATAACAGGCCACCCCGTCAGCAATACTACGGGCACCCTTCATGTAATTCTTTACGAACCTGGTCTTGTTACCTGGATAAACATCCAGCATGTCATGCAATACCAGCACTTGGCCGGAACAGGCTGCGCCCGCTCCTATACCCAGGGTGGGAATGGAAACATTCGCAGTAATTTCTGCTGCCAGCACTGCTGGAATAGCTTCGAGCACGAGCATACCTGCCCCGGCCTGCTCAACTATTGCCGCATCTTTCAGGATGCGTTGCGCGGCTGCTTCGCTCTTGCCCTGCACACGGTATCCGCCGGTCTGATGAACCGACTGCGGCATCAGTCCAACATGGGCACATACTGGAATTCCGCGCTCGATCAGAAAGGAAATCGTCCCGGCCATTAATGCCCCCCCTTCCAGTTTGACCATCTGTGCACCCGCTGCCATCAAACGCGCGGCATTTTCAAATGTTTTTTCAGGACTGACCTGAAAGGTGCCAAAAGGCATGTCGGCAATAATGAAGGCCTGCTTTGATCCGCGAACCACGCAGGCCGTGTGGTAAACCATCTCATCCAGAGTAACGGGCAGGGTCGTGCTGTGTCCTTGCAGTACCATTCCGAGCGAATCGCCCACCAGCAACACATCCACTCCGCAAGATTCCATCAACGCTGAAAAGCAGGCGTCATAGCAGGTTAGCGCAGCAATTTTCTCGCCCTTGCCATGCAAAGCCCTTAAGGCAGCCAATGTCGTTCTCATCACACACCCCTTCCAATGGATTCACGCTGTCCGCTCATTGACCCAACACACTGCAACAGGAAAGCAAAATCCTCGTCGCTGTCCGCAAAGTTCATATGCTCACTATTCACTGTCAATACCGGCGCCGCATCATAATGACCAAAAAAATCGCAATAGCCCTGTGCCAAACGCGCCAGATAAAATTCGGCCATCTGGCATTCATAGGGTAAGCCGCGCCTGCGTACGCGTTCCGCCAAAAATTTCGGAGAAGCCTGCAGATAAATGACCAAATCCGGTTTGGGTGCTTGCGGTGCGAGACCGTCATGAATCTTCTGGTAGAGAGCCAGTTCATCATCATCCAGGTTCAAACGTGCAAACAGCACATTTTTTTCAAACAGATAATCCGCCACGATACCTCGATGGGATGTATCCATCTGTGCCTGAATCAGATTATGCACTTCAGAAATTCGCTGCAACAGAAAAAATAACTGTGTTGACAGTGCATGACACTCGGGATTTTTGTAAAACCGTGCCAGAAAAAAATTCTCTTCAGGTTTCTCCAGAAGCATGTCCACACCATAATGCCTGGCCAGCCGAAGCGCAAGACTGGTTTTGCCCACCCCGATCGGCCCCTCGACCACCACATAACGGTATCTATCAAATAACATCGCCAATTCGCTCCAGTTGCTGCTCCCGGCAGTGCAGTAAGGCTTCCGATACCGCGCCTATACCAGGAATCATACAGTCCGGTGCGATTTCCCATAATGGACGCAGCACAAATGCCCGCCTATGCATCTCAGGATGAGGGATAATTAAATTATGCTCCTGATGCTGCAAATCGTCATACAGCAGCACATCCAAATCCAAAGTTCTCGGAGCATTGCGGAATTCACGCGTGCGACCGCATTCACGCTCCAGTTCCAGAAGAATATCCAGCAAAGCAATGGGGCTAAGTGTTGTTTCCAGTTGCGCCACCGCATTCACAAAATCCGGCTGATCACAATACCCAACCGGCGCACTTCGATATAGCGAAGAACTCGCTGATATCCGGATACTGGGAATGCGGGCTAACGCCCGCAACGCATAGGTCACCTGTTTGCACGGGTTATCCAGATTGCTGCCCAGACCAATGAAAGCCGTATGTTTAAAACTCATCTATGCAATATGCTTTCCATATTTCCAACAGAAAACCGGCACAAAACCATACCCGCTTCCTGGCACAAATCCGGAAGATTCACTGATGCAGCCAACCTACCCCGACTTCAGCGCATGCAAGTTTTGCCGTCCTCAAGTTTTTTCAAGAAGCCCAGCCTGCATCTTCACACCAGATTTCCTACGGCGACGACGCTTTTTGCCTGTTTCATCCGGCAGCAGCATTTCTACACGGCGTTCTTCGGTTGCATCCTGAAACTCGTCCCACCACAGTCCCAACTGCGAATCAACCTCGCCGCTCTCACAGCGCAACAGCAGAAAGTCATACGCTGCCCGGAAATATGGCTGGGAAAGCAAACGAAATGGACGCTGCCCACCTCGTTGCTCAAAACGGGGTTGTAGCAGCCACAATTCCTTCATGACCGCATCATAACGTCGCGGGATGGCCATCCGCGCCTGCTGCCGGTTCAGCACTTCTTCCATCGCAACATGCAGTGCCGCAACAGGACGCTCTCCTGCTTCCTGATGCATTTTCCATACAGCCAAGACATCATGCCAGAGCAGTGCTGCAAACAAAAAAGCGGGGGACACCGATTTCTCGGCACGAATACGCAGATCCGTGCTGTGCAGGGCAAGCATGACGAATTTTTCGCCCAGAGGTTGCTCCAGTATTACATCGAGCATCGGCAGAAGCCCGTGATGCAAATCCATGGCACGCAATTTCTTGATGCAACCCACCGCATGACCGGATAACAGCAATTTGAGCATTTCATCCAGTAAGCGTGCCTGTGGTACGTTACCCAGCAGATCTTTCATCTGTGAGATGGGTGCGACTGTTGAGGGTTCCAGTTTCATTCCGAGCTTGGCTGACAACCGCACCGCACGCAACATGCGCACCGGATCTTCCCGGTAACGGACGACCGGATCGCCGATTATTCGCAGGATACCGGAGCAGATGTCCGCATAACCATTGTGATAATCATAAATCTCCTGGCTGGACGGGTCGTAATAGAGTGCATTTGCCGTAAAATCACGGCGAGCCGCATCCTGTTCCTGATCGCCAAATTCATTGTCACGCAACAAACGTCCATGCTCGTCTGTTTCTGCCTCTGTGCTTCCTGTCATACGGCGAAAAGTGGACGTTTCCACCGTTTCCTCGCCATACAGAACATGCACCAAACGAAAACGACGCCCGATAATGCGTGATCGGCGGAACACACGGCGCACCTCTTCCGGCGTGGCATTCGTTGCTATGTCAAAATCTTTCGGATGACGATGCAGTAACAAATCGCGCACCGCCCCTCCCACAACAAAGGCGGAATAGCCCGCTGCCTGCAGGCCATCCGTTACTTTCAGTGCAGCGGAACTGATGCCATCACGACTGATACCGTGTACCTTGAAAGGGATGATGTGGCATTTACCCTCTGTCCGTTTCCGGGCAGATTTTCCAAACACGCGCTTAAGCAGTTTTCTGATCATTAATATTTACTGTTACAAAAATGCCGCAGGGGAATGCGACAATAATTTCAAATTATACACCTGCTACAAAGCAGCGCTCTCCTGCCACAGAGATCTCATGCAATGGACACTGGTACAGTTCTTCAAGGTGTCCGCGCGTCAACAAGTCCTGGCTGCGACCATGCAACACCCGGCCATCGGAGTACTGCATCAGGACATGGTCACAGCAACGCTGTGCCCATAAAGGATCATGCAGCACCATCATGATCGTCCCTCCTTGCGCCTGCAGCTTGCCGAATATCTGCATCACCTGGGCCTGATGGCGTAAATCAAGGTGCTGCAGTGGCTCATCCAGCAGATAGCACTCCGGCTGTTGCACAAGCAGTTGTGCAATTGCAGCACGCTGACGTTCACCTCCCGATAATGTATCAAGCGACCGGTCGGCCAGCCCGGCCAGATCCACCTGCTGCAAAGCCTGACTTGCCAACACCTCGTCCTGCGCGCCGTAACCCAGTAGTACGTTGCGATGTGGGAAACGGCCCAGCAAAGCATATTCCTGCACACTGCCCCAGAATTCCCCTACTTCCCCCTGCAATAAAATCCCGACTTGCTGCGCAAAAGTGCGTCTCGAATAGGCAGCCAGCGCCATGCCATTCCAACTTACCCTGCCGACCCGGGGCGGATGCAAACCCGCCAGTGTGCGCAGCAAAGTGGTTTTCCCCGCGCCGTTCTGGCCTAATAGAGCCCAGCATTCCCCGGGACGGGCTATCAGATCAAGCTCACGGCATACCGTCTTGCCGCCAATCTCCACAGTCAGGTTGTTCGCCTCCAGCGCTTGCAAGTGAAGCAATGATTGCATCACTTTCTCCGGCCCAAAAGCCACAACAAAACCGGCACACCCAAAAGCGCGGTGAATATCCCTACAGGAAGTTGCAACGGGGACCACAATATACGTGCCAGAGTATCCGCCAGCACCAGAAAACTCCCTCCCACAGACACAGAAAGGGGGATCAGCCAGCGGTGTGCATGAAAACCCAAAAGTCGAATGGCGTGGGGAATCATCAATCCAATGAAACCTATGTTCCCACCGAGTTGCAGTGCCATCATGGTCAGAGCCGCAGCAGCAAAAAACAGACCTGCCTGCCAGCGGTCAACTGCCACCCCCAGGGCCGCTGCCTTGTTCACGCCACCCGCGAGCACATCCAGCCCCCCTGAAAACAGAGAGGCGCACAATCCAGCCAGCAGCAACACAAACCATGCCATCACCAGGCCTTCCGGATGTGACAAATCTCCCATCAGCCAGTACAGCATCCCCTTCACCTGCTCGCCTTGCGTCAAGGTCAGCAGCAGGCTAATCAGGGCACCGCACCCCGCAGAAAGCACTACGCCAGTAAGAAGCAAGCGATAGATATTTCGTTCCCCTTGCCGGAAGCCCAGACCGAACACCACCGACATAACCAGCAACGCACCAGAAAATGAGGAAATCCGCGTGACAGACATGCCGGCGCCAAAAAGCATGGCACCCAGCGCCCCCACTGCAGCGCCACCAGAAATCCCCAGAATATATGGGTCTGCCAGCGGATTACGCAACAATACCTGCAACAGTACACCAGATAAAGCCAGCAGCCCGCCGCAGGCAAATGCCGCCAGCACCCGCGGCATGCGCAACTGCCATACCACATCGCTCGCCGTATTTTCCCCCTGGCCAAGCAGGGCTTGCCACACCTCGGCAGGAGAAAGGGGCAGAGATCCATTCATCAAGCCAAACCCCAGGCTGAGCGGAACCGCAAACAGCAAGAGAATCACTCTTGGGGACATGATGAACTGGAGGTTACTTCCATTCAAAACAGACAGGCGCACAATCTCGCGTATCCTTATTCAGGAATAACGCAATCCCGCAGGATGTTTCGCGCACATGAAACTGCATAACGTCCAAAGCTTCCAACCATTCCCTTGACAAAATCAAATCAGGCTCTTCGATGCAAGTTTTAAATGTTTCATGTCACAATCCAAGCAAAAAACATGCGATCCAACCCCAGGCAGAACACTCACAATTTTTACCCGACATTTCGCCCAAGATCGAAACAGCCTTTCGAATATCACTAAAATGGTCTGATTACCCATTTTTCAGCGCAAGGTCAGGATGGGCCAACCATGTTGTTCTGCATGCTTGCGCAAGGTAGCATCCGGATCAACCGCTACTGGGTGGCTCACTTTTCCCAGCAAAGGAAGATCATTCAAAGAATCGCTGTAAAAAAAACTGGCGACAAACGTGCCCCACCCCCAGTTGTGCTGTTCCAGCCAGCTTTCCAGACGGGTAACTTTTCCTTCGCGGAAACATGGCACACCCGTAACAGATCCGGTAAATTCACCGTCTATTTCTTCCGGTTCCGTTGCAATCAAATGTTCCACACCGAATTCACGTGCAATCGGTGAAGTCACAAAGCTATTTGTGGCAGTAATAATGATGCACATATCGCCCGCAGTGCGATGCCGCGCTACCAACTCCTGTGCGGGGGTAGAAATCATGCCGCGCACCTTGGTCCACATGAAGTCATCACGCCAGCCATTCAGCACCTTGCGCGAATGACGGGACAAGGGTTTCAGCTGGAAATCAAGAAATTCATGAATATCCAGCGTACCCGCTTTATATTGCTCATAAAATGCCAGGTTTTTTGCTTCAAACAGTTCACGGTCAAGCACGCCCTGTTCAATTAAAAATTGAGCCCATTCGAAATCACTATCACCATTCAATAGGGTATTGTCCAAATCAAATAATACGAGGTTCACGCCGACTCCAGATGGATAGACTGCAATACTTCTTTTAACAATGGCACGGAAGGTACGCGCTTTAAACGCAGGCACCGCTCATCCAGGGCATCCAGCAACCCTAGCAACGCAGGCAAGTCGCGCCTTCCATGGCGCAACAGATACTGCGTCACCTCGCGAGGCAGGGCAAAGCCTCGCGCTAGCCCGTGCTGCTCCAATGCCTGGGCCTTTTCTGCGTCATTCAGGGCATGCACCTGATATACCAGCCCCCATCCCAACCGGGTACGGAGATCATCCCGCAAATCCAGATGAGCCGGCGCAGAAGCCCCGCTTACCAGCAATATGGTACCGATTTCCCGCATGCGATTATATAGGGCAAACAATTCGATCTGAGCAGCGACATCCAGCTTTTCAACATCGTCTATCGCAACCACCGGAACCATATCCGGCACCGTACCCTCAACAAAAACAGCAGCCTGCCCCATTGAACGCGCGTGCGCAACTGCTGCGTGCATCAGATGACTCTTTCCGCTACCCGGCTCGCCCCATAAATAAAAAAAACGTTCATTTGAGGTTCCTTCCAGCGCGTGCTGCAACGCCGAAAGCAATTCGAGATTACGACCCGGCACAAAATTATGCAGCGTGGGAAACCAATCATGAGCAAGATTTAGTAACAGTTGCGTCATAAAAATGAATCACGATACTACAAATTGGATTAGCTTCCAATCCTGGGATATTTTCTGATCCGGCCAGCCATTTTGCCTATAGTGAAAACGATGGACAGCACCTTGTTTTCTCAGCACCTCTTCAATATTAACCTGTAAGCAAGCGCCAAATGGTCTTTTGGAGTAAAATGGAACGGAATTTGTCTTGTACTGTATCCTGAAGAAAGCGAGAACTCAACTTGAGCCTGCCCAATACCCTTTCCTACCGTGACGCTGGAGTGGACATAGCAGCAGGTGACCGGCTGGTGGAGAACATCAAGCCGTTCGCAAAACGCACTATGCGTCCAGAAGTCCTGAGCGGTATAGGGGGTTTTGGAGGACTGGTCGAAATTTCCAAAAAATACCGCGAACCGGTCCTGGTTTCTGGCACGGATGGCGTAGGTACCAAGCTGAAACTGGCTTTTGAACTGAATCGTCACGATACGGTAGGCATCGATCTGGTGGGGATGAGTGTCAACGACATTCTGGTGCAGGGTGCAGAACCGCTATTTTTTCTCGATTATTTCGCCTGTGGCAAGCTGGATGTCGATACCGCCACCGAGGTCATCAAAGGCATCGCTGCAGGATGCGAACAGGCCGGCTGCGCGCTCATCGGTGGCGAGACGGCCGAAATGCCCGACATGTACCCGGCCGGCGAGTATGATCTCGCCGGCTTTGCAGTCGGTGTGGTAGAAAAATCGAACATCATTACCGGAGAGGATATCCGCCCTGGCGACATTGTGCTCGGGCTTGCCTCGAATGGCGCCCACTCCAATGGCTACTCATTGGTACGCAAAATTATTGCACTCATGCAGCCCGACCTTCATGCCAAATTTGACGGGGAACGCACACTGGCCGACTGTCTGATGGCTCCCACGCGCATCTATGTAAAGCCATTGCTGGCGCTGATGCAAAACCTGCCGATAAAAGGCATGGCGCATATCACAGGAGGGGGGTTGCTCGAAAACGTGCCACGTATTCTGCCACCGGACGTTACCGCTGTCCTTGACGGACTGGCTTGGCAGACGCCCAGAATATTCAAGTGGCTCCGTGAACAGGGCAACGTGGAACAACAGGAAATGTACCGCACATTCAACTGCGGCATCGGCATGGTCATTATCATGAACCCGAACCATGCCACAGAAGCAGTCGCCCAACTTGCATCCTTCGGAGAAACTGCTTGGTGCATTGGAACAATCCAGCCGCGAACAGGTGATGAGAAACAAACCAGAATCGGCTGACACAAATCCCGGATCCATCGTAATCCTCATATCCGGACGGGGCAGCAATCTGCGCGCGATACTGGAAGCAGACCTGCCGTGCCGGATTGCAGCAGTAATCAGCAACCACGCGGACGCACCAGGGCTGGGCATTGCCCGGCAGCACGGCATTCAAACCATGACTGTTGAGCACCGCAATTATCCGGATCGTCAGTCATTCGATTCCGAGCTCGCCATCTGCATAGACAGCTTTCACCCCGATCTGGTCGTACTGGCCGGTTTCATGCGCATTCTCACCCATGAGTTCGTTATGCGCTACAAAAACAGACTGATCAACATCCACCCCTCGTTGCTACCTGCATATGGCGGCCTCAATACCCATGCGCGCGCGCTCCAGGACGGAGTGAAAATTCATGGCTGCACGGTTCACTTCGTCACAGAAGACCTCGACCACGGCCCGATTATTATCCAGGCCGCTGTTCCGGTTTTTATGGATGACACACCTGCAACCCTGGGAGCACGAGTTTTACACCAGGAACATCGCATTTTTCCGCAGGCTATCCGCTGGTTCTGCAACGGCCAGCTCAACCTGGATGCAGACGGAATCGTTCGGATACAAGACACGGAGCAGCGTGAAACCGCTCTGATTTCACCCCGGATGGAGTCCAGACAATGCGCAAGCTGATTGATCTGATCATCCTATTATTGTTGATTAGCGCCGCGCCGCAGGCAGTGCTCGCCGCCACTCCCCTTTCCTCTCTCCCAACCCGTATCGATGCGGAATATGACGTTTTCAAAGATGATTTCAAAATCGGAACCATCACAGGAACATTCACCCTTTCAAAGGACGGTTACCATATCGAAAGCCTCAGCAAGGCAACCGGCCTGTTCGCCCTGATCAAACCTGAAGTCATTCAGGTTAACAGCAAAGGGATCATGACTAAAAATGGCTTACGCCCAATCACCTATGTCCATGAACGCAAGCTCGGTATGGAACGCAATACCCGGGCCGATTTCGACTGGCAGGCCAACCTCATCACCCTGACCGACCGCAACGGTAAGCGCACGCTGCCATTGCCTGCCGAAACCCAGGACCGGGCAAGTGCGATATATCAGTTCATGTTCATGCCACTGCAGGACTCCACTGAACTCAACTTCAACGTTACCGATGGCAGCAGGGTGAAGGAATACAAATACCGCGTCACGAATGACCAGAGCGTGACCGTTCCGCTCGGAACATTCAAATCATCCTACGTATCCAGTCTGCCCCGCGGCGATGAGAAGCGTACTGAAATCTGGCTGGCAACCGAACACTTTAATTTTCCGTACAAAATGATCCTCACCGAGTCTGATGGCAGCAAAGCTGCACAAGTATTGACCCATATCCATTTCGAGCGATAATCGTTCCCTCCCATGCGTCGACCGCCTGCTTTCAATTCGTCTGGGCCGGATTTGATTTTTCGCCCCAACACACCAAATTCTGAACCATGCTACTGACCGAATATCGTCTCGATCTTGTTATCCGAGCCCTGCGCAGCATCCTGCCGCTGGAGCATCCTGCCGATGCCACCCTGCGTCATTTTTTCCAGCATGAACGCATTGGATCCAAGGAACGAGCGCTGGTTGCAGAAACAATATTCGGGGTATTGCGCCACCGTCTTTTCCTTGAGCAGGCCTGTGCCCAGGAGGCCACGCCACGCCGCATGACGCTGGCATACTGGATCCGGTTCGGTGGTTACAACCTGCGTGAGCTGGAACCGCTCCTGATGCACGGAGAAAGTAGCTGGCTAGGGCAGGTAAAAGCCATCAGCCTCGCCACTTTGCCATTGCCGGTACAGGCAGAACTGCCCGAGTGGGTGATAGAGCAGCTGCAGCCAACCATGAGCGATGAAATGATACTCGCGCTGGGCCGTTCCATGCAGTCCCCGGCTCCGCTGGATTTGCGCGTCAACACTCTGCTCGCGACCCGCGACGAGGTGCTACAGACCTTCCAGTCAGAAGGGATGGATGCGCTGCCCACGCCATACTCCCCCATTGGCATCCGCCTTAAAAACAAGCCTGCGCTTGCCGGACACCCATTGTTTCTCAGTGGGAAAATAGAAGTACAGGATGAGGGCAGTCAGCTGCTCGGGTATCTTCTCGCGCCAAAGCGCAGCGACATGGTAGTGGATTTCTGCGCAGGAGCGGGAGGGAAAACACTGATGCTGGGGGCAATGATGCAGTCCCAAGGCAGACTATATGCACTGGACGTATCCGAAAAACGATTGGCCAACCTCAAGCCACGCCTGAAACGCTCCGGGCTCAGCAACCTGCACCCGCAACTTATCTCTCACGAAAATGACAGCAGAATAAAAAGGCTGTACGGGAAGATAGACCGTGTTCTGGTCGATGCACCATGCAGTGGACTGGGAACTTCACGCCGGAACCCGGATATCAAGTTTCGCCAGTCTCCCGAGAGCGTTACCGGATACACCCGAATGCAAGCTTCCATCCTGGCATCTGCAAGCAAATTGCTCAAGCCGGGCGGTCGTCTGGTTTATGCTACCTGTAGTTTTTTACCCCAGGAAAACCATGCCATCATTGATGCATTCCTGACTGAGCACCCTGCATTCATCCAGCGTCCCGCGGGCGAAATTCTCGCGCAGAACAAAATCCCTATGGAATCAAAAACGTTCCTGCAACTTCTCCCCTCGCTACATGGCACCGATGCCTTCTTCGCAGCCGTGCTCGAACGGGTCAAGACAACCAGCCCGCAAGAAATCTGATCCGTTCGAGCTGCAAAGCCCATCACCGGAAATTTGCTTTCAGTCATTTTTGGGTGATAACCTGTCCCACCCAATTTCCACGGATGTTCAAGACTCGACACCATGCTGGATTTTACCGAGTACGCCAAAATTTTCATCAGCCTGTTCGCCATCCTGGATCCCATCGGCATCATCCCGGTCATCATTCTGTTTACCGCCGGCATGTCGGCACCCCGGCGCACCCGGATCGGTCGCGTCGCATCGTTGGCGGTATGCGCCATCCTGCTGACAGCATTATTGATCGGACAAAACCTGCTGGCCTTTTTCGGCATCAGCATCAGCTCTTTTCGTGTAGCGGGAGGTATTCTGCTGATGCTGATGGCCTTCAAGATGCTGAACGGAAACCTCGCCATATCCGCTGAAAACAAACCTATGGGTGACGAAGAAGAAACGGGCCCGATCCATGCCATCGTACCTTTATCCATTCCACTGCTGGCAGGGCCGGGATCGATCAGCGCAGTCATACTGGAAGCACACAAGGCTGCCGGTATCGAGCACTATGCAATCATGAGTCTGATAATTATCCTGCTTAGCGCAACGGTCTGGCTCACTTTCCTGATCGCCCCGCTGGTAGAACAACGCCTGGGAAAGATCGGCATAGATGTATTTACCCGGCTGATGGGCCTGGTGCTCGCGTCCATTTCCGTCGAGTTCATTGCCGGCGGCTTACGCGGCTTGTTCCCTGCACTGGACTGAGCACTACACCCATGCAGGACAGAAAATTCTCCTGTCCCATTAACTGACAGAAATCCCCATGAATGGACTAAACTTTAAAAAAAGACGCACCGATTACCCGGCCAGCAGCCTCGACGCACCCCTGGACGGGTTATCGCCTGCATGATGATTTCCGATTACACTACCCGAACGGTTATCCGCGTCTCATCCTTCGGAATGGAGCGCCCGGTACTCAACCCCTAGAACCGTCAGCTCCTCTTCTCCCTCTGGGGTTCGCAGCATGACCACATCGTCGATGCGCGCCTTCAGCAGCGCCCTGGCCAGCGGAGAAACCCAGCTGATCCGCCCCAGGCTGGCATCCGCCTCATCTACCCCCACGATACTACAGGTGTACTCTGTGCCATTCTTCCTGAGCACGTTAACGGTCGCGCCGAAAAACACCTGATCGCAGGATCCCCGCTGTGCCGGGTCGACCACAACCGCATTTTCCAGACGGCCGGACAGAAAGCGGATACGCCGGTCAATTTCTCTCAGGCGCCTCTTGCCATACTGGTAATCGGCATTTTCGGAGCGGTCCCCGTTGGACGCAGCCCAGGTAACGGTTTGCACCAGTGCCGGGCGCTCCGTCTTCCATAGCTGATCCAGCTCGTCCTTCAGACGCTGGTATCCACCAGGGGTAATATAGTTCTTTGCTCCAGTCGGAAGCGATGGTGAGGAATGCTGCGGTTCCTCGTCATCACGGCTTTCATCTGTTTCCCTGGTAAATGCTTTACTCATGATTGTTCGATCGATTAACTTTGTTTACGCTTTTGTTGTTTGCACCACCTACACTAAGTTAGGCTCTCAAAAGACAAAAGGGCCGAAGACCGGCCCTTTTTGAATTCCATTTTGATGCCTACCATCGCAATTTCTGAGCTTCTTGAAGAAGGCGATCTAATACAGTTCGAGGTTGCACCTGCGTTTGACGTGATTGCGCAAAAGCGCTCAGACTCACCACTTTGGACTCATTAAGAACCACACTAGCGACACGTACTGGTGCGGAACTGAAATCCAAGTTCATTTGCCGATCATCAGAATTTACGGTCTTTGACATCATCATCTCCCTAGGCGGTAGTTTAGATTATTACACTTATGACGACAACCCTCCACCCTCCAACCCTTCGATTACTTTTTTCAAATGCTCGACCACTTTCAACTCATACTGTCTATAGTCATCCAAGTACTCAGGAACCTTTTTTTCTACTTCACGTATTTTGATCATGATAGCCTTCCCCGCCTTATCCTTTCTTTCTCCCGAAGGTGTAAACATATTGAGATACTGCCGCGGAGCCACACCTTCAAAATGAAGAAACCTCACCTTACGATCACCCGTCGCCCCGGCTTCGCCACCAGCATCAATACCGTCAATAGCAATGGCATCAGAGTGCAAATCTAGCGCTAAACTTTTTTCATATGGCTCAAGGTAATAAACAGTTTTTATGCCTGCCGCCACTATGTGCCTAGCACAATTGTGGCACGGAAAAGTATATGTAAATAGCGTACCGTCTTTAGTACTCCCTGTTCCCTTCAGCGCCAAGGAAACGATCGCGTCCATTTCTGCATGGATAGACCGTGAGAATTCTATCAAGCCACTCAGTCGCGTTTCCTCATAGGCTTTTTCTGCAATTTTATTTAATAATTCCTCAACATTAATTCCACTCAATGTCTGAACACATCTTTTTTCTTTTTCAGAAAGCTCTGAAAAATGTTGTCCTAGTTGTTCGCTGAGTACAGCTTTTATATCCTTAAGTAAATTTCTCTTATAGACATCGTTGTGGCAAACACCAGCCTCTAGCTTCACACATCGAGCATCGTCCATTCCACTTTCCGGTCCATAAAGTCCGCCACCAGGCCTTGGGACATCATTTCTACCTGTTGAAATAATGGTTCCATCAACATTCATTATGGATGCACCTACCTGCCTGGAAAGACAGGCTGAACGCAACCCAGCCGCATAAGCCACATACATCCCATATTCTTCCTTTGTGGGAGATAAGCCATTTGCGCCATGCATCAGATCTACGAATCGCTTAATCTGAGAACCCAGAGCTTCTGCGTTACTATGATCATTTCTGATAAAAAAGTCTGCCAATTGGAGAGCTTTGTCCAATTGCTGGCCATTTTTCTCAGGTTGTTTACGATCCCTTTCAATTAGTTCCGAAATTTTGTTAGGCTCCACCCCCTCTGAACGCAATCGGCTTTCACGACGAGGAGTAACACTTAGAACACCAAATAAATAAAAAAGGTTTCCATATACAGCTCGTAACAATGCAATCTCTTCCGGATGTTTTAACTGATCAATTAAGTATGCTGTTCGCTCTGGAAGGAAGTCAGTAACATCATCCGCTTCAGTCCCGATTTTTTCGGTTCTGATTTCAGCAACTCTCAGAATCGCATACTCAGCCAAAATATCAGCCTGTCTGACTCTTAGTGCATTTCCAGCATCTTGCATTTGTATATATCTCTCAGCTCCAGTATCAGCGGGTTCACCTGTTACAGAGATAAGCTTTTTAGATATGCACTCTTTTAAGTAATCACTAATTTTGATGTGATGCACTTGGTAGCTAGATGCAGAAAGAATCTCTGTAATACGTTCTTTGACGGCCTGAATTCCAGAGCCTATTGGTCCTGCGAATGCAATCACGAGCTCTTTAGACTTTCTTTCAGCGATAGCTTCACTGGGGCGCCTCCCAGAAACATCTCCACTCCCAATATCTGGGACTATGTTTAATTTTGCTTCAGCTGACATACATGAATTCCTTTTTACGTAATCCTTGCATTGACAAGAACCATATAAAACCGCCTCTGAACGCAGGTTTTGCAGAGACTAAAAAATAGACATTGCTGGCTTTTACCCACCCAACTCTAACAAATCTATATTCTTACCAGACTTGAGAATTTCGTAGATCAATGCGGTGAATGGGGCCAAAGCCTGTTGGTCCTGCTTAAGCAGATGCTCTGCTTGGGCTTGATGCGATAACCTATCGTGCAGATTATAGGACTCAAAAAAAGTGCCAACAATAAAAAACCCCGATCACTCCTTGAGTGGTTGGGGTTTTGTTTACATTATTAAATAATGATACCCGCTAGAAAGGAATATCATCATCAAAGTTATCGAAGCCGCTACTTCTGGCTGGGGCGGATTTACTGTCAGCGGGCGCACTGTTCTGCGCAGAAGCAGCTGGCCTGTCTGTCGATTCGTAGCTGCCGCCGCCGGATTTACCCGATAGCATCTGCATTTCGCCGACGATGATATCGGTGGTATAGCGATCCTTGCCGTCCTTATCCTGCCATTTGCGCGTGGAAAGCTTGCCTTCCACATAAATCATCGAGCCTTTTTTCAGGTATTCCCCGGCAATTTCGGCCAGGCGGCGATAGAAGGTCAGGTTGTGCCACTCGGTTTTTTCCTGTTTCTCGCCGCTTTTGTCCTTCCAGGTTTCTGACGTTGCCAGCGTGGCATTCGTCACTGCTTCACCATTGGGCATATACCGTGTTTCCGGATCCTTGCCCAGCCTACCCACCAAAATCACCTTGTTGACCGACATGTCATTCCCCTTTCACTAAATGATGAACTCCAGCCTCGTCAAAGCCGCTCATATCCACTTTCAGGCAGGCCATACGTTCATCTGGCACCACCAGTGCTTCCCGTACTCCCGGCAGTTGTGACAGCCGCTGCTGCAGGGCAGCCCCCGCTTTCGCATCCATGTCGGACAACGGGTACATTTTGGTTCGCACCGCTGCTGGCGGGTTCATGGTGCTGGCCACCAACAACCACAGCAGCAGCAGACCTGCGGCAAACGCAAATACGGCATCCCCACCGAAATTCTGTAATAGAAAACCTCCGGCAAACGCACCGGAAAATGCACCAAGGAATTGTACACTGCTGTATATGCCCATCGCCGTACCCTTGGCTGCCAGAGGTGCGATCTTGCTGATCATGGAAGGCAGTGTCGCTTCCAGCACATTAAATGCGACAAAAAACAATAACAGAGAAAACACCACCCCCCATATGCTGCCCTGCGTCAGCATCAATGATAATTGTCCACATGTTGCCAGTGCAATGGAACCTATGAACACCTGCTTCATTTTTGCCTTTTTTTCGGCCACGATAATAGGCGGCACCATCAGTACAAAAGCCAGCAGCATCACCGGCAGGTACACCTGCCAGTGACGCGCAACATCCAGTCCGTTATTTTTAAGCACGAATGGAACCTGCATAAATACCGACATGAGGATCGCGTGCAAAGAAAAAATACCAAAATCCAACCGCAGCAAATCCCTGTTGCGCAGCACCTCACCAAATTGCTTGCGACTTGCGCCGGAACCGGAATGGAAGCGCGTAATGGCTGGATTGGGAATAAGATACGCCACAAACAGCACGGCCAACAGGGCCAGTGCACCCGTCAATACAAAAATTCCTGGCACGTCGATTGCCTGGTATAGCACCGGTGCCAGCACCAAGGAAATGGAAAAGGTAATCCCAATGGTAATGCCGATCATCGCCATGGCTTTCGTGCGCACTTCCTCGCGCGTCAGGTCGGCCGTCAACGCCATCACGGCGGCATTGATCGCGCCTGCACCCTGAATTGCGCGCCCGGCAATGATCCAATAAATATTTTCCGCAGAAGCAGCCAGGAAGCTTCCGATCGCGAACAGCAGCAGCCCCGCATAAATCACCGGTTTACGGCCGTAACGATCGGACATCCAGCCAGCCGGGATCTGCAGCACTGCCTGCGTCAGGCCGTAGGCGCCCAGGGCAATGCCGATCAAAAGAGGGTTTTCTCCTCCGGGCAATCGTTCGGATGCGTACAGTGCCAGTATCGGCAGGATAATGAACAGTCCCAGCATACGCAAACCGTAAATGGCGGCCAGGCCCATGCTGGCGCGGCGCTCAATTGGCGTCATTGAATCAGGAGAGTGTTCCATATTGAAGTTTTGGATGCGCAAGAAATCGCGTATATTATCAGGTTTGGCGCAACCAACGGTAACCGGCATGGACAGCATTAAAATACGTGGCGCACGCACGCACAATCTAAAAAATATCAGCCTCGATTTGCCGCGCAACCAGCTTGTAGTCATCACAGGATTGTCCGGCTCCGGCAAGTCGTCCCTTGCATTTGACACATTATATGCAGAAGGACAAAGGCGTTATGTCGAATCGCTCTCCGCCTATGCACGCCAGTTTCTGCAGCTCATGGCCAAGCCTGACGTGGACCTGATCGAAGGACTGTCTCCCGCCATTGCCATTGAGCAAAAGGCTACCTCGCACAACCCGCGCTCCACTGTCGGCACGGTAACGGAAATTCATGACTACCTGCGCCTGCTGTTTGCTCGAGCGGGGGCTCCCTATTGCCCGCAGCATGACCTGGAGTTGCAGGCCCAAAGCGTTGGACAAATGGTGGACCAGGTGCTGCGGCTGCCGCAGGATACCCGGATCATGATTCTTTCGCCGCTGCTCACCGATCGCAAGGGAGAGCAGCTCGACCTGTTTGATGAATTGCGCGCGCAGGGATTCATACGGCTGCGCGTAAATGGCACGGTCTATGAGATCGACAAGCTGCCCACTCTGGCAAAGAACAAAAAACACACAATTGAAATCGTGGTGGATCGGCTGAAAGTCAGCGCAGACCATCAGCAGCGGCTGGCGGAGTCATTCGAAACCGCATTGCGCCATGCAGAGGGCCGCGCCCTGGCAGTTGAAATGGACAGCGGGAAGGAACACCTTTTTTCCGCTAAATTTTCTTGCCCCATCTGCAACTATTCATTGCAGGAACTGGAACCGCGCTTGTTTTCCTTCAATAACCCGATGGGTGCGTGCCCGAAATGTAACGGACTGGGTAGCATCCACTTTTTCGATCCCAAACGGATTGTGGCTTTTCCGCAGCTTTCGCTGAGTTCCGGAGCGATCAAGGGCTGGGACCGGCGCAACCAGTTTTACTACCAGATGCTGGACAGCCTGGCCCGACATTATGATTTCGATCTGGAGCGCCCGTTTGAAAGTCTGAGCGATACAATCCAGCAGATTATTTTATACGGCAGCGGCAAGGAAGAAGTTCCATTCCGCTATCTCAACGAGCGCGGTAAGCCTGCGCTGCGCGAACATCCATTCGAGGGCATCGTTAACAACCTGGAGCGACGCTATCAGGAAACCACTTCCCCTGCCGTGCGCGAGGAACTAGCAAAATATCTCAATACCTGTGTCTGCCCTGAATGCAAAGGTACGAGGCTGCGTCTCGAAGCACGCAATGTCCGAATCGCAGAGTATGCCATTTATGAACTCAGCGCGTTACCGCTGAAACATGCGCTTCATTTTTTCCAGCAGGTGAAACTTCCCGGCCACAAGCACGCCATAGCAGAAAGGATCCTTCAGGAAATTGCCAGCCGCCTGACTTTCCTGAACAACGTCGGGCTTGAGTATTTATCATTGGACCGTTCGGCAGACACCCTGTCGGGTGGCGAATCACAGCGCATCCGGCTGGCATCGCAAATCGGCTCCGGCCTTACCGGCGTGATGTATGTCCTGGATGAGCCTTCCATCGGCCTCCATCAGCGTGACAATGACCGATTGCTGGACACGCTGAAACGGCTGCGCGACATGGGCAACAGCGTCATCGTGGTAGAACATGACTCGGATGCCATTCAGGCAGCCGACCACGTAGTGGACATGGGGCCCGGCGCAGGCGAACACGGAGGCACAGTCATCGCCCAGGGCACGCCGCAGGAAGTGGCTGACAACCTGCAGTCCCTGACTGGAGATTATCTGTCTGGGCGGCGCAGTATCACAATTCCCGAACGCTATCTCCCCCCCAATCCGGAGCGCAGGCTGCAAATTCAAGGGGCGTGCGGCAATAACCTGAAACAGGTTACGCTTAATTTGCCCGTCGGACTGCTGGTATGCGTGACAGGGGTGTCCGGTTCCGGCAAATCCACACTGGTAAATGACACGCTCTATCATGCAGCCGCACAGCACCTGTATGGCAGCATCACTGAACCTGCCCCATATGCAAGAATCGAAGGGCTGGAGTTTTTTGACAAGGTCATCAACGTGGATCAGTCCCCCATCGGGCGCACCCCACGTTCCAACCCCGCCACCTACACCGGTCTGTTTACGCCGATCCGCGAACTGTTCTCCAGCGTGCCGCAGGCACGGGAACGCGGCTATGGGCCTGGGCGCTTTTCATTCAACGTCAAAGGTGGCCGCTGCGAATCCTGCCAGGGCGATGGGGTCATCAAGGTCGAGATGCATTTTCTGCCCGACCTCTATGTACCATGCGATTTATGCCATAGCATGCGCTACAACCGGGAAACACTGGAAATACAATATAAAGGACGAAACATACACCAGGTTCTACAAATGACTGTAGAACATGCATATGAGTTTTTCAAGCCGGTTCCCATCATAGCGCGCAAACTGCAAACCATGCTGGATGTGGGCCTCGGCTACATCACGCTGGGGCAAAGCGCCACCACCCTGTCTGGCGGAGAAGCCCAGCGCATTAAGTTGTCCCTGGAGCTTTCCAAGCGCGATACCGGGCGCACGCTGTACATCCTGGATGAGCCAACGACCGGGCTGCATTTTCATGACATCTCGATGCTGTTGAAAGTTATACAAAAACTGCGCGACCAGGGAAACACCATAGTGGTCATAGAGCACAATCTCGACGTGATCAAGACCGCAGACTGGATCATTGACCTTGGACCTGAAGGCGGGGAGGGTGGCGGGCAGATCATTGCAGAAGGCTCCCCGGTAGAGATCGCTGCAAACCCGAAAAGCATTACTGGTCATTACCTGAAACAGCTCATGTAAGGATGCCTGGATACCAGAAACCGATTCCATCCGCGAACAGGCTCGCATATTAAGGCTGGCATGTTGGAAACACCGGTCGCAACAACCCGGAAAATCAATTAATTCAAATATATATCAGCATGTTACGAAACCATAAAGGAGGATTGTTTAAGCCTGCATGGAAAGCATGCAAACAATCCTGAAAAAGGCATTTTACAACCTCTCGAAAAGGGCATATTATTGTCCATGGTCAAGGTAAAAAACTATAAATATTTTTTGCAATTGTCACTAATATTATGTTACCCTGCCTCAGCTGTTAGAAGTTATTAGGAGCCCCCGCGGACGGTACGAGTGGGTTTATCTTTTTTATTTATTTACTTAGAGGAGTAATAATTATGCGCAGAGTTAACTCACTGGCACTACTGCTTGCAATTAGTTCCCCGGCAGCCATGGCATATGACGGCCCGCATTCCGAATATAATTTTCTTCCACCCCAAGGCTCGTTTGCCCCAGATCCTCAAGCTGGTAATCTGCACCCAGAAAGACAAGTAGGCATTCCAGGCAACTACCCACCCGGCGGCGGCGATGCCACCCATCCATATCAGTTTGAAACACAAGGCCAGTTCAACATCGGCAAACATCACAACGACCAGTGGCAACGGGAAGATGGCGGCGCGGGTCAAGCTAGCTATCATGGCAAACAGCCAACCAAGTTTACCCCAGACTTCAAGACCATGGTTCCATATGTAGGTGGAAAGCCTATCTATGACGAGAACTTTGATGAAAAGTGGGCTGGTCCAAGAAATGATGGCACAGGCGGCTGTGTGGCGAGTGCGGCTCCTTATTGCGTCGCTCCGGTAGAAACAGGCCTGGGTTACACAAAGGCGGAGACAGCCCCAAGCAAGACCTTCCAAAAGCAATATTTCGTTAACGCCGACGGCCCTAGAGGTCAAGGTACCACGGTGTCCATGAATGTAGTTGCAGAAAATTCCGACAAGAACGAGACTCAAAGACCTGCTAAGATCAGACTGCAATATGCAATCGTTCCAGGTGGAAACTTTGTAGATACAACTCGTCAGCCACAAAATGCAGGCTACACCAAATTGGCTCCAGAAGGAACCTATCGTTATCAATCCCCAACCATCATCTATAATGATGAACACGGGCATCTGTATATTGATGGCAAGCACTTCTCCGGAATCCATCTGCTGAATGGCAGCTATGGCTTTACCGTTGGTCTGGACCTGCTGACCCCAGGAAAGCACGACATCTGTATCAAGATTGTGGATGAATTCCATGAGCCAGTTCCTCTGGGAACCCAGGCTTGTGTCGCAGTAACTGTATAAACGGCACTTGTAGAAACTTAAACTATACCGTCCGTATAGAGTAAGTAAGTTGCCCGAAGATCAGTACCGTTGCAAGATTGAACGGTACTGATTTTTGATTAAACGGATTACTTTACCTTAGTCTTCTTATCAGCACGTTGTAAACAAGATTTCATGGATAAAAGGCCAGATTTTCAAATCTGGCCTTTTTCTATTGATATGCTGCTTACTGGCTGCACAAAGTATTCTTCAAAAATAAAGTCTAACAACCTAATGTGGATACTCCACTATCACGAAAGACGCACGGACAGAATTGGTCAACTTAACTATCGGATGCAAAATAGCTCCGTTAACAAGCTTCAAAAAGAAGTGAAACCATGAAAGAGTAGCCGATCGCAGCAACATAGCAAACAAAAGCGGAATTCTGATCTCGAAACATGGTACATTTACATGGAAAAAATCGCAAAGAAATTTATCTACACAAGGAAACCAGATATGCGTACTCTAGGTCATGTTGCAATCCTGATGGCTTTTGCATGTAATCTACCACATGCCATGGCTGAAGAAGCTTCCGTGTCCATAACCGCCCCAGCAAATGGCTCCACAGTAGCTGCAAACGATAAAATCAACGTAGAATACCGAGTAACCCCAGGTTCAAAGGGCGACCATGTACACTTATATGTAGATGACAAGGAGATCGCGGTTTTGCGAAAAAAACAAGGAATCCATGCAATCGAACCAATGAGCGTTGGCAAGCATGCGATTTGCATCAAAATTGTAAACAAAGCACATACTCCTATCGGAATACAGGCTTGCACAAATATCTCAGTCCAGTAGTGGCATACTGATGTGGAAAATTTGGCTTATACGATCGTTCAGGTTGTACATAATTTTGGCGCTGTTGCCGTTGCAGGTGGCTCAATTTTTGCACTATTCCCAATAACTCAACATTCCAACGTACAACGACAGCTAGCCTTGATTGTAGGAGCGGGGTGGCTTGTGCAAGGGATGAGCGGACTGGGGTTCGCTGTAACCAGCTATTATTTTTATAATACCTTTCCTGAATTGGATAGATCAGCTCAGGCAGCCTTATTCATCAAGATCATCTGCGCCAGTTCCGGCTTGATAGTGGCAACAAAAATATACAGACGGCTGGTTAACCAACCTTTCCGTAGCAGGAAGGCAGATTGGGGTATTCTTGTTGTCTTCGGCGCCACTTCCTTGATATGTGCCGCCATTTTACGCTGGTACTCCTGAACAAAGTACAGTAAATGAAATAAATAAGGCAGGTTGAAACCTGCCTTATTTATTTAGGTTGAAATGCACTACTGAAGTATCGCTATTCTTCTAACGGTTGAGTATCCTCAGGTCGGTCCAGAAGTTCGATCAAAGCCATAGGTGCATTGTCTCCCTTTCGAAATCCATATTTGAGAATACGGGAATAACCTCCATTACGGGTTGCATAACGAGGACCCAGTTCATTAAAAAGCTTAGTCACCATTTCACGATCACGAAGACGAGAAAAGGCAAGACGGCGATTCGCAAGAGACGCATTTTTTCCCAGTGTAAGAATAGGCTCAACGATGCGACGCAGCTCTTTGGCCTTGGGTAAAGTTGTCTTAATAGCTTCATGACGCAGCAGGGAGGTAGTCATGTTACGCAACATTGCCAATCTATGGCTGCTTGTGCGGTTCAACTTTCGTAATCCTAAACGATGGCGCATAATTATCCTTTCTTACTTCTCAATGGTCACAGGCCAGTTTTCCAATTTCATACCCAAGGAAAGTCCATGTTCGGCCAGAACCTGTTTAATTTCATTCAATGATTTACGTCCTAGGTTCGGAGTACGCAATAAATCATTTTCGGTATTCTGTATCAGATCACCTACATAATGAATGCTTTGCGCTTTCAGACAATTTGAGGAGCGTGGGGTCAGCTCAAGATCGTCTACCGGACGCAACAACAGGGGATCAACCTTGGGTGTCTGCGGCTTTTCAACCGGCTCAGGAGTGCCTTCCAATGCCGCAAATACTGAAAATTGATCTACTAATATTTTAGCAGCATACCGTACTGCCTCTTCTGGATCTATGGCCCCGTTCGTTTCAATTTCCATGATAAGCTTGTCCAGATCCGTCCGCTGCTCAACACGGGCACTTTCAACCTGATAACTAACTTTGTTCACCGGGCTAAATGAGGCATCCAGGGCAATATGTCCCACAGACCGTGTTTCTGTAGCAGGCTGTCGGGATAAAGCGGATACATATCCGCGCCCCTGTTCAATCTTTATTTCAAGATCCAGATTACCACCTGCAGTCAGGTGGGCAATAACGTGGTTCGGATTAATTACTTCAGTGTCTGCATCTACAATGAAATCACCAGCTGTAACTACGCCTACACCTTCCTTCTTAAGAAATAATGTAGCTGATCTGGCATTATGCAGCTTAATTACGACACCTTTAAGGTTTAATAAAATTTCTACTACATCTTCCTGCACACCATCCAGCGAAGAATATTCATGCAGTACATTTGCAATCCTGACTTCTGTTGGAGCATAACCATGCATGGACGACAATAAAATTCGGCGTAGAGCATTTCCCAGCGTATGGCCATAACCGCGCTCAAATGGCTCCATGACAATCTTTGCCTGTCTGGCTGAAATTTTCTGCACTTCAATAATGCGTGGTTTCAGAAAATCATTATTATGCATATCCTACTCCGCATTAATTACTTGGAATACAACTCGACGATGAGGTGTTCATTAATCGATGCAGGCAATTCTGAACGTTGGGGCTTGGATTTGTATACCCCTTTCATAGCTTTTGTATCTACTTCTACCCATTCAGGGAAACCCCGCTGCTGAGCTGCTTGCAGGGCAGCTTTGACACGGAGCTGCGCCTTGGAATGGTCTGCGACTTCCACCACATCACCTGCTCGAACCTGATATGAAGGGATATTCACTCGCTTACCATTTACAAGAATCGAATTATGACGAACCACTTGACGGGCCTCACTACGGGAAATTCCGAATCCCATGCGATAAGACACATTATCCAAACGAGACTCAAGCAACTGCAGCAGGTTATCTCCGGTGATACCCCGCTGAACCTCAGCAGTACGATAAGTCAGGCGGAACTGACTTTCCAGCACACCATAAATACGACGTACCTTTTGCTTTTCACGAAGTTGACCACCATAATCGGAAAGTCGTGCATTCTTTTTTTGGCCATGCTGACCAGGCGGATAGGCGCGACGTTCAACGGCGCATTTATCGGTAAAACACTTTTCGCCCTTCAGAAACAGCTTTTCGCCTTCGCGACGACACTGACGGCACTTTGGATCAAGATTTCTAGCCAAGGCTATCTCCTAAAATTAGATACGACGCTTCTTTGGTGGACGGCACCCGTTATGTGGAACCGGGGTAATGTCCGAAATACTGGTAATTTTAAAACCGGCGGCATTCAGCGCGCGCACTGCGGATTCACGGCCAGGACCTGGCCCTTTGATGCGAACTTCGAGGTTTTTTACTCCGCATTCTTGTGCTGATTTACCCGCATTTTCGCCGGCAATTTGCGCAGCAAATGGTGTGCTCTTACGTGAACCCTTGAAACCATTACTGCCACTGGTGGACCATGCTAAAGCATTTCCCTGGCGGTCTGTGATCGTAACAATGGTATTGTTAAACGAAGCGTGAACATGGGCAATTCCTTCTGCTATGTTCTTTTTGACTTTCCTGCGCACCCGCGCATTTGTTTTAGCCATGTCTAATATCCTCTGGTATATTACTTCTTGGCGCCGGCAACCGATTTACGCGGTCCTTTGCGTGTACGGGCATTGGTACGTGTGCGCTGGCCGCGCACCGGCAGTCCACGACGATGACGCAAACCGCGATAGCAGCCCAAGTCCATCAATCTCTTGATATTCATCGAGACCTCACGACGCAAGTCACCTTCTACGGTAAATTTCGCAACTTCATCACGCAATTTATCCATATCCGCATCAGCAAGATCCTTAATCTTTGTAGATGCATTCACACCAACTGCAGCGCATATTTCGCGTGCGCGAATACGTCCTATACCATAAATCGCAGTAAGTGCGATTACTGCATGTTGGTGATTTGGAATGTTTACCCCTGCAATACGAGCCATGCAGCTATCCTATCATTCAAAAAGGCATTGAAGAATTGCCAATTGTTGGTCAAAAACCGCCATTTAACCTTGGCGTTGCTTGTGGCGTGCATCAGAACTGCATATGACACGAATCACACCATTACGCCGTATGATCTTGCAATTACGGCATACTTTCTTTACAGAAGCTTGAACTTTCATTTTATTTCCTTTAGTACTCGATGTAAATTTTACTTGGCACGAAATGTAATGCGCCCTTTTGTCAAATCATATGGAGTAAGCTCGACAGTTACCTTATCCCCTGGAAGAATACGGATATAATGCATCCGCATTTTTCCAGAGATATGCCCTAGAACAACGTGCCCATTTTCTAGTTTCACACGAAAAGTTGCATTGGGTAAAGATTCCAGCACCTCACCTTGCATTTGCATCGCATCTTCTTTACCCATCAGCGAATCAATCCACCCTTAAAATTAGCTTTTTTCAGCAAGCTCTCATACTGATGTGACATCAAGTAGGATTGTACCTGTGCCATAAAATCCATAGTGACCACAACCATAATCAATAACGAAGTTCCTCCAAAATAAAAGGGAACATTCCATTTCACCACCAGAAATTCAGGCAACAAACAAACAAGAGTTACATAAACCGCACCGACCAGGGTCAGCCTCATCATAATATTTTCTATATATCGCGCTGTTTGATCGCCAGGGCGAATCCCCGGGAGAAAGGCTCCACTTTTTTTCAAATTTTCCGCCGTTTCCTTGGGATTGAACACCAAGGCTGTATAAAAAAACGCAAAAAAGATAATCGCCGCCGCATACAACATAACATATATCGGCTGGCCAGGAGATAACATATCACTCAAATCCTTCAACCACGTCCATCCCTGCCCGCTTGCAGACCAGCCAGCCAAAGTAGCAGGAAATAATATGATGCTGGATGCAAATATAGGAGGAATCACTCCAGCAATATTTACCTTCAAAGGTAGGTGAGAACTTTGTCCACCGTAAATTTTGTTACCGACCTGACGCTTCGCATAATTTACAAGAATTTTCCTCTGGCCGCGCTCGACAAAAACCACTAAAGCCGTGATACCAATTGCCCCAAAAAAAAGCAAAAGTACTAGTGGTATAGAAAAAGCTCCTGTACGCGCCAATTCTAGCGTGCTGCCTATTGCGGATGGGAGGCCAGCTGCAATCCCGGCAAATATGATCAAAGAAATACCATTCCCTAATCCACGCTCCGTTATCTGCTCACCCAGCCACATCAGAAACATAGTGCCACAAACCAGAGTGATTACCGTTGTGACTTGAAACATAGGACCAGGATGCAGTACCAAACCAGGTTGGGACTGCAGCGCTACCGACATTCCAAAAGCCTGGAAGACTGCAAGGAAAAGTGTTCCATAACGGGTGTATTGCGTAATTTTCCGACGACCAGGCTCCCCCTCCTTTTTGAGTTGTTCAAGTTGAGGAACCGCATGCGTCGCCAACTGCATTATGATCGAGGCGGAAATATACGGCATGATGCCTAGTGCAAGAATAGTGAATCTGGAAAGTGCTCCTCCGGAAAACATATTGAACATCCCCAGAATTCCATTTTTCTGGGAATCAAATAATTCTGACAAAGTGGCCGGATCAATTCCCGGAACGGGAATATGCGCACCAATTCTGTATACAATCAGAGCACCCAGCAAGAACCACAATCGGCGACTTAAATCCCCATACTTCCCGGAAGTTGGTCCCTTTTTTCCAGCTACATCCACTGATCGCACCATTAATCTTCTATACTGCAGCCAGCTGCAAGCAACACTGCACGGGCGCCCTTTGTAATCAACAAGCCCCTGAGCTTCAACGGACGTGAAATTTCCCCGGAATGAATCACCTTTGCTCTTTTAGCTGCAACGGAAACCGCGCCTGACTGTTTAAGAGCAAGCAAATCCACCAGGTCCGTACCAATATTTTGCAAATCAGAAAGCAGAACCTGAGCGCAGTCCGAATGAGTCATAGAGACAAATCCACGTTTGGGCAACCTACGTTGGATTGGCATCTGGCCACCTTCAAAGCCTACCTTATGAAAACCACCAGCACGAGATTTCTGACCTTTATGTCCGCGACCACACGTTTTACCCAATCCTGTGCCGATGCCCCGTCCGACACGGCGCTTTGAATGTGTGGAGCCTTGCGCAGGCTTGATATCATTTAGTTGCATTTAAGCCTCACATTTAACCAGGTAATATACCTTATTGATCATTCCACGTACTGCAGGTGTATCCTCTACAGTGACAACATGGTTCAGTCGGCGCAATCCGAGTCCTCGTACGCTGGCTCTATGTGATTGTTTTGTACCAATCAGGCTTTTAACCAAGGTAACCTGTATCATTCCGGCTGGAATTGCTTGCTTACTCTGTGACATTTTTTATCCTTGAATTTCTTCAACGCTCAGACCGCGCTTCGCAGCCACTTCAGATGGCGAATTAATAGACTGCAGACCATTCATCGTTGCGCGTACAACATTGTAAGGATTACTTGAACCTATACATTTTGCCAACACATTATGCACGCCCACTGCCTCAAATACTGCACGCATTGCACCACCTGCAATAATCCCCGTACCTTCAGACGCAGGTTGCATATAAACCTTCGCGGCACCATGTCTTCCAATTACAGTATGATGCAATGTACCTTTGTCCAAATTGATGTTTACCATCTTTCTTCTGGCCTCATCCATAGCCTTTTGAACAGCAACGGGTACTTCCTTTGACTTACCCTTACCCATTCCAACACGACCATCACCATCGCCTACTACAGTTAGCGCAGCAAATCCCATAATTCTGCCGCCCTTGACAACTTTCGTCACACGGTTGATTGAAATCATCTTCTCAATCAATCCGTCTCCGCGATCTTCTGACTGTTGTACTCTTCCTTGTGCTTTAGCCATGATTCACCTTAAATTAGAATTTCAAACCATGCTCGCGCGCTGCATCAGCCAAGGCCTTGACGCGTCCATGATATTTATAGCCGGATCGATCGAAAGCAACTTCTGCTATGCCTGCCTGAATGGCTTTTTCAGCTATCCTTTTTCCTACAACAGCAGCTGCAGCAATATTTCCGCCATTTGCAAGATCTTTGCGCACTTCTGCTTCGAGAGTTGATGCACTGGCCAGTATTTTTCCTCCACATGCCGAAATTACCTGGGCATATATGTGAAGATTACTCCTACGTACAGCCAATCTCGTCGTCTTATGACTGGCAATTTTGGCACGGGTTTTGCGTGCTCTGCGTTGACGCGCATCATTTTTGATAAACATAACAGCCTCAATTATTTTTTCTTGGTTTCTTTCAGTTTCACAACCTCTTCTGCATAACGTACACCTTTACCTTTGTATGGCTCAGGTGAACGAAATGCTCGAATTTCAGCAGCCACTTGACCTACCTGCTGTTTGTTCGCACTTTTTAGAACAATTTCCGTCTGAGTAGGCGTTGTTACACTGACTCCCGAAGGTACAGCATAGGAAATCGGATGTGAGAAACCAAGGTTAAGGTTAAGGGTGTCATTGGTAGCCTGGGCACGATAACCAACCCCAACCAGGGTAAGCTTGCGCTCGAAACCGCTAGACACGCCACGGACCATATTGGCAAGCAGTGCCCTGACCGTTCCTGACATAGCATTCGATTTCGGAGAATCATTAGAAGGCTTGCACAAAAGGGAAACGCCTTCTTGCTGAACAATGACATCACCAGTTAAGTTCTGGCTGATTTCTCCAAGCGGACCTTGAATAGACACTGAACCGGGATCAATTTTAACTTCTACGCCCGGAGGCAGCACGATTGGATTTTTAGCGACTCTGGACATGTTTACCTCTTTAAGCGACTATACACAACACTTCACCGCCAATACCGTTGGCACGTGCCTTGCGGTCTGTCATTAATCCTTTTGAAGTGGATACAATAGCGATGCCCAAGCCGTTCATTACCTTTGGAATTTCATCACAGCCTTTGTACTGACGCAACCCTGGCCGGCTCACACGTTGTATCTTCTCGATTACTGGCCGCCCAGCGTAATACTTAAGGCCGACTTCCAGCGTAGACTTTCCCTCTTTTTCAGAAACCTGGTAGCCTTCAATATAACCTTCATCCTGCAGGACTTTAGCAATTGCAACTTTAAGCCTAGAAGAAGGCATTGAAACGCAGTTTTTTTCTGACATTTGACCATTTCGAATGCGTGTCAGCATATCGGAGATCGGATCACTCATACTCATAGGTTCACCTCTACCAGCTTGCCTTGATTACACCAGGAACTTCACCGCGCATAACAAATTCACGCAGCTTGGTTCGCCCCAGTCCAAACTTCCTGAACACACCTCGAGGGCGCCCCGTCAGCAAGCAACGGTTGCGCAACCTAACCGGACTGGAGTTGCGGGGAAGAGCCTGCAGTTTTAAACGTGCAGCAAATCTCTCCTCTTCAGTTAACTTACTATTAGTGATGATTTCAAGCAAAGCGGCACGCTTAGTCGAATATTTCTCTACCGTATTACGACGCTTTATTTCGCGGTTAATTATAGATGCTTTAGCCATTTTATCCTCAGTTCTTCAGCGGAAATTTGAATGCCAAAAGGAGAGCACGCGCCTCTTCATCATTTTTTGCGCTGGTGGTAATCGTAATGTTCATTCCACGCAAAGCATCAATTTTGTCATACTCGATCTCAGGAAAAATAATCTGCTCCTTTATCCCCATATTATAATTACCACGACCATCAAATGACTTTCCGGAAATTCCACGAAAATCACGAACACGTGGGATGGCAACAGTTACCAGCCGATCCAGAAATTCATACATACGCGATTTACGTAAAGTTACTTTACATCCAACAGGATAGTTTTCACGAATCTTGAAACCGGCAATCGATTTTCTGGCCTTAGTCACAACTGGTTTTTGCCCTGCAATCTTCTGCAAGTCACCAACGGCATGCTCCATCACTTTTTTGTCTGCTACGGCCTCGCCTACGCCCATATTCAGCGTAATTTTCTCAATGCGCGGCACTTCCATCACACTCTTATAACCAAATTTCTGCATCAAATCCGGAACGACTGTTTTCTTATAATGTTCATAAAGACGAGCCATATTTTTCTCCTTTACGCGCCGATGATTTCGCCGCTAGATCTAAAAATTCTTACTTTACGCCCGTCTTCAAGGACTTTAACACCTACGCGGTCTGGTTTGCTGGACGATGCATTAAATATTGCTACATTTGAAACATGAACAGCAGCTTCCTTTGGAACAATACCTCCAGGGACGCCTTTAACCGGATTCGGCTTTTGGTGTTTCTTGACAATATTGACACCACTCACCCACAAGCGGTCACCTAAAACGCGAAGCACATTTCCGCGCTTGCCTTTGTCTTTTCCTGATATAACAATTACATCATCATTTTTAATAATCTTGCGCATGACTTTTCCTTAGACCGCCTGCATTCATAACTTTTAGATAAAGCTATCCTATTTAGAGCACTTCAGGAGCAAGCGAAACTATTTTCATAAACTTTTCAGACCGTAACTCGCGTGTCACCGGACCAAATATACGTGTACCGATCGGCTCAAGCTTTGCATTCAGCAACACCGCAGCATTTCCATCAAATCTGATAAGTGAACCATCCGGACGCCGAACGCCTTTTGCCGTACGTACTACAACAGCACTATAAACATCCCCCTTTTTTACACGCGAACGGGGGGCAGCATCCTTCACACTAACCTTGATTACATCACCTATTGCCGCATATCGGCGCTTAGATCCGCCAAGTACCTTAATGCACATAACAGAACGCGCACCGGAATTATCTGCGACAGTCAAAACAGATTGCATTTGTATCATTATTTACTCTCCAACTTTATCCGCATATAAGCGGCCAGTCTTGGAACCCGTTTGGGTTAAAACGACAGGAAACAGCTATGAGGAATGAAGCGATAAAGCATATCAAATTATCTTGTCAAACTCAAGCTAAAATTGCACTTCTCTATGCCTTTTCCACAAAACAGTGATTGTCCGTCAAATAGGATTGCTACGCTGCCTGCGACTTATCTACCAAACCAGTCACTCGCCAGCTTTTAGTTTTAGATAATGGCCGGCATTCTTCAATTGCAACCAGATCACCTTCCTGATACTCATTCTTCTCATCATGTGCATGATATTTTTTGGATAAGCGTATTACTTTCCCCAACAACGAATGTTTGATTTTGCGCTCTACCAGAACGGTAACTGTTTTATCCATTTTGTTGCTAACTACCGTACCAGTCAGTGTTCGCTTCAAATTTACTGCACTCATTGTTGAGCACCTTTTTCAGTTAAGATTGTTTTTACCCGGGCAATATCACGACGAACCTTATTCAACTGGCTGTTGTTGCTCAACTGTTGTGTGGCCAATTGCATACGCAGTCCAAAAAGTGCCTTATTGAGCGACAGCAACTCTTGCCCCAGCTCAGTGTTGGATTTTTGTCTTAATTCAGCTGCTTTCATAATCATGCCCCAACCTGTCTAATTACAAATGTAGTTGCGATAGGCAGCTTAGCCGATGCAAGCCGGAATGCTTCTCGCGCCAGACCCTCTTCAACTCCATCCATTTCATATAACATCTTTCCAGGCTGAATCTCGGCGACATAGTATTCTGGACTCCCCTTACCATTACCCATCCGTACTTCAGCAGGTTTTTGAGAGATTGGTTTATCTGGAAAGATACGAATCCAGATTCTTCCACCACGCTTGATATGCCGGGTCATCGCACGACGGGCTGCTTCAATCTGGCGAGCTGTCAATCGCCCTCTGGCAACCGCCTTCAAGCCAAACTCACCGAAACTAACCTTATTACCCCGTGTTGCCACACCGGTATTTCGACCCTTTTGCTCCTTGCGATATTTTCTTCTAGCTGGCTGCAGCATGTTTCGCCCCCGACTTTCTTACTCTTTTTTCAGGTTCTGGAGCAGATGGGGCAACTACTTCATCCACCCCTGTATGCTCCCCTTTGTAAACCCAAACCCTGACACCGATTATTCCATAAGTGGTTTTAGCCTCGGCCGTACCATAATCTATATTCGCCCGTAAAGTATGCAATGGGACACGGCCCTCTCGATACCACTCACTGCGAGCGATTTCAATTCCGTTTAAACGACCCGCACTCATAATCTTAATCCCTTGAGCTCCAAGACGCATTGCATTTTGCATCGCACGTTTCATGGCTCGGCGGAACATGATTCTCTTCTCAAGCTGGGACGTAATGCTTTCCGCAATAAGTTGTGCATCAATCTCTGGCTTACGCACCTCTTCAATGTTTAGTGCCACATCCGGAAGTCCCATGCGGGTTCTCAGCTCGGAGCGGAGAGCTTCGATATCTTCCCCCTTTTTACCAATAACAACTCCTGGACGAGCAGAATATATGGTGATCTTGGCATTCTTGGCTGGCCTCTCTATCACGATTTTAGATATGCCCGCACCATAAAGCTTTTTCTTAAGATAATCGCGAACCTCGATATCTTTAAGCAGCATTCCTGAGTAGTTTTTACTATTTGCGTACCATCTGGAAGTCCAGTTTTTTTGTACGCTTAATCTGAATCCGGTCGGATGAATTTTCTGTCCCATATCCTTACTTGCTCCCGACGATTATTGTTATGTGGCAGGTTTGCTTCTCAATACTATTTCCTCGTCCTTTGGCGCGTGCGGAGGATCTTCTAAGGGAAGCAGCCTTATCGACATAAATTTTGCCAACCTTTAACTCATCAATGTCGGCCCCATCATTATGCTCTGCATTGGCAATAGCAGATTCAAGACCTTTCTTGATTATTCCAGCTGCCTTTTTTGGGCTGAAAGTCAAGATATTAAGTGCCTTGGCGACTGACAAACCTCGGATTTGATCTGCAACCAGACGTCCCTTTTGCGCAGATAGTCGCACACTTTTCACAACAGCGATTGTATTCATCGTACCTCCTTATTTCCTCTTGACCGCGGCTTTTTTGTCTGCAGCGTGGCCTTTGAAGGTGCGCGTCAGAGAAAACTCCCCAAGCTTATGTCCTACCATGTTCTCGGAAATATATACCGGGATATGCTGCCTGCCATTGTGAACCGCTATGGTTAGACCTACGAATTCTGGTATTACCGTTGACCGACGTGACCAAGTTTTAACCGGCCTCTTATCGTTGCTGGCGCGAACGGTCTCGGCTTTTTTTAATAAATTCGCATCAACAAAAGGACCCTTTTTAATGGAACGTGCCATATTTTCTACCCCTTAATTCTGAAAGCGGCGACGCACAATCATGTTGCCCGTGCGCTTATTGCTGCGTGTACGATAACCCTTGGCAGGCACACCCCACGGACTAACTGGATCCCGTCCAGCTGCAGTCTTTCCTTCACCACCACCATGCGGGTGATCGATAGGATTCATCGCGACACCGCGAACCGTAGGCCGGACACCGCGCCAGCGCATTGCCCCCGCCTTACCGATTGAACGCAAGCTGTGCTCCGCATTTCCAACTTCGCCAATCGTAGCCCTGCAATCAACGTGAACCTTGCGAATTTCTCCTGAGCGCAAGCGAAGCTGGGCATAGCTTCCCTCTCGTGCCAAAAGCTGCACGGAAGCACCTGCGGATCTGGCAAGTTGCGCTCCTTTACCTGGCATCATTTCAATGCAGTGTATGGTCGAGCCAACAGGTATATTTCGTAGTGGAAGCGCATTCCCGGACCTGATCGGAGCATCTGATCCACTTATCAATTGCGATCCGGCACTGATACCTTTGGGCGCAATGATATAACGGCGCTCTCCATCGGTATAACACAGCAAAGCGAGATGGGCACTTCGGTTTGGATCATATTCAAGACGTTCAACCGTTGCAGGAATGGAATCCTTATCACGTTTGAAATCGACAAGCCGATAGTGCTTCTTATGACCTCCGCCCATATGCCGAACCGTGATATGTCCATTATGATTTCGTCCAGCAGATCTTGTCTTCTTTTCCAGCAGAGCTGCATGGGGAGAACCCTTATGCAGTTCATTGTTGACAACGCGAACAACAGCACGTCGCCCAGGAGAGCTTGGTTTAAGTTTTATCAGTGCCATGTTCTATCCTTGCTCATTTGCAGCGAAATTAATTTCCTGACCGGGAGCAAGACACACATAAGCCTTTTTCCAGTCACTGCGCTTTCCAATAAATTTTCCAAAACGCTTTTTCTTTCCCTTTACAAGGGATACTTGCACATTCTCAACATTTACCTTGAACAACATCTCTACTGCCGCCTTAATTTCTGGTTTAGTGGCCGTGGAGTCCACACGAAAAATTATCTGGCCATTTTTTTCCGCTATGTAAGTTGCTTTTTCCGAAATTTGCGGAGCAAGCAATACTTTCATCAAACGTTCTTTACTAAAACCTTGGTTACTCATGCCAGTAACTCCTCAATTTTTCCCAGCGCATCTCGCGTTACCAACACCTTAGAGAAATGAACCAGATTCACCGGATCTGCCTGGTGAGGTTCAAGCACCAAGACATTGGGCAAATTTCTTGACGAAAGATATAAATTGTCGTCTATATCATTACAAATTATCAGAACCCGACCTGAATCGACGCCCATCCCTTTTATTTTTTGCATAAAAAGTCTTGTCTTCGGAGCCTCTATGGTGAAGTTATCAATCACCGCAATCCGGTCTTCACGTACGAGTTGAGAGTATATAGATGCGAGGCAAGCACGATACATCTTCCGATTGACTTTTTGTGCATAGTTCTCATCCGGGCTATTTGGGAAAATCTTACCACCCCCTCGCCAAATTGGACTGGAAGCCATACCTGAACGCGCACGCCCTGTTCCTTTTTGTGCCCAGGGTTTACGCGTACTCTTTGCAATCTCGCTTCTTCCCTTTTGCTTAGAGTTGCTGGAACGTGCATTTGCCCGATAGGCAGTTACCACCTGATGAATCAGCGCTTCGTTATATTCGCGACCAAACAACTCATCTGATGCCGTTACGCTGGCACCTGACGCACCGTTTGCGTCAATCATCTTTAGTTCCATTATTCACCTGCCTTTACAGCCGGACGCACAAAAACCTCGCCACCTTTAGCTCCAGGAACAGCGCCCATTACCAACAATAATTGACGTTGCGTATCGATGCGTACTATTTTAAGATTTTGAACAGTACGCTGAACGTCCCCCAGGTGTCCGCACATGCGCTTACCAGGAAATACACGGCCAGGATCCTGCGCCATACCGATTGAACCAGGAACGTTATGTGACTTCGAGTTACCGTGCGTAGCACGTCCCGATCCGAAGTTATATCGCTTTATCGTTCCAGCGAAACCTTTACCGATTGTTACCCCGGTCACATCAACTTTCTGACCGACCTTAAACAGATCGACGGTTAGTGACCCGCCTGCCTGCATCGCACCCAGTTCTTCCGGGGAAGCCCTAAATTCTTTCTGCACATTACCCGCAATTACTCCGGCTTTAGCAAAATGACCCGCAGCTGCTTTTGTCACGCGGGAAGCACGTCTTACCCCGTAAGTAAGCTGCACTGCACTGTACCCATCAATAGCTGCAGTCTTGATCTGGCTAATACGATTATTTGACACGTCCAGCACAGTCACCGGCAACGAAGAACCGTCATCGGTAAACACACGGGTCATGCCAATCTTTCGACCGACAAGTCCTAAACTCATTCTCATTATTCCTTATTTAAGGGGCTGACTTCAATTGGTCAACCAATATTTCGATTTTGTTACTGCAACTTGATCACAACATCCACACCCGCAGGCAAATCGAGCTTCATCAACGCATCAACTGTTTTTTCAGTTGGATCTACAATATCCATCATGCGAAGGTGGGTGCGAATTTCAAGCTGGTCGCGCGATGTCTTGTTAACATGCGGGGAACGCAATACGTCAAAGCGTTCGATTTTTGTAGGCAAAGGGATTGGCCCCTTCACTACAGCACCAGTGCGCTTTGCGGTATCTACAATCCTAGATGCCGACTGATCAATCATACGATAATCAAAAGCTTTCAGGCGTATTCGGATGTTCTGACTTTTCATAATGTTATACTCAAATTTTGAAGCAAATTGCCACAATCGCCCTAGCTTCGGTTAAATGAGCGATTATACTATAGAAATGCAGGTAACCGTACTTCATTACTCAATAATTTTAGCCACGA